>JAHLYQ010000012.1 GCA_025127975.1 Synechococcus sp. CS-1331 | reverse complement strand
TTAGTTTTGAGCTTGTCAACCCTCTGCTGCTCGTCCCAGAAGCCTCTTTGGCCCATACCAGGGATGCAATTAACTATCCAAATTATAAGCTATTGCCGCCTCAACGCAAGGGCTGATCGTATTTTTCGAGGTGCCCTTAAGCTCAGCAGCCTCAACTGAGCAGGGGTTTGCCGTCGAGACGTCGGATGGCGACAACCCCCGGCCTCGGTGGCCTGGCCGGCACGCCCGAGGGCCAGTTGGAGCCGATCGGCACCCAGCGCAGCTGCTCGAAGCGCTGACCGCTGCGGTCCACCAGGCTGTGGGCCTGGGCTTCCAGCGCCCTGCCCTGGCGCACTCCCTGGCCCTCGCCGGGGTGCTGCACCGCCAGAAACAACGTGTGGCCCCCCGCATCGAAGCAGGGCCCGCACAGCTCACACTCCATCGGCCCGATCGCAAAGCAGAGGGCCTGGCCGGCCCCCGCGCCAGCGCGGGGCAGCAGCCAGCAGCTGTTGTTGCCGAACACATCGAGACTGGCGGCGCCGGGGCGATCGGTCACCAGCCAGAGGTTGCCGGCCGGGTCAAAGGCCAGGTTGTCTGGGTTGCTGAAGCCCAGACCCCCCTCCCAAGGCACGCCCGCCAGGGCCACCATGCGCCAGCGGAAACGGGCCCCCCGGCCGGTGTCGTTATCGCTGAGTCGCATCACCCAGCCGTGGGGCCAGAGGGGCTGGCCCTTGGGACCGGTGAAGATCGCCGGATCGCTGCTGCCGCCGTCATCGCGGCCCGCCGCCGTGAAGGCGATCAGCAGGTCACCATTGATCGGATCGATATCGGTGTCTTCGGGCCGGGGGCAGCCGCTGGCGCCCGCCGCATTGGCAGCCAGGTGGGCATCGATCAGGATCGCCCCCTGCTGGCGTAGCCGCGCGGCTGCGTCCTGGCCGCGGCTGGGGTAGAGATCGGCCAGCTTCTGGTAGCGCTTGCAATAGGCCTGCAGCTCGGCATCGCTGGCGAGCGCTTCACTGCCGCTGCGCTGGCGGTCGCTGTGGGGCAGCACGGTTGGTTGCTGCCAGCCAAAGCGCTCGAAGTCGCTGGGGGGTTGCGGCTGCACGGGAGTGGAGGCCTCCAGCGCGATCCAGCGGCCGCTGCCATCGGCTTCAAGGCGGGCCGCCTCCAGCCGTCCAGTTTCAAAAAGCTTTGAATTGGCAGGGTCGCCTGGGTCGCGCACCAAACCTGCGCTTACGAATCGGTAAAGGTGGCCGCCGTGGCGATCGCAGCCGGAATAAACCACCAGTGGCTCCCCCGGCCGCGCCACAACGGCGACGGCTTCGTGGCGAAAGCGGCCCAGCAGGCTGTGCTTGACCGCGGCCCGATGGGGCTGACGGGGATCGAATTCCACCATCCAGCCGTATTTGTTGCCGGCC
Source organism: Synechococcus sp. CS-1331 (assembly GCA_025127975.1). Lineage (GTDB taxonomy): Bacteria > Cyanobacteriota > Cyanobacteriia > PCC-6307 > Cyanobiaceae > Cyanobium_A. Next base: position 155,976 of record JAHLYQ010000012.1, on the reverse strand, counting down.
AGGCCGAAGGGATTGCCGAGCCCATCGAGGCGGGAGCCATCCCAGCGGAACGGTCGCGCTGCTGGAGCGCTCGCCGACCCATCGGCAAATACGGCTTCGGGCACCTGGGATTGGAAGTTTTCCTCGGCGCTCAGCACCGTGCCCCAGGGGGTGGTGCCGCCGCCGCAGTTGGCGAAGGTGCCGAGGATTCGCTCGCCCAGGCCATCGCTGTAGCCGAGCGGCTGGCTGTGCCTAAACACCGCCGCCGCCGGGCCGCTGCAGCGCAGGGCCTGACCAGGCTGGCTGAGCCCGCTGAGCCCATCGATGCGGCGCTCAAAGCGGCTGCCGCGGAGCTGCCGCCAGCCTTCGCTGCCCCGCTCGAGCTCGATCACGCCGATGCCCAGATCGGCCATGGCGGCTCGGGCCACGGCCTCGATCAGCGGGAGCAGCGGATCATCCGCCGCCAAGTTGGCAGCATCGATGCTGCCGCCGCGGCTGGCCAGGGCCTGCTGCAGGGGCTCCAGGGGCAGGGGCGTGCCCACTGCTTCGCCGTAGCCTGCCGCCCAGCTGAGCGGGCTGATGTATTCGAAGTTGACGCTCAGCAGGGCCCGGGTGCTGGTCAGAGGCAGCAAGGCCAGGTAATCGTTATTGAAGCCGAAACGCCCCGCGGCGAGACGATCCCCCCAAATGGCGATCAGGTCAGCCCGGTAGCCCTCGGGAACCAGCAGCTTGTCCTCGACGCTGAGTTCCCGATATACCTGCCTCTGTTCGGCGGCGCTGAGGCCATCGCCTGGCAGGGGCAGGGGGGGCCGTACTGGCACAAAAGGCAGGGCAGCCTTCCCTGCACTGCCACTGGCATGGGCCCCAAGCAAGGGGGAGACCAGGGCGGCGGCGCTACCGCCTGCCCCGATCCCCAGCAGCTGCAGCAGCTTGCGACGCTTTAGCGCTGAGCGGTTCATGGCTTGCCAGCGGAACGTTGCAGCTGATTGAATTTGCCATCAGTCACCAGGGTCTTACTGCTATTTGGGAGCCTAAGCGTTGATTTGTACAGGGGCCGGCAAACTACCAGCGGGCCCAACCCAACCCGGTTTCATTTCCTGCTTGGTTGCCTGTTTCTTGGGCTGGGGTGCTGGGCTCGAGTTCGGAAAACATCTCCCCAGCCATGCCGGCGTCAAAGGAGAAACGGCCAGGACCATTGAGCAACAGAGCCAGGCTGCCGCCGAGATAGAGCACAACTAACTCGAGAACATAAATGTTGAGGCCGGCGGTGAGGATGTGTTGATAGGCCGCCGTGGCCATGGTGCCGGTTAGGGCTAGGGCGCCCAGGGGGGTGAACAGCCCGAAGATCACAAGCCAGCTGCCGATCAGTTCTGAAAAGCCAGCAGCGTAGGCAAAGAAGAGGGGGAAGGGCAGGTGCAGGGACGCAACGTAGGTATCTGCGAACTGCTGGGGATCGGCCAATTTCTCCTGGCCGTGGTGAATCATCATCACGCCGATGCTCAGGCGCAGCAGTAGCAGCCCAGCCGAAGCAACCAGCCCTGGCCTCTGCAGGTAGGCCAGCAGGACGGGCTTGAGCCGCTGTAATGGGGCAAGTAAGAAGAAATTTGGGGAGGGGAGGCTCTGGGTTGCCAGCCAGAGCGCGAAGCATGCGCCTGCGAAGCCACCGAACAGCTCAAGCAGGAGGGAAGTGGTCATGAAGAGTTGGGGGAGAGGTGGGGTGTTTATGAGATTTTGGCAGGCTGGATTAAGAAACGTGAAGCCAGGGCCGCATCCATTCCGGGGCAGTTGCTCCAGCGACTCTCGGGCGGAGTGCTCCAGATGACGACTTGCAACCGGGGCACCAGGGGTGCACTATGTAACAACTTCGTTACACGTGTCATGGCGCCAGGCGAGCTTTTCCTCGAGGTTCTCAGTTCTGGAGTAATTACCCAGAATGAAATTGACTGGGTGCTGGCTGAACAGGGCCGCTTCCCCAGGGCGGAGCAAGCAGCCGCACAGAGGCTGGGGCGACTCCTCGATCAAGGAGGAATCCGGCTGGGCTGCCGCATCTAGCCCTTGCCTCCTAGAAAACCCATATTTGGGGAGCCAGCTGATGGCCAGTAAGCGCACCCTCAACCCCCAGAACCTCGCAGCCCTAGGCCCAGAGGTGTTGGCAGAGCTGCTGATCGAAGTGAGTGCAGGTAATGCCGTGATTCAGCGACGGTTGCGCCTCGCCCTGGCCGCGGCGGAAGGGGTGGGCAGCGCCGCCCAGGAAGTGCGCAAACGGCTGGCAGCGATCGACCGCTCCAGCACTTTTCTGGATGCGGCCAAGCGCAAGGCGTTGATCAGCGATCTCGAAGCCCAGCTGCAGGCCATCTCCGGCCCAATTGCAGACGCTGATCCCAGCCAGGCCTGCGAGCTTTTGCTGCGCTTGCTCGAATTGTCAGAGGGGGTGCTGGGCCGCTGTTTTGACAACAGCGGTGCCCTGCTGGCCCTCTTTGGGCGCGCCGCCGAGGGCTGGGGCCCGATTTGCCAGGCTGCCCAGCTGGGGCCTGAAACCCTGGCCGAGCAGGCTGGCGAACTGCTGGCGGAGAACACCCATGGGCAGTTTGACGGGCTGGTGCCAGCCCTTAGGGACGCCCTTGGGGATTGGGGATTGAAGTTGCTGGGTAGCTACATCCGCCAGCATGGCGCCGCCGATGGCAGCACCTACCTGCTGCAGATCGCTGTTGCCAGGGGGGATGTGGATGGTTATCTGGGCCAGTTCAGTGCGGAAGACCTGCGCTGGCGGGAAACTGCCGCCAGCGTGGCCAGGCACCTGCTGGCCTCCGGGCGGGCCGAGCAGGCCCTGGAGATCCTCGATGGAGCGACAGAAGACACGGACGGCTGGCCCCAGATCGATTGGCTTGACTGCCGCATTGCCGTGCTCGATGCCCTCAAGCGCACCAGCGAAGCCCAGCAGCTGCGCTGGCAGTGGTTCAGTAAAAGCCTTTCCATTCCCCACCTGCGCGACTACTTAAAGCGTCTCGCTGCCTTTGAAGACGCAGAAGCGGAGGAGCGCGCCCTGCAGCAGGCAGAAGGCCATCCAGTCAGCTTGCTGGGCCTGCACTTTCTGGTGGAGTGGCCTGCTTTGGCCAGAGCCGCAAGCCATGTGCTCGCCCATGGGCAGGAGTGGGATGGGGATGCCTTTGAAATCCACACGGCCGCAGCTAATCGCCTCAGCCCCAAATTCCCCCTGGCGGCGACGCTGCTGCTGCGGCCGATGGTCTTCTTTGCCCTATGGACTGGCAACGCCAGGCGTTATCGGCATGCGGCAGACCATCTGCGCAGCTGCGACCAATTGGCTTGCCGCATCGACGACTGGCAGGGCCATCGAGACCATGACGCCTTCGTGTTGCGCCTGGTCGAGCTGTTTGGCACTAAATGGGGGTTCTGGAAATTGGTAGATCATTGATTTGGGTGATCATTGATTTGGTAGATCCCCTTGATGGCCTCGCCATGCCAGCGCCTGCCCTCCCCTATTTCGACCAGGTGCTGCGGCGACTGGAGGCTGGCGATGCCCAGCTTGAGCGCTGCTTCGGCAACCATGTGCACTGGGGATACTGGCAAGATCCCCACACCTGCGCCCAGCGTGCCCGGCAGGAATTTCCCCAGGCCGCCGAAGCCCTGACCCATTTGCTCCTGGATCAGGCCCATCTCCAGGCCGGCCAGAGCGTGCTGGATGTGGGTTGCGGCTTCGGCGGAACCATTGCCAGCCTCAACCAGAACTGGGATGGCCTTGCCCTTACGGGCCTCAATCTCGATGGCCGCCAGATCGAGCGGGCTCGCCAGCTTGTGCAGCCGCGAGCGGCAAACACGATTGACTGGATAGTGGCTGACGCCTGTGCCCTGCCCCTGGCTCCAGCCAGTGTGGACCTGGTGCTGGCGGTGGAGTGCATCTTTAACTTCCCAGGCCGTCATGCCTTTTTGCAGGAAGTCCAGCGGGTGCTGCGGCCGGGGGGGCGCCTGGTGCTGAGTGATTTTGTGCCCTGCCGTCCGCTGGCAATCCTGCTGCGGGTGCTGCAGAGCCTGCGGGGGGCGCCGTTTAGCAATGGCACCTACGGACCGATCGATTGCCGCTGGGATCAACGCCGCTATGCCTCTCAAGCCAGGCTCCACGGCCTTGAGCTCCGCAACGATTCAGACATCACCGCCCACACCCTGCCCACCTATGCGGTGGTGCGGGAACTGTTTGATGCCATGGGTGCGGCGAGTGCGGTGCGCGATACGGCCCGGATCGAGCAGCTGAGCCGCTGGGGCTGGCTGCGCTACAGGATTCTTAGCTTCAGCAAGCCGATTGCTGCTGGTCGCTGACACTGCGCCGGCGGCGGCAGCGTTCCGAGCAGTAGCGCACCTCCTGCCAGACGTCTTTCCACTTTTTGCGCCATTCAAAACGCCGCCCGCAGACGGCGCAGAGTTTGCTGGCTCGATCGGCGTGGTGGGGCATGGCGGAATGGCTGGATCAAGCGGACTGCAACAGCTGCAGCTGTTGCTCCAGGCGTTGCCTGAGGCTCGTCTGTACCAGATTGCACAGTTGGGGCACCAGCGGATCTGCGACTGCGTAGGTGAGCCGCACCCCTTCCCGCTGGTTCCGCACCAGGCCGGCACGCTGCAGCTGCCCCAGCTGGCGGCTGATGTGGGACTGACTGAAGCCGGTGGCCTCGATCAGGGCTGCCACATCCATGGGCCCCTGGTGCTCCAGCTGGCACAACAGCTGCAGCCTGGCCGGCTCGCTCAGCAGACGGAAGAACTGGCTGAGCTCATCGAGAAGCTCAGGGGTTGGTGGGGAGCCGGGCGTGGTGTGGCCCATCAAAAACCCTTATGACGTTAAAAGCATTCTGCCTGGCCGAGGCGGGATTCGGCCAGGCCAAGGGGGCCGTATTTATACCCTTTATGCGTCTATGCTCATAGCAATTAGTAATCGGTTGCCATGCAGTCCGCCGCCGCGTCTCACTTTTGCTTGGCCGCCGCCGCGGGGGGCGGCCCGCTTCTGTTTCGCCAGCTGCTCGATGGTGAGACAGGCACCTTCACCTACTTGCTCGCCGATGTTGCCAGCCGGGCAGGGGTGCTGATTGATTCGGTCTTCGAGCAGCACGGCCGCGACCTCTCCTTGATCCGCGAGCTGGGTATCGAACTGGTGGCCTCGATTGACACCCATGCCCACGCCGACCACGTCACCGGCAGCTGGCTGATGCACGAGGCCACCGGCTGCGCCATCGCCCTGGCCGCCGCCGCCGGCGCCGTCAACGTCAGCCTGCCCCTGCACCACGGCGATTGGTTGAACTTCGGTGCCCGCCACCTGGAAGTTCGCAGTACGCCTGGGCACACCAACGGCTGCCTCACCTTCGTGCTGGACGATCTGTCAATGGCCTTCACCGGGGACGCCCTGTTGGTGCGGGGCTGTGGCCGCTGTGACTTCCAGCAGGGCGATGCCCACACGCTTTGGACATCGATCACCGAGCAGATCTATTCCCTGCCTGGGGCATGCCTGCTCTATCCGGGCCACGACTACTCCGGCCGCAACATCACCACAGTTGCCGAGGAGCTCGCCTTCAATCCCCGGCTCGGCGCTGCAGCCACCGAGCGCGATTTTGTCGGCTACATGCAGAACATGAAGCTTCCCCACCCCCACAGAATTGCCGAGGCCCTGCCCGGCAACATGCGCTCCGGCAAGCCCCGTTCAACCCAGGCGGCGCCCTCCTGGGCTCATGTGGAGCTCAGTTATGCCGGCCTGCCCGAGCTCGATCCAGCCTGGGTGGTCGCCCATGGCGGGGAGGTCACCCTCCTGGATGTGCGCTCCGCCGAGGAATACCAGGGCCCCGATGGTCGGCTGGCCGGCAGCCTGCTGATCCCCCTGCCCGAGTTGGAGGCCCGCTCCGGCGAAATCCCCCTCGATCGCCCGCTGGTGCTGGTGTGCCATTCCGGCAGTCGTTCGGCCCTGGCCACCCAGCAACTGCTCAAGGCGGGCCACTTACGCGTGGCCAATTTGCGCGGCGGGCTGAGTAAGTGGGCATCTGCCGGCTACCCGCTGGAGGGAGTAGCCGCAGCATGAAGGCCCCATCTGTGCCCATGACCTGGACCAAGGTGGCCAGGTGATCGTCTCGCTGGTGTTGCTGCTGGGTGCGGGTGGGGTCCTGATCGGTTTTCTGCTCGCCGTACTCGGTGCCGGCGGCTCGATCCTGCTGATGCCCCTGTTGATCAGCGGCGCAGCCCTGTCGGTGCGGGAGGCCGTACCCCTTTCGTTGCTGGTGGTCACCCTGATGGCCCTGGGCAACCTGGGCCCTTACCTGCGGCGTGGCCAGGTAGCTGCCAAACCGGCCCTGATCCTCGGCTTGCCTGCCCTGGCCGGCAGCTGGATCGGCGGCAGTTTTGTCAAGGCAGGTCATCTGAGCGAACCAGTGCAGCTAGGGGTGTTCACCATTGCGGCGCTGCTGGCCGCCTCGCTGCTCACCCGGCCCGTCTCCATCCACAAACCAGTTGTGAAGCTCGGTGGCCTGTTTCTCGGCGGCCAGGGGGTACTGATTGGCCTGCTTACGGGTATTGCCGGCGTGGGCGGGGGCTTTGCGATCGTGCCTGCCCTGGTGCTCCTGGCTGGCCTGCCCATGCAGCTGGCCAGCGGCACCAGCCTGCTGCTGATCGCCCTCAACAGTCTTGTGGCCATGGCAGCCCTGGGCAGCTGGCCCGCCGCGGGCCTGCCGCTGCTGTTCCCCCTGTTGATTGGGGGCTTCATGGGTGCCCTGATAGGCCAGAGGCTGGCACCAAAACTTCCCGACCGCCAACTGCGGCGGGGCTTTGCGGCGCTGCTGGTGGGATCGGCCCTGCTCACCGCCGGGGAATCCTTTCGCCGCCACTCAGGCCTTGCCAATCAGGCCGCTCAGCAGGCAGAAGACACCGATCAGCAAGAACAGCCAAGGGCTGAAGCCCAGCACAAAGCCAAGGGCTACCCCGGCCAGGATCAGTAGCCAGGGGCAGCAGCGGGGCCAGGGGAGCAACAGGCCAGATCCCAGCCGGGGGGAATTAGCACCTAGCGCCTTGGCTTGATTGGCTGGATCGGCTTTATCTAGCGGCAAGGAATTGACAGGCAAGAAATCCTTCATGGCCTATGGCGATTCTGGCGCAGTTCTGGGCTTATCAGAAACCAAGTATCAGCCCAGCTCAAACAGCAGTAGGTCGGCTCCGCTGGATCCTGCCCTGAAGGCTTCCAGGGTTCCGGCGCCGAAGCCGAGACCATCGCCCCGCTGCAGCGCCTGGCGATCGGCCAGTCCCGAACCGTTGATCAACTGAATCCAGCCCTGGCTGCCGGCAGCGATCGCCAGGCCCAGCGTGTCGCCAGCTTCTGGCTGGGCCCTCCATAGCCGCACCGGCCGGTGAATCGCCATGGCACCATCCGCCCTGAGTGGATCGAGCAGGCCAGTCCAGGCCTTGCCAATTGGGTAGGGCTTTTGCTCGTAGGCCGGGGCGATGCCAGTGCTGCTGGGCTCGATCCAGATCTGCAACAACCGGCAGGGAACGCTGCCACCATTTACTTCGCTGTGCCTCACCCCGCTGCCGGCGCTCATGCACTGCACCTCACCGGCCCGCAGCACCTCGGCATGGCCCAGCGAGTCGCGATGGTTGAGTTGGCCTTCCACCAGCACGGTGATGATCTCCATGTCGCTGTGGGGATGCATCCCAAAGCCGCGCCCGGCGGCAATGGTGTCGTCGTTGATCACCCGCAGGGGCCCAAACCCCAGCCAGGCCGGGTCGTAGTGGCTTGAGAAAGAAAAGGAGTGCCAGCTGTCGAGCCAGTCGAGCTGGCTGTGGAAACGCTCGGCGGCGGGCCGGAACACCCGGCCGCTCATGGCATTGGGGGCAAGTGATTTGCTCATGCTGAACCTCCAATTGGCTGGCCCTTGCCAATCGGTGCTGCCACCAACAACAGCAGCCGATTGCCCTCCGGGTCCAGCAACCAAGCCTCAGCGCCAAAGGGTTCCAGTCGTGCTGGCGCCAGCAGGGTGGCGCCCAAGCCCAGGCTTGAAGCAATCCAGGCTTCGAGGCTTGCCAGTGGCCCGGTGCCATCGCATTCGCGTTTTAGACAGAGGGCCAACCTCCCCTGCTGGCGGGGTTGGGGCCGATTTCGGCCTGGGGCGTAGAGCTCAAGCCAACCGCCCGCAGGCCAGGGCACCAGCCAGTGGTTCCCAGCCAGCCCAGGCCGCGGCTGTACCGCCAGCAGGGCGCCATAGAACTGGGCCAGGCTCTCCGGGGCATCTGCTGCCAGCACGATCGAGCTGCCCATTGCCACCAGTGCCACCAACCCCTCACAGGCCATTCCCATTTTGGACCGGTGTCCAGGAGAGCGGACCGGCAAGAAGCTCTTCACAATGTGTTATGGTTGTCGAAACAAACCGCAACACCAATGGCGGAAACTACTCCCCGCTTCGGTTTTGTCGCCTTCGCTGAAACCTGGAATGGCCGTTTGGCCATGCTTGGCTTTGTGATCGGGCTTGGCACCGAACTGCTGACCGGCCAGGGCATCCTCAGTCAAATCGGCCTCGGTTGATCCATGGGCACCGACTACACCCTTGCCATTTCGGCCGTGATTGGTCTTGTTGTGCTGCTAACCGGCATGACTGCCTTCGTTTTCAGTCGCCCCACTGACCTTTCCTCACCCAGCAACCGATAACCTCTTCCCATTAGTTCATGGCGGGTAATCTTCAAGCATTCGGCTTTTTGATTACCTGGGTGCTCGGCTGGGGAATTCTTGGTTCTCTGATTGATGCTGGTTTTATCCGGGCTGGCCTCTATACCCTCGAGAGTGGCCAGCTCGGAACAACTACAACTTTTGTGATTTGGACCTTGCTTTGGGGCGCAGGAGGCCTACGCCTTTTCAAGCTCTGGATCAAAGCTGACAAGCCCAGTTGACCCAGCTGGTCTCCTGAGTGCTCGATGATTGGTCTGGCTTTGACCCCACCAGTTCGGGTTGTTGGCAAACTTCGATTGAGTGCCTCAAAACCGCGTATCGCTGCACCATGGCAGCGTATTGAGGTGAGTGATGGTAATTCTGCTCGAGTTGGCGGTAATGCCTGTCCGCCGGCTGGCAGTCTTGCTGTTCACCAACTACAAAGCCTTGTTCAGGCTTGCCCAGCCGATGGCTGTTGAATGGTCTCTTAGGCATGGTGGGTCTCAAAAGCAGGCAATCGCCCCGCAGACCCGCACTCTCCCCAAGTGGAGGCTGTTTTGCAGCATCTGTCAGCGACAGCGGACGAAACTCCCCTCAGGCCTCTTCCAGGTGAGCCACCAGATTGTCCAAGGATCGAACGATCAAGTCGCCTGGAATGATCTGCCAAATGCCCCCTTGTTGAGTACGACACCAAGCCAAAGGGCTAAGGCCGCACCAGATCAGCTGGACTGGCGCGCCTTTTTCACTGCCAGGCCTGCCTCGGTGGCCGTGACCGCTGCCAGCGCCAGCAGACCGGCCAGGCCCACAATCTGGTTCTGAGCTTCAGCGACTGCTTCGGCTTGCTGGCCCAATGCTGCTCCGGCCACAAACCAGGCGGTCGCGAGGCCTGAGGTGATCCAGTAAGCCCTCCAGCGCCGTTGATAGAGATAGCCGCTGCCCAGGCCAGGCACCAGGTTCAGCACCACCGCTACCCAACCGGCTGAGGCGGCAAGGATCTGCTCACGGGTAGGTGTCATGGCTGGGTGGATGGGCTATTCAGTCTGGCGCCTCCGTTCGGCAACCCGCCCGCCAGCCCCCGGTCGGGCATCGTAAAGTTTTATTGCTTCCGCAGTTCACCCATGGCCGACCTCACCCTTAGCCGTCAGTTCAGCCTGGAATCCCACTCAAGGGCGATCGACTCCTGCGATGACGTGGCCGAACTGCGCCGCGTCGCCAAGACCCTTCTCTCCGCCTGGCACCTCCAAGCAGACATGACCCGCCACTACGGCGCCCAAGCCATGGGCATCGCTAGCTCTGCCCTGTGAACCCGCTTAATTAGCTAGGAGTCTGTTAATTTTCTCACATACTTTAGACAATTTTGCTTCCTCCGGCTTAGCTTCGAACTATTGCTAGCAAACTTAATTGCCCTGCACTGCAGCTCAGGCTGCCACCCCCCTCCCTTGATCTGACGACTGTATTTGTGAATCAAATTCGATTGCCTCTTGGTGGGATCAGGCTGATCCGGCGCATCGGCCGGGTGTTGGTGGCGGTATTTGTTCTTGCCGTTGCTTTCAACTTCCTGCCCCTCAATCTAGGTTCACCAGATTGGGGCCTTGGCATATCCAACACCATCGTCAGCTCGGCCAGCCTGGCGCTTGTGGGCGAAGGTCTTCTGCGTTTTTCAATTTATCTGAAGATCCAGGCACACGATCAGGATTCTTCCAACCCTAAGGGTCTACGGCTGATCGCTCTTAAGAAATCAGAGCTGGGGATCCGCCGTCTGGCCCTGGCCGGCACCATCAGTTTGCTGCTGCTGACTGGCTGGCAGGCCATTCTTTTTGCCAAGGGCATGGAGCTGATTACGGCCAAGGGCGCAGCAACCAGTAGCCAGGCCCAGGAGCAAATAAAGGCAGTTGAAGCAAGAATAAAAAGTGCCCCATATGCGGTAATTGAGGCTGAATGGACGAAGTTCCAAGCTAGCTTGCCTCCTGCTTTCTTTAAAGCTGAGCTAGATGCACCGGCCAGACGAAAGGAGCTGCTCTCTTCGGTGGGAGCTCGTAGTGAGCAGTTTCGTGTTGACCTAAACCGGCAGACTTCTGCTGCCGCCTGGAACCTCGGACGCAATGCCCTTCGTATCAGCTTGATGGCAATTGCCTACGCCTGGGGATTTTATGGCCTTCACAAACTCTAGTTATATATTGAGCCCGCGCGCCAGTTGCCATGTTTGAGCCGCGTCATTGGCTATCTAAACTATACAATCGCAGGGCCCTCTTCCTGCTGCTGGCTGCTTTGATGTTTTGCTGGAATGCCAGCATACTTTGGCTTAGCGAGCAGGACCTTGGTCTGCAGATCTTTCAGCTGTTGCTTTGGCTTTGTATCGCCATCTCCTTAGAGGATCAACTCACTAACCTCTGGCCAAAACCAAGCCGTTTAAGCTTCTTTGCTGGAGCAATCTTAATCGCCCTGCTTTTAACTCTATCGCCAGCCCTGATCAGTTTCCAGGCAGGTTACATCAAGTATCTGCTCTTGCCTGGATCTATCTGCGCCCTGGCCTTGCTAAGTCGGCCACTCCAGCAATGGCAACTCTTTGCGGCCCCCCTGCTTATTTCCCTGCTACTTCCTATTGGCGGTGCATTTGCGGTTTTGTCATCCCCCATCCAAAATAGGCTCACAGCCCTGCTCACCTGGGCCTTTCTCTACGGGCTCGGCTTTCAGACTGGCTTAAGTGGTAAGGAGATCTCGATTGGCACTGCTGGGGTGATAGTTCAGACAAACTGCAATGGCAACGAACAGTTGATCTTTTCGATCAGCATGGTAATTATCTTCCAGCTCATTTTTCCGCTGAAGCATCGTGGGCACATCCTCGCTGCATTAGGCGCTGCCATCGTTTCGGCCTATGCCATCAATACGGTTCGCATTGCCCTTTTGGCCTACTTCACCACCTGGGAAAATCGCAGCGGCATGGCAGCTTTTGATTTCTTCCACGGCCACGGGGGTCTCATTTTTTCCTTGATTGCGGCCACCATTGCCGGCTGGATTTATTACAGGTTGCTTGATCAAGAGTTAGCCGCATGAGCAATATCAACCCTGCCCAGCTCGATCGCGCTCAGCAGCGGTTTTGGTTGGCAGCCCTAGCTGCAGGCGTCGGCCTGGCCACCCTTCACCTGGTGGTTTTTCCCCAGTCACCGCCCCTTCCCCAGCCACCCGCTTCTGCACTCCTGCCACCGCCCTGGCAAGCTGCTGCCGCTTCGCTTGGACCCGCCTCCCAGCACACCAGCTTGCTGCAGCGCAATGTTGCCATCGGCCCGAGCAAACGCTTTGCCAATGGAAGGGATTGGTTGCTTCTCACCCCACTTGCCTCTTGGCAGGAGGCTGCCCTGGATCCGGCAGCCATCACCACAACCATTCCCGAGCTCCATCTGCAGCAGGCTCAGCAGCAGACACCCTCCCAAGCCAAGCAGCAGATTGGCAGGGGCCGTATCCAGGGCCAAACCAGTTATCAAACCTGTCTGACCCGCACCGGAGCCTTGGCCTCCACGGCTGCCGGGCTCGGCGGCACCAGCGGGGCCCCGCACCTGGATTTCTTGCGAACCCTCCTGCGGGGTCGCCTACCCCCTCTCCCCAGGCCCTCCTTCTCCTGCCTGCTCGTCACCACAAATTCGCTCCAAGGGCTGGCTGGGGGCTCTAACTCCAATACCCTCCTCGCGGCCCTCGAAAGCCACACCCAGTGGCCCCGCTGATCTGTTGCTGCCTCAGCCCAGCAACTTGATCTGGTAGAGCACGTCTTCGAGGGCGGCGATCACTTCACAGGAGCGGCAACTGGCAAGGTGCAGGGCGCCGGCGAAGTCGAGGTTCGAGCGCAGGCCGGATGCCGTTATCAGACGAAGGCAGCGTAGAGAGCTGGAGGCCCCAGGCTCTCCGCCACCTGGTTGTACGATTTGTACAGAAACTGGGGAAGCATGGGAGAAATCGCAGTGAGTCATGCCCGTGAGAACCTCGCGGAGGTGATCGAATCCACGCAGCGCAGCGGGGAGCCCATCGTGCTCACCCGACATGGCCGGCCGGTGGCGGTGCTGCTGGAGCATGCGGCGTTTGAGCGTCTGGTGGCGGCAGCTGATGATGCCAGTGACCGCGTAGCCCTGGCCCAGGCGCGCGAAGACGATGACAGCGTGCCGTGGGAGCAGGTCAAGGTTGACCTTGGCCTGGTTTGAACTCGGGTTCTGATCAGCCACGGCGGCGCTATGAGGTCCGCCTGGCCCGCCGTGCTGTGCGCTCCCTGGCGGACTTGCAACGGCGCGATCAGCAACGCATTCGCGCAGCCATTGATCTGCTGGCCGAGAATCCCCGGCCTCCCAACTGCGTTGCTCTTCAGGGAGAAACCGGGGTCTACATGGTGCGTGTGGGGGATTACCGCATCGTTTATGAGGTGTTTGATCGGGTGCTTGTGGTGCAGGTGGTCCGAATTGGCCATCGGCGGGAGGTCTACCGCTGATCTGTTGCTGCCTCAGCCCAGCAACTTGATCTGGTAAAGCACGTCTTCGAGGGCGGCGGCGGCGCTGATGCCGCAATAGCGCTGGGGGTTGTCGGGGGTGCAGCAGCTTGCCAGGGGGGCCAGGCTTGTCCAGGGCCGGGCATGGCAGAACTGCACCACGCTTAGGCGCTCCTGTTGGCTGCCCGCCTGGGCCACCACCCGGTGCCAGCCCACCGGGATCAGGCCATTGCTGAGCCGCTCCAGCATGATGCCGGTGTTCAGGATCACCCTTCCTTCCGGCGGCAGGGCATCGAGCCACTTGCCCTCCACCTGCACCTGCAGGCCCGGCCCGCTTGCCCGGGGCAGAGCAGTAATTAGGTTGATGTCACCGTGGGCTTCGGCCCAGATGTGGCCACCATCCGGTGCCTCGGTCATGGGTGGGTAGCGGATCGCCCGGGTGAGGGTGGGGGCATCGCTGGTCATCTCGTCAAAGAAGGTGTCTGCGCAGCCCAGGCCCAGGGCAATGATCCGCAGGAAGCGGCGCTGCAGATCGGCGATGGCGTTGTGAAAGGTTTCGAGAACGGCGCTGATCCCCGGTACTAGATGCTCAGGCAGCACCTGCTCTGGGTAGAGCAGGGGGTAGCGGCGCCGCAGGGGGTGATTGGCAGGCAGGGGCAGGCCCCAATTCAGCATTTCCTTCCAATCGGCCTGGCTGCTGCTGGCGGCCGTCTCCACCAGCAGGCCGGTGTAGCCCGTTTGGCCGCCGCTGCCGGGTGCCACGCAGCCCTGCTTGCTCGCCGGGGAGAGGGCGAAGAATTCAGCCAGCAGGCCATAGGCCGTGTCCAGCAGGTCGGGCGAGAGATCGCTGCTGGTGTACACAAAGCCCGTTTCCAGGCTGCGCCTCACCCCATCCACCACCGCGGCCTGGGCCTGGTGGCTGCCCCGCTCAAAGGCCAGCAGATCAACGTCGCGAATCGCCTGACCCATCAGACGAGCCTAGGTGTCTGATGCCATCCTGGTATTGCCAGGCTTCAGGCTGGTCTGGCTCAGCATGCGGGCTACCAGCTGAACCCATGAACCCTGAGCAGCTTCAGAGCCTCGCGGTGCTGGCACTGGCAATGGTGACGGTGGCTCTAATTTGTCCGGTCTGGATTCGGATACTGACTTGAGCAGGGCGCTCAGCTAAGCGCTTGAATCGATCATGTGCGTCAGACTCCATGGAACCCAACTGGCTAAAACTGCGCTGGCCGTTCACTCTTCTAGTGCTTGGAGCCATGCTCTTTGGTTTGCTTTTACGCAGCACCAAACAACCGATTCAGTTGCACTTGGTGCTGAGCTTCGCTGAGCCGCTACGTCTGAGCGGCAAAGTGGATCCGCTACAAATTGAGTCCTCTCGAAGCTTTGACGTGAAGGTGACTGAGCAAGCTCCAATTGCCCTCAGTGTCAGCAACAGGGCACCAGTTAAAGTAGAGGTAAGTAACCCCAATCCAGTTCAGATCAAGGTAGATCAGGCTAAACCGATGGTTCTTGATGTAGATCCACAAGAGCCAGTGAAGGTGAAGGTTGGCCTCTAATCCCAAGTGGCACGCGAGTTGGATTGGCAAGGCTTGTCAGAATTGGCAAGATTTGGCTGCTTTAGCTAGACGTCCCCTATTTGTGGTGCATCAACAGGGTATCAAGCATCTGCAGTAAGCTCGCCCGATGGCCAACCCTGCGGCTGTTGCTAGCTGCAGTAACCTAAACTCCAAAAGGGGTGGCCATCCCGTTCCTCTTCTGCGCAATCGGGCAGGGACTGCGGTGCACTCGAAGCACTCGAAGGGCAATCGATGGACATAACCTCAAAGGGCTACTCGAGTTGCACCCTAGAATATAACTAAGATTTCCAAAATAATATCTTAGGGTACTAACTCCTCAGCAGCCATCACCAGGCCCTTTTCATCTGGGTCGAGCGGCTCGAGCCACTGGTGTTGGCTCTGCAGAACTTCAACGGTGGCATCGGAGGGATCGCTGCCGGCGGCGGCTCGCTCGAGCAGTCTTTGGCGCAGCAGCGGCTCCGGCGCAGTGCAAACCACGATCTGAACCGGGATGCCGAGCTTGCCGGCAAGGGCGACCATGAGCTGGCGCTCGCTGCGCCTGAGGAAGCAGGCATCCACAATCACGGCCAGGCCCCCGGCGCTCGCCGCCTCCACCAGGGCCGGCAGGGTGGTTGCATAAAGATGTCTGCTGGCTGCTGGGCCGTAGAGCTCCCCCTCCAGTTGCCGGGTGGGCCTGACGCCCCAGAGTCCGAACAGCCGTTTCCTCTCCACGTCTGAGCGAAACACCACCGCCCCGAGCTGCTGGCTGAGTGCCACCGCCACGCTCGACTTGCCGCTGCCTGCCAGACCGTGCATCAGCACCAGGGGCTGGCTCTGGCGTTGGATCCAGTCCATTGCCAGGCCCAGATAGCTGGCCAGCTCGGTTTGGATGCGGCTGCTCTCGGCCGCTGCCAGGCCGCTTTGCTTCAGCCGCAGCCAGCTCACCTTGGCGCGCACCAGGGCTCGATAGACGCCGTACCAGGCCCAGCCGCGCAGGCCCTCTCCATCGCCGCTGGCCTCCACCCAACTGTTGAGCAGCAGGGTTCCAAGATCTGCCCGGCCCCTCACCGCCAGATCCATCACCAGGAAGGCCAGCTCACTGATCGGATCGATCCAGCGCAGGGTCTCGCTGAATTCCAGGGCGTCGAACACCTCGATGCCGGAAGCGCCCAGCAGCATGTTGCCCAGGTGTAGATCACCGTGGCACTCGCGGATATGGCCCCCCCGTTGCCGCTGGCTAAACCAGGGCTGCAGGGCCCCTGCCTGCTGCCGCACCCAGGCTGTCAAAGGGCCCAGATGGGCCTGGGCCCCAGGGCAATCGGCCAGGGCGGTGAGGTTGTCGAGCACCGGTTGCAGCACCGCATCGCTCTGGCCCCAAGGCGTCTCCGGGCCGGCGGTTGCGGCGTCCCGATGGAAACGGGCCAAGCGTTCAGCCAGCTCCCTGATCGCCCCTTCCCCCACCTGGCCCGCAGCAAGGGCGGCCGGCAGCAGCTGCTCCTGATCGAACTGCACCATCCGCACTGCCCAGGCGAGCACTACTGCCGGGGAGGTGGCGGGCGGGATGAAACTGGCCACTTCCAGGGGGCCGTAGACCGGCACTACATCCAGGTAGCGCTCCGGCGAGAGGCGGCGGTTGAGGCGCAGCTCGTCCCTGCAGGCCTGCTCGCGCAGTTCAGCTGTGGAGAAATCAACAAAGCCGAAGGCCACCGGCTTTTTGAGCTTGTAGGCATAGGGCCCGCTCAACAGCACCCAGGAGAGGTGGGTTTCAAGCAGTTGGGGGCCTCCAGCTGCAACCGGGTGTCCATAGGCCTCCGGACGCAGCAGTTGCCGGACCATCGGATCCCCTACTGGAGGGTCAATGGTTTGCTCTAGGTCAGTTGGACCAGGCTCAATCATCAGAGCCGAGCAGGGAAAATCGATCGCCACGCTGGATGGCATCTGGCACCCCATCGCCATCAAAATCAATCAATATGGGCTCGGAATCTGGCAACAAATCATTCGAAACCTGGCCGCATTCAGCCTGCGCAGAGAGCAGATCTGGGCCGTTAACACCCATCCCGGCAGCCCGGGCGATTTTTATGGCTATTTCACAGAAACTGGGCTCTAATAGGGCTTTTTGGAGCTGGCTGTCTGCGTGAATAATGGCCAGGAAGCTTGCTTTTGAAACTGGAGTCATTGTTGAGGTTGGGCGAGAAAGGATGGGGATAATGGCTGGCCTATTATAATATTTTAAGGCTCTTCGTTTTATTCCTCTTTTGCTTTATTACTCTGCCGCTTCTCTGCCTAGTTCGCCAGCTCTGGCACCTGGTCGCCCAGTAGCTCCTGCAGGTTTAGGTCTGGGCGACGCAGCAGGGCAAATAGGGTGCCGGCATTGCCGCGACACACCCTCAGCTCCCCATCGAGCACGGTGATATCAAGCCAGGCAGGAAAGGGTTGCTGCACACTGCGTAGCAGCTGGAGACGGCTGCTGCCGATGGATGGCCCCAGCCACCCCCCGCGCCGAAACTGCACCCGCACCCGCTGCAGCGGTGGGCCAGGCATGCAAGCAGGGCTGTCCACAGAAACGCCCGCCTCCACAACAATGCTCGCCAGGGAAGCCAGGGGGCCGCTCAGCCGCAGCAGGTTCATGCCGCGCCCCTGGGAGGGCGCCAGGAGTTGGAGGTTTTCCAGCCAGGGGGTCACGGCCAGATAGGGCTGGCTGCTGCTACTCCAGCGCAGTTCCCATACTCCCTCCAGTTGGGCTAGGGCCGCCGGGTCGGCCAGATCGGCTGGCCTGGAGCGTTCCAGCTCCAGGATCAGCTTTTCCACCAGGGGGCTCTCTGCTTTGGCCGAGCCGCGGGGTTGCCTGCGTAGCAGGCCCAACAGGGCTTGGCGCTGCTGCTCGGGGGGCTGGGAACTCACCTGGGAGGAACTGGTTTCGATCAAAAGGGCGTCCCGGGGCGATTTAGTTCTGTTGAATCGGCAAGGGCATGGGCCCCTCACTGCGCAGGCCGGTGCGCAGGGAGCAACGGCCTGCCGAAGCCATCCCCTCTTGGTCTAAGCAGGCCGAAAGGATCCTGGCGGCAAGCGCTTCCGGCTTGGTTCCCTCAACTGCGGCCTGGGCTGCGATGCACTCCACAAGCGACTGGGGGAGCTCCCAGCTCACCTGTTGCAGGGTCTGGGTTGGTTTGGGCATGGGACCATCCCTCAGGCAGAACGATATCGATCTCAAATTAGTCCAGTTCTGGCTGCGGTAAGGGCGGCAGGGGCGGCGGCGGTAGCACCTCCAGATCGGCAGGATTGGGGGCTGTGGGGGGGCCGATCAGGTCTACGGCGGTGCGCTGCACCACCAAGCGGAAGCGCAGGGGTGCCTGGTCCGTATTGATGAAGGTCTGCACCTCTGCTACCTGGCGGGCACTGGGCAGCTCCGGATCTGTCACCCGCACCCGGGCCTTGATCAGAGGAGGGTTCTTTTGCCAGTCGATCGATAGGCCCACCAGATCAATGTCCGGATCGCTGCCCAGGGTGATCGTGCTGCTGCGCAGTCTCTGTTCAATCAGACTCTCCAACTGAACTGCCTTGTTTTCCCTGTTGGCTCGGCCCAGCAACTGCACAAAACTGCTGCCGAGCGGAATCACTAGCAGGCTGGTGAGCCCCAGGCTGGTGAGCCCTAATTTGCTGCGCAAAAGGCGGCTGCGGTAAACCGGCTCAAGGGCCGCCAGAGTTGCCATTGCACCCACCAGGATTCCGAGCAGGTTGGTGGTGAAGAGCAGCAGGGCCCCATAGGCCTGGCCCCAATAGGCGGAGGCGAGCAGGATCCCCATCACGCAGATCGGCGGCACCAGGGCGACGGCGATCGCCAGCCCGGCCAGGGCCGAGAGGGCACCCTTCCTCAACTTGGCAAACATGGCCACCGCCCCAGCCACCAGGGCGATCCCCAGATCCAGCAGGTTCGGGCTGGTGCGGTTCATCACCTCGCTGCCGAAGTTGGGAAATGCCACCAGATGGCCCACCGCCATCGCCAGCAGCACGCAGATCGCCACCCCTACCAGCAGGGTGCGCAGGGCCCGACCAACCATGGCCAGGCGCCCCTGGGCGATCTCGAAGGCTATCGCCTGGAGGGGCATGATCCAGGGGGCCACCACCATGGCGCCGATCACCACACCGGGGCTGTTGGCCAGCAGGCCCAGGGTTGCAATCAGCGTGGCCCCCACGGTGAGCACCAGGAACACCTGATTGCAGCTGGCATCTCGCTCGAACTCCTCCTGCAGGGCCTCGAGCCGCCTCGCCTCGGGGGTGGCGCTGAAGGATGTCATGCCGGTAGCTAAGCGGAACCTCACCCCAGAATGGGGCCAACGGCGGCTCTGGAGCGCGAACCATGTCCCTCGACCAGCTGAAGGCCTTTCTGGGCGTCATGCAAAACAAAGCATCCCTGCGTGAAGCGGTGCTCGCCGCAGCCACGGCCGACGATGTCGCCCAGATCGGCGCCTCCCTGGGCTTTGAGTTCTCCGGCGATGAACTGTTGCGGCTATCTGGTAAAAAGGTCGGCCGCGTCACTGTTACCAAGCAGGATATCCCCGGTGAATACAACTAATCTGTTGCTCTCCCTGCAAGCCCAATGACCCTGTGGTGGCTTTATATGGTGACTTTATATTTTTACCCTGTCTCCTTGAATAATACGTTGAAACATGTAGCCCTTGCCCCGTGCCGTAAGAATCAGCTCCGGATTTTCCACGTCCACTTCCAGTTTTGCCCGCAGCCGGGAGATGTGCACGTCCACCACCCGGCTGTCGTTGGAACGGGTAGGCCGATAACCCCAGACCTGCTCGAGAATATCTAGCCGACTGACCGACTCACCCGCCTGGTTAATCAGTAATTCTAGCAGGCTAAATTCCATACCTGTTAAGCGGATGCGCTCTTCGTCTCGGTATGCTTTACGCCGAGTTAAATCCACCCTGAGATTGCCAACAATAACCCAACTACAGCCTGCTCCGTTTATGCTATCGCCTGGGTTGTCGCCTTGCCCACCGCGACGGGATGGGGCATTCCGGCGCATGACGCAGTGGATTCGCAGCTCAAGCTCTTTTGGGCTGAAGGGTTTTAGAATATAGTCATCGGCTCCGAGTTTTAGGCCTGTGATGCGGTCATCCACATCACCCAGAGAAGTCAGCAGGATGATTGGCACCTCCGATTGGGCCCGGACTCGCTCCGTCACCGTGAAGCCATCTAGGCCTGGCATCATCACGTCTAGAACCAACGCATCTGGCTCAAAGCTGCGAAATAGCTCAAGGGCTTGATTGCCGTCTACTGCTGCGGCCACTTCAAATCCCGCCATGCGCAGCCGTGTCTCAAGAATGCGCCGGATGTTCGCCTCGTCATCAGCGATCAGGATCCGTATTGGTTTAATGCCAGATTCTTGAGTCAAGACAATGCAACCACCGCAATATTTGCCAATGCATAGTCGGATAGGTAGTTCAGTTCGCCCCGCCGGAATGATTCTTTACAGAGGCAGGCAGTGCGGCCTGAAGAATTTCCTAGGCGGCGATCAGTCAACGGCCCAAAATGGCCGTTGACAGGGCCAGCCCGGAGGCCAGAACTAGCTCCTGCTGCCGGCCTAGCAGCCGGCGCAGGATGACCAAACTCCAAACCGTGCCAAGCAGCAGCACTGCGCTTTGGCAATAGGCGATCACATGGGGATCGGCGCTCCAGCTCGGCAGGTCGCCGGCCCGCTCCCCGAGCCAAGGCCAAAGGCCCACCGGCAGTAAGCGGCCCGCTTCCCCCATTCCCATAGGTAGGTGGCGGGCCAGCAGCAGTGCCCACACCAGGGGCAAAAAGCCATACAGCCAGGGTTTGGGCCACCAGCTTGCGACCAGCAGCGGTGCCCCCAGGGCGATCAGGCCAATCCCCATTCGCGGTAGCAGGGGCCCCTCTTGGAGGCTTTGCGGTGCCCATTGCAGCCAGCCCAGCCAGGGCTCCCAGTGGTGCAGCATCACCCCCCCAAACAGCACGAGCAAAAGTAGTTTTTCCCCATCTGGAGCTGTCATCCGGCGCTGCAGATCTGCAGCGGGGGGCCGCAGGCGCAGTTGAACTGATCGATGGGGGCATGCCTGGGCGCAGGTAAGGCACAGCACGCAATTGCGGTTGTCATTGAGGTGGGCTGGATGGGTGCCAAGGGGGCAGCCCGCGCTGGAAAGCCCCTCCGCTTCGGCCGGTCCGCCCTTGAAGCAGGCGAAGCTGTTGCAGCTACCGCTGCAGGTGCCGGCCTCTGCCCGCAATTCCAGCACCGAGAGCTTTGCCATCAAGCCGTTCATGCCGCCGACGGGGCAGAGATAACGGCACCAGAAGCGCTTCTCAAAAAGCAACGACCCAACTACTGCTCCGGCTGTAATCGCAAGCAGCAGGCAACTGCTCAGCCAGGCAGTATTTTCCAGGTTGCCCAGCTCCTCCCAGAGCAGGATGCCGGCAAAGCCAGCAGCCAGGGTCGGGGAAGCCCAGCGGTCGGTATTGCCCCGGGGCCATGGCCTGGGCTTCCAGCCCAATGCGGTGGCGAGCCGTTGCCCAATTTCGCCCCACACCATGAAGGGGCAAAAAGAGCACCACAGGCGTCCTACCAAGGGAAATCCCAGCAGGATCAACGGCCACCACCAGGCCCAGAACAGATTCAGCACTCCGTTGTGGTTCCGCTCCTGTGGCCCCAGCCACAGGGCCAGATTGACCGCCACAAAAAGCCAGCTCATCAAGCCAAACAAAAGGCCATTCCAGAGCCATGGCGCCCGCATCAAATTCCTCAGCTGGGGCTTCCAGCGCCAGATTTCGAAGCGGTGAAGGCTGGGCAGGGAGCTAGTCCAGAAGACGTCCTCTGGCAGCACCGCCGGCTCGCCGATGGCTTCCTGGCTACTCGCCTGCTGCAGGGCCCGCTCAACGATCACATCGAGCTCGCGGAGGTTGTTGGCAAAGTCATGGCCCTGCAGCCGCTTCACCACAACTTCAGGGACCTCTGGTGGCCTGGCCCAGCCGAGTTTGCGGCTGATTTGGCGCACGTCATAGCGGATCCAGTCACCCAGGTCTTGGCGCCGCACCCGCAAAGGGGGCACCCGGATGCGCTGGACCAGCCCATCGAGCTCCGGCACCGGACTTTCCGCTGTGAAGATCACCCTGGCGCCAATGGGTGCGGTGCCACCTGGCCAGTTGCCGTTGACTGCCAAGGCCACCAGTAAGGGCCTGAGTTCGGGCCGCGCTGCATCGAGGCGATCGATCAGGAGAGTGCCCTTTCCCAGGCAGCTCAGTAGGGCAGGCCCCCAGATCGAGGCTTGAAATAGCTCTCCCCCATCTGCGGGTAAGAGGCTCGCGTCGATCCGGATCAGCAGTGAGCGCCGCCCCCGGGAGCCGAAGTGCACCAGGGCTGCAATGTTGTCCTTTTCAAGGCCTGGTTCGCCGCTGATCAACACCGTCTGCCTTTCTGGGTTGCTGCTGGCCGCTGCGATGGCTGCCCGCAGGCTTCGGGCATAGGTGCTACGGCCCACCACACCCCGCCGAGCGCGGCCCACCACGTAGGGAGCCAGGCGCAGGATTGCTTCCTGCTCACGCTTTGCATTTGGGAGTTGACTGCTAACGGTGTCCACTGGATCCAAACTCCGAAGTACCAGTCAGCCAAATCTTGCCCGGATTGGTCAGGGGATCTTGGCCGCTACGCAAGTCGGCATCTGACTTCATAAAACAACAGGCAGCCCGACCCAACTGCGTTTTTTCCACTGTGTGTGCAGAAACAACTGTTTGAGCAGAGGAAGGATGGTTCTTCCATCTGCCTATAACGCTAACGTGAAGGCGTTGACTCTTGAGGCTTTGACGATGGGTGTTTCTACTCAGCTTCCGCGCTGGCCAGGGCGGCAGGGGCTTTGGCTTGTCTTGCTTGCCATGCTGCTTGGAGCGTTGCTGCTGGCGCCGGCGGGTGCCCAGGCGCAGGAGCCCCAGCGTTGGATGCTGCAGGACCGTGATGGCCATCCCTGGTCTCTCACCCTGCTAGAGCAGGCCGATTCGGCCTATCCCAGCGGTCTGCGCCTGAGGCTCACTGATCGCTCCGGGGCTCACCAGTTAGATCACGGCCGGCCGTTGCAGCTCAAAGACGGCGTCGGGGGCGGTTGGCTCCTGCTCAACCGCAGCGAGGAGTTGGTACCTGCGGGCGATTTAGTGTTGCCGGCCGCTTCGGCCCAGTTTGATCTGGCGGGTTTGCAGCCCCGCCCACGAAGTGAGTTGCCTTTGGCGATTGAGGTGCCCCTCGAGGCGGGCGGGGAGGTGGTTCTGGTGGCAGGCGCTGCCGCGGTGGCGGGCCTGCACGGTGTCTGAGCTTGGTGCTTGAGCTGGGGACGCACCCATCTTTGCTTTATAATGATTACATTTAACCGCATCCAAATTATTAAACTATTCCATGGTCTCTGGCATTCCGCTCAGCTCCGTTCGGCAGGGATCTTGTGCTCGTGTCGAGTCGCTGCCCAGCCATCCAGCCCTGCAATGTCGCTTGCGGGCTATGGGAATTCGGCCCGGTGCCGTCGTAGAGGTACTGCGTCAGGCAAAACCAGCCGGAATCTTACATTTGGCCAGTGGCATCCTGGAATTCATGATGCGCCACGAACTAGCTGCTCAGATAGAGGTGTCGCTGGTTTAGCCGGCAACCAGCAGCAGGATTAATAGTCCTCCTTGGTACACCAAAAAGGCCAGAAGCCAGGCCAGCATCAGCGACCAACCCATAGAGAGGAGAGCAAATCGGCGGCTTTTCGATTCCTGCAGCTGGGCAGCCACGGTGCCTATGCAGGGGGTATATAGCAGCACGAACGTCATGAAGCTCAGGGACTGCAGGGGAGTGATGGCCGATTGAATTACTCCTGCCAGGTTCGATTCACTGGTGCTGTAAACGACGGCCATGGCGCCAATCAGGATCTCCTTGGCGATGAAGCCAAAGAACAGTGACACTGTGAGTTCGGGATTCAACCCGATCGGCCCCAGCAGGGGTTCAAACAGGTGCCCAATGGCATCGGCGAGGGTTTGGCCTGAGGCGTTACTGGCTACAGCCGGGAGATGGGTAAGTAGCCAAATGGCTGCGGAGCCGATGATGATGAGCAGGCGGGTATTGCGCAGGGAATACGCCATCGAGTTCCAGCCGCGCTGCAGCACGGTGGTGAGGCTGGGAGAGCGGTAAGGAGGCAGTTCCAATACGAAGGCTTCGTTGCTGGGATACACCCGCTTGAAGATCAGCCCTGTGACCAGGGTGGCCACGAAGCTCAGGAGATAGAAGCTGAAGAGCACCAACCCAGGGGCCCACCAGGGCCTAGGGAAGAACACGCCGGCCAGAAAGATATAAACCGTGAGTCGGGCCTGGCAGAGTGCAAACGGGATGCAGAGCATGGCAAGCAGCCGCATGCTCCGATCGCGAATCACTCGGGTGCCCATGATCGAGGGCACGTTGCAACCGAAGCCCATTACCTGCAGCACAAAGACGCGCCCGTCCAGCCCTAGCGGTCGCATTAGGCCATCCATCAAAAATGCTGCCCTCGGCAGGTAACCGGAATCCTCGATCAGGCCTATCAGCCCATAGAAAACAAAGATCAGCGGCAGAAAAGTGGCCACCGTGCCCACCCCCACCCAGATGCCATCGAGTAGAAAGTTACGGAGCATTTCCGGTGTACCTAGCCAGCCCAGGGTTGGCTCAAGCAGGGCTCTCTGGATCCAATCCACCAGAACCCTCACCAACTCTTGTAGCGGTGCTGTCACCGCATAGAGCAGCTGAAATCCCAGCAGCACCATGGCTAAAAACAGCAGCACTCCCCCCAGTGGATGCATCAGGATCCGGTATGCCAGTCGGGTGCGGCGGTTGCGCCATCGCGCCGGTCGTTGTACGTAGCGCTGTACCAGGTCTTCCAGATACGTCTCGTTCAGCAGCGGCTCGAGGTTGGCCGTGGGGGCCGAACGGGAAGTGCCTTCGCCCAGCCGGTGCAGCTGATCGACGAGCTGCTGAATGCCGTGGTTACTTTTGGCACAAATGGCCAGCACCGGCAGACCGAGGGCTTCGCCGAGGCCCTTGTGATCGATCCAGATCCCGAATCGCTGGGCCTCGTCGCTCATGTTGAGGACCGCCATCAGGGGCAGGCCCAGCTGCTGTAGCTGCAGCAACAGCCGCAGTTGAGTGCTGATCTGGCTGGCGTTGATCACCACCAGGAGTAGGTCGGGTGGGGTGAGACGTAGAAATCGCTGCGCCACCGCCTCGTCTTCGCTGCTTCCGCTCAGGTCGTGGATCCCGGGCAGATCCACCAGTGCGTAGCTGCGACCATTGCGGTTGGGAGCCATCGGCCCCTGCAGTAGATCCACCGTGAGGCCTGGCCAATTCCCGATTTGGGCATGCCCGCCGGTGAGTTGGTTGTAGAGGGTGGATTTGCCCGTGTTGGGCATTCCCAGCAAAGCCACCCTGACGGGAGGGCTGCCCTGGGTGCGCCGCAGCCGCTCTTGTTGTGAATTCATCTCAATAGCATTGCATCACGCAGATGGCATGCCTGCGGTCGGCGTGCGGCTCAGGGCGCTATCCGCTCGATGATCCAGCTGGCGGCGACGTCACCCTTGTCTGCCTCTGAGTTGGCCAGGCGATAGCGGAAGCGATCGTGCAGGCGATTTTCCCGGCCCTGCCAGAACTCCATCTCCTGCGGCTGCACTCGAAATCCTCCCCAGCCGGCCGGTAGGGGCACCTCCTTGCCGGCAAAGCGGCGCTTCAGTTCTTCCCACTGCAGCTCCAGCATCGAGCGGGAGCTGATCACTGAACTCTGCTGTGACACCCAGGCGCCCAGGCGGCTGCCGAAGGGCCGCGAGACGAAATAGGCGATGGATTCGGCCGTGGAGATGGGTTCGGCGGGTCCCAGCACTGCTACCTGGCGCTCCAGCCCATACCAGGGGAAAAGCAGGCTCACATGGGGCTGGGCCGCGATCTCCCTGGACTTGCGGCTGCCGTAGTTGGTGAAAAAAACAAAGCCCCGCTGGTCGAAGGCCTTCAGCAACACGGTGCGGCTGCTGGGGCGGAGGCCATCGGTTGTGCCCAGCACCATGGCGTTGGGTTCCAGCAGCTCCGCCTGGAGGGCCTGCTGAAACCAGCGCCTGAACTGCTCGAACGGATCGAGGTGGAGATCGCTGCGCCTCAGCCCAGCCTGGCGATACTCGAGGCGCAGCTGGGCGACGTCGGGATGGCCTGGCGGGGCGCTGTCCATGCCGTCAGGAGCACGAATCGCGTCTGGACAGGGCCCCTTCCAGCTGGGCACCCTCCAGACGGCTGCCCTCCATGTTGCAATCCCGCAGATCACACCCCCTTAAGTCGGCCTGCTGCAGATCCGCCTGGCGCAGATCCGCGCCATAGAGGCAGGCACCACGCAGATCGGCGCCGTGCAGCTGGGCCCCCTGCAGCAGGGCAAAGCTGAGATCGGCGCCTTGGAAATCGGCGCCGCCCAGATCGGTGAGCTGGTCAAGCCCGCTGCGGAAGTCTGCCTCCACCAAACGGGCCTGGTGCCAGTGGCTGCCGGCGGCCAGCACACCGCGCAGGCAGCAGCGGTGCATGAAGGCTGAGTTGAAGTCAATGCCCTGGAGCCGCGAGCCGGAGAGGTCGGCCTCATGCCAGAAGGAGCGCTGGGCCTGGGCTTCCGAGAGGTCGGCCCCCCACAGCAAGGCCTGCTGGAAGCGGCAGCCCTCGAGCTGGGACCGGTGGAAGCGCGCCCGGCCGAAGCGGGCCTCCTTGAAGCAGCTCGCGCGCAGATCGCAGTTGGATAGGTCCAGATCCACCCCGTCGAGATCCCGCAACCGCAAGCCGGGAAATTGGCGCTGGCCAGCGGCCAGGGCGCTGTTCAGCTCCTCCAGCGATTGCGGAGACCCCTCGCCGCCGGCCATCAGAGGATGGCGGCGAGGGCGTCGAGCTGGTGGCGTCGGGTGGCCAGCAGCAGCTTCTCGGTTTGCCCCAGAAGCTTGAACACTGCTTTGTCGATCACCTCGTAAAACACCAGAGAGCCCTCGGGCCGGCGCTGCACCACTCCGGCGATGGTGAGCAGTTTGAGGTGCTTCGACACCAGGGCCTGGCTGAGCCCCGTGGCCTCCACAACTGCCGTGACGTTGAGGGGGCCGCCCCGCAGGGCTTCGAGAACCGCCAGCCGGTTTGGCTCGGAGAACACCTTGAAGTATTCGGCCAGGGCTTCCATTCGGTGGATCGGCGGTGGATCGGCGAGGTAGGTGGCCGGGGGATGGCCAGCCACAAGCCTAACCCATCCTCTCGCTAGCGGATCACCGCGAAATCCAGCTACGCCATCCACCGTGTATCACGATGACGTTATGCTGTGCTCTGGATATCGTCTTTTTTGTTTTGACCGCTTCCCTCGCGCCCACTTGTCCCGCGCCGCCCGCCACCTCGCCCCAGTCGGTGTGGCTGGGGCCTTGGCCCCAGCGGGAGGTCCTGTTGGAGCGCCAGCATGACCGCCTCGAGGCCCTGCTCGCCGATCTGGTGGATCGCCACTGTCTGGCCGATGGGGAGCGCAGCGCCATGGAGCTGCTGGCGGATTGCCGCGACTGCGAGCTGTTGTTGCGGGGGGTGCGCCTGCACTTGCGGCTAGAGGAGCGCTGGCTCGGCCAGTGCGGCTGCCTTTGCCCAGGCCATCGGGCTGCCCACGGCGAGGCCATCGCTGCGGCCACTGCCCGCTGGGCGGTCGTCGAAAAACTGAGGAGCACCCGCCTCCCCTGGTTGATGGATCTCCAGCAGTGGTTCCACGGCCATCGTCGCGGTGCCGATGCCATCGCCTATGCCCGCGCCGCCACCCTCGTCACCCCCACCAAACGATGACCAGCACCGCACCCCACCTGCGCGAAGACCTGCTCACCCCGCGTTTCTACACAACCGAAATTGAGAAGGCCGCCAAAACCGATCTCCGGGTGCAGGGCGCCGTCTTCGAGGCGATGCTCAACGAAATGGAAGCTGATTACAACCGCCATCACTTCGATCGCAAGGTTCCTCTCGATCGGCTGCGTGGTCTCAATTGCGAGGAGAAAGACGCCTACGAGAGCTACCTGGTGCGCAGCTGCGTGTCGGAGTTTTCCGGCTTCCTGTTGTTCAAGGAGCTCTCGCGCCAGCTTCAGAAGGCAGGCCGCCTCGACTTGAGCCGCCTCTTCAATTTGATGGCCCGCGATGAGGCCCGCCACGCTGGCTTTCTCAACCGGGCCCTGGTTGCCGAGGGCATTGAGATCGATCTGCCGGCCTTGAGCGTCAAGCGGCCAGTCACCTGGTTTCCGCTGAGCTGGGTGCTCTATTCGGTGTATCTATCGGAGAAGATCGGCTACTGGCGCTACATCCTCATCGACCGGCACCTCAAGGCCCACCCTGAGAACGCCTTCGCCCCCCTGTTTGATTTCTTTGAGCCCTGGTGTCAGGACGAGAACCGCCACGGCGACATCTTCAATATGCTTTTGCGCTGCTGGCCGGGGTTGCGGCAGGGACTGCGCGGCCGGCTGCTGAGTCGCATCTTCCTGTGGAGTGTGTTTCTCACCCACAGCCTGACGGTGTGTGAGCGGGGCAACTTCTACAAGCTGCTGGGCATGGATCCCAGTGGCTTCGATGAAGAGGTGATGCGCAACACCAACCGCACAGCCCGCCGTGCTTTTCCGGTGGTGTTCGATCTGGAGGGCCGCGCCTATTTCGAGCTGCGCGATCAGCTGGTGGAGGTGTTCCGGGCTATCAAATCCAGCGCGGAGGAGCCCGCTAGCCCTGCACGGTTGCTGAAGTCTCTCGGCCTGAAGGCCCGCTTTGCAGGCTTGCTGTTGCGCCAGTTCAGCCAGCCGATGGTGCCATCTTCTGGGGCAATCGCGTGAGGGCGGCCATCTCCCTGCCCGCCCTTAAGCAGGGAGTGAAGGTGGTGCCTGGACGCTTGCCATTCAGCGCCGGAACGGTGTTGTTCATGGTGGCGATCCATGCGCTGGCGTTGGTCGCTCTTTTGCCACGCTTCTGGAGCCCAACAGCACTGCTGGTCCTATTGGGGTTGTACTGGCTCACCGCCTGTGTGGGGGTGACCCTGGGTTATCACCGTCTGTTGGCCCACAGAGCTTTTCAGGTGCCCAGGTGGTTGGAGTTGGTTATCGCTACCTGCGGTGCCCTCAGCTGCCAGCACGGTCCGATCGACTGGGTGGGCTTGCATCGCCATCACCACCTGCACTCCGACGATCCAGCTGACCACCACAACAGTCATCTCGGCTTCTGGTGGAGCCACTTCGCCTGGATGCTGCACACCGTGCCAGCCAAGCAGTACGTGCGCCAACTCACCCCCGACCTGCAACAGATCCCCTACCACCGCTGGTTGAACCGCAACTTTCTGCTGCTGCAGTTGCCCCTGGCGGCGGCTCTCTATGGACTGGGTCAGGCGAGCGGAGCCGGTGGTTGGGCCCTTGTGCTCTGGGGCATACCCCTCCGCCTGGTGTTTGTCTATCACGCAACTTGGCTGGTCAACTCAGCCACCCATCGGTGGGGCTACGTGAGCCATAGGAGCGGTGATAGCTCCCGCAATAACTGGTGGGTGGCCCTGCTCACCTTCGGTGAGGGCTGGCATAACAACCATCACGCCTACCCCAGTAGTGCCCGCATGGGCTTTCGCTGGTGGGAGCTCGATTTCACCTGGTGGCACATCCAGATGCTGGGCCGGCTTGGTCTGGCCCGTCGAATTCGCCTGGCTGCCCCCCTCCACTCTCCATCGCCATGACAATCGCCATGACAATCACCATGCCCATGACTACCAGCATCGCCATTGCAGATATCACTTCTCCTGCCTATCTCGATGCCTACAGCCGCATCAATGGTGTGGTTGTGATTGGTGAAGGTTTGGCCGATCGACATTTCCGGCTGCTGGCCAAGGCCATCCCAGCAGACGGGCCTGAGCTGCTGCGCCTCGCTGCCATGGAGGGGCGCCATGCCCGTGAGTTCATTGGCTGTAGCCACCATCTCGGCATCAAGCCGGATCTGGTGCTGGCCAAACAGCTTTTCGACCCCCTACATGATTTGTTCCTGGAGTGCGATCGCTCTGGTGACCTGGCGGGTTGCCTGGTGATCCAGGGGTTGGTGGTGGAGTGTTTCGCCGTGGCCGCCTATCGCCACTACCTGCCGGTGGCCGATGCCTATGCACGCCCCATTACTGCCCGTGTTCTCAAGGATGAGGCGGAGCACCTGAATTACGCCGAGTCTTGGCTGAAATCCCGCTTTCCTGAACTGGAGCCGGCCATGAGCTCCATCTGCCGCAAGGTTCTGCCCGTCACCACTGCAATCCTGCAGGCCGTTGCCCCCGACATGCGTGCCATCGGGATGGATCCGCTCGACCTGGTGGCCAGCTTCTTTGAGTTGTTCCAGTCCTGCCTTGAAACGGTCGGCTACGACGCCAAAACAGCGAGCCGCCTGATTGTTTCTGCTGCGGCCTCTGCTCCGATGGCCAAGGCCACAAGCAAGAGCGCTACAACGAAACTATGTTAGCGTTATTCAAATGCAACTCCCGCCATGCACACCCCCCAGGCCGAGCCCATCTCAGACCACGCCGACCAGGCCGATGCTGCTCTCCGTGAGGGCTTCGGTCCGCGGGTGCGCAAGCTCCATGCCCGCATCGGTCGTGCCCATCACCAAGCCGAGGGCATGCCATTTGCCAAAGCCTTGCTCGATGGCCAGGTCAGCCCCTTGCAGTTGGCGGCTTTGGTTCGGGCCCTGGGGGCGCCCTATGCATTTTTAGAGCAACAGCTGCCTGAGGCGGCTGCGGCCCTCGGGGCCAGCGCTGCGCCTTGGCCGCACCTGGCCAGAACCGCAGTTTTGGCCCACGATTGTGCCCAGCTGGCGACGCTGCCAGCCACGCCTCCTTCGGCGGCGGCAGCCATCTGGCTGGAGCAGCTGCGGGTTCTGGCCCAGCAGGCCCCCCATCGCCTGATGGCCCATGTCTATGTGCGCTACGGCGGCGACCTCTCGGGCGGGCAACAGCTGGCCGCCCATGCCAACGCCATTCTGGAGCGCCATCAGCTGCCTGGTCTGGACTTCTGGTGTTTTGATCGTTCCACCGCTGAACTCAAGCAATCCCTGCACGACGCTTTTGAGCAGCTCGATCTTTCGACAGCTGAAGAGGAGGAATTGTTGAGTGAAGCCGAATTGGCTTTCGCTGCTACTCAGCGCCTGTTGGCGGAACTGGCCGATTTGCCCCAACCCTGAATCCTGGGGCTGCTGCGCCCTTCCCATCCTGGCTTGTATTTACAAATGTTGCCCCCCGCTCCTGACACCACGAAGTCAACGCGGCTTACGCCGATTGAGTTATTGCTCAAGTACGACAAACCCGTTCCTCGCTACACCAGCTATCCCACAGCTGGAGCCTTCAGTTCAGCGGTGGGCAACGCTCAGCTAAAAGCACAGTTGGCAGAGCCCTGTAGCGAGCCCCTGTCGCTATATGTGCATGTGCCCTTCTGTCGCCACGCTTGCTGGTATTGCGGCTGCAATCGGGTCATCACCCAACTGGGTTCGAAGGTGGTTGCTCCCTATCTGGCGGCACTTGCCCAGGAGCTCCAGCTGGTGACTGACGCCATGCCCCAGCGCCGAGCACTGGCCCAGTTGCACCTAGGCGGGGGCACTCCCAATTACCTCAATGACGCGGAAATGGCGACGTTGTGGGGGTTGATTGAGCAGCACTTTGATCTCGCGCCCCAGCTGGAGGCATCGATCGAACTGAACCCCGAGTTCGTCTGTCGTGATCAGGCCATGGAGTTGCATAGGCTGGGCTTTAACCGCATCAGCTTTGGCATCCAGGATGCAGATCCAGAAGTTCAGAAGGCGGTCAATCGGGTGGTGCCAGTTGACCAGTTATGTCGGGTCATGGCCTGGTTGCGGGAGGCTGATTTTGACAGCATAAACGTAGATCTGATTTGTGGTTTGCCCCTGCAGACAATCAGCAGATTCCAGGCCACGTTGGATCTGGTTTGCAAGCTGGGGCCCGATCGGATTTCGATGTTTTCCTTTGCCTATTTACCGGAGCAGTTACCGCTCCAACGCAAAATAGAAGCGGCTGATCTGCCCAGCCCCCGGGAGCGACTTGCCATGCTTCAGGTAGCCAGAGACCAGTTTTGCGCCAATGGCTATGAAGCGATTGGCCTGGATCATTACGCCCTTCATGGCGACAGCTTGGCGGAGGCAGCCCGAGCAGGAACGTTGCATCGCAATTTTCAGGGCTACACAACAGGTGGTGACCTGGATCTGCTGGGGGTAGGCCCTACAGCAATCAGTCAGTTTCCAGGCCTTTTTTCACAGAATCATCGCGACCTCAAGGCCTACTCTCAAGCCCTAGGGTCGGGTTGCCTGCCTACGGAGCGGGGCCTGGTGGTGGATGATCCCGATCTACTTGAGCGCCGCTCATTGATCAAGCAGGTGATGTGTCAATTCCAGGTTGATCTCCCCTTACATCGCTATCCCCAGGAATGGCTAGACCTCCAGGCCCTGGCCCGCGATGGCTTGGTCAAGCTGAGGGAATCCAAGGGGATTGGTACGGCTTCTGTGACCCCCGAAGGCCGCTGGCTCCTGCGCAGTATTGCTGCAGTGCTGGATCCGCTTCAGCGGCAGCAGGCCCGCGGCTCACGCCTGATCTGAAGCCCCATAAGGGCCAGCCCAGCTAGAAAAGACACGCTCAATTTGACACCTTTAATTGGGCAGCTTAATTAGACATTGTCACGAATTCCTCTGCCACTGAGGGATGCAGGGCCATGGTGCGGTCGAAGTCGGCCTTGGTGGCTCCCATGCCAATGGCGATCGCTGCCATCTGGATAATTTCAGCGGCGTGTTCGCCCACCATGTGGCAGCCAAGCACCTTGTTGCTGGCGCTCTCCACTATCAGCTTGAGCAACACCTTGGGACCTCTGGCCGGCAGGGCCTGACTCATCGGGCGGAAGTGGGCCCGGTGCAGCTTGATTCCATCAATGCCGCAGCGCTCGATTGCCTGTTCTTCGGTAAGCCCCACGCTTGCCAACTCCGGCTGGGCAAATACTGCGCTGGCCACCAGGCTGTGGTCTACCTGGCGTGGCCTGTGGCCGTATACCGTGTCGGCAAAGGCGCGGCCCTCATCCACCGCAACTGGGGTCAGGTTGATGCGGTCTGTGACATCTCCCACCGCATAGATGCCGGCCACGTTGGTGCACTGGTCGCCATCTACAGGAATGCGGTAGCCCTCCACGGCCACGCCGGCAGCCTCCAGGTTGAGCCCATGCAGGAAAGGCCTGCGGCCGGTGGCCAGCAGCACGCCACCGCAGGCGATCGACTCGCCGCTCTGGGTGGTGACGCTGAGTTCGCCGGGGGTGCACTGGCCGGTGATCGCCGCTGGGGAGTGGGCGAAGCGGATCTCGACGCCCTCTGCCTCCATACCGGCGCGCACCGCTTCGCTGGCTTCGCGGTCGAAGCCGCGCAGCAGGTGATCGCCGCGCACCAGCTGGGTCACCTGCACGCCCAAACCATTGAGGATGCCGGCGAATTCGCAGGCGATGAAGCCCGCACCCACCACCACCACCCGCTCGGGGAAGCGCTCCAGTCCAAATAGATCGTCGCTGAGCCAGGCCAATTCGGCGCCGGGGATCTCGGGGCGATGGGGCCGGCCGCCCACAGCAATCAGAATCCGCTTGGCGTGGAGCTCCTGCTCGCTGCCATCGGCCGCCGTCACCACCAGGCTCGTGGGTCCGCTGAAGCGTCCCCAGCCCCGCAGCAGCTCCACGCCGGCCTTCTCCAGCAAGCCGATGTGCAGTGTGTTGAGCCGATCCACCTCAGCCCGCACGTTGGCCAGGAGGGTGGCGCTATCAGGTTGCACCGCCTTGATTTTCCAGCCGTAGCTAGGTGCGTCGGCCAGCAGGTGCCTGTAGGCCGAGCCGTACACGAGCAATTTCTTCGGCACACAGCCGCGGATTACGCAGGTGCCGCCCACCCGGTCACCCTCCACGATCGCCACCCGCGCACCGTGGAGCGCGGCGCGTTTGGCTGCAGCTAGGCCGCCGGAGCCGGCGCCGAGCACGATCAGGTCAAAAGGGACTTGCATGGATCAGGCGAGCGCGGAGAGGTGAATGTTCTTTATTACGTTGTCGGGCAGATTGCGGGATATGGGGCAGAGCTTCATCCGCTCCTCCAGAAAAGCGATGGAGTCGGTGCTGGGCTGGGCAGACTCGCCTGGAGCCAGCTGCTCGATGCGAATTCGGAAATCGCCCACCACGGAGCTCACGATCCAATCGCTGCTGGTTGTCACCTCAAAGTCTGCATCCACCTGCTGCAGGGGGATCTGCCTCTCATTGGCATTGGCCACCAGGTAGAAGTGCTGACAGAGCAACAGTGAAATCAGATAGAGCCGAAAGCCCGGCATGGTGATGCTGAGTTGCTGGGGCTCCCATAGGCCGCCATCGGCGAGGAATTCCACCACCAGGTTGCTGGTTTGGTACTATGGTGCTCGATGGCTGCTGCGAAGCCTGAACTGGAAATTGCGTTCGTTCTGCTCAGCCATGGGGGCAAGGGAAAGGGTTGGTGGATGGGCAGGTCGGCTAGTTCTTTCCCTAGGCCCTCACCCGGTTCCATGGCATCACCGCCAGGAGCCTGGCCATGCCGCAGAAGCCGCTTACACCGGCAAATACCAGCCCTGCCCCCACGAACCAGCTGAGCAGGATCCAGGCCGGGGCAAGGGCATGGCTGAGAACTAGCCCAAGCAGCACCAGGGACCCGGCGGCGATCTGCACCTGACGCATCAGCGGCAGGGGGGCGTTTTGGAGCTTGCGCACCGGCAGCCCGGCCTGCTGCCAGGCCGGAACGCCGCCTTCCAGGTCGACCACGGGGTGGGGATAGCCCTGCTGCAGAAGCTGGGTCAGGGCCTTGGTGCTGCGGTTGCCGCTCTGGCACACCAGCACCAGGGGGCCCTGGGGCAGGTTGGCCTGGGTGATGCGCGAGAGGGGCACGTTCAGGCTGCCGGCGATATGGCCACCGGCGTATTCCATTGGTTCGCGCACGTCGACCACCTTCACCCGCTGCTCAGCCAACTGCTGGGCCAGGTCGTGAACGGTGATGCGCTGGCTGGTTGCTTGGGCCATGGCTTGATACTGCTCTCACTTATATGACTATAGCCGCATAAAGGGCAGAAATGCCCAAATGGGGCCCTGGCGCGCCCAATTTTTAGCTTGCGATGGTAGGTTGATTGATTCAGTCGTTTTAGAAATTGAAATTCTCGAATCTGGGATTGCTTGCGGTTTCCTTGATCGCCGGCGCCGGAATGAGCGCCCATGCGCAACAAGTCAATCTCATGACCGCATATAACCGTCAGCAGCTTACGCGTGCTGTTTGTATGGATGATGGCATCACCAGCAAGATCATCATTGCCTCAATAGACCTACTAAAAAGTACGCCATATGTGGAGTGTCCCAGCGGCAATGCAGCCATACGTTTCTCCGAAGACCCTAAGGACTCTGGACACGCGCTGGTAAACATTGACCCCCCAAAAGGAAGTGGCAAAGGCTTAGATTGTGATGCCAAGGCGGACATTGGCCTGAGCTTTGTTGCCTTGAACTGCCTCGAAGCCAGCATGGAAGCCAAGCAGCACAAGAAGAATTACTGAGGATCCTTTTAGGGCGGTAGCCTTAGGAACTTTGAAAAATAGGAGTGGCCGAGGCTTGTTTTTCGCGCTAGCAGGTCATCGGTCCCTTTTCTATCCGTCGCTCATCTCCAGAAGAGGTACAGCTCTATGAACAGTTGTGTATTCGATCGTCGCTTCGATGTTGGTGACGCCGTGCTCAGCGCACTTGATGGTGAGCCACCCCTCTTGGCGTGACACGACAATCGATCATCAATGTGTGGCTCGCTGAGCGACTGGAGCACCGCACTGAATCCAGTACGGGTACCCTGGCCAACCCGAACGGTATGAAACTAATATGTGGTTTCATTGGAATCCAGTGAACGATTCCATCCAGACTTGCGCCTCTCGCTCTCTTGGGTTACGTGCTGTAGCGCGGCTGTGATGCCAGTGTCCTGACGGCAGGAGGAGAGGAGCCAATCAGCTTTGGCAACGTCTTTTGCTTTGCCAATCTGGCCACGGGATTGGTTTTGCTGCTGCTGCATCGGGGTGCCTGAAGCGTCAATTGCCACAACTTGTGCTCCGCGATCGAAGCCTTTTGTGTTTGCATGCGGCCCTAGGTAGCCTGATTGGACCAATCTGTTATTTCCTGGCGCTTCAAAGATTTACCGTGATTAGCCAGACGTTGCTGGTCACGTTGATTCTCCCCGTCACTGCGCTACTGGCACAGCTCTCCTCCGAGAACCTCTGCCCAAGCGATTTGGGTTCAGTTTCGCGTTGCTGCCTTTGGGATTGCTGATAAGCCGTAACATTGATCTTTCGTTACCATCTGCTACGCCCTGGAGTGGCCTTTTCTGCTTCCGGGGTTCTGATTCGAATCGTGGTGGATAAGGGGTGAGGTGCAGGCCTGACGATTGGACTGACAAATCTTATGGCAGCGTTGGTCTTTGGGACGATCACACTTGTTTTTTATGGTCCAGAGCAGTTTCTCTATATGCGCTGGTGGTGGTTGTTTGACCTGCTTCTGGTTTACACAGCTTGTATTAATCTAGGCGGTGAACTTTTGCTTTTCATGAGTTACCGCTAGCTTGGTGCGATCACGGTGGCGCTGTGGGGTAATGGCGCGATATTTGTGTCACTGGGGAGTGCCTATCTGCTGCTTGGCGAAGCGCTCAGCGTGCACACCCTGATGGGGGCTTTGTTGATCTTGGCGGCATTGCTGATGACAGGCGTGAAGCCACTGAACATTTCTGAGGTGGCCTAGCGGATATAGCCGGCGCTACGCATCAGCTTTTGCGCCTCATCGGAGACTAGGAATCGAAGGAAGGATGCGGCTTGTGGATCCGCAGAGGTTGAAAGAGCTATATTCAGATCTCTCCAGATAATTCGATTACCCGAGATGGGAACTGCCTGGAGCACCTTGGGATTGTCAACGGCCCATTCAGGCCAAGTGATCCAGGCGTCGGCATCAAGCTCCTTGAATGCCTGGAAGCTGGCGCCGGAACCTGTGGAAAAAGCCACGATATTGCTGCGAAAGCGCTTGACATCTTCCAGCTTCCCCAGTCGCCCGGCTATGTCTTCCCAGATGCCCGTGCCAGAGGTATTGGCAATGCCAGATCCTTCGGTGACGACGATGCGAATGCCTGGCTGGAGCAAATCCTCAAACTTTTGAATGTGGCGGGGGTTTCCAGTCTTGACGGCGATGATGGCAGGTCGCAGATAGATTGGCTCAACGTTTTTTGATGGGAAGCTGGGAAATGACTGCAGAAATGCAGTCATTGATTGTTCTGATGTTCCCCAGATGATGTCCGCATCGACCTGTGCTTGTCTGGACCAGGATGGTTCTGGTCCGCAAGTGATTCTGACCTTCAGGTCGTTGCTCCGCTCCCATGCATCAGCCACATTCCGCAAGGCATTTTGCGGGCCGCAGGCGCCATAAAGTCTGATCACGCCATCTCGGGCCTGGTGGCGGTTTGCTGCTGCGGGAGATGGCTGGCTCTGAGCCATAGATACAGCAGGGAACAGGGTGGTGGTAAGTGCCAGAAGGGTGTACAGGATTCGATGCATAGCAACCCCAGTGTTTGTATTAGCGCTGATGTTTCGATTTTATTAGCAACTTCAATGAAGACCTGTCGGCGTCAGCAATTTTCCCCATGGAAGGCAGATTCTTTCAGCGAGTTGTCAAATTACAAGCATTATTAAATGTGTCCGTCTTTCCAATTGAAATTCGGCTTTTGCGTCTCGCGCAGCATGATGCATTGCTGTCTGAAGCACAATCTTGTTGTTTCTCCTGGCTTGAATCATAGAGTCGCCGAATCCAAGAGTTTTAAAGCCTGCCGAGAACGTGTATCGCGACAGGTCGGCTGTTGGATTGCGGTTGGTTGCCTTGTTAACGCTCTACTTGTTATTTTGTAAAGGGATCGCTGCGAGGTAGGAGTATCAGCGCATGGCCGCAATCTATCCAGTCGGCTGCCAGTTTTTATGTTCTAGCGCCGGCTATATTTAACAAGGTTTGGCGCCTTAGACAATGCGCGGATAGTGGTGGGAATTTCTCTACCGAGCAGGTCTGTTGGGTAGCCCTCCATTGCAGAAGTTGGCCGCAATGGCCTTTCGATCACCGCCCTTGATGTTGGGACTGCTGCGCTCCAGCCATGCCAGCCCAGCGTCGTAGCACTTGTTCCACCTTGTGGCTTGCTCAGCGACGGGGGCAAGCGACATGGCAATCGAGATTGCGCTTGCCGTGGCGGCCAAGGCCAGTACCGGGAACAGGTGGGCGTTGATCATTTCGCGAACGCTGAGCTTCCGTTCGTCGTGATCTGGCATGAGAGGCATTGAGAGGGAGGCGTATCCATTGTGGATGCCCCTTGCTGGATCGCCTGGCTCCCCGGGTTCAAGACAGTTGTTAGCCCCGCTTATCATTACAACTGTGGGGTTAGGGATGGGGTTGCACCGGCACGCTGGTGGTGCTGGGCGGTGCAGTGTTGCTGCGGATGGAGGGTTGAGAGTCGGGAAACCATCAAGCTGAGGCTGTGCATCACGGCGGGGGCAGAAACGGATTCAGTAGCCGCACTCCGCAGCCAGCGAGCTCATCAATGTTTCTCGTCACCACGGTGAGGTCGTGCAGCAGGGCTATGGCGGCGATCTGCTTGTCGATTGCGTTGTGGGGTTTGGGGACCCGCAGTCGCCCCCAAATCTGGGCTGCATCGCCATCAAGGTCACAGGACCCGATCGCCGTAGGTCTGCAAAACTTCAGCCAGCCACTGCTCCAGCAGTTGAGCTTGCGGTTGATCCCCACGATGGCGAATCAACTCCACCCCGCGGCGCAGCTCACCGATGGTGACCGCCGCCAGAAAAAGCGGGGTGTTCTCTCGGGCTGCAGCAGCCCAAAAGTCCTGCACACCCTCATTAGCGCGGCGCCCCTTGCGGGCTTCGCTGATCACGTTGGTGTCAATCAAAAACATCACGGGCCCTTGCTTGATCGTTCAGGCGCTGGAAATCGGCGTCCACACCGACATCCGGCATGGCCGCCAGTAATTCCGCCAGGTTGCGCCGCGGTGGGCTCAGCAGCGCAGCTGGCAGGGCACCAGCGCGCTTCTTGAGCGCCTGGACCAGGGCGTCATCGACGCCGCGCACGAACAGATCAGCCATGGCGACATCACAGCGTCTATTGCAATTGCAATGCTATTTAAAGCGGCGCCTCTGGTTCGCGATGGCCGGCAGCCGAATGGGTAGTTCCGTAAGGAGAGCTTGCTCCTGGCCTTTCCCGTTTGGGGCCCGTCCTGTGTCTACGCCACCGCTGCTAATGCCAGCAGGGTCAAGGCAAGCGCCCGGTGGGAATTACTGAGTGCACCTTTCGGTGCCACCTGGACGGCCTTGACCCTGCGGCTTAGTGGGCGCGATAGGGGGCGTTTTTTCTCCTTTCTGCGATGCAAGCCACCTCCACCCTGCTCCGCTTAAGCAGCACCAAGCACCCCAGGGCCGGCTCGGCAACCACAGCAGCTCGGCAGCTGGTGCTCTTTTCTTTGCCCGAGCCAATCGGCAGCTGCTGGGATCTGATCTGCCCAGAGGAAGCATGGGAGCAGCCCCTGCGCCCGGCCAGTGCCGGCTCAGGCCGCCAGGATGCCCACCTCCTGGAGTAGCCGCCGCTGGCGACGGGCGTCCACGAAGTGGTGGACCGCCATGGCGCCGCTCACGGCCACCGGCGGCACGCCGATGCCGGGGAACACTCCGGCGCCGCAGAGCACCAGCCCCTGCACAGGCGTGCCGCCGGCGGTAAACGGCCCCTGATCGGCGGGCTAGGCCGGGCCGTAGCTGCCCTGGTGCAGCCGCAGGAAGTGGTGGTGGGTGAGGGGGGTGCCCTGCAGCTCGATCACCACCCGCTCGCGCCAATCGGGCAGAACGCCATCGAACACCTGGTGGAACATCGCGCAGCGCTCCTGCTTGAGGCGTTCGTAATCGGCACTGCCCCGCTCCAATTCCCTCCAGAGCTCCCAGGGTTCGTTGGCGGGGGTGTAGCCATGCAGCACCTGATGCCCCGGGGGCGCCAGGGAGGGATCCAGCAGCGACGGCATCGACAACACCACCATGTTGCGCTCGGCGCCGATGCCCCGCTGCCAGTCGCCCACCCAGACGTGATGGATCGGCAGCTCAGCCAGGTCGTCGCCGCGCAGGCCCAGGTGCCAGTGCAGGAAGCTGCCACAGGCAGGGGTGGCCTGACGCTGCCGCCTCCAGCGCTCGGAAACGGAGCCCTCTGGGAGCAGGGCCGGCAGATCCCAGGGGCTGAGGTTGGCAATCACGCCCAACCGGGCAGCGATGCGTTCGCCCGCGGTGAACCGTACCCCGCAGGCCCTGCCACCTTCCACCAGGATCTCCGCCACCGGGGAGCGGCACTGAAGCCGGCCGCCGTGGCGCTCCAAGCCCCGCACCAGGGCCTCCATCACCGCGGGGCTGGCGCCGATAGGGTAGTCCAGAGCGGCATCGGGTTCGAACCACTCGCAAAATATGGTGGCCATCGCCGCGGCGCTGGTCTGCTCCATCCCCAGCCCGGAGATCAGAAAGCAGAGCAGTTCCACCCAGTGGAGCAGGAAGGGATCGCGCAGGTGGCGACGGGCGAGCGGTCCGAAGGCACCCCCTAGCTGGGCCAGCCTGCCCGCCTGGGCGAGCAGCCCCAGACCCTGGCTGCCGAGGACGGCCGCCGTACCCAGGCCAGGCCGCAGGGCCAGCAGCGGCAGGGAGCGGGCGGTGGCGCAGAAGGGCTGCAGGACCTGCAGCAGGCCCCACTCGTGGTAGCGGTGCACCGGCACCTCCTCCCCGATCGCCCGCAGCACCTGGGCCAGCGGATTGCTGCTGGGCCAGCTCCCCAGCCCGCTCCAGAGGGAGGGCCCGGATTCGAAGGCAAAGCCTTGGCGCTGGAAGCCATGGCGGCGGCGCAGATCCCCCCCAGCCTGCTGCCCACCACCACCTCCATCTCAGCCAGTAACTTCTCCCGTTTGGTCTGCTTCTTGGTCGTAGTAAGCTCGTAATCCTAGAAGCCGAGCTGCTTGCCGTCCATCAACCTGACCTGCGATAAAAGTGCTATTGTCACGCGAATGGCGTTGATGTTCAACCATTTAGCCTCCAGCAACTGTTAGTATTAATCATACAATTTTTCCATTGTTTCATGGACAAACTCAAATAAATATTCATTCTTTTTGCCCTAATGACTTCTGGGGTCTCGGCAGTTGCTTCGCCAGCCTCTGCTGGTGATCAATGCTCTCTGGCAACAATGAAAGGAGCCTATCTGTATGCCCAGGATGGGTTTATCCTGGGAAAATCGGCCGATAAAAATCAGCCTTTTGCTCAGGCCGGTCGCGAGTACTATGATGGCAAGGGCGGCATGTCGGGGATCTATACAGAAAACCTCAATGGAATCATTATTCGTGGGAACTACAAGGGTACATATACAGTGGAAGCAAATTGTTCGGGGACTGTTACTTTCGAAGATGATCGGAAAATCGTCTCTCGCTACGACATCTACGCAACAAAAGGTGGAAGTGAGTTTGTATTTGTGCAAACTGATTCGAATTCAATCACTGCAGCCTATGAGCGGCGCAGAGTTCCGCAATAGAAGAACCGAATAACTGCAAGAGTTGCGTGCAGCGCGAGGGAGTCCGGCACTCGTTAGGACTTGAACCACGGCAGTTTCAGACCAAGGGGTTCGATTGCATCCATGACGAGCTTGTTGAGAGCACGGCCTAGAACGACCTGTGGCTCGTCTGCGGGAATAGGGAGAACGGGATGCGAGTGACCGGCACCGTTGACAATCTTGCTTCTGATCAGGGAGTTCCCTGCCTCCAGCCCGCACACATAGGCTCGTTCCTGACACAGACCCTTGGCTCCATGTTCTTTGTCGCCCATCCGCACCCAGTCGCCAGCGCAGACGATCGACTCCACTGAGGTTTCCAAGGGCGGCCGTTTTCTGAAACTGCCCGGAGAAAAGAGTGACACCGAGCCTGGATAGCGCCGCACTTCGGAATCAACCACCCTTGCATTGGTGAATTCTGGATGAGCGATGGGAAGCAGCTCGCGCGTGAGCAGATCGATGATCTCTTGATCACTCATCGCTGCTATAGCCGATGCGTTGTAAAAGTCGCAGGCGACCACCGAGCCCTGGGGCTGCTCATCACCCCAGAGAGCCTGTTGAGCATCCTTGTGCAGCTGATCCAGCATGAAAAAAGTGCCCCCAGAGCCCTTCAGTGATTCGAAGCGGGAGAACACGTTGGCTGGGTAAACGATTGGAACATACCGATCCAGCCATAGACGTGCTGACACGACATCGATGGAACCAAGCGAAGCAGCGCTAACAAGCTCTGGCGCTGCATTGCTGAGTTCTGGAGAGTGAGCCATCAGAGACTTGAGCCCTTTTGCATCAACGGCCATGACCACAGCATCCACATCCTCAATCACCTGAACTGATTTGGTTGCCACGTTCATAAGCTCAACCGAGCTGACGCGCTGCGAGTCGGGCGACAAATTCACCCGTCTCACCAAGGTTCCCCCAAGGACCTGCAGATGATGGCGGGAAATCAGCCTTCGACTCAGGGGCGCAAACAGATGTTCGGCGATGCTTTTCGACTTGATCCAACAGACATCAAATGAGTCTTGGTGGGCTTGGGCGTAGTAATAGAGGAGCTCCATGGTGACCGCGGCCGAAAGCTCTTCGGGCGGCTTGAACAAGCCAACCAGCAAGGTGGGGCGCAAGAACTCATTGATGAGTCGATCGCTGATGCCGAGCTTGACAAAGAGTGATTGCGCATCGAGATCGTCGTACTGCTGGAAAATCTTGTCGCTTCTATAGAGGTCAAGCATTGCAAAGAGAAGCCCTGCAATGCTCAGCCGGTCTTGAATAGGTAGTCGTGTGAAGTTGGTGATTGTCGCCACCATCTGGCCAAGGGGACTTGGCCATTGGGGCGCCTCTCCAAAGACAGGCGCTGTTGCTTCTAATCCATCGGGCGACCAGAAGGCACTGGTTGTGAAGTCAGTGAAGATATCGCCAGCGCCGAGTTCATCGGTTAGGGCATTGATGTTGGGATAGTCTTTCCAAAAACCTCTGGTGCCTGCCTCGAAAGGTTTGCCGCTTTTGGTCGTGATTGGTTGACTGCCTGTTGGATCGGGCATCCCATCAATCAGGGTGACACGAATACCGGCTTCACAGAGTGCCTTGGCTGCGCCCCAACCTGCCCACCCGGCTCCGACGACGACTACATGGGATGGCCTTCCGCCGGGCATGGTCTCGTCTGGCATGGCTGCTACGAAGGTCGGCTCATCTCCGCAAGTTACTCAATGAGTGATGGGTGAAGCGCGACGGATGCGGTGACTGCTGCTGACCATCAGGAGTCGCCGGGTGATGGTGCCTTCACCCAGTTGTCAAGCTGCAGGCCTGGCACCCGAGTAAATTCATCGGTGTTGTTGGTAACCAATAGAGCGCCTTGACTCAGCGCGTGGGCTGCAATCAGGGTGTCTAGTGAACCGATCGTTGTGCCTTTGCGCTCCAGCTCCGCTCGCAGCTCGCCGTAGGCCCAGACGGCAGTTTCATCAAACGGAAGGATCGTGAGCGGTGCCAGAAACATTTCCAACGCCTGGCGATTGCGGATAGAGCCACTCTTTGCCACCCCATAGGCCAGCTCTGCAGCCACAACACTGCACACACCGATCTCACCGATGCGGTACTGCCGAAAGCGCTGCAGCACTGCAGTTGGCTTGGCATTGATGATATAGATGCAGATGTTGGTGTCCAGCAAGATCATGGCTGGATTGCACCTGGCTGGATGGCTGGTCGCGTTTGCTGATTTGGCTGGTCCCGCTCCAACTCGAATCCCGGCTCAAAGGCAGCAAGTCCTGCCTCCATGGTCTGCCATGGATCGTCTATGGGCAGCAGCAGCACGCCATTGCCAAAGTGCTTCACCACCACTTCACGGCCGGAGAAGCGGTAATCCTTGGGCAGACGGACAGCCTGACTGCGGCCCGACTGAAACAGACGCGCGGTATCCAACAGCAGCAGCTCCGTGGTGGTTATCAATGGTAGCCACCATAGGGCTATCTGTCACAGCCAATTCCTGCAACTGCTCCATCAGCTCCGAATGCAAGTGAAGCTGCGAATGCCAGCAGGGGCATTTGATCGGCCGTGCACAGTGGTCCAACCAGGCACTCCATGCGCACCAAATCGCTGATCACCCAA
Organism: Synechococcus sp. CS-1331; assembly: GCA_025127975.1. Taxonomy (GTDB): domain Bacteria; phylum Cyanobacteriota; class Cyanobacteriia; order PCC-6307; family Cyanobiaceae; genus Cyanobium_A. Next base: position 112,007 of record JAHLYQ010000012.1, on the reverse strand, counting down.
TCGGCAGCGGCGTACCCCTCCAGCTGCTCAGCGCCATCAAGGGCGTAGATCAGCGCACCCCCGATGGTGGGAAGCCGGGGCAGAGTGGAGCTGATGCAATTCCCTCTCCGGCCCAGCCCCCGCGAGAGCACCGGGGCGATGGTGCGCAACATTGCTAGTGAGCTGGCCGAGATCGAGCAGGCCATCAGCCGCTGCAGGGGCGATCGGGTCGCTGAACCCCGATTGACGGGCACCTGGCTGGCCCACCTGCTGATCAGCAGCAAGGAACTACTCCAGAATCTGCTGATCGAGTCGGCCCGCAGGACGCCCTCCAGCTAGTAGCCCCCGGAAAAGCCGGGGGCAGTGGGTGCGAGAACCGCGCAGGGGCTCAGAAGCAGAAGGGAAGGAACTGGGTGCGGCAGGCGGCGTAGCCATCCACCAAGGCGCCGAGGCCGATCTGGTGGGCGATGCCAAAGCCGGTGAGGCCTTCCACCACGATGCCGATCACGATGCCAAGCATGGCGGCACGGCCGTTAAACAGTTCAGCTCGCTTGAGCTGCTCCACGAGGGTGAGCTGTTCGGCTTTGTTATTGAGCAACTTTTCGTTGGCGGGGGTGTTGGTCATGGCTATGTCCTGGGTGGCGGTGTGAAACGAAGCGGAAGCGCTGGCGTCAGTCGGCGATATTGGGCTGCAGCACCAGGGCACTGATCAGCCAGACACCAAACAGAAGCAGGGTGATGGTGGTGTATGAGTCGGTGCCCATGGCGATCAACCGAGCCCGATTTGGGAAAGGATGCCCTGGCCGGTGAGCAGCTCGGTGCCCAGGCCGATCACAAAGCCGAGCATGGCCAGGCGGCCGTTCCAGGTTTCGGCGAAGGCGACAAAGCCAAAGCGGGAAGAGGAGTCAGCCATGGATGTTTCAGATTGTTTCGCGAATTGTAACGGCATGTGAAGGGCCTATGCCATGGCGGTTTCCCGCCTGTTCGTCTTGGCCAACCGGTGCATGCCCGCTTCGGGCATCCCTGGCCGTTGAGTGCCTGAGGCCTCCGCCGGCAGGGTCGTGGAGACCAGGAACCCCAGCCCAGATCTGTATCACAGGCCTATCTCTACACATCCCCTCTAGGGCCGGCATGCGCACCAACATCTTTATGGACGACGCCCTGATGAAGCAGGCGATGCAGGCCAGCGGTGTCAGAAGCAAGTGGGAAGCCGTGCAGTTAGGGCTGCGCACCCTGGTCAAGCTGCAGCAGCAGGCAGAAATTCGCGCTTTCCGCGGGCGCCTGGCCTGGGAAGGGGATCTGGAGGCCTTTGACAGAGCGCAGAAAAGGGACACGGCAGCCACTGGGGCATGCTGCTGGTGGCATTCCTAGATGTGCCCTGATTCGACAAGCCCTCAGATCAGTCCACCCAGTTCTCGAGCCTTAGGCCCGGGTAGGAGGCGAAGTCACGGGGGTTGTTGGTTACGAGGGTGACGTCGAGCGCCAGGGCGTGCGCTGCGATCAATTTGTCGAGGGCATCACGGCGCCGCTCCCGACTCGCCATGCGTACAGGGCCGTAGACGCGGGCTGCCGCCCCATCAAAGGGCGCCACGGGGACCTCGTGCAGAAAGCGCGCCAAGGCGGCGCTGTTGCGATCAGCATCGGCGCCGGAGGCCACCACTCCGTACTCCAGCTCTGCAGCGGTGATCGCCGAGATCAACACCTCTCCAACCCTGCAGGAGGAGAAGCGCTCCGCCACCTGCGGGGGCTGGTGCTTCATCAGGTAGATGCAGATGTTGGTATCAAGCAGGTAGTGGGGCCTGATGCTCACAGCGACTCCCGCTCCTGCTGCTCGTCCTGCTCGCGGCCCTCCGCGAGAAACGAGGCCGAGAAGGCGGCAAGCGACTCCAGTGCACCGGTAATGGGGCGAGCGGCCGGGCGGATGCGCAGTTCATCCCCGCAGCGCTCGATCTCAAGCTCCAGATCGCTGCGCTCGTAGGCGAGCTCGGCTGGGATGCGCACGGCCTGGGAGTTGCCGTTGCGGAAGAGCCGCGTCGTTGTCATGGCCAGCCAGGATGTACTGGTACATCCTAAGAGGCGTGATCGTGTTAGGGCGCGGCAGCTGGGTCACCAGCCCAAGATCAGCGAAGCCTTATGCAAGGAAGCGGGCTGAGCAAGCGCCGCCCCCTCCGCTCCGGGGCCGGTGGGCCAATCCGTACAGGCTGTTGCCCACAGCTCTCCTGGCTCTATCGCTTCAGTGCTGGTGGTGGCCTTCCCCGGTGGTGCTGGCACTGCCTCACTGGTGAGAGAAGCCCGCCGCATGGTGGTGACTCGGCCAACAGAGCGGCTCAGCTAAGGCCACTCAGCCCAACAGCTGGCTGGCGGCGGGCTCTTCTTTGGCAATACCTCCTGGCTCAGGGACTGCGGCAACGATCTCAGTGGTGACCGCAAACCCCACCAGCTCATGCTCCCCAAAGGAGCGCAGAAAGGGCACATCGGCGGCATCGCGGCCGCGGGCAATCAGCACCCGACCGCAGCGCGGGATGTTGTGGCGTGCATCAAATATGTGCCAGCGGTTTTCAAGAAACACCTCAAACCAGGCGGAGAAATCCACGGGCACCTCGCCTACGGGGATGCCGGTGTAGCCGAGGTAGCCGGTGCAGTAGCGGGCGGGGATGTTTAGGCAGCGGCAGAGGGTGATGGCGAGGTGGGCGAAATCGCGGCACACCGCCGCGCGATCGCGCAGGGTGTCGCCGGCGCTCTTCTCCGGGGTCACCGCGTCGTAGTCGAAACGGATGTGCTCGTGCACCCAGTCACAGATCGCCTGCACCTGCCCCCAGCCGGCGGGCACCGCGGCGAATGTGCTGCCGGAAGCGATCGGCACTCTGGTGCTCTCAGTGCTTCTGGCCTACGCCGACGAGATTGAGCAAGGAGCCCTGGTGGGAGCAGATGAACGCCGTGCGCGCGTACGGATCCTGCCGCTGATCAGGCAAAACTGAAAGATTCCGGGCAACCCATTCCTGTTGACCAGCCTGAGCCTCAGCGCTGCAACAACCAGCGCAGCAGCGGGCCAGGATCAAGGGCGGCAGGTCGATCTCAACTGGATGGGGATGGCTATCGATCGGAGTCTGCCCCGCACTGCTCTGGAGGGCTTCACCAAGGCATTCCGCAAGCGATTGAAGTTGCCGGCCGAGGCCGCTTCGATTCCCTACCGGATCTGCCAGCGGCGTCACCAGGACTGGTTCGAGACGTTTCTGGTGTCGCACCGATAGGTGCGCTCGGCAAATCAGCACCGATAGGTGCGCTCGGCAAATCAACACCAGCAGGAGATGGCCAAAGAGCTGCTTTGCAGCCAACGCCATGCTGTGCGGTAACTACCGTTCAAGAGTCGGCCAGGATGGGGGCATGAGCGATCAAAGCGCACTCGGCTGGGCTGGCTGCACCGCGGTGGAGCAAGATCCCCGGCGCGTGAGTGGTGCCTGGGTTTTCCTCGGCACCAGGGTCCCGGTGGCGGCTTTGTTCGAAAACCTGGAAGACGGGATCTCAGTGACGGACTTTGTTGAGCTCTTTCCTGGGGTGACGCAGGAGCAAGCCCGCTTAGTGCTGGAGCATGCCGCCCGGAGTACGGCTGCGGCCGTGGCCTGAGTGCGGATCCTGTTTGACCAGGGAACACCGTTCCCCTACGGCGTTCACTTAATGATCACCTCGTGGCTACGGCCTACGAGCTGCTGATCACTACCGACACCAACCTCTGCTATCAGCGAAATCTGACCGGGCGCAGGATCGCAATTCTTGTGCTTACGACGACCAGCTGGCCCCGGCTTCGCCAGTTCACTAACGATATCCAATGCGCGGTTGCCGTCATCAGAGAGGGCTACTACCAGGAGCTAAGCGTCCCCTGAGCGACGTATGGCCAGCGCCAGGGGAGGGGCCGTACCACGCCAACCGTGCTAGTACAGGCGTACCCACGCGAGTTGTTTATGGGCATCCCTCTCCCGCGGCCAGCGGCCCTGGCGGCCCGGCTCGATCTCCCGATCGAGGAGTGGCCCTACCTCGATGAGGCGGTGCTGCTCAAGACCCGCAGCCGCAAGGTCTGCATGACCTGCCATTGGTTTAGGCACCACGCCGGGGTGAACTGCATCCCGCTGCTCACCTGCCAACTGCACCAGCGGTTGATCGCCCATGGCGAGCACCTCACCAGCTGCTGCCAGGGTTGGACTGATGACATGACGCGGCAGCAGGGCTGGGCGCCGGAGGTGGCCTGAGCGACCCATGCACCCCTTGCTCTGTCACCGGAAAGGGGACTTCCTTATTGCCTTGGCCTGTTAGCGCCTGAGCAGGCCAAAGGCTGGTCCGCCATCATCAACACTGGCTTCGCTGAGAGAGCACTTCCCGCGTCCATGGTCCTCGCCTCGCCTCGCGCCTACATGCTGCTGTCGACGGCAGCAGCGGTCGCGACGATCGTGCTGAAAACGCTGGCCTGGCGCCTGACCGGGTCGGTGGGCCTGCTCTCCGATGCCATGGAGTCGGGCGTGAACCTTGTCGCAGCCCTTGGCGCGATCTGGGCGCTCACCCTGGCGGCCAAACCTGCCGATCGCAGCCACCCCTACGGCCACTTCAAGGCCGAATACTTCTCGAGCGGCCTGGAAAGTGTGCTGATCGTGGTGGCAGCTCTCGCCATCTTGCATACCGCCATCGGCCGCCTGCAGCAGCCCCAACCGCTGGAGCAGCTGGGCATCGGCCTGGTCATTTCCCTGCTGGCAACAGCGTTGAATGGTCTGGTGGCCTGGGTGCTGTTGAAAGCCTCGCGGCGCTTTGATTCGATCACCCTGCGCGCCGATGCCCACCATCTGCTCACCGACGTCTGGACCTCCATCGGTGTGGTTCTGGGCATCGGCCTGGTGAAGCTCACCGGCCTGACGATTCTCGACCCCCTGATTGCGATCGCCGTGGCGCTGAACATCGTCGTCACTGGCTGGAAGTTGTTTCACGAAACCGCCTCCGGCCTGCTGGATCGCTCCCTGTCAGATCCCGAGCAACAGGTTCTCGAAGATCTGCTGGCCAGCTGTGAAACAGACGAGATCCAATTCCATGCGCTGCGCACCCGCGTGGCTGGTTCCCGTCGCTTCGTGTCCTTCCACGTGCTCGTGCCTGGTCATTGGAGCGTGCAGGCAGGCCACGACCTCTGCGATCAGTTGGAGCACAAGGTGGCGGCCACCTTGACCCGCACGCATGTGTTCACTCACCTCGAGCCGATCGAGGATCCGAAAGCCTGGGAAGACCAGGGCTTCCGCTGGGAGCAGGGCTGATGCCCGGGAAGCCCTGCCCTCGAGACCCAACTCCAGCCGAGTCCTGATTCACCTCGCGCGCCATGCCCCGTCCTTATCAACCCTCCCTGTTGCGCCTGCTTCATGGCGTCACTGCCCTGCTGGTACCGCTGGCTTGGCATCAGAGCAGGGCCTGCACGCTGGCCACCTTGTCCTCCAGGGTCTGCTCCTTGTCGGTGCGGGTATTGATTTTGACGGTAGTATAGACGCGAGGGCAGCCCATGGCGTGAACCGCCTGGTGGCAGGCCTCGATGGCCTGGAACACCGGCTGCCACGCCCACCCCGATCGGCACCACGCACAGATCCACGATCACCTTCATGGTCAGTCCCGGCACATTGCACCCATCGTGGAGGCACCTGCAAAGCTGCTGCCGTGTCTGTTTTTTCGCTGCTGGTGATTGTTCATGCCCTGGCCGCCACGGTGTGGACCGGCGGCCATCTGGTGCTGGATCTGGGGGTGCTGCCCAGGGCCTTGCGAGCACAGAGCGCGGCCCAGGTGCGCGCCTTCGAGGAGGTCTTCGAGCCGCTGGGGCTCACGGCCCTGGCCATTCAGGTACTTACCGGTCTGTGGATGGGCTGGATATATCTCCCCGGCTTCCAGGGCCTGTTCAGCCCGGCCAACCCGATCGGCATGTTGGTGGGCGTCAAGCTGTTGCTGCTGGCCGGCACCGCCGCCCTAGCCCTGCACGCCCGGTTGCGGCTGATCCCCAACCTCAGAGACGACAACCTGAGCGGCCTGGCCTGGCACATCCGCGGCATCACCGCCCTGGCGATTGCCTTCGTGGTGGTGGGGGCCCTGATCCGGCTGGGCGGGCTGGACTGAACAGAGGAGCATGGAGAAGGGAGCTCCTATTGGGGTGTTGGTCTTGCCATCTCTGCAGGGCATCGGCCCTCAGCAACCCTCAGTTGATCGGCTTGCTCTCCTTCACTCCACCCATCAGCTGTTCAACAACCAGCTTCAGCAGCAGCGACACCAGACCAACTCCCCCCAGGATTAGGGCAGCGCCGTAGGCCAGTTCGGTGTCGTATTGCTTGTAGGCGTCTTCAATAAAAAGCGGCAGGGTTTGGGTTTGGCCGGCGATGTTGCCGCTAACTACGGCTACGGCGCCGAATTCACCGAGCGCACGGGCGGTAGTGAGGATCAGGCCATAAACCACGGCCCAGCGCACCGAGGGCAGGGTGACTTTCCAAAACACTTGCCAGTCGCTGGCACCAAGGGTGCGGGCAGCTTCCTCCTGATCCCAGCCCTCCTCCTCCAGCAACGGAATCACTTCGCGGGCCATGAAGGGGAAGGTGACGATGACCGTTGCCAATGCCATGCCTGGCCAGGAAAAGATGATCTGCCAGCCGAGGCTGCTCACGATTCCCCCAAAGAGGCCGTTGGTGGGGCTGTAGAGCAGCACCAGCATCAAGCCCACCACCACGGGCGAGATTGAGAAGGGCAGGTCGATCACGCTCAACAGCAGCGCTTTGCCCGGAAACTGACGCCTGGCAATGGCGGTGGCAGCCGCTAGACCAAAGATGGTGTTGGCCGGCACTGCAATCAAAGTGCAGCGCAGGGTTAGCAGCACGGCCGAGCGCAACTCCTCCGATTGAAAGTTCTCAATAAAAGGCTTCAGCCCCTTAGCAAAAGCTCCTGACACTACTTCTAAGGCTGGCAGCACAATAATCACACCCACATATAGGCAAGCGATCAGGGGAATCAGCACCGCCGCCGATGGGCGGGGCAGGGCTTTTGAGAAGGAGCGCAGCAATGAACGCATGGATATTTTCGAAAAGAAGAGGAGTGGTGTTGATGTGGCGCATTGAATTCAGCTAAATCTCAATTCAGGCGCCCTGAGCCGGATTGGCTTCCCAGTTGCGTCCCCACACCTGCAGCCCGTTGATTACCAAAAGGCTCAGTAGTGAAAACATCAGCATCACCATGCCGATCACCGTCGCGGAGGCGAAGTCGTATTCCTCCAGCTTCTGGATGATCAGGGTGGGGGTAATCAGGTCGCGGAACGGCACGTTGGAGGAGATCATCACCACCGAGCCGTATTCGCCTACGGCCCGGCTGTAGCCCTGGGCTACGCCCGCCAAGATCGCTGGCATCAACTGGGGCAGCACCACCTTGGTCAAGGTCTGACGCGGAGTGGCGCCGAGGCACCAGGCGGCTTCTTCCTGATCGTGCTCTAGGGCCTCGAGCACCGGCTCCACGCTGCGAACTACAAAGGGCAGAGAGATAAACACCATGGCGATGGCGACCCCCAGCCAGGTAAATGAAACTTTGATGCCGAAAAGGGCCGCAAGCGGTGCACCCAGCCAGCCGTTGGTGCTGTAGATCGCGGCCAGGGCTAGGCCCGCCACCGCCGTGGGCAGGGCAAAGGGCAGATCGATCAGCGAATCCAGCAGCCGCCGCCCAGGAAAGGAGCAGCGCACCAGCGCCCAAGCGATCACGAGGCCAAACACACCATTGAGCAAAGCGGCCACAAACGCCAATCCGAAGCTGATTCGGTAAGTGGCCAGAGCCTCAGGGCTGGTGGCCAGCTGCCAGAACTGGGATGGGCCCACCGCGGCGGCCTTGAGGGCCAGGGCGCCGAGGGGCAGAAACAGCACCAAGGCCAGATACAACCAGGTGATCCGCCAGGACCAGCTCAGCTGCAGCCAGCTAGGCCAGGTGAATCCCCGGCGTCGGGCCGAGAGCGCAGGAGCCATGGAGGAATAACCGGAAGTGGGCGGACCGTATCACCGTTTGGCGATTTATTCAACGGTTTGCCGGTGGGGAAATAGATGTTTGCTGTAGGGTTGCTGCCATCGTTCCGCTTCCTCCCCTGACATGGGCATCCGCGTTGCTGGTGTTTGCAAGGAATTCGGCTCCTTCCGGGCGGTCGACAACGTCAGCCTTGATGTCGAAACCGGCTCCCTGGTGGCCCTGCTCGGACCATCCGGTTCCGGCAAAAGCACCCTGCTGCGGCTGATCGCCGGCCTGGAGGAGGCTGACGCCGGGCGGGTCTGGATCACCGGCGAGGAGGCCACCACTCGCTCGGTGCAGGAGCGCCAGGTGGGCTTTGTGTTCCAGCACTTCGCCCTGTTCAAGCACCGCACCGTGCGCCAAAACGTCGGCTTTGGTTTGGAGCTGCGCGGCTGGAAGCACGAGGCGATCCGCCGGCGGGTCGATGAGCTGCTGGAGCTGGTGCAGCTGCAGGGCTTTGGCAACCGCTACCCCTCCCAGCTCTCCGGCGGCCAGCGCCAGCGGGTGGCCCTGGCCCGGGCCCTGGCTGTGCAGCCACGGGTGCTGCTGCTCGATGAGCCCTTCAGCGCTCTGGATGCCAAGGTGCGCAAGGAACTACGGGCCTGGCTGCGCAATCTCCACGACGAGATGCATGTCACCACCGTGATCGTCACCCACGACCAGGAAGAAGCCATGGAGGTGGCCGACAAGATCGTGGTGATGAACCAGGGGCGCGTTGAGCAGATAGGCACCCCCGCCGAGATCTACGACCAACCGGCCAGTCCGTTTGTGATGAGTTTCGTGGGGGCGGTGAATGTGCTGCCTTCCCATGTGGCCTTAGCACCCCATCGGGAGCAGCCGGGCGATCTGTTCATTCGGCCCCACGACCTGGAGCTACATCGCCAGCCCCAAGAGGGCAGCGTGCCGGCGGTGCTGCGCCGTCTCACCCATCTGGGCCGTGACATCCAAGCCGAACTCACCCTTGCCAGCGGTGAGGTGGTGGTGGCCCAGCTGCCCCGCGAGAGGATTGATTACCGCGAGCTCCAGGCCGGCGATGCCCTGCACATCACCAGCCGCGATTCCCGCACCTTCGTGCCGGACTTTGTGATCTGAAGCTCAGGGCCTGGCACCAATCGGTAGGCCCTGGGCATCAAACACGTTTTCAAAGAGAGCGGTGCTGAGATAGCGCTCGCCGGAATCCGGCAGCACCACCACAATCAACTTCCCCTGGAATCGCTCATCACGAGCTAGACGCAAAGCCACCGTTGCCGCCGCTCCGCAGGAGATGCCGGCCAGAATGCCTTCCTCTTTCATCAACCGCTGGGCCATGGCGATGGCATCGGCATCGCTCACAGTCTCGACCCGGTCAATCAGTGATAGATCCAGATTGCCCGGCACAAAGCCCGCCCCGATGCCCTGGATGCGGTGGGGCCCTGCCTGGCCAGTTCTCCGTCGCGGCCCCATTGCAGGCACCAAGGAGAGATGGGGTGGCTCATGGCTGGCTGGGGATCAAGAGATCGCTGTCGCCAATCGCCACCAGACGCCCTTCCGCGCGAAGACGGCTCAGCAGCTTGGTCACCGTGACCCGGGTCAGCCCGCAGATGTCCGCCAGGGAGCGGTGGGTGAGGTTGAGCTCACTGAGCGACAGGCGGCAGCCGTGGCTGTTTACCTGCCCGTGGGCCTGACCGATCCAGCTGAGCAAGGTCAACAGGCGCAGGTCCCCGGAGCGAATCCGCTGAATGGTTAGCAGTTCCGCCAGCATTTGCCGCTCACGCAGCAGATGCTGGAGCTGCTCGCTTGCATCAAGCTCAATGTGCTCCACCACCACGGTGGTGAGGCACTGCAGTTCCAGCGGATTGAGCACGGGATCTTCCGAAGTGATCAGATCACCCGGGGCCCAGAGGCCAAGGGTGATGCTCTCCCCTTCCAGATCCCAGGTGGCCGAGCGCACGTAGCCCTCATGCAGCCGCCAACTCATGCCTTCTGGAAGCACGTCCTGAGGGTGGAGCGTGAGTTGCAAAGGGCGCTTGAGCAGAGATGAAGTCATGGCGTCGGCGAGCGATGGGGCGGGTAATGACTTGGGCCACGGAGGTGTGAATTCAGAGGAGAGCAAGGCATTCGCAGACAGCAGGCCATAGCCGGAGAGCAACTGCTCAGGAGTATGTCTTATTTCCGATGGGCATACCGGTGTTTTCGGGCACACAGGTTGATTCGCGTGCGTCTCGACCTGGGTCTTCAGATGTAGAACATCGGCGTGGGCTGCCGCAGGCTGTCCCGCTCCAGCAGCAGATGGGCCAGCGTGGTGCCCTTCAGCACTGCCGTTCGGGCCTGGTGCGCCCGCTGGGCCAGCCCATCGAGAACGCGGAACTCAGCATTGCTCCGATCGCCCTGGCGCTCGGCTCGGGCGTCTCCTTCCAGGCAGTCCTCCACCTCGGAGACAGTAATCAGCTCTGGCGAACGGGTCAGCTGGTGGCCGCCCTTCGGCCCACGCACGCTGATAAGGAAGCCCCCTTTGCGCAGGGAGGTCAGCATCTGCTCCAGGTAGCGCTCGGGCATGCCATGCCGCCTGCTGATCTCACCGGTCTGCTGGCGCTCGCCAGTTGCATAGACGGCGGCCAGATCGATCAGCGCAACCAGTCCGTACTCCGTCTTGGCACTGAAAACCATGGCTGGCTTTGGAACTTGTCCCATTCTGCCAGGTAAACAACGGTTTGCAGGTCGGGAATTGCGCTGACTGGGCGTGTGCCTTGAGCCACAACGCCACAAGCCTTCGCAACGTAATTTTCTCTAGTTCCCGATCGACTTACCGTGAATTTGACGCTCTTTTCTGCTCGGCCCAGTCGCCGCCAGCTGTTGCTTACCGGCATCGCCTGCCTACCTCTGGCTGTGACTGCTGCCAACACACTTAATGCTCCGTTGGCGCAGGCCCAGCAGCCGGCCAAACCCCAAACCCTCACCCTGGTCTCCTACGCGGTTACCAAAAACGCCTACGACCAGATCTTCCGGCTGTTCGCCGACGACTGGAAAAAGAAAACCGGCCAGACCGTCACCTTCAAGGGCAGCTATGGCGGCTCCGGTTCCCAGACCCGAGCCGTGATCGATGGCCTGAATGCCGACATCGTCAATCTGGCCATGGCCGCCGACGTGTCCCGGATCGAGCAGGCCGGGCTAATTAAGAAAGGCTGGGAAAGCCGTCTTCCCAACAAAGCCACGCCCATCCACTCCACGGTTGTGGCCTTTGTGCGACCCGGCAATCCCAAGAAGATCAACAGCTGGAAAGACCTCGCCAAGCCGAATGTGGACGTGGTCACCGCCAACCCCAAGACCTCCGGTGGTGCCCGCTGGAACTTCGTCGCCCTTTGGGGCGCTGTGACCCAGGCCGGAGGCTCGGAAGCTCAAGCCCGGCAATTCATCCGCGACGTCTACAAGAACGTCGAGGTGCTGCCCAAGGATGCCCGCGAGGCCTCCGACTTCTTCATCAAGCGGAACCAGGGTGACGTACTGCTCAACTGGGAAACCGAGGCGATTCTGGCCAAACGCAAGGGCGAGTGGACCGCTGGCTACAAGACCTTCAGCCCCAACGTGCTCACTTCCCAGCCGGTTGCTGTGGTTGACAAGAACGTGGATCGCAATGGCAGCCGCAAGGTGGCCGAGGCCTTCACCAAGTTTCTCTTTACCCCGGCTGCCCAGAAGGTATTTGCGGATAACGGCTTCCGCCCTGCCACGCCCGAGGGCAAGGCCTACGCCCGCGGCAAGTTTCCCGTGGTGAAGACCCACACGATCGAGGCCTTCGGTGGCTGGCCGGCCGTGACTGGCAAATTCTTCCGTGATGGGGCGATCTGGGACCAGATCTTCCGTGCCTCCCGCTGAGCGCAGCCCCCCCCCCTCCACTCAGCATCCACACACGAACACCCCTCCAGCCCCGCGCCAGCCGGCCGCGGCTTTTTCTCGCCTAATTCCCGATGGGCAAACCGCGGTATTGTATCTGCATATTCCCTACCGGTTTACGTGACTATCCAATCGCGGTGCCTGGCGGCCCTCTTCACCACGGGCTCGCTCGTGTTCCTGGCCGGTTGCGGCGGTCCATCGGCAACACCCCAGGGCGGCAGCTCGGGTGAACGCCAGCGGCTGCTGCTGGTGAGCTACGCCGTCACCAAAGGGGCCTACGACCGGATCCTGCCCACCTTCGTGGAGCAGTGGAAGCAGAAAACCGGCCAGGAGCTGGAGATCAAGACCAGCTACGGCGGCTCGGGCACCCAGACCCGGACGGTGATCGACGGGCTCGACGCCGATGTGGTCACCCTGGCCCTCTCCGCCGACGTGCTCAAGCTGGAGGAGTCGGGGTTGATTCAGCCCGGTTGGGAGCAGGAGCTGCCCAACAACGGCATCGTCACCAACTCGGCTGTGGCGTTCCTCACCAGAGCCGGCAATCCCAAGCAGATCACCACCTGGAAGGACCTGGTGAAGCCCGGCGTCACGGTGGTGACCGCCAATCCCAAAACCTCCGGCGGGGCCCGCTGGAATTTCCTGGGTCTTTGGGGTTCCATTACCCAGGCCGGCGGCACGCCCCAGCAGGCTGAGGCCTATGTCACCAGCGTCTACAAGAACGTCGACAACCTGCCCAAGGATGCGCGCGAAGCCTCAGATGTGTTCCTCAAGCGCGACCAGGGCGACGTGCTGCTCAACTACGAAAACGAAGCGATCCTCGCCACCCGCATCGGCGATCTCAAGGATCCCTTCGTGGTGCCGGAGCTGAACATCCGCATCGAAGGCCCCGTGGCGGTGGTCGACAAAAATGTGGACCGCAAGGGCACCCGCGAGGCTGCCGAGGCCCTGGCTGCCTATCTGTTTACCGATGAGGCGCAGCAGGTTTTTGCCGAGGAGGGTTTCCGGCCCACCAGCCCCACGGTTTGGGCGCGGGTGAAGGATCGCTTTGCGCCGGTGAAGACGTTCTTTTCGGTGAAAGACTTTGGCGGCTGGAGCCAGGTCAACAAGGAATTCTTTGGCAACGGCGGCATCTGGGATCGCCTATTCGCCAACTCCCGCTGATCCTGCACTCCCGGAGTCTTCCATGTGTGAGCTGCTCGCCCTCAACGCCAATACCCCCACCGACATGGGCTTCTCCTTCCGGGGGCTCAGCCGGCGTGGTGGCGCCAGTGGCGAGCATGCCGATGGCTGGGGCCTGGCCAGCTTCACCCCCGATGGCCACCCGGATCGCCCCAGCCTCACCCTTTTGAGGGAAGAAGCCCCGGCGGCCTTCTCGGCCCTGGCGGACCAGCTGGCGGAGCGTTCCCCCAAGGCCTTGGTGAGCATCGCCCACATCCGCAAGGCCACCCGCGGTGTGGTGGCGCTGGAGAACTGCCATCCCTTCTCTCGCAGCTGGGGCGCTCAGACCTGGGTATTTGCCCACAACGGCGACCTCCAAGGCGCCATTCCCTTGGGCGATCGCTACCGGCCCTTCGGCAGCACCGACAGCGAAGCAGCGTTTTGCTGGATCCTGGAGCAGCTCGATCACAGCGGGGTCGATTCCAGCAACGCGGCTGCGGTGTTTGAGCAACTGCACCACTGCGCTGCCCAACTGGCCGAGCGGGGCACCTTCAATGCCCTGATCAGCAACGGCCAGTGGCTGTTTGTCACCGCCACCAGCCGGCTGCACTGGCTCACCCGCCGGGCGCCGTTCTGCAAGGCCACGCTGGCGGATCCGCCGCTGCAGGTGGATTTCTCGGCGCTCACCACGTCCAACGATGTGGTGACCATCCTCAGCACTGAGCCGCTCACCACCGACGAGCACTGGCAGCCCTTTCAGGCCGGTGAATCGCTGCTGCTCCAGGCTGGTGAGGTGATCCAGCGCAGTCGCCATGGGGTCAGGCCAGTCCCCATCTCGGCAAGCTCGCAACCAGCCGCCACTGCCCAGACTTCTGCGAGTTGATCTTCATGGTGCCCGCATTGCCCAAGCCCGTGACCACTGGAACTGTCAGCCATGTGAGCCTCGCCGAGGCCTCGCGCTTCTGGCTGCAGCTGGGGCTGGTGAGCTTCGGGGGGCCGGCCGGGCAGATCGCCCTGCTGCATCGCGAGCTGGTGGACCGGCGCCGCTGGCTCTCGGAACGGCGCTACCTGCACGCCCTCAATTACTGCATGCTGCTGCCGGGGCCGGAGGCCATGCAGCTGGCCACCTACCTGGGCTGGTTGATGCACGGCGTGCCCGGTGGCCTGATCGCCGGGGGGCTGTTCATTATCCCCTCGGTGTTTGTGCTCACGGCCCTTGCCAGCGTCTATGCGCTCTGGGGTCAGCTGCCCCTGCTGGCCTCGGTGTTCGCCGTGCTCAAACCGGCGGTGCTGGCCATCGTGCTGATGGCCGCCTGGCGCATCGGCCGCCGCACCTTGCACACGCCCCTGCTGGTGGCCCTGGCAATTGCCGGTTTCTTGGCTCTGGCGGCGTTCAAGTTTCCCTATCCCGTGGTGGTGATCACCGCTGGCCTGATCGGCCTTGGCGCCGCCCGTTGGCGGCCCAACCTGCTGGTGGCGAGCAAGCCCCACGGAGCCGGATCGAGCGACTCCCAGCAGGATCGGCCTGGCGCTCTTCATGACGATGACTCCGCTTCGCCGGACCATGCACGCTTTTCAAAGCGGCGGCTGGCGGTGACGCTGCTGCTATGGGCCCTGGCAACGCTTGCGCCCCTGGCTGCTCTGGCGAGCTTTGGCGGCTGGAACGGCATCCTGGCGCTGATGGCCCGCTTTTTCACGCGGGTGGCGCTGCTCAGCTTCGGTGGGGCATATGCCGTGCTGCCCTACGTGGCACAAGGGGCGGTGGAGCAGTTCAACTGGCTCTCGGCCAGCCAGATGCTCGATGGCATGGCCCTAGGCGAAACCACACCGGGTCCACTGATCATGGTTGTGGCCTTCGTGGGCTTCATGGGCGGCTGGAATCAGTCGCTGGCTTCTGGCTCTGGCCCCTGGCCGCTCGCCCTGATAGCTGTGCTGGTGACGGTTTGGTTCACCTTCCTGCCTTCCTTCGGCTTCATCCTGGCCGGCGCACCGCTGGTGGAAGCCACCCGAGGCGACCTGCGTTTCGGCGCGCCGCTGAGCGCCATCACGGCCGTGGTGGTGGGGGTGATCGCCAGCCTGGCGCTGTTCTTCGCCGGCCCGGTGCTCTGGCCCGCCGGCGCCTTCAATCCCTGGGCGGCGCTGGTGGTGGCGGTGGCTCTGTTTGCCCAGCTGCGGCTGAGCTGGAGCGTGCTGCAGGTGATCGGTGCAGCGGCGGCCATCGGTGCAGTGCTGGCAGGGGTGGCAGCGCTCTCAAGTTGATCGCCCGCACAGACAACAAAACCCGGAGCGTTGGCCCCGGGCATTTGCCTGCTCAGCAGAGGTGCCTTCCCGAGGAGGTCGGGCGCAGCTGCCCTGTCGTTTGCTCGTTGTCCAATCAGGTGATCGACAGCGGTATTCACCGGGGGCAATGGGAGTTCATAAATGGGGCTTTCCAGCTGACGCCAGGATGCGGCGGAATCTTCGTCCAGCTGGCCCCAAGTGGCATCCCTCCTGCAGATCCGCCCCTATGTGCCGGCCGACTGGCCAGCGTTGTGGGCGCTGCTGGAGCCGGTGTTCCGCGCTGGTGAAACCTTTCCCCACGACCCGGCCATCAGCGAGGCAGAAGCCCAGCTGGCATGGGTGGCACAGAACCAGGCGGTGATGATCGGCGTGGATGGGGCAGGGGCCCTCGTGGGCACCTATTACCTCAGGCCCAATTCCCTCGAGCTGGGTGCCCATGTGGCCAATGCCGGCTATGTAGTTGCAGAGCACTGCCGCCGCCAGGGGATTGGCAGCCGCCTCTGCCAGCACTCGCTACGGGCGGCCCGGCGGCTTGGATTCCGGGCGATGCAGTTCAACCTGGTGGTGAGCACCAACAGTGCCGGCATCCGTTGCTGGCAGCGCAACGGCTTTCGGGTCATCGGTACTCTGCCGGGAGCGTTTCGCCACAGGCAGTTGGGTTACGTCGATGCCTTGGTGATGATCCAGGGGCTGGTGGAGGGTCCTGCTCCATGAAGGTGGTGCCGCTGCGGTTGCAGCCGGGCGATGACCTGCGTCAGGCGCTGGAATCCTGGATGGGCGAGCAGGAGGAGCAGGCCGGCTGTGTGATCAGCGCTATCGGCAGCCTCTCGGTGGCCGAGCTGCGCTTCGCGGGAGCGGCGGCGGCCACAACCATTCGCGGCGACCTGGAGATCCTGAGCCTCTCCGGCACCCTTTCTGCCGATGGCGCCCACCTCCACATCGCTGTGGCCGACAGCAAAGGTGCCGTATTCGGCGGGCACCTCTGCCCTGGCTCGCTGGTGCGCACCACCGCCGAGCTGGTGATCGGTCTGCTGCAGGAGTGGCAGTTCCGGCGAGAGCGCGATCCCGCGACCGGCTACGCCGAGCTGGCTATCAAGGCTCAGCCAGAGCGGTGATCGCCCGAAGCACCTTCAGCAGATCAGGGAGTCGCTGCTGGCTGGCCTGATCCGGCGGCAGGAACGCTGGCAGTGCTTCCAGAAAGGCGGAGGTGTTCAACAACTCGTGGAATTGTGCCGCGAGATCATTTCGCAACTTAGGCGGGCTGAGCCTGCATTCCTCCAGCAGCGAGGCACGGCCGTCCACAACCGCCATCAGGTCTTCCAGATCGTGACTGAAAAGAAAATCGCCCTTGCCGCGTCCGCGGAAGGCCTCCAGCTTGGTGGCTATAAAAACTGGTGCGGTCACGATCCGAATCGAGCGCCCGCTCGGCAGCCCCTGCGGCTGGGCGGTCTCAAGGGCTAGGGGATACCAACTATTGGAGAAGCCCAGGATCTCGCCCTGGGCTGGCATCAAGTCGAGAAGGAGGTCGTCGATGCACCAGCGACATAGCGGAGCCCCTGGCCGGCTGTCCTCCTGAAAACCCCGCTGCCGCAGTTGCCTCCCCAGCTGGTGGTAGTCAGACCTGGCAATCACGCTGCAGATCACATCCACATCCTGGGTGGGCCGGATCTCCGGCATCGCCGGATCCGTGATCAGCACACCCGCCACGGCGCCGCCGACAAACACCAGTTGCTCGAGCAGCGCCTCGCCCAATTGCTCAGCTACTCGCTCCAGCAGGAAGACGTTGGGATCGTTGGGATTCATGGCTGCAACCGCTCCTCCAGCAGGGCCAGCGCCAGGGCCTGTTCACGGGCGCTGCCGCCACGCACCGCGTCGAACAGGGCCAGCAGCTCCCCAAGAGCCGGGTTGCGCTCTGCCGCCTCGGGGACGCTGGGATAGAGCGGGTGGAAGGCGAAGCCACGGGCCGTTCCCTTCTTCCACGGCCACACAGGTGGTGGGTCGCTGCCCGGCCGGATCTGCTCGTTGAGGGGGGAGGCAGCGTAGCCGGTGGGAACCCCTCGGCTGAGCGCGCCCTGGGTGGCGGGGAAGCAGTAGCGAGCCCCGTGCTGCACGAAAGCTTTCAGGGCGGCGCGAACAACTGAGGGCTTGCCAGCCCCATCTTTGATCGCCAGTCTGGCGGCCACGGCACGCTCCACCGCCGCATGGGCTTCCGAGGCCGTCAGGCCCAGTTCGGCGCCGAGGGCCGCATAGGTGGGCGCCGGGCCTTGCTCCAGAGCCAGGCGCAGCAGCACCACCAGATCCTGCGGGCGCAGCACGAGCTGGGGATTGGAGGGTGAGCGGGACACGGTCGCACCAGACCATTCGGCATTCGCGAATAGCAAATATAGAGCCCTCCGGCCTGTCTGCCCCTGCGCGGCTTCTGGTTGGCGGAGCAGCCGGCGGCTGTTGGGCAGGCCCGCCGCAGGGCCAGCGGTGTTCACGGTGGAGCGATCGTGGGCGTGCTCCACGCTCCAGCTCAGGCCTGTGCCCAAAGCCTCCTGCTCCAGGCCTGGGCGCTCGGGGCCGTACACCTTTGCCGCCAGTGAAGGCTGGTGAGGATGGTGCAATACCGCCGCGTAGTTGCCGCAGCCCAGTTGCCGCCATGGCTGGGGCAGCAACTGGCAATCTATCCGCCTCAACAGCTCGGCGGAGTGGAAGATCGTGTTGGGCCCGTACAGGGGGGCGAATGCAGGTGCTGTGGATTACCGCATGCCGGCAAGGCGGGCCTCGATCGCACTGGCGGTGCAGGCCAGCCCGTCCTCGCGGGCCAGCAGCTGCTGCAACTCCCGGGCTCGCTGGCGGAAGCGTGGTTCGCCTGCCAGGGCTCGGATGCTGGCAGCCAGGGCCTCGGCGCTGAGACTGCTCAACCGATGTGTGGCCGGGCTGACCCCGAGCTGCTCCAGCGTGCGTCCCCAGGCGGGCTGATCCGCAAAGAACGCCACCACCGTCGAGGGGATGCCGTGGCGCAGCGTGGTGGCGGTGGTGCCGGCACCGCCGTGATGAATCGCGGCCTGCACCCTGGGAAACAGCCAGCTGTGCGGACACTCCTCCAGTAGAAACACATCAGCCGGCAGGGCCGCTCGGGGCACCACCCGGCCCCAACCGGGCGAGAGGATCAGACGAACGCCAGCAAGCTGCGCTGCTTCCACCACCGCAGCTGCCAACGCTTCTGGATCGCGGCTAATCATGCTGCCGAATCCGGCATAGAAGGGAGCAGGGCCGCCCTCAAGGAAGGCGCTTAGCTCTTGATCCGGGCTGTAGGGCGTAGGCAGGATGGCCCCATCGGCCGTGCGGGGCTCGAGGAAGCAGAAGCCGGTGAGCGAGGCGCTCGCCTTCCAGTCAGCCGGGTGCGGCAACACCTGAGGACTGATCAGATGCAGCACCGGCGGATCCACCAGATGGGCCGGTGGGGTGCGGCGGCTCTCGGCGCCGCCCCAGGGGAGGGGCTGCAGGCCCAGGCGATCGAGGCGAAAGGCCTGGATCACCCGGGCGTCCTGACGCCACTTGAGCAGGCTGACCAGCCGGTAGCTGCTGCGGTTGAGCCGGCGGCGGATTCGATGCCTTGTGCTGCCGCCATTGCGGCTGGTTGGTGAGGCAGGGAAGCCCAGAAAGGGGAAATCCCCGGTGGCCATGATCGGCATGGGGCTCAGTACCACTAGGGGACACCCGGCGGCCTCTGCCAGGTGGTAACCCCACAGGCACAGCGGTGACACCAAAAGCAGATCCGTGCCTTCCATGGCGGTGCGAGCCGTCTCCAGCAGCTCCCCCAGCAGTGCATCGGAGATCAGGCGCACGGGCTTGCCCTGCATCAACGCCAGGCCCGCCTCCGAGCTAAGCAGCGAGGTGAAGTCGCCCGGCAGGGGCACGAACGGCAGCCCATGGGCTTCCGCCACAGCCTGGAAGTTGACGCTGCCGATCAGGCTCACCTGATGTCCGCGGCGCTGCAGTTCCAGCAGGATCGCCAGGTAAGGCTGCAGGTCTCCCCTGGAACCGACGGAGATCAACCGGACCTTGGCCATGCGGGAAGCCGCTGCTGCCGCGTGATCCTGCACGATTTCTGCGGCAGTTGAGGCCAGCCGGCAGATGGCCCTGAGCCAGACGAGGAGTCGTCAGGGCTTTCCAGCTGGGAACGAGCGCTATTGCCGCTGAGCGCTACGGAGGAGCCGAAAGAGTCGAAAAAGCGGGAGTGGGATTGGTGAAGGACTGCAGCAGATTGCCGGTTGCGACATCAAAGAGATAGGCAGCGCCGGTATCGCTGTTGTCTCCGAAAGAACCGGATTGATCCATCCGGCTTTGCATGCACGAATAGGCCTAGCCTGCTGTGGATTTCTGATCTGCTGCGTTCTTGAAGCTTGAGCTGTCATCAGCCTTCTGGAGATCAGGTTATAGTATTGCCGACAAGCGTTTTCGAGCGAGTGTGAGTTCACGGGTCTTTTTGTCGTTCATGGTTTGTTGCATGGGCGCATTTGCTAGCCCTGCTAATTCAGAAGATCTCCCAGCCGAAGACAGTGCACCCTCTTCAAAGGGAAACTTGTCCGGTCTTTATGTGACAGCAGGCGTCGGCGCAAATTGGCCAATTGACCGAGTGGGGGAAGGTGACCCAGGATCATTCACGGAGTTTTCCACTCCCGGATTTTCTACAGAAGTGGGTATAGGCTATGATTTCAAACCAGTTCGCCTAGAACTTACGTGCGCCCTCGATGCAAGCAAGCTAGAAGGTTACAACAGTGTTACCGGTCGGAATTATAAGTACAGTCAAGGCGGCCAAACACGCAAGGACTCCGCTTTCGCCAGCATCTACTGGGATCTGTTGCCAAGCAAGCGTTTATCGCCTTACATTGGTGTTGGCATTGGAATTTCATTTCTTGATGTTGGCGCATTTGCCGACCCTGGATTGAGCTACCAAGGCTATTCGAAATCATTGCTAGGCTATCAAGCAAAAGCAGGCCTTTCCTACGCTATTGATTATAAATCCAAAGTCTTCGCAGAGGCTGTATATCGCGGCACAAGTGGGTATGGCACTGATGATGGATATGACAAATGGGATAACTCCTCTTTCTCTAGCTGGGGAGCACAGATTGGGCTTAGGATTGGCTTATAATGCCCTGTCTGTTCTCACCGCTGACATAGGCGCCTCAGTAGTAACGGCCGGGATATTCGCCAGGGTGGTCGATGCGGCTGATGCGGATCCCTGAGGCCGACTGGCCGTGAAAGCGCAGGATGTCGCTACCAGAGACCAGAAATCCCCGCTCCTGGGCAAGCAACGACACCTGATCAGCCGTAAGGGCGTCGGCCATCATTTGCCGCAGGGTTGGATCAGCCCTCACATGGGCCAGAAACCGCAACAACTCACTCTGGGGCACGGCAGCTCAGCAATCCCTGCAACATAGGACTGCCGGCAGGGCAAATTTCACCGGCTCTTGACGTAGTACCCACCTTATGAATACCAGCCCAGCGGGCATTCTTTGCCGCTCTTTTGAATTGCCTCACGGTCGTTGCTCGGACTGCTGACGCAGTAGCCGCCAAAGCCTCAATCGCGCAGGCAAGGACCAGAGGATTGCGGCCCATCGTCTTGTTAGGCATAGGTACAGATTGGCGCCTAGCATGTGGGTCATGGTGCCAATACCAGCTCCTCCACTCAAGGTTCAAGACCTGAGCCGCTGGGCCCCTGCCGCAGACCGGCGCAACCCGATTGCGGTCTTGCAGGAACAGGAGGCCGATCGCCTGCCCTGGCTGGTGCCCGTGCGCCACAGCCGCATGGCTCACGACGCCTTTGCGTTCTATCGCGGCACGCCGGCGGTGATGGCCCATGACTTAGGCAATGCACCCAGCAGTGGCCTGGAGGTGCAGGTCTGCGGCGACTGCCACCTGGCGAACTTCGGCTTCTACGCATCGCCTGAGTGGAGCCTGGTCTTCGACCTAAATGATTTCGACGATACCGTACGCGGGCCCTTTGAGTGGGACCTCAAACGGCTGGTGGCCAGTGCTGTGCTCGCTGGGCGCAGTCTGGCTCTGACCAGCGACCAGCAACGCCGGGTGGCCCGGCGCACCGCCCGTGCCTACCGCAAGGCGATCCAGACGCTCGCAACCCAATCACTGCATCAGGTGTGGGCGCAGCGCATCGATGTCGACGCTTACATCAACGAGCTTGAGCACCCACCGCTACGGCAGCACGTGCTCAAGGTGAGCGCCAAGGCTAGGGCCCGCACCTGCATAGAAGCGGCCGACAAACTTTGCGTACGGGGACCCGACGGGCAACTGCGACTGCGCCATGACCCCCCGTTGATCTGGCGCCATGCCCTGTTGGATCGCAGCTGGACCGCCGACATCGACTGGCGCGATCTGGCCCAGAATCATTTGGAACTGTACCTGTGCTCCGTCCCTGCCGAGGTACGCCACAGGCTTCAGGGATACCACCTGGTGGATGCGGCGATGAAGGCCGTGGGCGTGGGTTCGGTGGGTACCCGCTGCGCCATCGGCCTGTTTGTGGGCCCCCACCCCGATGACCTGTTGATCCTCCAGAGCAAGCAGGCCGAACCCTCGGTGTTTGAGCCCTATGCCACCACCCCATCACCCCAGCACCACGGCCAGCGGGTGATCGAAGGGCAGCGGCTGATGCAGACCGTGAGCGACCCGTTTCTGGGATGGACGAGCAGTTTGCAGAGGGATCTCAGTTACTACTGGCGCCTGCTGCGCAACTGGAAAGGGTCGGTGGACCTAGCCAGCCTGGATGCCAAGGGTCTGGAGCTCTACGGCGAATTGTGTGGTCGGGCTCTGGCCAAAGCTCACGCGCGTTCGGGTGATCGCATAGCGATCGCGGCCTGGCTGGACGCCGGCAAGGTCTTTGACCAGGCACTGGAAGCATTCGGCCTGCACTACGCCGACCAGGCCGAAAGCGACTACCGGCTATTCATGCAGGCGATCAAGGAAGGGCGCCTAGAAGCCAGCATGATCTTCTAAAAAGAATCGGCTGTTGTGCAGTAGCTGGCACGCCGGCTGGGGTTACGTCGATTCCTTGATGATGTTCCAGGGGCTAGTGGAGGAGCCGGCCCCATGAAGGTGGTGCTGTTGCGGCTGCAGCCAGGAGACGATCTCCCTCAGGCGCTGGAAACCTGGATGAACAAGAAATTCCGCCGCTACCGTCATGACAATGTCTGGCGTATGGGTCTAGGGTGGATACAGCTTGAGGTGCAGTGATGGCGTCATCGACCTTGGGGAGTGAAAAGTTGCGGAGTGAAAAGTTGCGGAGTGAAAAGTTGCGGACTGAAAAACTGGACCTGCGGCTGACGCCAGGGGCCAAGCAAACCCTGCAGCGGGCGGCGGCGGCGGCCCAGCGCAGCGTCACCGACTTCGTGCTGGAGAGCGCCCTGGCCAGCGCGGCCGAAACCCTGGCCGAACGGCAGAACTTCCAGCTTGATCCGGAGCGATGGGAAGCATTTGTATCGGCCCTGGATGCACCTCCCCAGGCGCATCCCCGTCTGGCGCGGTTGCTGCAGGAACCCAGCGTCATCGAGGTGGGCGTTGCTGCAGAGCCAGCCGCTGGTGGTGCTGGGTGAGCCGGTATCGGATCGAACCACTTCAGGCCAGCCATTCCCTGGATAGCTTTGATTGTGGCG
This sequence comes from Synechococcus sp. CS-1331, assembly GCA_025127975.1. Classification (GTDB taxonomy): domain Bacteria; phylum Cyanobacteriota; class Cyanobacteriia; order PCC-6307; family Cyanobiaceae; genus Cyanobium_A. The sequence goes on along the minus strand of JAHLYQ010000012.1, from coordinate 89,028 downwards.
ACGAAGCCCTGAACCGCTTCTTGATACGTTTTGCCCTGGTGAACCAACGGGCCCGAGCTAGCCGCACCTACGTGGTGTTGGCGGCTGATGGGGTAGTGGGTTTCCACACCTTGGTGGTGGGCGAGGTGAGCCCGGAGCAGGCGCCCGAGCGCATCGGCAAGGGATTGGCGCGCCATCCGATTCCGCTGATGGTGCTGGCCCGACTGGCCGTGGCGGTGGATCACCAAGCGCAAGGCCTCGGCGCCGCCCTACTGAAAGATGCCATCGGCCGCACGCTGGCGGCTGCAGAAATCGCCGGCATCCGCGCGCTGGCTGTCCATGCCAAGAATGAACGGGCACGAGGTTTCTACGAGCACTTCGGCTTTCGGCCCTCGCCGAGTGATCCGCTGCACCTGTTCGTGTTGCTCAAGGATCTACAGAGCATGTCCCTTATCTAGTGTTGCGAAGGGATAAGTCGTGGTGCAAGGAGCACATTCAGCCCCTCTAAAATCAGTCGCTGGCTTGATAGATCGGTGGGGATGTAGTCGGCTGGGGAAGGCCACCGGGTTGTGCATTAGGAGGTGGCCGAGCTGCTTCAGGCGGAAGGTTTCCAGTTTTTGCTTCATCGACCCTTGACGCAGTAGGCGCCGGATGAATACCACCCCAGCGGGCACCCCTTGCCGGTTTTTTGAATCGCCTCCCGCTCGTTACTGGGACTGCTAACGCAGTAGCCACCGGAGGAGTAAAAGCCCAGCGGGCAGCCTGCTTCTCTTTTCTCAATCGCGCCACGGCTGTTGCCACCAGAGCTCGGCACGCAGTAGCCACCGGAGCTGTAGTACCGCAGGGGGCAGCTGGCCACTTTGGGCAGCGGTTGCACCGGCTGCTGCGCCAGGGGCGCAGCTACATCGATGGCAATGGCGATGGAGAAGCCTGTGAATCCCTGCGCTGACTTGGGTCCCGGGTGTACGGGAATAGGTACTGCCGAAAGCCACCGCCGCCTGAAAAGTGGCCTATTTTGAAGTTGAGGGGAGGCCCGGTAGCCAACCCGACCCTCACCCTCCAAAAGAGACCGGCCAGGGATCACCCGAGCCGGTGCACACAGAGGAGGTGCGATTGGACAATCCAAGTCCTGTGAACTCGCTGGCGCTGCGTGAACGTCAGCCCGTAACCGCAGAGAGCAATACGCCAGTTCTGATTCCAGCATTCTTAAATCTTGGGCTGCATAACCCGAGCCGAGATCACAACCGAGAAGGTCAAGCCTCGAGCATCTCTTCTCCCAAACGTGATCCCTATTCCTTTCCTGCCAGGCCCCAGACAGGTGATCAGTGCACCCACAGACACCCGACCGGCAGACCTTGTGTGAGGAGGTACTCGTCGCAACCGGTGCTAAGGCGCCCCCCACGGGGCGCCTTTTGAATGGTCTGCTGCAGCCCGATTGGACCGCAAAGGTGTAGGAGGCGCGCAGGGGCAAGAGTAAACGTGAGAGGTCATAGGTGGCGGGCGGCTTCGCGCCCGTGGTCAGCAACCAGGTATGAACGTTGCTGAATGCATCGTCAGCGCCGCAGCCTCGAACCCAGCTGTTTTTCGTCCGAAAGAGTGGAGGCGCGCTTCCACTTCCACCTTCAGGGCGGGTCCCTGGCAAGACAAGCCATTGCCCATCCCCTGGCTAGCCGGATTCTCAATAAATATCTTTTATTGGTAATCCTTTTATTGTGCGTTTATTGAGATTCTGAGTGAGGCATGGCCGCAAGCGAGCAGGTGATCCGCGCTGCCACCCAGCTAGGGACGTTGCTCAGGGGTGTGCGGCAGCAGCAGGGCCTGAGCCAGCAGGATTTAGCCCTCAAAGCCGGTGGCACGAGCCAGGCCAGGCTGTCCCAGCTCGAGTTGCAGCCCGGGCGCCTCACTCTGGGGCGGCTGCTCTTGATCCTGGCGGCCCTCGACCTCGAGCTGGTGGTGCGGGCGCGACAGATCTCCAGCGAGCCAACCGAGTGTTGAGGGGAAGGCCCACGCATGCGCGCTCCCTGGCGGTGTGGATGAACGGCATGCGGGTGGGCACCTGGTCGCTGCCGGCCCGTTGCCCCCAGGAGTTCAGCTACGACGAGGCCTGGCTCCGCTCCAGCCAGTTCCGCCCGTTGTCGCTGTCGCTGCCCGCTGGCATCGGGGCCACAACGCTGCGAGGCAGCGCAGTGGAGAGCTGGTTCGACAACCTCCTGCCCGCAGCCAGCACCAGTGCCTTCGATCTGCTTGCCGCCATTGGCCGCGACTGCGCCGGAGCCGTGCAGCTGCTGCCGCCGGAGCAGGAACCCAGTGGCATCGATCGCATCAAGGCCAGACCGCTGAGCGACCAGGAGATCGGCCAGCGCCTGCGCACCGTCACGGCTGCACCAGTGCCAGGATCCCTGGGCGCTGACGCCGATGAGCTGAGGCTTTCGGTGGCAGGTGCACAAGAAAAGACAGCCTTCCTATGGCACAACGGCCAGTGGTGTCTGCCGCTGGATAGCACGCCCACCACCCACCTGTTCAAGCTGCCGATGCGGATCATCGGCGAGGGGCAGATCGACTTCAGCACTTCAGTGGAGAACGAGTGGCTGTGCGGCAGGATCCTGCATGCCTTTGGTTTACCGGTGGCGCCGAGCGAGATCGCCAGTTTTGACGGGCAACGCTGCCTGATCGTTGAGCGTTTCGATCGCAAACTTGATGCCAGCGGCAGCCATTGGTTGCGGCTGCCCACGGAAGACTGCTGTCAGGCAACCGCTACACCGGCCACCAAGAAGTACGAAAATAATGGCGGGCCAGGAATGGTGGCCATCGCCGAGCTGTTGGCTCAATCGTCAGAACCCAGCGACCTGGCAACCTTCTTCAAGGCACAGGTGCTGTTCTGGATGCTGCGCGCCATTGATGGCCACGCCAAGAACTTCAGCCTCTTCCTAAACCCCGGCGAGCGCTTTCAGCTCACGCCGCTCTATGATGTGCTCTCGGCGTGGCCGGTGATCGGTCGCTGAAGTGGCCAATGGCCACAACAGAAGCTCCGGATGGCCATGGCCTGGCACGGTGAAAAAGGCCGCTACACCAAGCCTCTGGAGATCACAGCCCGGCGCATGCTGCTCACCGCCAAACGGCTTGGGCTCGGTGATGCACGAGCGCTCCTGGACGAGTTGATCGCCCAGACTCCAGCAGTGGCAGGCGTTGTGCGCTCACAATTGCCGCCTGCTTTTCCTGCTGGCGTCGCCGATCCGGTGTTGTCGGCTCTAGAAGCTTCAGCAACTCAGCTCGTGTAGGCGAAGCGGCTGCCGTCGGGGCTAATGAAGCTCACCAGGGTGTTTGCTGCTGATAAGGCCCAGGCCCTGGAAGCCGGCAAAGAGCTGCTCCCAGGCCATCGGGTCACGGTGGTGCTGAAAGAGGGCGAGTCGGGTACCTAGTGACCGCAGCAGCATCGGCGGCAGCGAAGTGGTCGGCCAACCTGCCAGTGATTTTCGAGTGACTTGACCAGCAGATCGCCTAGTTTTTTGCAATCAGAGTTGCGGCTGCCTGAGGGATAGGATTGGCCCTGATTGAAAGACCTCGATTATTGCCTATGTGCGCTTTCCAGAAACGTCATGGTCTCTTGTGAAATACTAACTTAGGTTTTCAGTTGGCGCAGTCTGACTGCAGCCAGGCTTGTGCTGCAGCACTACCACTGGTGGAGCTGTATTTCGGTCATTGTAAACTAACGGGCGATCAACCATGCAATTTATTTAGCAAGCATTTCCTTAATGCGATTCGACTGCGAGCCAGCAACGCGGGCGGAACCATCGGGACTCAAGCTGGGCCCCGGTTGATAGCGGGAGGGCTGGACGTCCTTCACACGTACGGCGTAGACGTGCAAACCGATCGCCAGGCCCAGCAGGAGCAGCAGGCTGAGGGCTGAGCCGTGGCTGCCTTCACGGCTGGACATCGGCAGCAGCAATGGTGCTCAGGAGTCGGCCCATGGCTAGCCAGCAGTGCCAGCCATTATCCCAGTCGAAACCTGCTCGCATCCGCCGGTGGCCCGGTTGGTGACCAACGCTTAGGGCGCAAGGGAACGGCTGCAGATAGTGGCGTGAGAGGTTGCGGAAAGTTCGCTCGGAGCTGGCTTTAGGCCCATTAGTCAGCCCCCTTGCCAGGCTTGTCGTCGTAATCACCGAGGCTGCGGAACATCAGTCCGCCACCCGCCGCAATCATCACGATGTAGGTGGCCAAGGCCCAGAGGGTGGTGGGCATGAAGGTGAGGCGAATGCTGTTGAGCACCCCGACTCCTAATGCGGCCACAGATCCCCAAACAAGGAGGTTGGCCCAGCGCTTATAGGCGCCAGTGAAAAGAAGGCAGACGCCAATGCCTAGGGGGATCATCAGCAGTCCCATGCCAGGGGTGCCGAAGGGGACCATCGAGCCACCACCGCCGTAACGCCCCCAGCCGCCACCGCGGTAAATGAAGGCCGAGCTGGCCATCACCTGATTGGCAAGTAAAAAGATGCCGCCGCCGAAGAGGGAGCCCCCGGTAATGAATTGGACGAAATCGTTGGTCGGATTACGGGACATGGCTTGGGAGGCGTGTTTCAAGGTTGCTGCAGGATGAATCCGATGTCATCCCCAAGTTCAGGGATGACACAGCAGCTCACGCCCAACCTGCGCAACGCGCACCCACCAGCCAGCATCACGGCGTCAGCCCTGACCGCCATGCCCCAGTTCGCCGTGTTTTTCGCTACGGGGTGTAGCAGCGGCCCCGCAAGGGATTAAATGAAAAGCCCGACTGTGCAGTCATTACCGCTAGGGCTGGCGAATTGACGGAGTCTTAGGGATCGACGCGGATCTCCCAGCCTGAGAGCACCGTGGGCCGATCTCCAGGGCCGCGGGTGATCGTGTAGGCGAAGCGGCTGCCATCGGGGCTGATGAAGCTCACCAGGGTCTGACCGTAGGGATAGACAGCCCTCCCGATGCAGTCGGGGCTCACGTTGTAGGTAGTGCGCATCGAGCCGGTGGCGCCCCCGGTGCCGCGGTAGGTGAGTTCGACGCCACCTTTGCCGTCGTACACCTCACGGCCGGCTTCGGCGTAGGGCTTGCCATCAAGCATGCCGACCGAGCTGTAGAGGTAAGTGCCCTTCAGGGTGGCGTTGTTGCAACGGCTGGATGGAGAGGAGGGCTGTTCCGCCCATGCGGCCGGGGCCCAGACCAGGGTCAGCAGCGATACCAACAGGGCAGGCAGGGTTAACAGACGCAAACGGGCAACCATGGAAATGGAGCGAGACTTCCTCCAGGCAGCATGACGGACCGTGGGCACTCTCCCTTACATGCCTCCTGAACGGCAAAGGAAGCAACGGAGAGGGTGGGATTCGAACCCACGGAGGCTTTCACCTCGCCGGTTTTCAAGACCGGAGCCATCGACCACTCGACCACCTCTCCAGGGATTGGTCCGGCAGTGCCGCAACCAGCCCCATGGTCCCATGGGCTGGCCTAGTTGGCCGGTTTAGCCAGCGGAAGCAAGCATTTGTCGGAGTCGCAGCCCGCAGGGCCCGCTTCCACCAGCTCACCACGGTCGTAGCGCTGCAGGGCTTCGAAGAAGCATTCCACCCGCCTCCGGGCGCATACCTCCTCATTCATGCGCAGGTAGGTGGCCTGATCAATCGGTTCGAAGGGGAGCCTTGGGAAGGTGGCGTTGGCATCGAAGCGGGCCAGCAGGGCTGCGGAGATGTAGCCCTGGCCCTGGGCGATCGCCTGGTGGATGGCATCAGCCAGGGGCTCGATCTCGTGCTCGCGAAATTCGACGGTGGCTGAGGTGTTGTGGGCGGTGTAGTGCTTCTGCACCTGCATGTAGAAGTCAAACTGGGCCAGGGCGGAGAAGTTGTTGATCTCCACCGCATCGGCGCCGGGGATGTTGGCCCAGCTCACCTCGGTGGGGATCTCCACCAGCCATTCGGTGCAGCGGGGATCAAATGGGTCACTCAGCAGGCGCCCCTGCTCGTCCTTGTCGCTCTGGGAAGGCACGATCGTGTAGCCGTAGTCCATGCAGGCCAGGGCTACCGGGTCGTTCTTGCGGAAGGTGATGCGGCGGATGAAGCGCTGGGCCTTGGGGGGGTGCCAGCCGGGGGAGGCGCCGGTGAGCAGGCTCTTGGTGCCTGCAGGCTGCACGGTGGTGCAGCGGTTGGGGCGGCGCAGGCCGTGGCGATCGCAGTAGTCCCACACCGCCGTATCGACAATCTGTTTCCATCGGCCCAGGTACGCGGCCTCCTGGGCCTTGTAGGAGAGGCCCGCTTCGCTGTCGGGCCGGCCCGCTTCCCACCATTTCAGCCAGGGCGTGCCGAAGGCGTGCACAAAGAAGTCAAATAGGCCCGTGAAGCTCACCCCCACGATCGGATCCCAAGCGCGGCTTTGGCGGTAGCGCTCCACCTCAAAACGGTGGTTGAGCAGGCAGGCCACCGCCAGCCCGGCGGCGGTGAAGGCCTCCTCCTGGCCCGTCAGGTCGGCCGGATCGATCTGGTTGAGGTGGATTTCGGCCAGGTTGCAGTGAAAATCGGCGCCGAGGATTTCGCCGCAGGGATTGAGGCCATAGCGGCCGAGCCGGTGCTCCAGCTCGGCGGCGCTGATCTCCGGGTGGTGGGTGGTGAGCCAGCGGCCGGCCTGCTCCCGGCCCTGGTCGCAGTAGATATCTATGAATTCGGTTCGCAGCTCCGGGGTGCTGAGCAGGTCTGCGTTGGAGCGGGCGATCGCTTCAGGGGCGAACTGGATGGCGCCCTCGCCGCTCTGGAACTGCTTGTTGACGGCCTCCAGCACCGTGGCCCGATCGGGACGGCTGTGGAAGACCCGGGTGTGGTTAGCCATGCGCAGGGCATCGCGCTCGGGGTCGATGCTCCAGTTGCCCTCGCCATCCTGCTGCCAGAGGTTTTCCTTGGCGCCAGCGGCGGAATTGTCTTCGGCGCAGAACTGGCGCATGCCAGCACTGCGGCGGATGTTGCCGGCCACGATCGTGACGGCGGCCTCATCGATCAGCAGGCAGCACTCCACCGAGGTGAGTTGCCGGCCCTGGGCCCTGCCCAGAATCTGGGCCACGCGGCCGTAGAGGTCTTTGAGCTTCACCGGATTGGCCATGCCGCCGAAGCCCTTGAGGGTTTCGCCCACGGGCCGCACGTCGGAGAGATCGACACTGATCTCGATCGGGCTGGTGGCGTCAAATCGCTCGTCGCTGCAGAGGCTGAGCAGCAGCTGATAGCTATCCACCCAGCCGCGGCGGGTGTCACCCACCTTGATCGCCACTTTGTTGCCGCTGATGCTGTGGCTGGTGTGCTCCTGGCGCTGGCCCGCCGGCGTGGCGCCGATGTCGGTGACACCGGTGATGCTCAGCTGGTTGCGCACCGCCGGCAACCTATTAATCAGATGGGGCTCAATGATGGCGCCGGTGCCGCAGCCCATCATTGCCAGGTCCATCATCAGCCCGAAGGCTTCCCAGTCCACCAGGTTGGTGGAGGTGCAGTTGTAGGCCCCGGAGAAGTTCTGCTGCTGCTCGATCCACTCGGTACCGCCGATCCACAGCCAGCGGCCCGAGGGCAGGGCTTTCTGCTGCTGCTGCATGCGGCGCAGCAGGGAAACCTCAGCCCCATCGAGATCGCCCAAGCGGCGCAGGCCCTCCAGGTTGCGCTCGGCCACCTGGTGCCAGCTTTCCCGACCGCTCTCGGTCTTGCGGCTGTAGGTGCGATAGAAAACCGGATTGGCCGCCGGGGCGGCTGCCGGGAAGTCGTGGGCCTCTCCCGCCGGGCTGCCGGCAGCACCGGCAAAAGCCTTCTCAGCCGCGGCTTTATCCCTTGCCTCACTGGCGGCTGGAGGCGGTGTAGCGGAGAGGGTCACTGGCGGCACTGCCCAACAATGAGTCGAACCTTAACGCCACCAATGGGGTGTGCAAGCGACCGATGCCACTACCGGCGGTGGCCTGCCAGGGCCGGCCACACTGGGCTCCTGTTGGTGGCGAGCTGAATAGATGGCGTTGGAGCGAACCCCTGAGCCCGAGTTGATGGATGGCTTTGAGCAGGTGCGGGCCTATGCCGCAGCCGACTTCAACGACTCCGACCAGGCCATGTGCGAGCGGCTGGCGGAGCTCTGTGGCGGCGATCCCGGCCCGCAGCTGGTGGACCTGGGCTGCGGCCCCGGCAACATCACTTTCCGCCTGGCCCGGCGCTGGCCCGATGCCGCGGTGCTGGGGCTAGATGGGGCGCCGCAGATGTTGGCCGTGGCCCGCCAGCGGGCGGCGATCGAACCAGATCTGGCCGGCCGATTGCTGTTTGAGCAGGCCTTGTTGCCCCTCATGGATCCGGGCGAGCGGGAGGGGGCTTTCTCAATGGTGGTGAGCAACAGCCTCTTGCACCACCTGCACGAACCGGCAGTGCTCTGGCAGGCGGTGGCCCAGCTCGGCGCTCCGGGGGCCTTCGTGTACATCCAAGACCTGCGCCGTCCCTCCAGTGCCGCGGCGGTGGAGGCGCTGGTTGTTTCCCAAACGGAGGGCGCGCCCGAGGTGTTGCGCCGCGACTACCGCGTTTCCCTGCATGCGGCCTTCACGGTGGCGGAGGTGGAGCAGCAGCTGCATCGGGCCGGACTGGGCGCCCAGCTCCAAGTGGCGCCGCGACAGGAGCGCTACCTGGAGGTATGGGGGCGGCTTGGTCAGGCATGGTCTTGATCGATCGATCCCAAATAGCCAACCAGCGACGTTCAAGTGATTCCTTAGCCATGGACGCACATCGCTCTGCGCTGTTCAGCGGAACGGCGGCGCCTGCATCCAACCCCCAGCGTCGACCAGCTGATGCCGATCCCGCGGCAATCCCAGCGGGCTTCGGGGCCCCAGATGGCGCTCAAACAGTTCGCCATAGTTTCCGACCGCAGCTACCGCTCTGGCGCCGAAATCGGCCGGCAGCTCCAGGGGCCTGCCAAGGTCGGCCCCGACTCCCAGAAACCGGCGCTGCTCAAGCCGGCGCGGATCGCGGCGGGCTGCGGCCGCCTCCGCCTTCAGATTGTCCTGGCTCAGGCCTAGCTCCTCTGAGCGGATCAGGGCGTAGATAATCCAGCGCACTGCATCGGCCCAGCCTGGGTCTGTCTGGCGGGTGGCCGGGGCCAGGGGTTCCTTGCTCAGTTCCTCCTTCAGCAGCACGTGCGCCTGCGGAAGCCGGAAGCTGCTGCGGCGGGCCGCCAGCAGGGACCGGCCGCTGGTCACGGCTGTGCAGCGGCCCTGCAGGTAGGCGGTGAAGCTCTGGTCGTGGGTCTGGAATTTGAGTGGGATGAAGTTGATCTGATTACGCCGACCCCAGTCCGCCAGGTTTTGCTCCGTTGTGGTGCCAGTCACCACGCAGATGGGTTGGCCCGCAAGATCTGCGGCCGAGCGGACACCGCTAGCAATCGGTACCAGTAAGGCCTGGCTGTCGTAGTACACGGTGGGCCCGAAGCTGACGGCGTTCCCCCCTGCCGCATCGCGGCTCAGGCTGATCGAAGTGTTGCGGGCCAGGAGATCCACTTCGCCGCTCGCCAGTGCTGCGAACCGCTCGGCGGCACTGAGGTGCACGAAGCGCACCCGCTCCCCATCACCCAGCAGGGCGGCCGCCACGGCCCGGCAGAGGTCTGCATCGAGTCCCTGCTCCCGGTTGCCGGGGCCCAGCCAACTGAACCCCGGCATCGTGCCCTCCACACCGCAGATCAGTTGTCCCCGGGAACGGATCAGCGCCATCGTCGGGCTGCCCCTTTGGCTGACCGGAGCGGTGCAGCCTGAGCCTGCCAGGGCCATCGCCAGAAGGAGGATGGGAGCGAGCCAGCGCGGCCTGGCCTGGCTCTTGCCTGTCAGGCTGGGCCGATGACCACCAGCAGCACCACCACCCCCGAACTGCAGGCCCTGGCTGAGGCCGTGGCCCGCCGCCGGAATTTTGCGATCATTTCCCACCCGGACGCCGGCAAGACCACCCTCACCGAAAAGCTGCTGCTCTACGGCGGGGCGATTCAACAGGCTGGGGCGGTGAAGGCCAAGGGGGAGCAGCGCAAGGTGACCTCCGACTGGATGGAGCTCGAGAAGCAGCGCGGCATCTCGATCACCTCCACCGTGCTGCAGTTCGACTATGCGGGCAACACGATCAACCTGCTCGACACCCCCGGCCACCAGGACTTCTCGGAAGACACCTACCGCACCCTGGCCGCCGCCGACAACGCGGTGATGCTCGAGGACGCCGCCAAGGGCCTCGAACCCCAGACCCGCAAGCTCTTCGAGGTCTGCCGGATGCGCCAGATCCCGATCTTCACCTTCATCAACAAGATGGACCGGCCGGGGCGCGAGCCCCTCGACTTGCTCGATGAGATCGAGCAACAGCTGGGCCTGGCCTGCTGGCCGGTCAACTGGCCGATCGGCAGTGGCGACCGCTTCCGCGGTGTGATCGATCGGCGCAGCCACAACCTGATCCTGTTTCAACGGGCCGAGCGCGGCCGGGCCAGTGAGGAGAAGACCCTTTCGGTGCAGCAAGCCCGCGAAACAGGGGCTGTGGAAGCGGAACTCCTGGATCAGGCCCTCGAGGAACTGGAGTTGCTGGAGGGGGCCGGTGCCGACCTCGACCTGGAGCTGGTGCACGGCGGTGAACTCTCTCCTGTTTTCTTTGGTTCGGCGATGACCAATTTCGGCGTGCGGCCTTTCCTCGATGCCTTTCTGGAGCTGGCCCAGCGGCCCGCGGCCCGGCCCAGCAGCGCCGGAGTGATCGAGCCGATCCGGCCGGGATTCAGCGGTTTTGTGTTCAAGCTGCAGGCCAACATGGATCCCCGCCACCGCGACCGGGTGGCCTTCGTGCGGGTGTGTTCCGGCAAGTTTGAGAAGGACATGACGGTGCAGCACGCCCGCACCGGCAGGGCGATCCGCCTGTCGCGGCCGCAGAAACTCTTCGGTCAGGACAGGGAGGTGGTGGACGACGCCTACCCCGGCGATGTGATCGGCCTCAACAATCCGGGCATGTTCGCCATCGGTGACACCCTCTATGTGGGCCCGCGCATCGAATACGAGGGCATTCCCTGCTTCACCCCCGAACTGTTCGCCTGGTTGCGCAACCCCAACCCCTCGGCATTCAAGAGTTTCCGCAAGGGGGTCAATGAGCTGCGGGAGGAGGGGGCAGTGCAGATCCTCTACGACATCGACGAGAGCAAGCGCGATCCGATCCTGGCGGCGGTGGGCCAGCTGCAGCTCGAGGTGGTCCAATACCGCCTCGAACATGAATACGGCGTGCAGACGCGCCTTGAGCCCCTCGGCTTCAGCGTTGCCCGCTGGGTGTTGGGAGGCTGGCCGGCGCTGGAGCAGGTGGGGCGGATCTTCAATTGCAAGACCGTGCGCGATGCCTGGAACCGGCCCGTGCTGCTGTTCAAGAACGACTGGAACCTGGGCCAGCTGCGCGACGACCATCCCGACCTGGAGCTCAGCGGTGTGGCCCCGGTGGTGAGTGGGGTGGAGCCGATCGCCCTCTAGCCACGCAGGGCAGCCGCGCGCGCCAGAATAAAAGTAACGAACCATCACAGCGATGCCGAAGCCACTCTGGCTGGTGCGTCCCCGCCCGGACGGGGGCTGCGATTACGTTAGTTTCATGCCCGATCAGGGGCCTATCGGCGCTACCACGGTGGAGATGCGGGAAGGCAGCCACATGCCGCCCCAGCTGCCCCTGCTCAAGCACCGCAAGCGACTGGGCGCCGAGGAGGCCGAACGCTGCCGCCGCAAGCTGCAACAGGAGGCCGGGTTTTACTGCAGTGAACCCCTGTTTTAGCCAGGCCTCGATACGCTTCCTACTGGGAACGTTCTGACCATTCCCCAGGCCTGTTATGACCCAACGCTCCGATCAGCCCACCCCGGCCGCCGAACCTTCCGGCCCCTACGAGCGGCTGGGCGTTGCTGCCGATGCGAGCTTCGACGAGGTGCAGGCAGCCAAGCTGGCCCGACTCGATGAGGTGGGCGATGACTCCATGGCCCGCTCCCGGATTGAGGCCGCCTACGACTCCGTATTGATGGAGAGGCTCAAGGCCCGTCAGCAGGGTCGGGTAAGCACGGCCGCCAAGACGGCCTCCCAGCGCGAACAGGTGGCGCCACCACCACCGCGCCTGGCCGTGCCCTCCCTGCCCCAGCTGCAGTTGCCCCGGATGGCCGCTCCCCGGCTGGCCCTGCCAGGCCTGGCCCTGGCAAGTGGCCGGGAGCTCTGGTTTCCGTTGGCCAGTGCCGGAGTCTTGCTGCTGCTGCTGCTGCTGGTCCCAAGCTTCCCTGCTGATCTCGTGCTGGCCTTGGCCACGGCCATGGCAGTGATCAACCTGCAGTGGCGCCATCGGCGCTTCCTGGCTGCCGTTGGCTGGGGTTTTGGCCTGCTCTGCCTGGGCCTGCTGCTCGGCGCGATCCTCACCGCCGCCCTGCTGCCGGCCAGCCTGCCCCTGGGTCTCCCCCTGAGCCCCCTGCAGCTGCAGAGCCTGCCGGCCCTACTGGTGTTGCTGCTAGGGGCCCTTTGGCTGGGTTGAGCTAGTCCAATTCGGCGATCAGTTCGCTCAGTTCGCCGGCCTCCACTGCGTAGACGGCGCTGCAGAAGTGGCAGGTGAGTTCGGCCCGGCCGTCCTCCGCCAGCATCTCGCTTAGCTCATCGCGGCCCAGCAGTTTCAGGGCACTGACGCTGCGCTCGCGGCTGCAGCGGCAGTGGAAGCGCACCGGCGTGCAGCCCGTGGCGGCCTCGAGGGGCTGGGGGTCGAGGTCGGGAAAGATCGCTTCCAGCAGGCCCTGCAGATTGCCCTGGCACTCCGCCAGCCGCTGGTTGAAGTGGCGCACTTCCCGGCAGCGCTCCTCCAGCAGGGCCACCAGGGCCGGCTCGTGGGCCGCCTTGGGCAGCACCTGAACCAGCACGCCGCCACAGCAGCGCACGCCGTTGCTGTCTATCTGCTCGCCTACAAACACTGCAGAGGGGGTCTGCTCGGAGTGGAGCAGGTAGGAGGCGAGATCGTCGCCGATGCCGCCGCTCACCAGTTCCACCGTGGAGCTGAATGGTTCGCCTTCGCCCAGGTCGCGCACCACGTGCAGGTAGCCGGTGCCGCAGGCGCTGCGGAAGTCGAAGTGGGCCAGGCCGTCGGGGCCCGTCACCGGGTCCAGCTCCAGGGCCGGGTTGCCCACATAGCCGCGCACGGTGCCGTTGCGGCCCGCGTCCACCATCAGGCCCCGCAATGGGCCATCCGACTGGATGCGCAGGTTGACGCGGCCATGGGCCACCTTCATCGAGCTGGCCAGCAGGAGCCCGGCCGTCATGGCCCGGCCCAGCAGGGCACTGGTCAGGTAGGAGAGCCCATGGCGCTCGCGGGCGATGCGACTGGTGTGGCCGCTGCTCACCGCCACCAGCCGAATGCCGCCTCCGGCGGCGGTAGCCCGCAGCAGCTGGTCGCTCAAGGCTTGCCTCCCGGGGATGGGGCCATCGTAGGAATCCGGCAGAGCGGCTCCAGCACGCCCTGATCCAGCCGCCAGCCCCCGTTGATCACCCCCCCGAACAACTCGGGTTCATGGGTCACCACCAGCACGGCCCTCTCCCGGGCGAGGCCTGCCAGCAACTGGAGGATTTCGCCCCGCACCGCCCAGTCGAGGCCTGCGGTGGGTTCATCCAGTAGCAGCACCCTGGGGTTGCGCAGCAGCTGCACCGCCAGGGCCAGCCGCCGCTGCTGGCCGCCGCTGAGTTGTTCAGGCGGCTGCTGCAGCGAAAGCCCCCCCAAGCCCACCTGCACCAGGGTTTTTTCCGCCTCCTCGGCCGTGAGTCGCCGCTGGCCGAGTTTGAGCTCCTGGCCCACGCTCAGCCCGAGGAAGTGGCGCTCCGGGAATTGAAACACCAGCCCACAGAGCCAGCGCCGCTGGCGTGCATTGAGGGCTTCCCCCTCCCACAGCACCTGGCCGCTGCTGGGTTCGGCCAGGCCAGCTATCAGTTCGAGCAGGGTGGTCTTGCCACTGCCACTGCCGCCGGCCACCAGGGCTGGCTGCCCCACCGCCAGCTGCAGGTTGACCCCGCGCAACACCGGCTGGGCCGCGGTGGCCGCCTGATAGCAGAGGTTGCGCAGTTCAAGCATCGACCCAGCATGCCGGCGGGCGTGTTTGATGGGGGCAGTTATCTCCCCCTTTTCCCCTTGCCATGGAGGTGCGCTTCCGCGAGTTCAATCCCTTCAACTGCTGGATCTGGATGCGCTTCCCCCATCCGGTGGGTGCCGGCGAGCGGGGCTACCTAGAAACCGCCTTCGACAGCTGGTTTTTTCTCGGCAAGCTGGGTGGCTTTAATGCCGAAAACCTCCAGGCCCACGAGGAGGGGGCCGAACTTGGCTGGATGGATTACAGCCACGATTCGGCAGCGGCGGCCCTGCCGGCCCTGATGCACAACATGGGCCCGATCGAATACCAGGAGGAGTGGGCACGCTGCTGGGTGGATCTGGGCACCAGTGATGCCCTAGCCCTCGATGTGCTGATCAATGCCCTGGGCCAGCTCAACAACGACGTGCTCGAACTCGAGGAGCTGCTGATCGGTGGTCTCAACGATGACTGGCCCATTGAGGAGCAGCCCGAGGCGATGTTCGCCGGCCTCGACGCCATCGACGACTAGGCGAAGCTGTGGCACGGGAATTGCGGCGGCTGTTGATTCCCCCCGAGCGGCTGGCGGCCCAGGTAGTGGCCCTCGAGCCGGCCGAGGCCCACTACCTGGGCCGGGTATTGCGCTTGCGCCCGGGGGATCGCTTTGACCTGGTGGATGGGGCCGGCCGCCTCTGGAGCGCCAAGCTCAGCCAGGGGAATGGGGCGGTGCTCGAGCAACCCCTGCAGGCCCCGCTGCAGCAGCAGGGGCCGCCCGCTCCCCTACTGGAGTTGGCCCTGGCCCTGCCCCGCCGGGACGCCGATGTGCTGTTGCGGATGGTGGTGGAACTGGGGATAGATCGCATCTCGCCCCTGCGGGCAGAGCGCAGCGTCGGGCCCGATGGGCCCAGGCCAGAGCGCGGGGCCGCCATCCTGCGGGAGGCTGTCGAGCAGTGTGAGCGCCTCTGGCAGCCCGAGCTGCGCTCCCCAGTGGCTGCCACCGCGCTGCTGGGGCTGCCACCGCCCCATGGTGCCGGCCGGGGCCTGCTGGCCAGCAGCCGCAAGCTGGGCCTCCCCCTACTGCAGGAGCTCCTGGCGCCCCTCGTCCCAGGGCCCGCCACTGCCGGCGAGGGGCTGGTGGTGGCGATCGGCCCTGAGGGTGGCTGGAGCCCGGCGGAGGAGGGCCTGGCGCTGGAGCAGGGCTGGCAGCCGGTGAGCCTGGGGCCGACGATCTTGCGCTGCAGCACCGCCGCAGTGGCGGCCGCCGCCCTGCTCAGCCATTGGCGCCAGAGCCTGGTCTCCTAGTTGCGAAACATGCCGGCGGCCATCGCCTTGTAACCGGCCAGGTTGGCTCCAGCCAGCCGCCGCCGGCTGGGCAGGGCATTGGCGGGGTTGAGGCACTCCGGGGCGAAGGTGGCCAGGCTCGGAGCGGGCAGGGCTTCCTGGGCAACGCGCAGCTCGGCGGCGATCGCCTCTGCGGTGGTGAGGCTGGGTTGGCTGCTGCTGGGCTGGCTGCTGGGCTCGGCTGTGGGGGCCGGGGCCGGATTTGCGGTTAGAGCTACTGCAGCTTTGGGTTCAGACGCCTTGGCAGCGCTGCGTTTGGGCTCGGCGATCGCCACCTTGGCCGGGGTCGCACCCTCACTGCCCAGGTCTAGAAAAAAAGCGGGCTTGCGGTTGAACAACATTGCTGCAGCAGCGTTCTGCAACGATTATGGCCGGCCACTTTCCCCGATCCACCAGCACCTTGGCAGTGCAACACACTTTGGCTGTGCGATCCCCCCTGCGTGCCCATTTCTGAGTTGGCCCTGGTTGCCCCCCAGAGCTGGGGCCATTGGTTAGGTGCCCTGGCCCTCAACGCAGGCCTGATTGCCCTGGCCCAGCGCCTGCCGTTGCTGACCCGGGCCGGCTGGGTCCATGCCGGCTGCCTTGGCACCCTGCTGTGGGGCTGCCTGGGGCCGCGGGGCTGGCTGGCCGTGGTGCTCTACCTGGTGCTGGGATCGGCGGTGACCCGCCTGGGGTTTCGCGCCAAATTGGCCCGCGGCCTGGCGGAGGCCCGCGGCGGGGCCCGCGGCCCCGAGAACGTCTGGGGCTCGGCGGCCACCGGCAGCCTGCTGGCGATGGCCGCTGCCCTGGCGCCGCCGGCCTGGCAGCCGCTGCTGCTGCTCGGCTTTGCCGCCAGCTTCGCCGCCAAATTGGCGGACACCTTCGGCAGTGAGATCGGCAAGCGCTGGGGCCGCCACACCGTGTTGATCACGACCCTTCGCCCCGTCCCCCCGGGCAGCGAGGGGGCGATCAGCCTGGAGGGCACCGCCGCCAGCCTGTTCGGCAGCGCCCTGATGGCCCTGCTGACGCTGGCCCTGGGATTGCTGTCTGGTGCTTCCGCCTGGCTGCTGGTCACCCTGGTGGGGTTGGTGGCAACCCTCCTGGAGAGCCTGATTGGCGCCACCGCCCAGCAGCGTTGGCGCTGGTTGAGCAATGAGCTGGTCAATGGGATTCAGACGGCCATTGCTGCCCTGCTGGCCATGGCGCTTTCGGTGGCACTTTCGGTGGCGCTGGCTGGGCCATGGCCCGCGGCCGCCTGAAGCCAGCCCAGCAGGGTTTCGCCCCGCTGCTGGGCCTGGCGGCAGCTGAGGCGCAGCTCCAGGGCCAGTTCCTTCCAGCTCCGCCCCTCGAACCAGTGGCCCTCCAGCAGGCGTTTGTCCTGGGTGTCGAGTTGGTCTAGTTGGGTCTGCAACCACTGCTGAGGCCCCTGGGGGCCATCGCCTGAATCCCCTGCCTCGTCGGTTGCCCAGCTTGGAGCGCCCTGGGCGGCCAGCTGATCGAGCAGGCAGCTGGGCTCCCCAGCGTCTTCTGGGCAAAGGGGGGCATCGAGGCTGCGCACCTGCAGCGCCCGCTGAACTGCAGCGGCCTCCTCTAGTTGGCCGCTGCGGCAGCCCAGCTCCGCGGCCAGGGCTTCGTTTGCCAGGGGTGCCAGGCCCCGGCTGCGCCGCTGCTCCTGCAGGCGCCTGGCCCGCTGCTGCAATTCCCGCATTCGCCGGGGGGTACGCAGGGGCTGGCCGTTGTCTCGCACGTCGTGCAACATCGCCCCTTTGATGTAGGGAACCGCAAAACTGCTGAGGTTGCAGCGCTGGCGCAGATCGAAGGCCTCCACTGCCCTGATCAGGCCCATGTTGCCGGCCGACACCAGTTCATCGAAGGGTTGGCCACTGCGCAGGCTCTGGCGCTGGGCCACCATCCGCACCAGGCCAAGGTTCTCTTCCACCAGGGCGTTACGCCAGCGCAGGCGGGTGTTGGCGTCGGGGCTGGCGGCCATGGCTTCTAGCCAGCTGCGGTTGCGCTCGTGGATCTGACAGGTGGACATGGGGATCGGGATGTCGGTGTTTCCACCGTCGCCGCGGCAGGGCCCCGCCCAGCTCCCCCAAGCGGGGGAACTGGGACCACCCCCCTGGGGGATTTCCCGCTCACCCCATCGGCCTTCAGCAGGGCAAGGGAGTCTGGCCCGCCAGGGGCACCAGGTCGGCCCAGGCCAACAGGGCAGGCCAGCTACTCACCCGGCGGTAGACCTGCCTGTGCCCCTCGCTGTTGATGTGCAGGCCATCGCTGGCCAGCCACTGGGGCCAGTCGGGGTCTGCCAGCAGCCCCTCCAGCAGGGGCAGGAAAGGCACATCCGCTTCCAGGCAGGCCTCCTCCAGCAAACCCTCGTAGCGGCGGATGTCGTCCAGCCGATACCAGAGCACCCCGGCGTAGGGCATGGCCGCCTCGTCCACCGGGGTGAGGCCAATCACGTGCACCGGTGCGATCGCCTTGGCCTGGTGCAGCAACTGCTGCAGGCCAAATAGGAACCCCTCCCCATCGAGCTGGGGCCGGCCATTGACTCGCCCCACCCGGGCGGTGTCGTTCAGGCCCACTCCCAGCAGGATTCCCTGGGGTTGCTGGCGCCTCAACTCGCCGCGGCAGCCCACCTCGGCCTGCAGCCGGGCCGCCAGCCGCTCGAGCCCGTCGCCGCGCACGCCCAGGTTGTAGAGCACCGGGCCGCCGGGCAGTTCCATCCAGTGGCGCCGCAACCGCTCGCACCAGCCCCCCTCCAGCGGGTCTCCCCAGCCGAAGACGCCGCTATCGCCAAGCGCCACCAGCTTCCTGGGGTGGGCCATCACCATGGGGGGTCTCCAGAAGCCAGAGGCGTGCGCGGTCGCTGAGATCTTCCCCCAGCAGGGTCAGCGCTGCATAGACCAGCACCAGGGCTAGCAGCTCGTCGCCGGCAAACGAACTGAGGGACTCCAGCAGTTGGCTGCCCAGGCCCGTGGCCCCCACCAGGCCCACCACCACCGATTCGCGCAGGATCACATCGCTCCGGTAGGCGCCATAGGCCAGGTAGGGGCGGGCCAGAGAGCTGAAGCGGCCGTAGAGCAGGGCCAGCCGGGGCCCTGCCCCCGCCGCCAGCAGGGCCTGCTGCTGGGGAGCTCCGCTGGTTTCGGCTGCCTCCAGCAACAGTCGGCCCAGAATGCCGAGGTTGTGGAACCCCAGGGCCAGGGCGCCGGTGACCAGCCCGGGCTGCAGCACAAACAACAGCAGCAGGGCCGTCAGTGGTGGCGGCCAGAGCCGCCCCAGGGCCCAGAGCCCTTGCACCAAAGCCAGCAGGGGCCGGCAGGGCTGCGCGACCAGCAGCATCAATGGCGCCAGACCCACGGCCAGGGCTGCGGCCAGCAGGGTGAGCAGCAGGGTGCTGCCAGCCAGGCTCGCCCAGGGCAGGGCCAACACCGCGCCCCAGTCGGCCGGGCCCAGGGGGGGCAGGCCCTGCCAGCGCAGCAGGCCGGCGGGTTCGATCCCAAGCTGCCAGGCCACCAGGCCCAGTGATGGCAGCAGCACCAGGGATGCCACCAGGATCTCCCGGCCCTGCCGGCCCACGCCCCGCCGGTGGAGTCCCAGCCGCGCCGGCATGGCCCAGCGGCGCCTCAGCCAGCCCACCAGCGCCTCCAGCAGAAGCATCACCGCCAACAGGAGCCAAAGGCCGGTCCAGAGTTCCCTGAAGGCCAGTGACTGCAGGGTGAGACGCAGCTCGGTGCCCAAGCCCCCCAGACCGAATACCCCCAGCATGGTGGCGCTCCGCAGGGCACATTCGAGCCGGTAGCCGCTGTAGCTGATCACCTGGGGCAGCAGCGGTGGCCCCAGGGCGGTAACCAGTGCGGCCGGTCCGGCTACGCCACCACAGCGCAGGGCCTCCAGGTTGGCGGTGGGCAGGGCATCGAGCAGGTCGCTCACCACCCGGGCCACCAGGGCCCCGAAGGGAATGGCGATCGCCACCACCGCCACCACCGGCTGCAGCCCGACCAGCTGCAGCAGTAGCAGTCCCCAGAGCAGTTCATGGATGGAGCGGGGCAGGGCCAGCAGGCGACGGATCCAGCTGGCTGGAGCGGCGTTGCCACAGCAGGTGTGCCACACCACCCGGGAGCTGGCGATGCCGAGCACCAGGCCCAGGGCCAGGCTGGCGGCCCAGCCCAGCAGGGCGATGCCAGCTGTAACGCCCAGGCCCCCCAGCACAGATCCCACCACCAGCGGCTCCAGGGAGGGTTGCAGGGCGGCGGCGGCAAACTCGCCCACCAGCTCCCAGCCGCCGCCATGGCTGATCCCGGGCAGCAGGGCCAGCAGCGGCAGGAGCACCAGGGCGGGCAGCAGGACCCACAGCGGCGCCGCGGGCCTCATGGCCTTTCGGCACCGGCGTAGAGCGCCTCGAGCTGGCTCGTTTCGAGACTGGAGCCGGCCTGGTCGAATACCAGCAGGCCGGCCCGCAGCCCCACGACCCGGTCGAAACCGGCCAGTAGGTCGGGGCGGTGCAGGCTGAGCAGTAGGGCCCTTGGCGGGCTGGCCAGCTCCAGCAGCAGGGCCAGCAGATCGGCGGCCAGGCGTGGATCCAGGCTGGCCAGGGGTTCGTCGGCGAGCAGCAGCAAGGGGTCTTGCCGCAGCAGCCTGGCCAGGGCCACCCGTTGGCGCTGGCCCCCGGAGAGGGCCGAGACGGGCTGGTTAAGCAGGGCCGGATCGAGATCGAGCCGTTGCAGCACCGCCGCGCAGGCTGCGGTTTCCAACGGCAGCAACAGGTTGAGCAGGGCCCGCGGCCAGCCCCACACCGCCAGCCGGGCGGCGTTGAGGTTTTGCTGCACCGTGAGCTCCTCGATCAGGCGCAGGTCTTGCCAGAGGGTGCCGATGCGGGCCTGCTGGCGCCGCCGGGCGCGGACTGTCCGGCCCCGGGGCTGCCCCTGCCAGCGCACGCTGCCCTGGTCGGGGGCCAGCAGACCATTGGCCACCGCCAGCAGGGTGCTCTTGCCGGCACCGCTGGGGCCCAGCAGGGCGACCCGTTCGCCCGGCTCCAGCTGCAGCGACACCCGATCCAGGCGATGTTGGCTGCGGCCGCGCACGCAGATGTTGTCGAGGACCAGCAGGGGCGCCAAGGTCAGGCCATGGTGAGTCGGTAGACGATCAGGGCCAGGATCAGCGCCACCAGGGACATCTCAATTAGGTCGGGGCCGCGGGAGTTCATGGCCAGCTCAGCGGCGGCGCTGTTCCAGGCTGGCGGCTGAGGGCAGCACCAGGGCCAGCGCCAGCAAGGGAACCTCAATCAGCAGCTGGCCATTGCCGAAGGCGATGAAGCCCAGATCCAGAAAGGCGATGCTGTACAGAAATAGCGACCAGGCCTCATCCGATTCCGTGCTGGCCCTGCTCCAGAGCGTCAGCCCCGCCAGTACCAACACCAGATCGATCAACCAAACCATGGACTCCGTTCTTACTGGCAACTGATTCTGGATCCGATCAACGAATTTTGCCGATCTGGCGGCCCACCTGCTCGATCTTCTTGTATTCAGCTGGGTTCACGGTGGTGAACTGCTGGGCCCCAAACAGGTTCAAGATCTGTTTCTGCTCGGGATCACTGGAGCGCCAACTGAGAATTGCCTTTTGCAGTTTGGTGCTGAAGCCCTTGCCGAAGCGTTGGTTTAGGTTGGGCTGGCCGAGCCACAGGTAGTCGGGAAAGCTGGGGGTGCGCCAGATCTGCACCACCTTGGCCCGGTTTGCCTTGCCGCTGCGCAGGCTGCTCTTCCACACCTGCTCATTGACGGCGCCGGCGTTGTAGGCCCCGCTTTGCACCAGCGCAATGGTGGCGTCGTGGCTGCCGCTGAAACCTGGCGCACCGCCGGCGAAGTCGTCGAGGTTGACGCCAGCCTGGCGAAGGAAGTATTGGGGCATCAGCCGGCCAGAGGTGGAACTTTCCGAGCCGAAGGTGAAGCGCTTGTTCTTCAGTGCCACCAGGCCTTTCTGGTTCTGGATCGGCTTGAGGCCACCGCGGGTATTGGCAATGAACACGCTGTAGAACTGGGCATCGACGTCGCGCTGGGCCAGCATTTGGGCCCCTGGTTTCTGCAGGCTGGCCTGCACGCCGGTGAGCCCGCCAAACCAGACCAGATCCAGGCTCCCGGTGCGGAATGCGCTGACGGCGGCCGTGTAGTCGGTTACCGGCACATAGGTGACCTTCACGCCGAGCTGCTGGCTGAGCTCGTTGGCAACCAGGGAGTAGAGGCGATTGAGTTTTTCGGGGTTCTGGTCGGGGATGGCGCCGATGCGCAGTTCCGGTTTGGAGCTGGCCTGCTGAACCTGGGCCGCCGGCACAAGCGCCAGGCAGAAGCCAGCCAGGAGGGTAAGAAAACGTTTTCGGCTGGTCATCGCGGATCTACTGGTTTGGGCTGGGGGTATTTAGAGGGCGGCCAGGAAGCTCTTCAACCTTTCGAGCCCATCGGCCAAGGTGGCGGGATTGGCTGCGCAGGAGAGGCGGATGCAGCGATCCTCCCCAAAGGCCGCGCCGGGCACCACCGCCAGCCCCACTTCATCTAGCAGGCGATTGCAGAAGGTCATCGAGTCGAGTCCATGGGCGCTCACATCCGGAAAGGCATAGAAGGCACCCTGGGGCGGCTCGAGCTTGACCCCATCCATGCCTGTCAGGCCTGCTGCGAGCAGGTTGCGGCGCTCGTCAAATTTGGCTGCCATGGCCCGCACGCAATCCCGCGGGCCGTTGATCGCCGCCAGGGCACCGAACTGGGCAAAGCTGCAAACGTTGCTGGTGCTCTGGCTCTGCAGGGCACTGGCGGCAGCCACCACCGTGCTGGGGCCAGCCAGCCAGCCGACCCGCCAGCCGGTCATCGCCCAGCCCTTGGCGAAACCATTCACCGTGAAGACGCGATCCGCCAGGTCTGGCGCCACGGCGGCCAGGCTGTGGTGGCTGTGGCCAGGCGCCAGTAGGTATTCATAGATCTCATCGCACACCACCGCCACCTGGGGGTGGCGGCGCAGCACCGCGGCAATTGCCTCCAGTTCCGGCCGGCTCAGCACCATGCCGGTGGGATTGCCGGGGCTATTAAGCACCAGCAATTTGCTGGCCGGAGTGATGGCTGCCTCCAGCTGGGCAGGATCGAGGCGGAACCCCTGGGCTGGGGAGCTGGCGATCAGGGCCACCGAAGCCCCAGCCAGCTGGGCCATCTCCGGGTAGCTGAGCCAGTAGGGCGAGGGCAGCAGCAGCTCATCGCCGGGGCCGAGCAGCACCTGAAACAGGTTGTAAAGGGCCTGTTTGCCGCCGTTCGTCACCAGCACCTGCTCGGGGCTGATGGCCAACTGATTTTCGCTGCAGAGCTTGGCGGCGATGGCTGCTCGCAGGGCGGGCTCACCGGCAGCGGGGCCATATCGGGTGTGGCCTGCCTCCAGGGCGTCGGCAGCGGCCTGGCGGATGAAGGCCGGGGTGTCGAAATCCGGTTCGCCGGCGCTGAGGCTGCAGATGTCCTTGCCCGCTGCCCGCAGGGCCTTGGCCCGGGCTGAGATGGCCAGGGTGAGGGAGGGCTGGAGGGCCCGGGCCCTGGCTGAAAGAATCGGAGTGGTGGAAGGCGCGGCGATCATCCCTGTGTCCGGCATCGGGACGCGCGGCATCAGCTGTGGCGGCCATCTTGCCCTACCGATTTCCCGCCTAGGGTTCAGCCGGGCACGAAACGCAACGGGCACAAAACCCTCCCCCTGCTCCATCGTGATGGCAGCTCCAGCTGAACTGGCCCCAGCCCTGCAGCAACTCACCGAAGCCTGCGCCGCCTGTCGCCGCTGTGGCCTGGCCGCAGAGAGGCAGCAGGTGGTGATGAGTCGGGGCAATCCCGCCGCCCGGCTGATGCTGATCGGCGAGGGTCCCGGCGCTCAGGAAGACAGCACTGGCTTGCCCTTTGTGGGTCGCTCCGGCCAGCTGCTCGACCAGTTGCTAGCTGCCGCTGGCATCGATAGCAACCGAGACGCCTACGTGGCCAATGTGGTCAAGTGCCGCCCGCCGCAGAACCGCCGACCCACGCCGGCGGAGCTGACGGCCTGCCGCCCCTGGCTTGATCGCCAGATCGCTTTGCTGAATCCGGCCGTGATCCTGCTGGTGGGGGCCACGGCCCTGGAGGGGGTGCTGGGTATTAGGGGCGGCATCACCAACCTGCGGGGCCAGTGGCACACCAGCGAGATCGAAATTTTGCGGGGCCGGCGCCTGATGCCCGTCCTGCATCCCTCCTATCTATTGCGCTTTAACTCGCAGGTCGAGGGCTCTCCCCGTGCTCTCACTGCAGCCGACTTCCAGGAAGTACGCCGCTCCCTGCTGGCCCCCTGAAAGGATCGGCGGTCATCCTTTCCTTCTTGCCCCCCGCCCCCCGCCTTGCCCAACTGCTCAGAGCGTTTGACACCCTCGCCGCTTCAGCTGCCTTTGTGACAGGCTTTGGCCACGCGCCCCTGCCCCGCGATGACCACCGCCCCGTCTCGCTACGACACCGTCGCCCGCTACGACACCCTGATTCACCGGCGCCAGACCCGCAGCGTGCGGGTGGGAAACATCTGGATCGGCAGCGACCATCCGGTGGTGGTGCAGTCGATGATCAACGAGGACACCCTCGATATCGAAGGGGCCACCGCCGGCATCCGGCGGCTGCATGAAGTCGGCTGTGAAATCGTGCGCCTCACCGTGCCGTCCCTGGCCCACGCCAAGGCGGTAAAGGAAATCCGCCAGCGCCTGGAAGACACCTACCAGCCGGTGCCCCTCGTAGCGGATGTGCATCACAACGGCATGAAGATTGCCCTGGAGGTGGCCCAGCACGTCGACAAAGTGCGGATCAATCCCGGCTTGTTCGTGTTCGACAAGCCCGACCCCAATCGCACCGAATTCAGCCCCGAGGAGGTCGCCGCCATCGGTGAGCGCATCTCTGAAACGTTTGAGCCGCTGGTGCAGCTGCTCAAGCAGCAGGACAAGGCCCTGCGGATTGGCGTCAACCATGGCTCCCTGGCTGAGCGGATGCTGTTTTGCTACGGCGACACGCCCCTGGGCATGGTGGAGAGCGCCCTGGAATTCATCCGCATCTGCGACCGCCTCGACTTCCACAACATCGTGGTTTCGATGAAGGCGTCGCGGGCCCCAGTGATGATGGCCGCCTACCGGATGATGGCGGACCGCATGGACGCCGAGGGCTTCCCCTACCCCCTGCACCTGGGCGTCACCGAGGCGGGCGACGGCGATTACGGGCGAATTAAAAGTACCGCCGGCATTGCTCCCTTGCTGGCCGAGGGGCTCGGGGACACCATCCGGGTTTCGCTCACCGAGGCACCCGAGCGGGAGATACCTGTCTGCTACTCGATTTTGCAGGCCCTGGGCCTGCGCAAGACGATGGTGGAATACGTGGCCTGCCCCAGCTGCGGCCGCACCCTGTTCAACCTCGAGGAGGTGCTGCATAAGGTGCGCAACGCCACTTCCCACCTCACCGGTCTGGACATCGCTGTGATGGGCTGCATTGTCAATGGGCCGGGCGAAATGGCCGATGCCGACTACGGCTATGTGGGCAAGATCCCTGGCACCATTTCCCTCTACCGGGGCCGCGAGGAGATTCGTCGGGTGCCGGAAGCGGAGGGGGTCGGGGCCCTGATTGCTTTGATTCAGGAGGATGGTCGCTGGGTCGAGCCCTGAGGTCGGTTACCGGCGCTAGTTTGAAAGCGTCTTTACCCGGCCTGTTCCGCTCTTACCGATGGCCAGCCCCCGCACCAGTCTGCTTGTGCTGGTAGGCATTGGTGCCTGTGCTGCCACCGCGGTCGTGGCCAGGGAAGTGGTGACATCACCGGGTGCTTCTTCGCGGATCAGCGACAGTCCCAAGGAGGTGATCGACCAGACCTGGCAGATCGTCTTCCGCGACTACCTGGACATCAACGGCAAGTACAAGCCCGAGCAATGGCGCCAGCTGCGCCGAGACGTGCTGGCCAAGAGCTACGGCAGCTCCAAGGAAGCCTATGAATCGATTCGGGGCATGCTCGCCAGCCTCGACGATCCCTATACCCGCTTTCTGGATCCGCGGGAATTCAAGGAGATGCAGATCGACACCTCCGGGGAACTCTCCGGGGTGGGCATCCAGCTGAGCCTCGATAAGGAAACCAAGAACCTTGTGGTGGTTTCCCCCATTGATGGTTCACCTGCTTCTCGGGCCGGCGTGCAGCCCAAGGATGTGATCACGGCGATTGATGGCAAGAGCACCAAGGGCATGAGTACCGAAGATGCGGTCAAGTTGATCCGCGGCCAGGCTGGTACCTCCGTAACCCTCACCCTGCAGCGCAAGGGTCAGAGCCTGCAGGTGCCCCTCACCCGCGAACGTATCGAGCTCCACGCCGTAGATCATCAGATAAATACCAGCCCAGATGGCGTCAAGGTGGGCTACATCCGCCTGCGCCAGTTCAGTGCCACCGCCACCAAGGACATGCGCCTGGCGGTAAAGGACCTGGAGGAGAAGGGCGCCCAGGGCTATGTGTTGGATCTGCGCAGCAACCCCGGCGGCCTGCTGATGGCCAGCGTGGAGATCGCCCGCCAGTGGCTCAATGAGGGCACGATCGTCTCCACCAAGACCCGCGACGGCATCCAGGACGTGAAGCGGGCCAATGGTCGTGCCCTTACGGCGAAGCCCCTGGTGGTGCTTGTCAATGAAGGCTCTGCCAGTGCCAGTGAAATTCTCTCCGGAGCCCTCCAGGACAATCAGCGGGCCGTCCTTGTGGGTCAGAAGACCTTTGGTAAAGGTCTGGTGCAGTCGGTGCGGGGCCTCTCCGATGGCTCCGGCATGACTGTGACCATCGCTAAATACCTCACCCCCAGTGGCCGGGACATCCACAAGCACGGGATTGATCCCGATGTGCAGGCCAAGATGAGCGAGCTGGAGGCCCAAAAGCTCAAGCTCGAAGACCTGGGCACCAAGAAGGACAGCCAATACCGGATAGCGGAGACCACGCTGGTCAAGCGACTGCGCAGCGCCAGCGGCCCGTCCCAGGCATACAAGCCAGGCAGCGCCAACTTGCCAGCTGCCCTGGGCTCGAGCGCTAAGCCTTGAGCCCCCAGCCCTCGATCTGGAATGAAAAGCCCTGGTGGTGCCAGCCCTGGTCAATCATGTTGACCGGCATTGCCCTGCCAACGGCCAGCTGGTTCCTGCTCCAGCTCTGGTGGATTACTGCCCCTGTGGCAGCGGCGGTGCTGGTGTGGTGGTGGCTGTTTCTGGTGCTGGTGCCGCGAGCCTATCTAGAGCAACAGGGCAGCCAGTAATGCTGGCCAGCCTCACTGGCCAGTGAGGCTGGTCTGCTCAGGCCACCGGCTGCATTAGGCCGCCGCCGGGGCTGGAATCGTCATCGTCGTTGTTGTTGCCCGTGTCGCCTTGCAGCAGGGCGAATACGCCTAGGGCAATCAAGCTCACCACCCCAGACACCAGGCTGAAACCACCACCCAGGCCGCCAGCGAAGCCCGAAGATGCGTCGATTAATTCGCCCACAAGTCCCCTTCACACAACTTCTCATTAATGTAACGGATTTTTGCGGGAGCTGGGCGTGCAGGTGGGGCCCATCCTTCAAGCCCCCCGCCCGGGGGGCAATGCCAGCGCTTGCTGAGTGCGTTGGCTTGACACTGAAATCTGTGACACACTGAAACCGGTGCCGCAGGTTCGATGGCCAGCGTTCCAAATCTGGTGGAAACCTGCGAGCTGGCCGAGCGGGATGGCAACCGCAATGCCGCGTTGCTGCTGGGGTTTGCCCTCGGCCGCAGCAGCGACCTCGAAGTGATGGAGCAGCTCCATCCCGAACACGAGGAAGACCTGTTCCTGTTGATGGCCCAGGCCCACTTGCCGCTGCCGCGCCTCGCTGATCAGGCCACTGAAGCCATGGTGAGCGAACTACAGCAGCTGGTCTGATGGGGGACGCCAACGCACCTGGGTGAGATGGCGATTCAGGAAACGATGCAGGCTTCGGCGACGGAAGCTTGCGCCCCGTTTTTGCTGTTTCAAGAGCGTGGGGGTTTGTTGGATTCGGCCGTTGCAATTGAGCGACGGGCCATCGAGGCCGGGCGTCAGTTTTCGCGGCTGCGATTTCCGCTGGGATTTCCGCCAAATTGTACACCCTCTCGCGCCGACAGCTCTCACACCGCTAGGACCGCCTCGTTCTGGGCCGCCTGCTGCTCGGCCCGCTGGGCTTCGCTGAGGCCATCGGCGCCGGGGAGCTGGGCGGCCATCTGGTTGAGCCAGCCCATCAGCTCCTCCAGCTGCTTCTCGGCGGGCAGCACCCCCAGGCCACGGGCCAGCACCTTGGCAGTGCTGCCACTGCTGGCCTGAAACACCAGGCGGCCGTGGAGATGCTGGGGCAGCCCCTGGCGCAGCAGGCGGAAGGCGGGCTCCTCCATGGGCGTTTCCAGGCAGATGTTGGGCTTCTCCGGCTTGATCCGCGAGAAGCCGCAGCGCTTGGCTACCAGCTTCAGCTCCATCAGCTGCAGCAGCGATTGCACCGGCGCCGGAATGGGTCCGTAGCGGTCTACCCAGCCAGCTGCCAGCTCAACCAGGGCGGCCGCGCCACTGCAGTCGGCAGCGGCCCGGTAGGCAGCCATCTTCTCGTCGTTCTCGGTGATCCAGTCGCCGGGGATGAAGGCGGTGATCGGCAGATCGATCTGGGTGTCTTCCACCTTGGGGATGTCCTGGCCCTGGATCTCGGCGAGGCATTCCTGCAGCATCTCCATGTAGAGGTCAAAGCCGATCGCCTCCATCTGGCCGCTCTGCTCCACCCCCAGCAGGTTGCCCACGCCGCGGATCTCCATGTCGCGCATGGCCAGCTGGTAGCCACTGCCCAGCTGGGCAAACTCCTGGATTGCCCGCAGCCGCTGCCGCGCCGCCTCACTTAGGGAGGCATCGCCCGGATAGAAAAGCCAGGCATGGGCCTGGATACCGCTGCGGCCCACCCGGCCCCGCAGCTGGTACAGCTGGGCCAGGCCAAATTTGTGGGCGTCCTCGATCAAAATCGTGTTCACCCGCGGGATGTCCAGGCCGCTCTCCACGATCGTGGTGCAGAGCATTAGGTCGGCCTCGCCGGCATTGAAGGCCACCATGGCGCTCTCCAGTTCCCCTTCGGCCATCTGGCCGTGGGCCACCAGTAGCCGCAGGCCCGGAACCATGACCCGCAGCTGGCCGGCCACCTCCTCGATCCCCTCCACCCTGGGCACCACGTAAAAGATTTGACCGCCCCGGTCCAGCTCCTGCCGGATGGCGCTGCGCACTGCCTCCTCATCGAGGGCGGCCAGGTGGGTTTTTATCGGGCGGCGCAGCGGTGGCGGCGTGGTGATCAGGCTCATCTCCCGCACCCCCGAAAGGCTCATGTAGAGGGTGCGCGGAATCGGCGTTGCCGACAGGGTCAACACGTCCACGTCCTTGCGCAGCGCCTTGATCTTTTCCTTCTGGTTGACGCCGAAGCGCTGCTCCTCATCCACCACCAGCAGGCCCAGCTGCTTGAAGCCCGTGCCCTTGGAGAGCAGCTGGTGGGTGCCCACAACCACGTCCACATTGCCTTTACTGAGCCCTTCGAGGATGGTCTTGCGCTCGCTTGCGGTGCGGAAGCGGTTGAGCAGGCTCACTTTGAGGGGATAGGGCGCAAAGCGTTCGCTCAGGGTGCGCCAGTGCTGTTGGGCCAAAACGGTAGTTGGGGCCAGCATGGCCACCTGCTTGCCCGCCGTAACCGCCTTGAAAATCGCCCGGATCGCCACCTCCGTTTTGCCGAAGCCCACATCGCCACACACCAGCCGATCCATGGGCTGGGGTTGTTCCATGTCGCGCTTCACATCGGCAATGGCCTTGGTCTGGTCTGGGGTGGGGTCATAGGGGAAGGAATCCTCCAGCTCCTGCTGCCAGGGGCCATCGGCCGGGTAGGCGAAGCCCGGCGCCTGGTGTCGCTCGGCATAGAGCTTCACCAGATCCACCGCCACTTTGCGCACGGCCTTGATGGCCCGTTCCTTGGCTTTGGCCCAGGCCGTACCGCCCATGCGGTTGAGCTCAGGCGGGGCGTCGGTGCTGGCGCGGTAGCGGCCCAGGCTGCCCAGCTGGTCGGCAGCCACCCGCAGCAGGCCGTCGGCGTATTGCACCACCAGGTAATCCCGCGATTCGTCGCCGATCGCCAGTTTTTCGAGCTTGAGAAACTTGCCGATGCCGTGGTTGCGGTGCACCACGAAATCTCCCGGTTGCATCTTGCCCGGGTCGACCGTGCGGCTGGCTGCCTTGCGGCGGCGGCGCACATAACCGCTGGCGGCGAGGGCATGCTGGCCGAAAAATTCCCGATCGGTAATCAGCACCAACTTCCAGGCCGGCAGCTGCAGCCCCTCCAGTTCGGCGGTGCTTCGGTTTTTCAGGGCCACCGGTGTGGCCTGGTCCACCAGTCGATCGATGGCTGGGAAGTCGGCGGGATTGGGCACAAAGCGGGTGATGCAGTCGTGCTCCTCCAGTAGGGCCACCGCCCGCGAGGGCTGGGCAGAGATCAGCCACACTGTGGCCTTCTCAGCCACAAAGCCCTTCACCAGGGCGGCCAATTTGCCAAAGGCGTTCGGGTAGGCGGGCATCGAGCGGGCGGCCAGATCAAAGCTGTTGGGGTGGCTGTCCGTTTCCAGCAGCTCGGCCAGATCAAAGCCCCTGAAGGCTTCCGCCTGTTGGAGGGCGCCGGCTGGCTCCCAATGCAGCACCCCTGGCAGCGCGCCCCCCAGCTCGCCGCAGACCTCAGCGTGGTGTCCGGCGGCGTGGTCAAACCACTGCTGGGCATGGGAGAGACATTGGCTCCTGCCATCGACAGCCACCAGGGTGTCGGCGCCGAGGTAATCGAGCAGGGAGGCCGGCTCGTCCCAGGCCAGGCCCATCAGCCGCCGCATCCCCTCGGGGGTGCCGCCCTCCAGCAGCTGGTCGAGGGCCTCCGGCTTGAGCAGCAGCTCCAGCCCATCAGGCATCGTCTGGCGCAGCGCGTCGGCAACCAGGGGGCCGTAGCCGCTGGGGGTCAGGCGCACCACCTCGATGGGATCGAGGGAGCGTTGGGATGCGGGGTCAAATTCCCGCAGCTTGTCGAGCTCCTCGCCAAAAAACTCCAGCCTCACGGGGAGTTCGCTGCTCACCGGGAAGACATCGACGATGTCGCCGCGGCGACTCCAGCTGCCCTCCTGCTCGATCGTGGGCACCCGCTCGTAACCAAGGCGGCTCAGGGTTTCGCCCAGCTGCTCGAGGCTGATGGTTTCGCCCTTGCGCAAACTGAGGCATTGGGCCCGCAGGGCCTGGGGCGGGGGCAGGTGGGGCTGCAGGGCCCGCTCGGTGGCCACGATGGCGAGGCCTCCTGCTGGCCTATCGACCAGCTCGCTGAGCACCTGCAGCTGGCCCCAGGTGATCTCGCTGGTGGGATCAAAGGGCTCGTAGGGGCTGGCCTCGCTGGTGGGGTAGAGCTGGCAGCTGGACCAACCCATCAGCTCCAGCAGCGCCGCCCAGCGGCCCGCCTCCTCCAGGGTCGGCACGATCACCAGCAGCGGTGCCCCCGTGGCGCGGGCCATGGCGCTGCTGATCAGGGCCCGGGCGGCCCGACCGCCACCGGCCAGCCTCAATCGCTCGGGCCGCGCCAGCCGTGCCAGCACCTCGCCGGTGAGGGCTGCCTGCTGCAGCTGGCGCACCAGGGCGGTGAGGGGCATGGGCGGATCTGGCAGCAGCTAGTTCCGATCTTCGCAACTGCCCATACTGAAATGGCGATCCCACCTTTGCGGCCATGTTTCTGATCCACAGCACGGTCGATCAGGCCCCGCTGCAGGCGGCGGCCCTGGTGGGCGCCTGTCGGGGTGACGGCTGGCAGACCCCTCTTCAGCCCCGCTTCCTGGCCGTGCTGTTCCACCAGCTGCTCGGCTACGAGGCCGATTTCGATCAGATCCCCGGCCTCTCCCCCGAAGCCGTGGCCGAGGCCCTGCCCACTGCCGAGCAACGGCTCGAGTTGGTGGAGTTGATGGTGACCCTAGAGATGCTCTGCGATTCCATCCCTGCGGCGCTCGAGGCCTCGATCGAACACTGGGCCGGCGTGCTGGGGGTGGAAGACCGCAGCCTGAGGCTTGCCCGCGACCTGGCGGCCCATGCCTCCGCCCAGGCCCTGCACGACTTCTACCGCTACGACTGGGTTGGTGAGCAGGACATGTTCAGCCCAGCCTTTGAGGGGCTGCTGGCCCGCCATGGCGACCAGGCCTACGCCCTCACCGTGGAGCCGGATCCCATCGAGGCGGCCCGCTGGCGCGCCCTGGAGCACTGCCCTGCTGGCAGCATTGGCCGCAGCCTCTGGGATTTTTACCAGGAGCGCGGCTTCGGTTTCCCAGGGGAACCGGGTGCCGCTAACGCGGCCCTAGCCCATCACGATTGGATCCATGTGCTGGCGGATTTCGACACCACCCCGATGGGTGAGATGGAGGTGACCGCCTTCCAGGCCGCCGCCAGCACCTTGCCCGGGGCCACCCTTGGCTTTATCGGTGCCGTGAGCATCTTTCAGACGGGGCTGCTGCCGAGTCTGGTCGTGCCGCCTGGCTATTCCCATGCCCTGGAAGAGCCGGGGGGGCCTGAGCGGATCGCCGACGCCATCCAACGCGGTCGCGCCTGCCAAAGGGATGTGTTCCGTGAGATCGATTTCTTTGCTGTTGCTGACCAAGCTCTTCCTGCCCTCCGCGATTGTTGGAGCATTCCCGGCAAAGCCAATCTCCCTTCGAGCTAATGGCACGTAGGCACTGCCAGCTCTGCGCCGATGGCGGCCAAGCCACCGAGAAGGGGGCCGTTGTGGGCGTGCTGCCCCTGTTCGGTGCCCTGTTGCTGGGGGCAGGGGTAGCCCTGATGGTGGTGCCTCGGGGCAACCAGCCCCTAGCCTCGCGAACTCCAGCGCCTGCAGCGATTCGGCCGGTTGGAGCCCCCGCTCCCCAGCCCCGATCACCGCTGGGTTCTTCGCCAGACCAGCAGCAGCTGCTCAGCCAGCTGGCCGAGGCCGACCGGCAGTGGACCCCCCGCGCCGAACCCTTGGCCAACGGCGGCTACCGCTATGTCTACAAGCGCCGGGCCGGCGAGCCGCCACTGAATCTGGAGTCGATCCGCGCCCTGATCGCCAATCCGCCCAGCTTCGAGCGGGAAAGGCAGGCGATCGGCCAGCTCCTGCAGGCCCTGGAGCAGGTCGGCGTGCAGGTGAACCTCTCTGCCCCCCACAAGAGCGGCGCTGCCGCTGAATGGGACCCGCAAGCCCGCACCCTGCGCATCCAGCCCACTGTGGTGAGCAAGGGCACGCTGGAATTCGCCAGGGTGCTCAACCATGAGGCGATCCACGTGGCCCAGAGCTGCAGCAACCAGGGCTTGGGTTCGGAACCCCTCTCGCTTGGCCTGCCAACCCAGCTACCTGGCCATCTCACGACGGTGCTAGATGAACCGATCTATCGCACGGCCCCAGAGCGGGTGCGTCAGCTCGAAAGGGAGGCCTTTGCCAACCAAGACCGCCTCACCCTTGGGGTCCAGTTGGTGCAAGCCCACTGCTGAGATCACAGCTGAGATCCTCCAGCAGCATGTTGAATTGCAGTAGCTGGGCATCACTGAGCTGCTGGCGGCTGGTGAGGGAAAAGTGCTGCTCCAGCAATGCCCGGCCCTGGCCAGGCTCCCATTGCAGCTGGGCCAGCAGTTGGTCGCACTGGCTCAGCAGTTCGCGCCGCCTCAGGGGTGCCGGAGCGCTGCTGGCCTGGGTGCCCGGGCTGAATCCCTGCAGTGCCGCCAGGTAGGCCTGCAGATCGGCGTAGTTGGTGAGGCGGTTGCGGTTGGGGTTGTCGAAAACCCGCTGCAGGTACACCGCCTCCTGGTCCCGATCCCAGCCGAGCCGCTGCAGCTCCAGCTCGAGTTGGGCCAGTTCAGCCGACCAGTCCTCCGGATCCACCTGGGGCTCCTCCGGCGGCTGGGCTGGGGGCTGCAGAGATTCGGGTTCAGAAGGCTGGGTTGGTAAAGGCTGTGTTGCTGAAGGCTGTGTTGCTGAAGGCTGTGTTGCTGAAGCCAGGGGCTGGGGGGCTGGGGTCGCGATGGGAGCTGGGGCCTTGGGTCTGGCCACCGGTTCCCTGGTCAGTGGTTCCCTTGCCTCCAGCTCGATCTGGGGCTGGGGTCGGCCCTGCAGCCGTTGGCGGGCCCGATCCTCCGCCAGCTCGGCCGTGGCTGCTTCGCCGAGGGCCGCATCGAGGATCTGCCCCGCCCGCCTGAGCTGCACCAGCACGATGCGGCTGCCCGCCTCGGCATGAACTAACTGGACTTCCAGCTGCCCGTCTGGCACCTCTTCATCCCCCGGACTGGCCAACCCGACTTTCTAGACTTC
Source organism: Synechococcus sp. CS-1331 (assembly GCA_025127975.1). Taxonomy (GTDB): domain Bacteria; phylum Cyanobacteriota; class Cyanobacteriia; order PCC-6307; family Cyanobiaceae; genus Cyanobium_A. The sequence continues at coordinate 55,280 of JAHLYQ010000012.1, read as the reverse complement.
CCACCATCTTGGTCCGCTGCAGCCCGTGGAAGCGGAGTCGATCCAGTCAATCCAACCCCTGCTCGAGCAGGCGGACCAGTGGGGCGAGGTACTGCTGCTGTTGCCCTTGCTGGTGGCGCTCGAGGCCGTGTTGTCTGCTGACAACGCCATTGCCCTGGCCGCCATTGCCCGGGGCCTGGAGGATCCGGCCCGCCAGCGCCAGGCGCTCAACCTGGGCCTGGGCCTGGCCCTGGTGTTTCGCCTGGGGCTGATCGTGGCCGCCCGGTGGGTGCTCAATTTCTGGCCCCTGCAGCTGGCGGCCGCCGGCTACCTGCTCTGGCTCTCTGGCAGCCATCTGGTGCTGGTCTTCTCCAATCCGGCAGAGGATTCCAGCGCCGTAGGGCAGGACCCAGATCCAGCCCAACCCGCCCCATCCCCCCAAGGCTCCCTCCACCATGCAGGCCTGGGCTCGGTTGTCCTGACGCTTGCCCTCACCGATCTGGCCTTCTCCCTCGACAGCGTGGCTGCCGCTGTAGCGGTGACGGATCGGCTGGTTCTGGTGATGGCTGGGGGGGTGATTGGGGTGATTGCCCTGCGGCTCACGGCTGAACTCTTCATCCGTTGGCTGGCCGTCTACCAGCACCTTGAGACGGCTGGCTACCTGGCGGTGGGACTGGTGGGGATTCGTTTACTGCTGCGCCTAGGCCTGCCCCAGGTGGTGCCGCCGGAGTGGCTGCTGCTGCTTCTGGTGGCTGGCCTATTTGCCTGGGGTTTCTCCGTCCGCCAGGTCCCGGTGGACCAGCCCCCCGTTCCATGAGGGTGGAGCTGCGCCAGATCGACACCGATCGATTGCTCGCGGCCCTAGAGGTAGACGAAATCGGTGATGTGCCCCATCCAGGCCGCTGGCTGGAAAGTGCTGGTCGCAGCTTTTTGGTTCTGCAGCGCCGCCATCGCTACCAGTTGCGCAACGGTAAATACCAGCTCGCCAGCGTGGCGTTGCAGGTGAAGCCCCAACGCCAACCAGACGATGCTCGCTGGTGGCACAACCAGTGGGTGATTGGCGATCCCAGCTGTCGCTACAACGCCCGAACTCCCCTGCTGCGCTGCGCCGTGCTGCCCGATGGGCCCTGCGAGCTCTGCGCCCACTACCGCCAGCGAGATCGCTCTAACTGATCGACCTACCTGATCGACCTACCTGATCGCCTCGCCTGAACCCCTAACCAACGACTCCTAGGCTGGGCTGACAACGCTTATGCGGCGATTACCCAATCCATCCCAGCTCCCAAGACTTCACCAGATGCCAAGACCTCTGCTGAGGCCTTGGCTGCCTCCTTCGATTCCTTTGGCCTGGGCGAACCCCTGCTCAAGGCGGTGGCTGAGAAGGGCTACACCAGTCCTTCACCGATCCAGAGCCAGTGCATACCAGCCGTGCTGGCCGGTCACGATGTGATGGCTGCGGCCCAGACCGGCACCGGCAAAACCGCAGGCTTCACCCTGCCGATGCTGGAGCGGCTGCGCCACGGCCCCCCCGCCCGCGCCGGCATCGTGCGCTCTTTGGTGCTCACCCCCACCCGTGAGCTGGCGGCCCAGGTGGGTGAGAGCGTCCGGGCCTATGGCCGCTACCTCGACCTGCGCAGTGACGTGGTGTTTGGCGGGGTCAAGGTGAACCCCCAGATCAACCGTCTGCAGAGGGGGGCCGACATACTCGTGGCCACTCCGGGCCGGCTGATGGATCTCTACCAGCAGAAGGCCCTGCGGCTCGATCGGGTTGAGATCCTGGTTCTCGATGAGGCCGACCGGATGCTCGACATGGGCTTCATCCGCGATATCCAGAAAATCTTGGCCCTGCTGCCAGCCAAGCGTCAGAACCTGCTGTTTTCGGCCACTTTTTCCGGCGACATCCGGCGTCTGGCCACGGGGCTGCTGCACAATCCCGTCCAGCTCCAGGCCACCCCGGCAAATCAGGCGGCCCCCACCGTTGAGCACCTGCTCCATCCCTGCGACATGGACCGCAAGGGAGATCTGCTCAGCCACCTGATTCGCAGCAATGACTGGCAGCAGGTGCTGGTGTTCTCCCGTACCAAGCACGGCGCCAACCGCATGGCGGACCGGCTCATTCGCGAAGGTATGACCGCCGCAGCCATCCACGGCAACAAGAGCCAGGGGGCCCGCACCCGCGCCCTGGCCGATTTCAAAGCCGGTGCCCTGCGCGTGCTGGTGGCCACCGACCTGGCTGCCCGCGGCATCGACATCCACCAGCTGCCCCACGTGGTCAACCTCGACCTGCCGAACCAGGCGGAGGATTACGTGCATCGCATCGGCCGCACCGGTCGGGCCGGCCATAACGGCCACGCGATCTCCCTGGTGGCTGCTGAAGAAAGTGAGTTGCTGCGGGCGATTGAGCGGGTGATCGGGCTGAGCCTGCCGCGGCAGGAGGTGCCTGGTTTTGAACCCAAGGTGCTCTCGGCCGCTCCCCTCGATCTCAGTGGCGGCCGCGGTAAGGGGGGGCGCCGCTCCCCTGCCCCCCATGGCGCCCGCCACCGTGGTGGGCGACGACCCTCCGGCTCCGGTCGCTGAAGCCCGGCTTCGCGAACCGCAGCAACGGACACATCAGCGGCGGCCCTGCTCCGCTGCGATGGGTGTGTTGAGAGTTGAGCAATGCCCTACGAACCCGGATCCCCGCAATGCCGCGTGTTGATCGATTGCAAGAGCCAGATTGAGTCGATGCTGCTCTCCCTGGGACGCATCGAGAACAGCCAGCACATTCGTGACCAGCTGGTTTCCGTGCACAACCAGTTGGAGGGCCTGCATGCCCTGCACCGCAAGGAGGCGCTCGAGCTCAAGCAGGGTTAGCCCCATCTAGCAAACCCGCTGCGCTGCCGAACCGGTCGCCGGGCCCAGCGCCCAACTGTTGGATCAGGGCCTGGCCCAGGGCGGGAGCGCGGCCTTCCTGCTGGGCCTCCCGCACCAGCAGCGGGCCGGCGCCGCTTGCCACCACCAGGCCCACCCCGGGCTCGATTGCCAGGACCGTGCCTGGTATTGCCCCCCCAAGCTTTATCCCCTCAAGCTTTATCCCTTCAAATTCGGCCACCAGGGGTTCGCTGGCCAGCAACTTCAGCCGTTTGCCCCGCCAGCTCGTGTGGGCATTGGGGTAGAGGCCCATCACCCGCCGGTGGATCGCCACCGCTGCTGAGCTCCAGTCGATTACCGCGTCGGCTTTGGTCAGCAAGCGGGCCACGCTGAGCCCAGCTGCCCCCTGGGGACGCACCCCCAGCCGGGCCAGCCGTTCGGCTTCCGGCCCCGTTCCGGCGGCCTCGATGCGGGGCAGGGCCTCGACCAGCAGCTCGGCGCTGAGCATGGCCAGCCGCTGTCCCAGCTGGCGGGCGTTCTCCAGCGGGCCAATGGCAAGGGAGCGCTCAAGTAACACCGGCCCGGTGTCAAGCCCTGCCTCCATGGCCATGATCCCCACCCCGGTTTCCCTGTCACCCTCCAGCAGGCACCACTGAATTGGGGCCGCTCCCCGCCAGCGGGGCAGCAGGGAGCCATGGGCGTTCCAGCAGCCCAGGGGCGGCTGGACCAGCACCTCCGGCGGCAGAATTTGGCCGAAGGCCACCACCACGGACGCATCGGGGCCGAGGGCCCCAAGCCGGGCCTGGAGCTCGGGCTCGCGCCGGATTCGCTCCGGTGTGAATACCGGCAGACCGAACTCCAGGGCCCGGGCCTTGACGGCGCTGGGCTGGAGCTCCTTGCCGCGGCCGCGGCGCCGATCCGGCTGGCTCACTACCCCCACCACGCTGTGACCTGCAGCCAGCAGGGCCTCCAGGCTGGGCACGGCGTAGGCCGGCGTGCCCCAGAACAGGATTTTCACGCTTCGCCGGTGATCGAGAGGCCCTCAACCCACACGTAGGGGCAGAGACCATCCGGGGTCACCTTGGCCTCGCCCTCAAAGCCAACGATTGCCTGGAGCAGCTTGCGGATGTCGCCAGCCACGGTGGCTGCTTCGATGGAGCGGCTGACTCCGCCGGCCACCAGCCAGCCGTCGAAGGGCAGGGAGAAGGAGCCCTGGCTGGCCTTGACACCGGCATGCAGGGCAGAGAGGGAATCGATCACCACTAAGGGCCCCCCATGGCTGAAACGATCCAGTCCCTGCTGGCCGCCGCCGCTGCCGGGGGTAGGCCCGATCTCAAACCAGTCGGGGCCTACAGCCACCTTGGCCCCCATGCCGGCGTGGCCGGTGGGGTGTACCCCAAAGGTCCGGGCCGTGGCCTCCGAGTGCAGGAAGTTGCGGAGTATGCCGCCCTCCACCAATTCAAGCGGGGCGGTCGGCGTTCCCTCGCCATCAAACAGCGAGGCGCCGATATTGCCGGGGTGCAGGCCGTTGTCCCGAATGCTCAGGAATGGCACCGCCATGCTCTGGCCGAGGGAGTCGCGCTGGCTGAGGCTGACCCCATCGAGCACCGATCTGGCGTTGAACAAACTGCTGAAGGCGCCGATCAGGTCGAGGAAGGCCTCCGGGCTGAACACGCAGGTGTAGGAGCCGGTTTCGATCGGGGCGTAGTCGAGGTGGGCGATGGTGCGCTCGGCCGCCTCATCTATGCAGCCAGCGATGTCGAGATCGCCGGTGCCGTAGGCCATGCGAACGGCGCCGGAGCTGCGGGGTTTGCGGCCAGCCTCTTCTGCCCTGGCATAGAGGTAGATGCTGGCGGTGGTGAGCAACTGGTGGCGGCGAGCCCCATCACTGTTGAGGTAGAGGCGCTCACTGCTGCGCTGGGCCAGGCCGTTGTAGGGCACCGTACCGATGGCGCCATGGCGATCGAGCAGTTGGCGCTCGGCTTCTTTGAGGCTCTCCAGCAGGGTGAGGATCGGCTGGGGCTCGCGCAGGGGCTGATCCAGGCTGACCAGGGGGGCGGTGGCCAGGGGGGAGAAGGCGGGCGTTTCCTCGGAGTTGCCAAAGGCGCTGGCGGCGTGGGCGCCGCCCAGGGCCCTCTCCAGGCCGGCGTCGCTGAGATCCGAGGTGCTGGTGATTCCCACCAGGCCCTTGTCGTTCCACACCCGCACGGTGATGGCGCTGCGCTGGGCACCTTTCATCTGTTTGGCTTCACCGCGGTCGACCTGCACGGAGGTGTCGGTGCTGCAGGAGGCCCCCAGGTCCCATTGATGGATGGCGGCGGCCTGGGCCAGCTGCTGCAGCCTGGCGCTGAGGGCTTCGGGGTTGAGGCGGTTGTCAGCCATGGTCAGCGCCCCCCGACGGTGATTGATTCCACCTTGATGTGGGGTTGGCCGACGGTCACGTTGATGCTGCCGCTGACCGAGCCGCAGAACCCGGCGGCCAGCTCCAGATCATTGGCACACATCGAGATGCGCGGCATCACCTCCTTGGCTTCGCCAATCAGGGTGGCTCCCTTCACCGGCTTGGTGAGTTGGCCGTTTTCGATCAGGTAGCCCTCCTCCACGGCGAAGTTGAACTGGCCCGTGGGGCCCACACTGCCCCCGCCCATTGATTTGCAGTACAGCCCCTTGTCAACCGAGGCGATCAACTGGTCGGGGGTGTGGGGGCCGGCGGCGATAAAGGTGTTGCGCATGCGGCTGGCGGCGGCAAAGGCATGGCTCTGGCGGCGACCGCTGCCGGTGCGGCCATGGCCGGTGCGCAGCTCGCCGGCGCGGTCACTCAGGAAACCCTTCAAAACTCCCCTTTCGATCAGCACCGTCCGCTGGGGCTCCATGCCCTCGTCATCCATCGAGAGGGAGCCGAAAGCGCCCTCACTGAGGCCCTCATCGATGGCCGTAACGGCTTGATGGGCGATGGATTCGCCCACCTTGTCGGCAAAGGGGGTGGTGCCCCGCTCCACCTGGGTGGTTTCGAGCAGGTGGCCGCACGCCTCATGAAAAATCACACCGCCGAAGCGGTTGGCGAGCACCGCCGGCATCTGGCCGGCCTCCACGTAGTCGGCGTAGAGCATGGTGCCCACACTGGTGCACACATCCTGGGCCGCAGCATCGGCGTCCCAGTCGCGCAGGTCGTCGGGCCGATCGGAGGTGCCGTAGCGGCGGCCCAGGCCGGCGCGGTGGTCGCCGTCGGCAGCGAGCACGTTTAGACCCAAAGACTGGTGCAGGCGGATGTCGCGGGCAAAGGTGCCGTCACTGGCGGCCACCAGCACGCTCTGCCAGTCGCGGGAATAGCTGCCCCGGCGGGCCTGCAGGTGCTCGCCATGCTGGGCCAGCCTGGCGGTGCCCTCCAGCAGTTTCACCGTGGCTTCAGCCAGGGAAGGGCAGCGCTCCAGCCAGTCGCTCTTGACTGCGCTGAAGTCTCTGAGGGCACCGAGTCCCTCGAAACCCTTTGATGGGCCGGTTGATGGGCCGCTGCTGAGCATCAGGCCGAGCATGCCCAAGGCCTGATCCAGGCCTTGGAGCAGGCCCTGGGCGCTCAGGTCGTTGGTGCTGACAAAGCCGTCGCGCTCGCCGCGGAATACCCGAATTCCAGCTCCCATGCCGAAGGATGGGCTGACATTGGTTATTACCTCCTGCTCGGCCAATACGCCCAGATGGTCTGTGCGCTCTAGAAATATCTCCACCAGGTCGGCGCCGGCCCCCCGACCGGCGGCCAGCAGGGATTCGAGCCGCGGCAGCCAGCTGGTGTCAAAGCTAGCGGGGTTCGCGCCCGAAACGGGAGTGGAGGCAACCAAGGTAGATCGGCGAGGGGGCGGGGGCAGGAGATGTGGGCTTACTGGGAGGAGCCCGGTCAGGCTGGACTCAGCGCACAGCGGCTTGGAAGTGCTCGCTGCGGATCGGGGCCATCAGGTAGAGCTTGGCCATTTCAGCTCCATTGGCGATCCACAAGGGCAGCTTGCGCAGCAGCTTCAGCGGCGCCGGCGCGGAGCTGGCATCGACTGCACTCAGTCCGGCGTTGTTGGACACCAGCCGCTCTAGCCGCACATAGAACTTGGGATGGTCGACGTTGAGCACCACGGGGAATACCCGGGCGGAGGTCTCGTTGGTCTTGGCAATTACAACCTTGTCGTAGGCGCGGGCATCGAGTCCAAGGGCTTCGTAGAACTCCTTGCGGGCCACGTCGCGCACGTACATGGTGGCAAACACGGCCAGCAGGAAAAAGCGACACCACAGACGGGCCGTCAGGCCACGGACCGTGGCAGGTTGGGCCTTCATCAGGGCGTCAAAGAAGTCGCCATGGCGGTTTTCGTCCTGGCACCAGTTTTCGAAGAAGTTGAAGATCGGGAAGATCTTGCTCTCAGGATGTTCTTCGAGGTGGCGATAAATAGCGATGTAACGCCAGTAACCGATCTTTTCGCTCAGGTAGGTGGCGTAAAAGATGAACTTGGGCTTGAAGAAGGTGTAGGCCTTATTAGCCGTAAGAAAGCCCAGATCGAGCTGCAGCCCGAAATCTCCCATTGCCTTGTTGAGGAAGCCGGCATGGCGTGCCTCATCCCTGGCCATGTGGGCGAAGCATTCGGCCAACAGGGGGTTTTTGCTTTTGATCCGGCGGCTAAGCTCCTTGTAGAGCAGGAAGCCGGAAAATTCCGAAGTGCAGCTCTGCTCAAGAAACTCAACAAACACCTGGCGGGTTTTGGGGTCGAGTTTGGCTGCCGCCCCGTCGAATTCGTCGTTGCGCACGAAATGGTGGCGGTTGTAGTCCTTGCGGAACTCCTCGCAGATGGCCTCCAGCTCCAACACGTTGGGCTGCAGATCCATCGCCGCCATGGCGTCAAAATCCGTGGTGTAGAAGCGGGGGGTCAGGATCGTGTCCCTGACCGGATCCTTGGTCGCCGGGGCTTCCGGGGTGACTGGGGAAGTGGCAATCGCGGCGGGAGGCACCATCTGGCGTTGCGGCTTACGGCTGTACTTGCATCGTAGGGGGCTTGGTCGTCAGTTCGGGCCGAGCCATTTCTGGCCGTTGAGACGCTGGACCAGGCGCGAGACCAGCAGCGCCAGCGACATCTTCTTCTCATCAATCAGGAACGACTCGAGCAGGCTGGGTTCACTGCCCCCCTCTGCCACCGCCACCGTTTTGGCGGAATTGATGCTGGCTGCCGTGAAGCAGAGCCAGAAGCGTCGCTGGCCGGGCAGCTCGCCCTTAACCATCCAGCACTCTGAGCCCACCACCGGCATCGGGCCCTGCTCGAAGACCAGTTGCGGCGAGGGGCCGCCATAGCCCTGGATTTCTGCTGCCAATGCAGGCATCAGCAGCTTGGGGATAAAGCTCTCAAAGGGCTGGTCTTCCGGGCTCGGCGGCTTGGCCTTGGCGGCGGCGGCAGGCCGGGATTCCCCATTGGTGGCAGGTTGGGCGGATTCGCTCACCGGTGCAGGCCCCTTGCGGCATCTCACCCAACCTTACGCAGGCCTGGTATGGCCCTGCACCACCAGCTCACCAGTCGTCGTTGCTGCTTGAGTCCCAACCATCGCCCACGGCCCTTGCCTGGGCCCCAACGGGTTCCGGATTGGCGTTGCTGCGACCCTTGCGGATCACCCGGAACGGCACTGCCACGGTGGGGGCTGGTTCCCCCGGTGGGCGCGGCGGTCCGGCTGCCGGGGCTGGTTGGGGAACCGGCCCCTTCGCCCGGGTCTGCGGCCGCTCCGGTGCCGAGCGACTCCCCTGGCGGCGCGGGCTACCCGCTCCCGTGCCAAGGGCCAGGGCGGCTGCAGCGGCACTGAGTCCAGCGCCGCCGCCGCCGGCAAGGGCTATCCAGACGCCGATCGGCAGGGCGGGGGAAGTCCAGATCAGCAGGCGCAGGGAGAGGCTGGGCCTGGGATTGAGGGCGCCCACCAGCAACACCACCAGCAGCGGGGCCAGCAGGGGAAGTAGCAGCAGGCGTTGCAGCAGGGCCAACGGACAGGAACCGAATCAGGCGGAGGGGGCGTCTGGAGATCCTGGCTGGTGGGGTGGCCCCTGCCAACGGCGCATGCTGCCAAGTTCGTAGCCCAGAACGTCGAAGACGCGGATCACTAGGAAATCGACCATGTCGTCAATGGTCTGGGGCTGGTGGTACCAGGCAGGCACCGGCGGGGCGATGCGGGCGCCCGCTTCGGCGAGGGCGGTGAGGTTGCGCAGGTGGATCAGGTTCCAGGGGGTTTCCCGCGGGCAGATCACCAGGGGCCTGCCCTCCTTGAGGTGGACATCGGCGGCCCGCTCCAGCAGATCGAGGGCCACCCCTGAGGCGATTCGCCCCACTGTGCCCATAGAGGCAGGCAGGATCACCATTCCCCTGGTGCGATAGCTGCCGCTGGCGATGCCGGCGGCCTGGTCATTCCAGCGGTGGCAGCGCAGCTGTCCCGTGCTGGTGCCGGTGCGCTCCCGCCAGAAACGCTCCTGGGCGGCGGGCTCGGAGGGCACCCGCAGGCCCAGCTCCGCCTGCCACACGCCGATGGCGCCGCGGGAGGCCACCAGCTCTACCGCCTCGCCGGCTTCGAGCAGCAGTTGCAGGGCCCGCTGGGCCAGGGGCTGGGCCGAGGCGCCAGATACCGCCAGCACCACGGGAGCACTGCTGGCTGCGGCGTCCATGCTCAGGCCCCTGCCAAAACCGGGATCGGCGCAAATGGAGCCGGCCCATCGTCAGGGTTGTATTCGTCCTGTCCGTCTGGGTCGGGCTCCTCCCCCTCTGGTAACACCACCGCCAGGTCAATCTGATGGCGCAGCACATCCACCTTCTGGATCTCCACTTCCACCTGGTCCCCCAACATGTAGGTCCGGCGGTTCTTGCGACCCACCAGGCGGTTTTGGCGGGAGCGGTATTCATACCAATCGTCCTTCAGCGAGCTCACGTGCACCAGCCCCTCCACCTGGGAGGGAGGCACCTCCACGAAGAAGCCATAGCTCTGCACTCCGCTGATCACTCCGGGAAGTACCTGTCCCACCAGCGGTTCGGCCTGGCGGGCCTGGAGCATGGCCAGCAGGTCTGCCTGGAGCTCGCTGAGGAAGCGCCGCCTGCCGTTCAATCGCTGCACCAGCCCATGCTCGAGCACCTTCTGGTAAGGGCTGAGCTGGCTCGGGGCCAGCAGGGGCCAGTCGATGCTGCCCAGGCAGCCATCGGAGGCGAGGTCAACACTTGTTTTGTGGCGCACGCTGGGCCTGTCCTTGCCCTCGGTGAGCAGCAACACCAGCTGCTGCTGGTTCCATAGATCGGCGTAGTGGAGAGTCGGGCAACACCAGGGAGCGATGGCGTTATCCCCGTCCACCAGCCCCATCAGGGCGTGGGCTCCAGGCCCATCGCTGAGCAGCATTGGTTTGAGGATCGCCTTGAGCTGCTGTTGCAGGGCCCGGCTGCGGTCTGTGCCCGCAAAGGCCCCAGCCAGTTCGGCGGCGCTGGCATTGCCTTCCTCCCCCAGTTCCAGGGGGATGTCAAGGGCCAGGGCGGAGCGGGCCACGTCGTTGAGGTCGCTGGCATCGGCACTGGCGTTGGTGCTGTAGATCGCCGGCAGGCCCAGTCCGGCCAGATGCTGGCCGAGGGCCCGTTCGGCAAGGAGCACCGCTTCGCGCAACAGGGCGATCGGGTGGTGGTCATCCAGGGTCACCAGCCATCCCTCCAGGGGCAGATCCGGCCCCGGCACGGCCAGATCCCCCAGGCTGTCAATGGCGGGCTGGGGCAGGTTCAGATCCAGAGAGCCGTTGGCCTGGCGCGCTTGACGCAGCAGAGCTGTCAGGGCAACCAGCTGTTCCACCAGGGGCAGTTGATCCTTGAGGCCTTTGAGTGCCGCCGGCAGGGTGCGGCTTTTGGGCTTGCGCTCGGCCAGGGCATTGAGGGCGTCGGCTGCCGCACAGGCCACCGGTTTGATCATGCTGCGGCTGAAGCGGTAGTGCTCCAACTGGCCTGCAGAGTTGAGCTCCAGGGCTACCGAGAGGGCCGCCTGGGCTTCGCCCACCTTGAAGGCGCTGGCCTTAGCCAGGGCAGAACTGAGCAGGGGCAGCCATTCCCGCCCCACGCAGAGGGCATCGGCCTGCTCCCGCAGCCAGATGTCGAGGGCACCGCCCGGGGTGTAGCGCTCGCTGATGGCCGGACTGTGCAGCCACAGGGTCCAGCCCCCTTCCCTTTGCTCCAGGCCCAGGGCTGGCAGGCCGGGGGCCTCCTTACCTGTCCAGGGCTCCAGCAGCAGGGTCTGCTGGTCCGTGAGGTCCGTGCGGTCTTTGGCCGCCAGGGCCTTGAGGGTGGCCCGCGGTGCCTGGGCCTTGGCGTGGAGCCGGTGTTTGGTGAGCAGGAGGTCGAGATCGGCGGCTTCGCCACCATTGACCGCCAGGCTCCGGGCCACATGGCCCTGGGGCCCGAACTGGCCCACGGGGTAGCGATCCACCAGCACCTCGACCACCGAGTTTTGCTCGCTATCGAGATAGGTGGCATCGCTGCCGGGCAATTCCACCGCGGTCAGCAGCCGGTCGTCCAGGGGGGTGGCCACCAACCTGTCGTCTAGCTGTTCCACCTGGGCCAGCAGGGACGGGGTATGGCGTTCAAGAATGCACTGCACACCGCCCTCTGGGGAGCGGCGGCGGCCCCCTTCCCGGGTCACCTTGACCAGCACCCGATCGCCGTTCCAGGCGTGGTTGAGCTGGTGGTCGCGGATGTAGATGTCCTCGCCGCCGTCTTCCCGCAGGGCAAAGCAAAAGCCCTTGCTGCTGCAGCGCAGCCTGGCAGGAATCAGCTCGGGATCCTGGAGCCGGATAACCCCCGCTTCCTGCAGGGTGATCAGACCAAGCTTGCAGAGGCCTTGCAGGCCGATCTGGAGCTGCAACTTCTCAGCTTGCTGGCTCAGCCCAAGGGCTTTTTCCAGCTTTGGCAGCGGCAGGGCTTCATCGGCTGGAAGTTGGTCGAGCAGGTCGGCGACCGTGAACTTCATTGGAGGGAGTGTTGGTTGCGGGGCCACCACAGGAATTCCCCGGATATGGGGCGGTGGTGGATGGGGAGGCAGCTGATCGGGCTGGCTGATCTGGCTGGAGGATCGGGCTGGTTGATGGCGGGCTGGGCTCGGAGCGATGCCCACGGCCACCGTGGCCTGATGGTGTGATCTTAGTCGGCCAGCTGATCTGCGCTTTCGAGTTTTCCTGAGCGCCGGATCAGTTGCACGCCAATCACCAGGAAACCAACTGAGGCGGCCAGTTGGAGGGCATTGGTGGGTATCACCGCAGACAGCGAGCCCCCCGCTGCCGCGCCGAGCAGGCTGGCCAGCACCAGGGCTGCCGAACTGCCGGCAAACACCGCCCCAGGCCGGGTGGAGGTGCCGCTGATGCTGACAATGGCCAGCTGGGTCTTGTCCCCCAGTTCGGCCAGGAACACGGTGACGAAGGTGGAGGCAAGCAGGGCAAGGGTCATGGCTACGGGCCGATCAATTCAGGGGCAGGTCTGGGGTGGCTGGCACCAGGCCCAGCACCGCCTGCCGGCCCAGCCAGAGGCCCAGCGCCACCATCAGGATTCCCGCCAGGCGCTCGAGTTGTTGGGGAGCCATCAGCCGGGCGAGCCAGCGTCCGAGCAGCACCCCCACCAGGCTCGAGCAGATCAGGGCCAGGGAGGCGCCAATGAAGACCACCCCAGGCCGACCTGACTCGGCCGAGAGCAGCAGGGCTGCCAGTTGGGTTTTGTCGCCGAGCTCGGCCAGAAACACCGTGGTGAAGGTGCTGGCAAAGGCTGCTCCCCAGCTCCCGGCGTGGTTTGGTGACGCCAGCTCCTCTAGCTCTGCGGAGGCCAGCCCAGCATCCCTCTCCAATTCAACCTCGAGCTCTCCCGCCAATTCGCGCTCTGATTTGGGCTCTAATTCGCTGCTCATCAATCGACTCGAATGGCGCGAAGAAAGCGCCCCATCACCCTGCCACGGCCGCCGTATTCACTGCGGATCTGCTGCTTACAGCAGGCGATCGCCAGCCTGTCGCCAGCTCCGGGATCCCCGGCTGAGCCAAAGAACTTGACCAGGTTGGCGACGTTGCAGAAATCCGGTCGATCGGCGTAGATGCGGCAGTTGCGGGAGCCGGTGTTGTAGTGAATGCACCAGCCGTCAGCCCCCACCATCGCCAGATACTGCTCCTGCTGGCTGGGGCTGAGGGCGGCGATGGCCTCCTGGCGCTGGCTGGGGTCCAGGCGGCAGCAGGCTCCGCAGCCACTGATGCAGCTCCAACTCCCTTCTCCCCTGTTGTGACCCATCTCTGATGTAACCCCTCGGCCATAGCTAGGCCATCCCACCCTGCTGTGACAAGCCATCACAGTGGGGCCAGGGGCCAGCCGGCCGGTGTCTACCCCGCCTAAGGTGGTAATTGAGATCCGCTCCAGCGCAGTTATTTCCATGGGTATCGACTTCCACCTGATCGCCAATTTCGCCGCCCTGGCCCTGATCACCCTGGCGGGTCCAGCTGTGATCTTCGTCCTTTTCTACCGCCGCGGCGCCCTCTGATCGGGCAGTTGATCTGGGCTTCGGCCCAATTGCCATAGGGCGTGATAGATCGGCTCCGGCTGCATCTTGCGGCCAATTGCCGCACCGATCACTGCGCTTAGGAGGATGCCAAAGAGCCACTGCTGGTCGCCGGCCATGCGCAGGGCAAACAGCACGGTCATCAGGGGCAGCTGGGTGGCGCCGGCCAGTCCCGAGGCCATCCCCAGGGCCAGGCCAAGCTGGGCATCGGCGCCCAGCAGCTCCATGGTGCCGCTGCCGAAAAGGGCCCCGATGGCAAAGGCTGGATCGATCAGGCCGCCAGGAATCCCAGCTGCCAAGGCCAGCACGGGCGCCCCGATGCGGGCCAGCAGCAGCAGTAGCCAGCCGACGATGCTGAGCGGAGAGCCAGGAACCGGCAGGCTGCCCTGGCCATCAAGCAGCTGAACCATCAGGGCTTCGCCGTCGCCGCCACTCCAGCCACCACTGGCCAGGGCCAACAAGCCAAGGGCCAGGCCGAGCCCCAGCCCCCAGAACAGGGGCCGTTTGCGTAGTCGCGGGCGCAGAAAGGTGGTGCCCTGCCAGAGGATTCGGCTGAACAGACCACCCAGCAGTCCGCCGCCCACACCGAGGGGCAGGGCCCAGAGCAATTGCTGCCATTCCGGTCTGAGCGTCTGAACTATTCCCAGGGTGAACAGCGGGATCCCGTCAAGATTGCTGATCAGGGCAGCGGCGCTGCACACCACAGCCGCAGGCCAGATCACCGACGGTTGGAAGCGGCCGGTGAGCTCCTCGAACACGAACACCGTGCCCATCAAGGGGCTGTTGAACCCGCCCGCCAAGCCGGCGCCGGCTCCGATTGCCATCAACGAAGCGGGGCTGATCCCAGCCAGCAGGTTGGGGAAGCGGCGCCGCAGTGCGTGGGCCACCGCAGCGCCCACCTGCACTACCGGGCCCTCCCTACCCAGGGGCATCAGGGCCAGGCTGGCGGCACTCCAGAGGGCCAGGCGAGCCACCGTGGCAAAGGGTGCCATCAGCAGGGGGGCCTGGCTGGGGTTCTCGATGCTTTCAAGGGTCTGGGGAATGCCGGAGCCGGCCCCGCGGGCCAGCCTCCCTGACTGGAGCAGCAGCAGCAGGGGCATCACCCCAACTGGTGCCAGGGCGATCGCCAGGGTGCGCAGCGTCCAGGAGTCGCCACTGAAACCCGGCAACTGGTGCAGAAGCAGGTCCTGGGCGTGGTCCATCAGGTTGAGGGGCCAGCAGGCCAGACCCACCAGCAGACCAAGCAGCAGCAGACCAGCCAGCTGGAGACCCCACAGCCGCAGGGGTTGCCCGCTCATGCGACCAGCCCCAGGGCGATGGCCGCATCCTGGATCAGGGCGCGGACGTAGGGGTGGTCATGGCTGGCAGCCTCTTCGCTGCTGAGTTCGTCACCGGCCGCGTTGCGCACCACCAGGCCGGACCCTGCTCGCCGGCACCAGTAGGTGCGATCGCGGCGCCGCAGCACCACTTCCGCCTCGCCGTCAGCTTCGCTGGCACTGGGCCGCAGGCCCACCAGCTCCAGCTGCAGGCGCTCCTGGCCCTGCCATTGATCCAGCCTGAGCCGGTAGGCCGCATCCACCCTGGCCGGCAGGTTGGCTGGGCCCTGCCAGCGCCAGCCCATGGCGCGTAGGCGATGCTCGCCCTGCTCCAACTCCAGCTGGAGGTGGCCGCCCCGCAACAGCTTCTGGGAGGCAACCTGGCAGCCCTGGGTCCAGAACACCGGATCTGGATGGCCGATACCGAAGGGTTCCAGCCGTTGCAGCTGGCGCAGGAAATCGCGGTCAACCTGGCCCAGGCCCAGCAGGGCTTCGGGTTCCACCGGGGTGCCCCTGCCGCTCTGTTGCAGCCAGCCCTGGGCGAGTCCCTCCAGTTCGGCGTGCAGGGCCGCCACCTGGTCAGCCCGCACCGTGAACCCACCCGCTGCGGGATGGCCGCCAAAGCGCTCCAGCAGAGGCGCACAGTGCTGCAGGGCTTGGTCCACCGCAAAGCCGCGCGGGGCCCGCACCGAGGCCCGCAGGCGGCCATTGCCCTCCCCCGCCAGCAGGGCGGCGGGCAGGCCAAATCGCTCCACCAGCCTGGCGGCCACAATGCCGATCACCCCGTGGTGCCAATGGTTCTGGGCCAGCAGTAGGAAGGCCGGCCGGCGTGGACCATCGGCCTCCAGCAGGGCCAGGGCCTCGGCCTCAATGGCGCTGCAGAGCTCGCGTCGCTGCCGGTTCAGGGCTTCACACTCGCGGGCCAGGGCCAGGGCCCGATCCGGATCCTCCGTAGTGAGGAGCTCCACCACCAGCTGGGGATCGCCCAGCCGGCCCACGGCATTGATGCGAGGGGCGATCTGGAAGCCCACCGCCTGGGCGTTCAGGGGGCCATCGTCGAGACCCGCCAGCTGTTGGAGAGCCTGCAGGCCTACCAGGGGGCTGCGCCCAAGTTCGGGTAAGCCATCGAGCAACCAGCGCCGGTTGACCCCCACCAGGGGCGCCATGTCGGCGATGGTGCCGATGCAGAACAAGTCGAGCGCAATCTTCAGGCCATCGGCCCGGCGCAGGCTCTGGCAAAGGGCCGAGGCCAGCACGTAGGCCAGGCCCACCCCGGCCAGGCCCCGATAGGGGGAGTCCGCCGGGGTTCGCTGGGGATGGAGCAGGGCCAGGTGGGGCGGCAGGGGATCTGGAATCGCGTGGTGGTCGGTGAGGATCGCCTCGATGCCGAGGGCCTCGGCCCGCTCCAGGGCCTCGAGGGCCGAGACGCCGTTGTCCACCGTCACCAGCAGGGCCACACCCTGTTCGGCCAAGCGCTCGACCATGGCTGCGTTCAGGCCATAGCCGTCATCCATGCGGCTGGGGATGGCGGCGATCGGCCGGGCTCCCAGTCGCTGGAGCACACCCACCAGCAGGGCCGTGCTGGTCATGCCGTCGGCGTCGTAATCCCCGCAAATTGCTACTTGCTCGCCCTGGCCGCAGGCCCTTTTAAGCCTGGCCACGGCCTTGGCCAGATCGGCGAAGTGGCGACCGGCGGTCGGAGCGGCGGGCGGATCGAGCAGGGCCCCGATCTGCTCTGGGCTGGTGAAGCCCCGTCGCCCCAGAACCGCCAATAGGGCCTCAGGCAGGGGGTTGGCAGCCGGCGCCTGGCTCAGGGCTCCAGGGGCCAGCGGGGCAGGCAGGTGCCAGCGTTGCTCATCTAGGGCTGGCAGCAACGATGGTTTCCAAGTTGGTGCCATTGTGCTGGCCAAGGCGCCGCCATGCACGCCCCCTAACCTGCCTTCGTCCCTCGTTTCGGCACGATGGCCTTGGGGGCCCTTTTATGGGATGTGGATGGCACCCTGGCTGAGACCGAAAGGGAAGGCCATCGCCGGGCGTTCAACCGGGCCTTCGCCGCTGCAGGTGTGCCCCTGCACTGGGATAGCGCTCGCTATGGCGAGCTGCTGGCGATCAGCGGCGGCCAGGAACGGCTCGCCTTTGCCCTCCAGCAGTGGCAGGGCCACCCCCCCGACCCTGCCCTGGTCGCTGATCTGCAGGCCCGCAAGCAGGAGCACTACGCATCGCTTCTGGCCGCAGGCGAGCTGGGGCTCAGGCCTGGGGTCGCCGAGCTGATCCGGGAGGCAGCTGCAGCCGGGTTGGCCCAGGTCATCGTCACCACCAGCGGCCGCCGGGCCGTCGCCGCCCTCTCTGAGCACGTTCTGGGCGGCCTGGCCGACTGTTTCAGCTTCTGGGTGTGCGGTGAAGATGTGGCCCGCAAGAAACCCGATTGCGAGGCCTACCTGCTAGCCCTGCGGCAGTTGGGGCTTGGCGCCGAGCGGGGGCTGGCCCTGGAGGATTCAGGCCATGGCCTGGCTGCCGCCGATGGGGCCGGATTGGCCTGTTTGGTAACGGCCAGCCACTACGGCGCTGCTGAGGCTCCGGAGCGTTTTGCCCGGGCCCGGGCAGTGGTGAGCGAACTGGGCCCCCAGGTAAAGGTGTTGCGGGGACCCGCTTGCCAGGGCAGCCAGATCACGCTCTCCTATTTGCATGAGCTGCTAGAGGCCGCCCAGCCGTGACGCGCCTGCCCCTCCAGCGCACCCGCTTCAACCGGGCCCTTGAGCGGCTCGCCGCCCTGCTGTTGGGCAACATGCGTGGCAGTTGGCGCTACCGCAGCACCGTCCTTTTGGCCTTGCTGCTGGGCTTCTACGGCGGCAGCAATGTCACCGTTTACTTGCTGCTGAATTTTCCAGGTGGTCGCCCCCTGGCCGTGGTGCTGATGCTGGTGCTGGTGGAACTGCTCGTGCGGCTGCGGGGCCGGCTGGCCCCCAGCCAGCCCGGGCTGGGCTGGGTGGTGCTCGACAACCTGCGCATCGGTGCGGTGTACGCAGTGGTGTTAGAAGCCTTCAAACTCGGCACCTGATGGCAACCGATCCCGGCCTGGAGCAGCACTTTGTGGCCCCCCTGCTGGCCCAGTTGGTAACCCTGGGCTCCAGCGCTCAAAGGGCTGTTGTGGCTCTCAACGGCCCCGTGGGGGCCGGCAAGACCACCCTTGGCAGCCTTCTGCAGCAAAGGGCCGCAGCCCAGGGGCTGACCCTGGCCGTTTGCTCCATCGATGATTTCTACCTGCCCTGGGAGCAGCGCTTACGGGCCCTGGCAGGCAATCCTTTTGGCGTCTCGCGGGTGCTCCCCGGCAGCCATGACACCCAGCTGGCCCAGGCCTGTGTGGATACCTGGCAGCGGGGCGGAAAACTTCGACTACCCCGGTTTGACAAGGCCCTGCGTGCTGGCCAGGGCGACCGTTGCGGCGAAAGCCTCTTGGAGGCCGATGTGCTGCTGCTGGAAGGCTGGTTGCTCGGTTGCCAGCCCCTAACTAGCCAAAATTTTGGCAGTGGGGGGTCCCGCTGGGACCGGGCCCTGGAGGGCTACCAACCCCTCTGGCAAAGGTTTGAGCAGCTCTGGCTGCTCAGGCCCCAGAGCTGGACCATGCCGAGGCGCTGGCGTTTCCAGGCCGAAGCCCGCCAGCGGCGACGGGGGGAAGCCTGGCTGCCGGCAGGGGAGCTCGACCGAATTGTGCGCTCCAGCCTCGAATCCCTACCTCCGGATCTATACCAGGATCCCCTGATCGAGCGGGCCACCGGTTACGCAACCCTCGACGGCCGCCGCCGTTGGCTGGCTGGATCTGGGCCCAGCTGAAGCTCAGCTCTCGTCGGCGTCGGCCTCTTCAGCAACTGGATAGATAAACCCCTGGGCGCGGCCACTCAGCACGGCTTTGCCGATCGAGAGGGCATTGCGAGCTGCCGCTGCAGCTTTGCCTTTCCAGGTGGCATGGCGCTGGTTGCGTTTGCCCTTGGATTTTTTCTTCTTTGGAACAGCCATTCCCGCGCACCGTCGGCCAAACGAAGATCCTCCGTTGCTGACTGCCCTTTCGTCAAATGGCTAAGCTGATCGCAAAGTTTCAACTCTGTGAGCGCCAGCCTCCTTGCGGACAGGCCACCTCTCCAGCTGAGCCCTCTCGCCCCAGGGAAGCAAAGCCCTTCCTACAGCCAGCTGCTGGCCGATTTGCGCGCTGGACGGGTCAAAGACCTGGAGCTCTCCCTGCGACAAAGGGAGGTCCGGGTTCGCTTTGACGATGGCCGTCAGGCAACCGTGCCGGTCTTCAGCAATGACCAGCTGCTGCTGCGTACGGCCGAAGCAGCCAAGGTGCCCCTGACGGTGCGGGATGACCGCTCCGATGGCGCGGCGGCTGGCCTGGTAGCTAACGGCCTGCTGGTGCTGCTGCTGCTGGGGGGGCTGGCCCTGTTGATCCGCCGCTCGGCCCAGGTGGCCAATCGCGCCATGGGATTCGGCAGCAGCAAGCCCAGGTTGCAGGCCGAGGGCGATGTGACGGTGCGCTTTGAGGATGTGGCCGGCATCGCCGAAGCCAAGGAGGAGCTCCAGGAGGTGGTCACCTTTCTGAAGGAGCCAGAACGGTTCACAGCCGTCGGCGCCAAAATCCCCAAGGGTGTACTGCTGATCGGCCCCCCCGGCACCGGTAAGACCCTGCTGGCTCGTGCCATTGCCGGGGAAGCGGGAGTTCCCTTTTTCTCGATGGCGGCGTCTGAGTTCGTCGAGATGTTTGTTGGGGTGGGGGCCAGCCGGGTGCGGGATCTGTTCCGTAAGGCCAAGGCCAAGGCTCCCTGCATCATTTTTATCGATGAAGTTGATGCGGTTGGTCGTCAACGGGGGGCTGGCATTGGCGGCGGCAACGATGAGCGCGAGCAGACCCTCAACCAGCTGCTCACCGAGATGGATGGCTTTGCAGACAATTCCGGCGTGATTTTGCTGGCGGCCACCAACCGCCCAGATGTGTTGGATACGGCCCTAATGCGGCCGGGCCGCTTCGACCGCCGCATCACCATTGACCTGCCTGACCGCCGCGGCCGCGAAGCCATTTTGGCGGTGCATGCCCGCAGCAGACCCCTGGCAGCAGCGGTTTCCCTCTCGGCCTGGGCCAGTCGCACGCCCGGCTTCTCCGGCGCAGATTTGGCCAACCTGCTCAACGAGGCCGCCATCCTCACGGCCCGCCACCACCTCGCTGAGATTGATGATGGGGCAATGGCTGGGGCCCTTGAGCGGATCACCATGGGCCTGGCCGCCGCCCCCCTGCAGGACAGCGCCAAGAAGCGACTGATCGCCTATCACGAGGTGGGCCATGCCCTGCTGGCCACCCTGGTGCCCCATGCCGACCCCCTCGACAAGGTCACCTTGTTGCCCAGAGCTGGTGGCGTAGGCGGTTTTGCCCGGATGGTGCCCGATGAGGAGATCCTGGATTCCGGCTTGATCAGCAAGGCCTACCTGCAGGCCCGACTGGTGGTGGCCCTTGGCGGCCGGGCCGCCGAGTTGGTGGTGTTTGGTGCTGGGGAAGTTACCCAGGGAGCCAGCGGTGACCTGGACCTGGTTACCCGCATCAGCCGCGAGATGGTCACCCGCTACGGCTTCTCCAGCCTCGGCCCGGTAGCGCTGGAGGGCGACGGTACGGAGGTGTTCCTGGGCAGGGACTGGCTCCGCTCCGAGCCCCCCTACTCCCGGGAAACGGGTAACCGCATCGATGTTTTGGTGAGGGAGCTGGCAGCTACAGCCCTTGAGCAGGCGGTGGCATTGCTGGAGCCCCGCCGACCCCTGATCGACGAACTGGTGGACCTGTTGATCCGGGATGAAACGATTGAAGGCGATGCATTCAGGGCCGTCGTTGCCCGGGCCGATGGCACCAGCCCAAATGACGAAGCCTCAATCGCCAGTTTGGAGCCCACCGGCAAAGCGGATGTCCAAGCTACGCAGGTAAGTGTGTAGCCCCGAATCCTGAATGGGCAGCAGGCGAGCCTGGCGACCGCTGGTATTGACGTGGGAATGCCAATGGCCAGGGGGGGTGATGAAGGCCCCACCCGATTCCCACTCGATGCGCTGGGGATTGACAATCTGGCCGTTGGCGTCGATTTCGGTGCCCACCAGGGTGTGGCAGCCGGGGTCGCAGTCGATGATCAGATCGAGGGCCACCGACTGGTGCCGATGGGGAGGCTGGATTACCCCGGCAGGCACGACTCCGAACATGGCCCAGAGGGTGTGGGTGACCGTGCGGCTCTGGGGCAGGTCCCTATTGGCCAGCAGCAGGCTGAGTCTGTTGCTGCGGGCGGAGCTGGGGTCAGCCAGAAGTTGGGCGAGCTCCTTCTCCAGCAGGGCTGCGGGGTAATGGGTGGGATCGAAGCGGGTGCTTGAGGCAGTTACGCCGAGAAAATCCAACAGCGGCCCATCATGCACCCAGTAGAGAACGCTGGTTTGCTCAGCCTGCAGCAGTGGGGTCTCTCCGGCGGGAAGCACCAGCAGGTCGCCCGCGCCCCAGTTCAGCCTCTGGCCTGCCCAGCGCAGCTCCCCTTTGCCCTGGAGCACAAAAAAGAGTGAGCTGGTGGCATTGGCAGCAGCCTTAAGCCCCTCTCCTGGAAGAATCCGCAGGAAATGGGCCGCCAGGGCCGGGCTGGTGGCCGGGCCATTGCAGCCCAGCTCCCCGCTCAGATCCAGAGGTAGAACGGCCGTGCCACCTGACTGGTGCAGGGCTGCTCCCCACTGGTGGTAGCCAATCGGTTCGGTGAGACCCCGACGCACCGGATTGGCAGCCTGGCGATAGTCGAATAGCAGGGCCTTGGCCTGCCAGTCGGCCTGGCCGGTGCAATCGCCAGGTTGAATCTGGGCCTGGTTCATGGGTTGGGGCTGGGGCGGAAGTGAATCTGTTGCCCCATTCTGGGATCATCCGCCGGCAACTGCTGGCACGATGCTCACCTCATCGCCGTCCTTGAGGGGAGTGGCCTGGTGGTCGAGGAAACGGATGTCCTCGCTATTTACATAAACATTGAGAAAACGACGCAGCTTGCCGGCCTCATCACAGAGGCGGCCCTTGATGCCTGGGTAATGCAGCTCGAGGGCGTCGATCAAGCCATCCACGCTGCTGGCCTCCAGATCAACGCTGGCCTCGTTGTTGGTGAACTTCTGCAGGGGGGTGGGGATCAGAACCTGAACGGCCATGGCGGAGATTGGGCGGGTATGGAAAAGGGTCAGCTGGGGCGGTCGAGCTGGGCCTGGGCCCAGGCGGATTTGAAGCTGTCGAGTTGGGCTTCGATCGTGTAGGGGGCGCCGATGGAGTCGGCAATGGCCTCTGTTGTCTTGAGCCCATTGCCTGTGATGTAGGCAACGGTGGTTTCCTCCGGGTTGATCTTGCCGAGCTCCACCAGTTTCTTGAGCACCGCAATTGTGGTGCCGCCAGCTGTTTCGGTGAAAACTCCCTCGGTTTCTGCCAGTAGCTTGATGCCGTCAATAATCTCGGCATCACTCACGGCGGCGATGGTGCCGCCGGTTTTGTTGGCGATATCAATGGCGTAGGGGCCATCGGCTGGGTTGCCAATGGCAATTGATTTGGCAATTGTGTTGGGCTTAACCGGGGTGATGAAGTCGCGGCCGGCGGCGAAGGCCTGGGCGATCGGGCTGCAGCCTTCGGCCTGGGCGCCGCTGAAACGCACGGCCTTTTCTTCCACCAGGCCCACCTTGATGAATTCATCAAAGCCCTTACGGATTTTGGTGAACAGGGAGCCCGAGGCCAGGGGCGCCACGATGTGGTCGGGCAGTTGCCAGCCCAACTGTTCAATCACCTCATAGCCCAGGGTCTTGGAACCCTCGGAGTAGTAGGGGCGCAGGTTGATGTTGACGAAGCCCCAGCCGAAGGTGTTGGCCACTTCCGAGCAGAGGCGGTTGACCTGGTCGTAGTTGCCATGCACCGCCATGAGGGTTGGGTTGTAGACCAACGTGCCGAGCACCTTGCCCAACTCCAGGTCACTGGGGATGAACACGCAGCACTCCAGGCCCGCGTGGGCGGCGATGGCGGCGGTGGAGTTGGCCAGGTTGCCGGTGGAGGCGCAGCTCACCGTGGTGAAGCCGAGCTCGCGGGCCCTGGTGAGCGCCACACTCACCACCCGGTCTTTAAAGGAGAGCGTCGGCATATTGACGCCGTCGTTTTTGATATAGAGGCTTTTGAGGCCCAGCCGCCGGGCCAGGTTGCCCGCCTTGAGCAGGGGTGTGAAACCCGTGCCCACGTCAATGGGATCCCCCTCGATCGGCAGGAATTCGCGGTAGCGCCAGATGGAGGTGGGCCCGGCCTCAATGGTGGCGCGGCTCACCCGACTCTTGATGGCCTCGTAGTCGTAGACAACCTCCAGGGGGCCGAAACAGACGTCTTCACAGACGTGGCGGGCGCTGGCCTCATAGGGGTGGCCGCATTCTTTACAGCGCAGTCCGGTGAAGGTTGAGCGGGAGAGGGTGGCAGTCACGGGCACGCCCAGCAGTGATTGGAGGCTAACAGCGCCAGATGGGGCGGCTGATTAATCCCGATCTCAAAGGTCGGGTATTTCCTGGAGGCGGAGGCTTGCTGTTGGGCCAGGGCTTCCTAGCCTCAGCCAGTAAGCCGATTGCTGATGTCAAGGCGAGCGTCGCCGTCTGCCTTCCTGCTGCTCGTCAGCGTGCCCCTTGGGTTGGCCCTGCTTGCCGCAGTTTTGATCCTGGTGTCCCGCCTCTGGGTTGAATGGCAGTGGTTTGAGCAGTTTTCCAGGGGTGGGGTGCTGCTGCGCCGCTGGTTGCTGCAGATTGGTTTCTCGCTGCTGGGGCTGGCCTTGGGCCTGGCCCTGCAGCGCTGGATTAGCAGCTTCTGGCGGCCCGGATCGGCACCTGCCGAGCCCCTCCGTTTCGGCCTTGCGCCGCTCGCCTATGGGCTCAGCCTTGGGCTCCTGGCCACGATCCAGTTGCTGCCCCTGGCCCTGCTGCTCAGCCTGGCGGAGCGGTTGGTGCGCAATCCCTTTGACTCCAGCCGGTTGCATGGGCTTGCCCTGCTCGAGGGCCTGCCCTTCCCCTTACTGCTGTTGTTGGCCGCCATGCTGGGGGCATTGCTGCTGCGGCCCAGCTTTGCGCCCCGGTTGGTGGCGGGGATGGCTTCCCTGGCTGCTGCCACCGCCATGGGCCGGGCCTGGGGGGTGTGGTCGCTGGCGCTGTTGGCTCCCGATAGCGGCATTCGGGAGCCCCTGCTTGATGCCGACATCAGCTTTGCGCTGGTGCGCTTTCCCGCTTTGGCCTTTGGGCTCACCCTGCTGCTGGCCCTGGTCAGCTGCCATCTGGCGGCGGGGCTTTGGGGGATCCTGGCCCGCCCGCCCCAGCTCAGCGATGGGCGCTTCCACGGCTTCACCGCCACCCAACTGGTGAGGCTGCGCGCACCCCTGGCCCTGCTGGCCCTGCTGGTGGCCTGTGGCTTCTTACTGGGGCGGCACCAGTTGCTGCTGAGCACCGCTGGCAGTGTGCCCGGAGCCGGCTGGCTGGATGTTCACTTTGTGCTTCCCCTGCGCACCACAGCTGTGGTGGTGGCCCTACTGACCGCTGTGGCCCTGCTGTTGCCCCTGCCTCGCAAGGGTCTTCGTGGCCCCCTGATGGCGGCAGTTTCCGCAGCTCTGCTCGCGGTGCCCCTGCTCGAGGCCCTGCTCACCCCCCTATTGCAGTTGATGCTGGTGCGGCCCCGGGAGCTCCAGCTGGAGACCCCCTACCTGGCTCGCTCGATCGCTGCCACCAGGGCCGCCTTTGAGCTCGATGGCATCAGAAGCCGCAATGTGCAGCCGCGCAACCGCCTCAGCCGTGCCGATGTCATCGCCGGCCAGGCGACCCTGCGCAACATCCGTCTCTGGGATAGCCAGCCCCTGCTATCGACCAACCGCCAGCTGCAGCAGCTGCGGGTCTATTACCGCTTTTCAGGGGCTGCGGTCGACCGCTACAACCTGTCAGCCAATGCGGGCACGGATCGCCGCCAGTTGGTGATGATCTCGGCAAGGGAGCTGGATCAGGCCTCCCTGCCCCCGGCGGCCCGCACCTGGCTCAATACCCATCTGGTGTTCACCCATGGATATGGCTTCACGGTTTCGCCGGTAAACACCAGCAGCCCCGATGGCTTGCCCGACTTCTTCATCAGCGATCTGGGAGCCTCCACCCGGGTTCAGGGCAATGCCAAGTTGGGCATCAGCTCTGCCCAGGTGAGGGCCGGCATTCCAATCGGCCAACCCAGCCTCTATTTCGGAGCGCTCAAGTCGCCCTATGCCCTAGCTCCCACCAAGGTGCAGGAATTTGACTATCCCCAGGGAGACGAAAATCTCTACACCCATTACTCAGGTAAGGCCGGTGTGCCGATCGGCTCAGCCTGGGGTCGTCTGGCCGCTGCCCTCTACCTGGGCGAGCCCAAGTTGCTGGTGCAGGGTGCAATCACCCCTGGTACCCGGTTGCTGCTGCGGCGCGAGGTGCGGGAGAGGTTGCGCACCCTGGCTCCCTTCGTGCGCTTTGAGGGAGATCCTGTGCTGGTATCGGTGCAGCTGGGCCAGAACGGCCCCTTCCCTCGCACCCAGCACCAGTACTGGCTGGTGGAGGGGTTTACCAGCAGCCGCAGCTATCCCTACAGCGCGGCGGTGCCGGGAGAGCCTGAGATCCGCTATTTGCGCAATTCGGTTAAGGCGGTTGTGGATGCCTACAACGGCACCGTGGTGATGTATGTCGCCTCCAGCAGCGATCCGATCATGGCTGGCTGGCAGCGTCTCTTTCCCGATCTGTTCGCGCCCATGGCGGCCATGCCTGCTGCCCTGCGGGCCCATATCCGCTACCCCCAGTGGCAGTTTGAGTTGCAGACGGCCCAGCTGCTCAGATATCACGTCACCGATCCTCGGGTTTTCTACAGCGGAGATGACGTGTGGCAAGTGCCGAAGGAGCTCTATGGCCGCGATCAGGTTCCGGTGAAGCCGTATCACGTCAGCGCCCAGCTGACCCCAGACCAACCGCCGGAATTTCTGCTGTTGCAACCGCTCACGCCCCTGGCGCGTCCCAACCTCGCCGCCTGGCTGGCGG
Organism: Synechococcus sp. CS-1331; assembly: GCA_025127975.1. Lineage (GTDB taxonomy): Bacteria > Cyanobacteriota > Cyanobacteriia > PCC-6307 > Cyanobiaceae > Cyanobium_A. The sequence goes on along the minus strand of JAHLYQ010000012.1, from coordinate 29,505 downwards.
CCCGCAGTGACGACCCCAACTACGGCGAGCTGGTATTGCTGCGGTTCCCCACCCAAACGCCGATCTTCGGCCCCGAGCAGATCCAGGCACTGATCAACCAGAACCCGAGCATCAGTCAACAGTTCGGCCTCTGGGACCGGGCCGGCTCGGAGGTGATCCAGGGCAACCTGCTGGTGGTGCCCTTGGGTAAAGCCCTCCTCTATGTGGAGCCCGTCTACCTCAAGGCCCGCAATGGGGGCCTGCCCACCCTCACCCGGGTGGTGGTGAGTGATGGCAGCCGGGTGGCGATGGAGACCAGCCTCGACAAGGCCATCGAGGCCCTCCTGGACCCCCGCCGCTCCCTGGTGGCGATCACCAACCCCGCAGAAACCAACCCCTAAGCCAGAAAAAAGGGGGGCCAATTGGCCCCCGCTGGGATCAGGCTGATGCTTGGCTCAAGCAGCCACTGCAGTTTTGGGGTCTAGTTCGCCCTTGGCGTAGAGGCCGGCGAAGTAGTTGATGTCGCGCTGCTTGATCTTGCTGGCGTTGCCGGCACACCAGAACTGCTGATAGCGATCCAGGCACACCTGCTTCATGTACTGGCGGGCAGGCTTGTTGAAGTGGCGGGGATCGAAGTTGGTGGGGTCCTTGAAGGCCGCTTCCCGAACAGCTGCGGTGAAGGCCAGCCGGTTGTCGGTGTCGATGTTCACCTTGCGCACACCGTTGCGGATGCCCTCCTGGATTTCCTCCACGGGCACGCCGTAGGTCTCGGGGATGGCGCCGCCGTACTTGTTGATCATGTCCAGCCACTCCTGGGGCACCGAGGAGGAGCCGTGCATCACCAGGTGGGTGTTGGGGATCGCTTTGTGGATCTCAGCGATGCGGCTGATGGCCAGCACTTCACCGGTGGGCTTGCGGGTGAACTTGTAGGCGCCGTGGCTGGTGCCAATGGCGATAGCCAGGGCGTCAACTTTGGTTTTGGCGACGAAGTCGGCGGCCTCGGCCGGATCGGTGAGCAGCTGGCTGTGGTCGAGCTTGCCCTCAAAGCCATGGCCGTCTTCGGCCTCACCCATGCCGGTTTCCAGGGAACCGAGGCAACCCAGTTCGCCCTCCACACTCACGCCGATGGCGTGGGCCACGTCCACCACTTCCTTGGTGACGGCCACGTTGTACTCGTAGCTGGCAGGGCTCTTGGCATCAGCCATCAGCGAGCCATCCATCATCACCGAGGTGAAGCCGTTGGCGGCGGCGCCGAAGCAGGTGGCAGGACTGTTGCCGTGGTCCTGGTGCATCACCACCGGGATGTCCGGATAGGTTTCGACTGCAGCCAGGATCAGGTGGCGCAGGAAATTTTCACCGGCATACTGGCGCGCTCCGCGGGAGGCCTGCAGGATCACCGGAGAGTCGGTCTCACTGGCCGCCTCCATGATCGATTGCACCTGCTCGAGGTTGTTGACGTTGAAGGCAGGAATTCCGTAGCCGTTCTCAGCGGCATGGTCGAGCAGCAGCCGAAGCGGAACGAGCGCCATGGGAAAAAACCTCTCGGATCGGAGTAGGGAACTGGCTGGGAGTCTAGGGGATGCCCCCGGGCTGACCATGGCGGGCCCAATCGCAACAGCGCTGGCTGCTCACCGCTTCGCCCAGGCCGGGCACCATCGGGCGACCCTCGCGCACCGCCTCACTCCACCAGCTGTGCATCCGCAGCACCGGGGCTATCCTCCCGTCGGCCCAGGTGCGACCAAACCCCCATTGGGCCTCAGCTTCCAAGGGCCTGAGCGGCTCCCCCCCGCGGGAGTGCCACAGACCAAAGCCATGTACATAGTCGGCCTGGTTGTCGGATCCGAGTACGGCGGTCCCATCCCGCCCGTAGAGCTCGAGCCAGCAGCCCCGCCCCCGGCGGGTCACGGAGGCCAGGTTCAACTGGGCCGGCACCACCTGACCCTGGGCGGTCTCCAGTTCCAGCTGCACCAGGGCGATGTCCTCGGCGTCGACGCCGGCCAGGCGGCCGCTGCCATCTTCCAGGGGCCTTGCGCCGATGGCCGTGCTCAGCAGGGCCCGCAGGGAGCGGCTTGGTCCCACCAGCCAATGGAGGATGTCAAAGGCATGGGTGCCCAGGGCCCCTAGCACGCCGCCGCCTGCGGCGGCCTGGGAATACCAGTTCCAGGGCCTGGTGGGGTCGGCGCGGCTAGCCATCAGCCAGTCGAATTTGACGAGCAGCAGTTCCCCCAGGTCGCCACTGGCAACAAGTGCGGCTAGCTGCTGGAAGAGGGGCACCGCCCGGTATTCGAAATCAACTGCCACCGTTAGCCCCCGCTGCAGGGCCAGCCTTTGCAGCTCTTCCACCTGCTCGGCGCAGAGGGCCACGGGCTTTTCCAGCAGCAGGTGCTTGCCGGCATGAAGGGCCCTCTCGGCCAGCTCGAAGCGGGGCGCTGGCGGGGTGGCGATCACCAGGGCCTCTACCGCCGGATCGGCCAGCAGGGCATCGAAGTCGCTGTAGCCGGGCAACTCGGCGCTGCGGCAGGCCGCCTCCAACCGCTCGGGCCGGGGATGCCAGAGGGCGACCGGGGTGGTGCCGGCACAGGCCCGCAGGGCGGGCAGGTGGACCTTTTCACCGATGCCCAGGCCGGCGATGGCCACCCGCAGTGGGCTGGTCATGGCAGGGTCTCACTGGCAACTGCGCACACCTCAGTTACCACCCTGGTGATCAGGTTGTCTCCGGCGGTGGGCTGCCACTGGGCCCCGAACTGGGGCAGGCCGTTGATCGAGGTGTCGCGGAATAGGGCCTGGTCGCAATCGAGTTCCATCACATAGAGATCGTTGCTAGGACGGGGCTTCTCCTCCGTGGTGGGGGCTTGGAACCGGGTCAGCACCGACACGTTGCCCTCGCGGCTGCGGCGCAGGCTGCCCCCATCCCACCACTGGCGCCCCTCATCGCTGCTGGCCACTTCGTGCCAGTCAACCGGGCCGGCGAAGGCGGCCGAACCGGCGCCGCTGAACACCGCCAGCAGCAGCAGAATTGCAACCAGCCTGCCCAGAATTCTGCCTAAGAAGTTGCCCAGATTTCTGCCCATGATCTGCCTCACGCCGTCACCGTTTCGCGGCAGCCGTGCAGCTTGAGCAGGCTTGCCAGGGTGCCCTTGAGGCGGGTGCGATCCACGATGGCATCAACAAATCCATGCTCGCGCAGGTATTCGGCGGTTTGAAAGCCTTCGGGGAGTTTTTCGCGCAGGGTCTGCTCAATCACCCGCCTGCCCGCAAAGCCGATTAGGGCCTTGGGTTCGGCCAGAATTAGATCGCCCAGCATGGCAAAGCTGGCCGTCACCCCCCCGGTGGTGGGATAGGTCAGCAGAGGCAGGTAGAGCAGTTCGGCCTGGCGGTGGCGTTCCAGGGCACCGGAGATCTTGGCCATCTGCATCAGGCTGAGCATGCCCTCCTGCATGCGGGCGCCGCCGGAGGCACACACGATCAGCACCGGGTAGCGGCGGGCAGTGGCGGTTTCGATCAGGCGGGTGAGCTTCTCGCCCACCACCGAGCCCATCGAGCCGCCCATGAAGCGGAAGTCCATCACCCCTAGGGCTAGGGGCAGGCCGCTGGTGCGGCAGAGGCCGGTAACGACGGCATCGAGCAGACCAGTGCTCTGCTGGCTGTCCCGCAGCCGATCGGCGTAGCTGCGCCGATCCTTAAAGGCCAGTGGATCGGTGGGGGCCAGGGAGCTATCTAGGGGTTCGAAGCTGCCGGGGTCGGCGATCAGGGCGACTCGCTCCTCACTGTTAATCCTGTTGTGGTGGCCGCAGCCCTTGCAGACGCTGGCATTGGCCACCAGATCTTTGCGATACACCACCAGGCCGCATTCGGGGCACTTGCTCCAGAGCCCATCGCCCTCTTCGACGTCCTGGGTGACCCGCACGGTGGGGGCATTTTTCTGGCGATCCGCGAACCAGTCGAAAAGCGACATGCGATCTCAAGGCGACAGGGCCCGGCGGCTGATCCCATTTAAGGCGCCGGGCCCACCAGCCCAAGGACGGGCAGCCAAAAGTCATGGCCCCATAGCCAGACGGCGGCTCCACCAGCTGCCAGGAATGGTCCGAAGGGAAAGGGCTGGTGCCTGCCCAGCCGGCCGCTGAGGCGGCCGATGCTGCCCACCACGGCACCGCCAAACACTGCCAGCACCACAGTTATGCCCAGGCCGGTGAGCCCCAGCCACGCCCCCAGCAGGGCAGCGAGTTTGGCGTCGCCCAGCCCCAGGGCGGGCTTGCCGATGAGCCTCTCGGCCAGGGCGCTGACGCCCTCAAAGCCCACCAGGGCGACCCCGGCAGCCAAGAGGTGGTGGAACAGCAGGGCCCGGCCGACGGCTTCGCCCTGCTGGAAACCAATAATTGCCGTCATCCCCAGGCCCAGCAGCAGGCCTACCCGGCAGAGGGGCTCGGGCAGCCAGAGGTAATCGAGGTCGATCAGCAGCAAGGGCAGCAGCCAGCTCAGCAGCAGCCAGCCAGCCAGCACCACCAACCAGGCCAGGGGCCGGGGACCCATCGCTGCCGGGGTAGCCTGCAGGCAGGCCACCCAGAGCCCGGCGCAGAGCAGCTCTACCAGCGGATAGCGAATCGCGATCGGGGCGCCGCAGTGGCCGCAGCGGCCCCGCAGCCATAACCAGCCGAGCACGGGCACATTTTCGTACCAGCGCAAACGGCTGCCGCAATGGGGGCAATGGCTGGGCGGTAGCAGGATCGATTCCTCACGCGGCAGTCGCCAGGCAACCAGATTCAAGAAGCTGCCGAAACAGGCTCCGATCAGCGCAACCCCAATTGGCAGGTTCGGGAAGCTGGCGAGCAGTGGCGCTGGGACGCTCAAGCGGAACTCAGACGGTTGTCGGGGAGGGGTTGGTGCGGGGAAAGCGCAGCCGGGATGGCCCACTGCGGCTGCGCCGGGCCCGGATCAGCTCGATCGGTACAAACTGCTCGTCTGGCAGTAGCACCGGGATGGCTTGAACTATCCGACCCTGAAGATTGGCAGAGTTCGCCTTGAGCACCACACCACAGACATCCGCACCCGGCGCGCAGTGGTCAAGGGCCTCAAACAGCACCCTGCGGGCGGCCTGAATGATCAACTGACTATTGATCTGATCGAGGCGCAAGACAGGGGCCACCTTGGTGGGGGCCCCTGAGATCAGAAAGGAGCGGGGAATCGGCGTGGACGGGGCGACTGAAATCGGCCTCACCAAGTCGTATTGCGAACCCAGAGTAAGGGGTACGGCTGCAATCAGGCCAGCTTCTTCTTTTCTTCGATCATCCGATGGATGATCGGAGTGAGAATCAGCTCCATGGCAAAACCCATCTTGCCGCCGTTCACCACGATCGAGGTGGGGGTTGACATGAACGAGTCGTGGATCATGTCGAGCAGGTAGGTGAAGTCGATGCCCCACTTGTCACGGGCTACCTTGCGGAAGTGGATGATCACGAAGCTTTCATCCGGGGTGGGAATGGTCTGGATGAAAAAGGGGTTTGAGGTATCGACCGTGGGCACCCGCTGGAAGTTGATGTCGGTGAGACTGAACTGGGGACAGATGTGATTGATGTAATCGGGCATGCGCCGCAGGATCGTGTCCACCGTGGCCTCGGCCGAGTAGCCCCGTTCCTGGTTGTCGCGGGCGATTTTCTGGATCCACTCGAGATTCACGATCGGCACCACGCCGATCAGTAGATCCGCCAGTTTGGGTAGGTCGTAGCCATCGCCCACGACGCCGCCATGCAGGCCTTCGTAGAAGAGCAGGTCGGTGCTTTCAGGGATGGGCTCCCAGGGCGTGAACTGGCCAGGTTCGAGGTTTGTGCCCAGGCGGCCGTTGTGGTCTGCCGCTTGCTCCGCCGAGTGGAGGTAGTAACGCTTCTGGCCGCCGCCGGTTTCCCCGTAGGTGCGGAACAGCTCCTCGAGTTTGTCGAAGCGGTTTGCCGCTGGGCCGAAGTGGGAGAAGTTCTCTCCATTGGCAACGGCGGCAGCCATCGCTTCCTTCATCGCGGCCCGCTCGTAGCGGTGGTAGCTGTCGCCCTCCACCACCGCAGGAATGATTCCTTCACGCCTGAAGATGTACTCGAAAGCTCGCTTGACAGTGCTAGTTCCAGCGCCGGAGGAGCCGGTGACAGAAACAACCGGGTGACGCTTCGACATGCGCGGGAGGAGAAACCGGCTGCAATTTTGGCAGGTTGCTGGGCCGGCAAGGCCAATCCCTGCCGGACCGTTACCAGCCGTGGTTCAGGCTTCGAGGGCTGCCAGCAGCTGGTCGCCCATGGCCCGGCAGCCCAGCTGGGTGCAACCTGCGGCCATCAGGTCGCCGGTGCGGAAGCCTGCCGCCAGCACCCGATCCACGGCGCTCTCCAGGGCGGTGGCGGCCGCCCCCTGCCCTAGGCCCAGCCGCAGCAGCATGGCTGCGCTGAGCACCATCGCCAGGGGGTTGGCCCTGTCCTGGCGAGCGATGTCGGGGGCTGAACCGTGGATCGGCTCAAACAGGCCGGGGCCGCTGCTTCCCAGGGAGGCAGAGGGGAGCATGCCGATGGAGCCGGTGAGCATGGCCGCCTCGTCGCTGAGAATGTCGCCGAATAGGTTGCTGGTAAGAAGCACGTCGAACTGGCGGGGGTTTCGCACCAGTTGCATGGCCGCGTTGTCGACATACATATGGCTGAGCTCCACTGCGGGGTAGCCGGCGGCCATGGCGTTGACCCGATCCCGCCAGAGCTGGCTGACATCGAGCACGTTGGCCTTGTCGACGCTGCAGAGCCTGCCGCTCCGCGCTGCAGCCAGATCGAAGCCCACCTTGGCAATACGGTCGATTTCGTCGTCGAAGTAGGCCATGGTGTTGAAGGCCCGCACCCGGCCGTCTGCCTCCACCCGACCCCTCGGCGTGCCGAAATAGACCCCGCCGGTGAGCTCCCGCACCACCAGCAGATCCACCCCGGCGATCACCTCTGGTTTGAGGCTGGAGGCATCGATCAGGGCCGGGAAGATCTTCACCGGTCTCAGGTTTGCAAACAGGCCCAGGCCTGAGCGCAGGGCCAGCAGCCCCGTTTCCGGTCGCTGCTCCCTGGGCAGGTTGTCGTATTGGGGCGAACCTATCGCGGCCAGCAGCACCGCCTCACTCTGCCGGCAGGCTGCCAGGGTGCTCTCAGGTAGGGGCACCCCGGTGGCATCGATGGCGCTGCCGCCCATCGGTTGCTCGTCGTAAACCAGCTCAAAGCCATGCCGGGCACTGACTGCATCGAGCAGTTGGCGAGTCACCGCTGTGATCTCCGGGCCGATGCCGTCGCCTGGCAGCAGGGTTATCCGGTGGCTGGAGGTCATGGTGGCTGAGCTGTCAGGCGCGAGGCTAGGGCTTGGGCGGTTGGGGATTGGGCGGTTGGGGTTCGCTGCGCTTCTCCAGCTGGCGCAGGGCTTTAGCCAGCTCCGGCAACTTGTTGAAGGTGGCGGAGCAGCGCAGCCAGAGGCGGTTGGGGATGGCCGGATAACCGCTGACCACTTCCCCGGCAGCCACCTCGCCGTGGATGCCCGACTTGGAGGAAGCAATTGAGCCATCCCCCATCACGGCCCTGTTGGCCAGGCCCACCTGGCCCGCCAGAATCACCCCCTTGCCCAGCTTCGCGCCGCCGGCGATGCCCACCTGGGCCGCCAGGGCACAGCCGCTGCCCATGCTGACGCCGTGGCCAATGTGGACCAGGTTGTCGATTTTGCTGCCTGCGCCGATGCGGGTTTCGCCCACCGCAGGGCGGTCGATGGTGCTGCCGCAGCCCACTTCCACCCCTTCCTCGAGCACCACCAGACCGGTCTGGGGCATCTTGCGCCAGCCGCCGGCGGTGCGCACAAAGCCAAAGCCCTCGCTACCGATCACCGCATTGGAGTGGACCACACAGGCCCTGGCCAGGCGGCTGCCGGGATGGAGCACGGCGCCGGAGTGGAGTTCACAGTCTGGACCGATCTGGACGTCGGCGTAGATCACCACACCGGCATGGATGGTGCAGCTGGCTCCAATCTGCACATCGGCTCCGATCACCACGAGGGGGCCCACATGGCAGCCCATGCCCACCACGGCGCCAGGGTCGACCACGGCGCTGGGGTGGATGCCAGGGGCAGGGCGCCGGCGCGGGTGGAGCACTTCGAGCGCCTCGGCGAAGCCAAGGCGGGGATCGGCCAGGGCAACCCAGGCCAGGCCCCGCTCGCTTGCCAGCTGCTGCAGCGCTTGCGCCCCCTCGCCGCGGGCCGGGATCAACACGGCGCTCGCGCCGGTGTCGGCCAGGGCCGCCGCCAGGGCGTTGCCTGGCTCGAGAAAAGCCAGCTGCCCGGCCCCGGCCTGGTCTAAGGCTGCGCCGCCGTGGATGGCAGGGTCAGTGGCCAGGTGGCATGGACTCTCACCGGTTACCTCGCCCAGGTGGCCGAGCAGTTCGCTGAAACGCATTCCCAGGTCTATGGCCTGGGCGGATCGTAGGTCGCGCCTAGCAGCCGGTGAGCACCAGGTGATCGCGGTGCACCACCTCCACGCCGGCACAACCGATCAACTCCGCCAGCTCGCCGCTGCCCAAGCTGGCCAGGCCCCGGCCGAGCTCCCGGCCATCACTGGCCACCAGCCGCACCGCCTCCCGCCGGCCGAACTGCCCTTCCACAGCCCGCACTCCCACGGCCAGCAGGGAGGCGCCCTGAAGGGTCAGGGCCCGTTCGGCCCCCGCATCCAGATGCAGGGTGCCCTTGGGTAGGAGGGCATGGGCCAGCCAGCCCTTGCGGTTGGCCAGGGGGGTGGGGCTCGGCTGAAAAATGGTGCCCACCCGTTCACCCGCCAGCAGGGCATCGAGCACGGCCGGGTCGCGGCCATCGGCCAGGCGCACCCGGATGCCGCTGGAGGTGGCAATTCGAGCGGCGGCCAATTTGGTGGTCATTCCGCCCGTGCCCCACTGGCCACCACCGCTGGCTGCCCCCTGCAGGCTGTTGAGTTCGGCCAGGCTGGAGACCTCCTCGATCGGTCGGGCATCCCAATCGGTGCGGGGGTCGCCCGAGTAGAGCCGGTCGACGTCGGTGAGCAGCACCAATTCGTCGGCGCCGATCGCCACCGCCACCAGGGCCGAGAGGGTGTCGTTGTCGCCGAAGCGCAGCTCATCGGTGGCCAGGGTGTCGTTTTCGTTGACCACGGGCACCACCCCCCAGGCGAGCAGCTGCTCCAGGGTGCGGCTGGCATTTTGATAGCGGCGGCGGGAGGCCAGATCGCCGCGGGTGAGCAACACCTGGGCCACAGCCACGCCTCGCACGGCAAAGGCGTCCTGGTACAGGGCCATCAGTCGGCCCTGGCCCACCGCAGCTGCGGCCTGCAGGGCCACCACTTCGCTGGGCCGCTGCTGCAGCGCCATGGCCGTGCAGCCCAGGCCAACGGCACCGCTTGTCACCAGGGTCAGGGCATCGCCGCTGCGTTGCCTGCGGCAGAGGCTGGCCGCCAGATCTGCGATCACCGCAGCGGTGGGCCGCTCAGGGCTGCCCCTCAGCAGGCTCGTGCCCACTTTGATCACCCGCCGCAGGGAGGGCTGGCCGGAGTCATGCCTGGCTGCCATCAGCCCAGGGTTGTGCCCAGCCGGCGGGCGAGAAGTAGCTCGATTTTCTGCAGCCGATCCCGCTGGCAGGGCTGGCCGAGGGGATCGATCGGTTTGACCAACACCGTGAACAGCCCTAACCGGTTGCCGGCGATCACATCGGTGAAGAGGCGATCACCGATCAAGGCGACTTCGTGGTGGGGCAGTTTCAGCTCGGCCAAAACCCGCCGCAGGGCGCTGCGGCGGGGCTTACCAGCCGAAATGGTGTAGGGCAGGTTGAGCTGCTCAGCCACCGCCCCCACCCGCTTGCGGGAGGGGTTGTTGCTGAACAGGTGGATGGGCATGCGCTGCTGGGCCCGTTGCAGCCAGTGCAGCACGCTCACCGGCAAGACCGCCTGGCGACGGGGCAGCAGAGTGCGGTCAACGTCCAGCACCAGGGCCCGGATCTGCTGGTCAAGCAATTCCTGCAGGGGCAGCTCGGCCAGGGTGCAGTCCAGCAGCCAGTTGGGGCGCAGCAGCTGGCGCAGCATCAGCCCTCTGCCTCCCGTTCATCGAGTTCGGCCTCGATCCTGGGTTGTACCCTTTCGAACTCCTCTCCCTCCACCAGTACGGCGCCACCCCCCTCCATGCGGGCCACCACGAAGAAGGGGTCAAGGGGGATGTAGAGCCCGTATTCCTGTTCGTCGGCCAGGAAGCTCACCAGCAGCTCGTAGGTTTCCGAGTCGTCATCGTCGTCCTCGTCGTCGAGCTCATCGGGCTCAGGTTCGTCCAGCTCTCCACTCACCGTCAGGGTGACGGCGGAGCGCACCAGGGTGAGATCGTGCTCCTGGAGCACCACATCGGCAACCGAGAGAATCGGCTCGGTGGCATCGATGGTGTCGATCAGTTCCGGCTCCTCGTCGTCCTCAAGGCGGAACAGGCAGACCGGGGTATCGACCGGGGTCAGCAAGACGTAATCGTGGCCGTCCAGGGGTATCAGCTGCTCCAGAAAGCAGAGCAGTTGGCGCCCTTGGCTGTCCTGCACGAGCACCGTTGGCACATCTGCGAGCCCATCTGAGGGCAGATCTGAGGGGAGATCAGCGGGGCGATTGGACGGGGTGTCGGGGGTCATGCGCTCGGGATGGATCACCTCAGAATGGAGCAACGCCGGCAGTCTGGCTGTAAGGGATGGTCGCCGGCAGCACCGGTTCTGGCCCTTCCTCCAGCCATTGCCGCAGCAGCAGGGCTGCGGCGGCGCTGTCGAGGGCACCGCTGCGATCGCCTTGCAGCCCGTGGAGCTCGGCGGCAGCCCAGCTGCTGGAGTGTTCATTCACCCAGGCAAGGGGCAGGGCCAGCTGGCGGGCCAGGCGTTGTCCATAGCGCAGGCAGTGGCTGGCCTGGGCTGTGATCTCACCCTTGTCGTCCAGGGGGAGACCCACCACCAGGGCCGTGACCTGCCTTTGGCGCACCAGCTCGCCCAGGTGGTCTTGATCGTGGGCGAACCTTCCCCGGGCCAGGGGGGGCAGGGGGGTCACCGTGAGCCCGAGCCGGTCGCAACCTGCCAGGCCGATGCGGCGCCGACCCACGTCTAGGGCCAGCACCGACTGGGGTTGGGGGGCCGATCTCACCACTAGGGCGGTGCCAGGGGTGTCGGTGTGGGTAGGGGGCGGCGGCGGGGCTGCCACTGCTCCAGGATTGCTTCGAGGCCCCGGGCGGCCCTAGAGGGCGCCTGCAGCGCCTGGCGCCGCCAGACGCTGCGGGCCATCAGCACCCGCTCACCCCTTTCGCTGGCCCCGAGGCTGGCCAGCCACTGCTGCAGAGCCTGCTGGCGCAGGTCGCAGCGCAGCCAGAGTGGGGATTGGCCTCCCAACCTGGTCTGGATCTGGCGCAGCAGCAGCTCACTGGCCGGGCCCACCAGTTGCTCCCAGCCCGGGTGCAAGCTCAGTTCCACGTCGTGGCCGCCGCCGGGATGGTCACCGATCCAGCGCACGGCAGCTACCGCCTGTTCCCGGCTGGCATCGACCAGCATCCAGCCCCTGCCATGGCTTTGATCGAGCAGATCTTCGACGCGCCTATCCAGCAGTTGCCTCAGCCGGGCCGGGCAGGCCGCCTGCTCCAGATGCCAGAGCAAGGGCGCGCTGCGGCGGTTCAGTGGGGTGAGTTGCAGGTCTGCCGGCAGGGCCCAGCTGGAGCTGCTCTGGCCGGGGGGGGTGCTCCAGCACCACAGCCGGTCGGTGCGCAGGGGCTGGAAGCCCTGCTCTCTCAACATGGCCAGGCGGCCGTCATCGAGGGTCGAGGCGGTGGCGATCCAGCTGACCGCCCCCTTGGCCTGCTGTATTGCCTGGCGCACCAGGGTGGCGGCTAATTCCGGATGGCCGGGGCCGGGGGCAAGCCGCAGGTGCTCGATCTGCCAGCAGCTGCCGCTGCGGTTGAGGCGCCGGGTGACGATCAGGCCAAGGGGGGTTTGGCCGCTCAGGGCCACCAACACCTCGGGTGCCAGGGAAGGCCTGGCCCGCAGGGCGTGCAGGACCCGCTCGGGTAGGCCCAACAAGATCGCCCGCTGCAGCAGGGGCTGAAGCGGCAAAAAGGTAGGGCCATTGAGCAGGGGCAGGTGCCAGCCGGCCAGGGGCTCAAGCCGCCAGCTCTCCGGTTCGGGGCTCTGCGGCAAAGCCGAACTGGCTGTGGGCGGCTGCAGAATCCCGAGCATGGGGGGCGGGCACTGACACCTTGGCTCCCACTCTATCGGCGCTGGCGGGAAGGGGCCTCAGCTTGGCCGCACCAGCACCAGGGGAGTGCGCTCATTGGCATTGCCGGCCGGGTTGGGCCTCAGGGCCCGCTCCAGCAGTGCCTCATCGCAATTTGGGCTGGAGGCGAGCACCTTGACCCGGCCGAGGTCGTTGACATCGACCACCGCCACAGCCACGCCGAGGCAGCGGGCCATGGCGGCGCAGAAGGCGGCGGGCTGCTGCGGGCCCAGCACAATCGTCTGGTCGTAGGGCGGGGTGGTGCCAGTGATGTCATCGATCAGGCGGGCCTGATCTCCAGCCAAGCGGTAAAACCAGCCCTTGCTGCCCACCAGCTTGAGGCCCAGGCCGACAATCCAGGCCCCCAGCACCTGGGCTGGGCCGACCACGTCGATCAGGCTTTGCAGGCCGCAGGCCGTCGCCAGGGAGCTGGTGGGATGGAACACCCGGCAGAGCAGGCGGGCCAACATGCTCGGCGCCAGGTTGGCGGGATGCTGGTAGCGCCCCTGCATTACCGCCAGGGGGGTTTCGCCGATGGTGAGTACGTCTCCGGGCTGAATCAGCCCGCCGGCATAACGGCGCAGCACGGCTTCGGGGTCGTCCAGCACGCCGAGCAGGTGGGTGCCCACCGGCAATACCAGGCAGCGATCGCCCTGGCGCCAACGGGCTGCCTCAGCCGTTAGCGGCACAGGCTGCTGCAGGGGTATCAAGATGGCATCGCGGCGCTGCAGCCGGCCGAAGGGGCCGTAGTTGATCCAGAGAATCTCCAGCCACAGGGTGTCGAGCAGGGCGGGGTCAAGGGCCTGGCCCCCGGTGCCCCCCAGGCTGATGCGGATGCGGGCCTGGGTGCTCTTGTTCCCCTTGACGATGTAGGCGGCCCAGTAGCCATCTGGGCGGGAATCCTCATCCGGATGGAGCGCCTCGATCCGACTGCTCACCGTGATGCCGCCCAGGTCCCCCCGACCGAGCAGGGTTGGTCTGAGCTCGATCTCGGGCACCATCACCTCCATGCGCTGGTGGGGGTTGCTGAGGGTGATCGTGCCGCTGACCTCCAGGCCCGCCCCGCCTGCCTCCACCTCGAAAGGCCCCGCCTGCAGTCGCAATGGGGAGGCAGGACGCAGGCGGTGGCGCAGTTCCAGCCAGATCAGGGTCAGCCCCAGCAGCAGGGCCAGCACCAGCAGGAGTTTCAACGCGAAAAGGGCCATGGGCGTGGGAGCCAAATTGCGACTGGGCAAGAACCGCTGGAGCGTAAGTGCGCAGTTGGCTTTAGCTTCGCGCCATAGCGATCCCCCTGCCCGGCATGCGCAAAACCTTCGTGCTCGACACCAACGTGTTGCTGCACGATCCCGCCGCCTTGACCCGCTTTGAAGACAACCACATCTTGATCCCGATCGAGGTGGTCGAGGAGATCGACCGGTTCAAGCGCGATCCAGCCGAGAAGGGACGCAACGCCCGACAGGTTTCCCGCTTGCTTGATGGGCTGCGCACCCAGGGCAACCTGGCCGATGGGGTGGCCAACGGCGATCAGGGGGGAACCCTCAAGGTGGTTTTCTGCCGCAGCGAAACCCTCAGCCAGCTGCCGCCTGAGCTCAAGGGGGGCAACGGGGATAACAACATCCTGGCGGTGGCCCTTGAGGAGCAGCGTTTGCAGGCGGTGATGGGCAGCCAGCCACCGGTGATCCTGGTCACAAAGGACACCAACCTGCGCATTAAGGCCGATGCGGTCGGCCTGATCGCCCAGGACTACACCAGTGATCGGGTCGACATCGGCGATCTGTACCCCGGCTTCTGCGAGCTGTGGGTGAGTGCCGAGCAGATGGATCAGGTCAAGCATCCGCCCGGGCTGGCGGTGGAGGGCCTGGTGGTCGAGAGCCCACTGCTGGCAAACGAAGGGGTGACCCTGGTCAATCGGCTCCAGCCCGCCCACACCTTGCTGGCTCGCTTCAACGCCAAGACCTCGACCCTTCAGCCCCTGCAACGGGCCCCGAAGGCAAAGCTCGGGCGCATCCAGCCCCGCAACCGGGAACAGACCTTTGCCCTGGACCTGCTCCTCGATCCCGACATCCAGCTGGTGACCCTGGTGGGCAAGGCAGGCACGGGCAAGACCCTGCTGGCCCTGGCGGCAGGCCTGCACCAAGTAGCCGATGAACGGCTCTATGAGCGGCTGCTGGTGACACGCCCGGTGATTTCACTCGGCAAGGAGATCGGCTTTCTGCCCGGGGATCTCGAGGAGAAGATGGGCCCCTGGATGCAGCCGATCATCGACAACCTCGACTATCTGCTGGGCGGCGCTGGCGAGGAAGAGGGCCGCAGCGGCAGGGGCGGCAGCCACCACCGGGGCACCCGCAGCAACTGGACCGACCTCAAGGGCATGGGGCTGCTGGAGGTGGAGGCGATCAGCTACATCCGCGGCCGCTCAATCCCCCGCCAATACATGGTGGTGGATGAGGCCCAGAACCTCACCCCCCACGAGGTGAAGACGATCGTGACCCGGGTAGGCGAGGGCACCAAGATCGTGCTCACCGGCGACCCCTACCAGATCGACAATCCCTACGTGGATGCGGAGAGCAACGGCCTCACCTGGCTGGTGGAGCGCTTCAAGGGCCAGTACCTGGCCGGCCACGTCACCCTGTTGCGCGGTGAGCGCAGCGAACTGGCCGAGCTGGCGGCGAACCTGCTCTGAGCCCACATGGCTAATCGTCCAGACCGGTGCGCCGCTGCCAGTGGCTCACTTCGGCACGCTGCTGCTCCCATTGGCGCCGCCGCAACCGTTCGTAGGACTGGCAGAACTCCTCCCCCAACCCCTGGCGCAGGGCCGTATCGGCGGCGAATGCAGTGAGGGCCTCGCCCAGGTCGGCCGGCAGGCGCTGGCACTGATGCGGGCCGAGGGGCTGGGCGTAGTTGTCATTGTCGTGGCGGGGGCCCGGGTCAAGCTGACGGTCGATCCCATCGAGACCGGCCGCCAGGATCGCTGCCTGCAAGAGATAGGGGTGGGCCGAGCCGTCGGGCAGGCGCAGCTCGAGACGTTGGTTGTCGGGGATACGCGCCATATGGGTGCGGTTGTTGCCCGTGTAGCTGATGCCGCCTGGGCTCCAGGTGGCGCCAGAGCTGGTGGGCGCCGCTGCTAAGCGGCGATAGCTGTTCACCGTGGGGTTTGTGATGCAGCTGAGTGCGGGGGCGTGGGCCAGCAGGCCACCAAGAAAGTGATAGGCCAGGGATGAGAGCCCCAGCTCACCGCAGGGGTCGGGGAAGAGGTTTCGGCCGGCGTTGGCGCTGCCGGCAGCCCCCCACAGTGAGAGGTGGGTGTGACAGCCGTTGCCGGTGAGGGCGGCGAAGGGTTTGGGCATGAAGCTGGCCCTCAGTCCCTGCTGCTCCGCCAGGGTTTTCACCATCACCTTGAAGAAGGCATGGCGATCGGCGGTGGTGAGGGCGGGCGCGAAGGTCCAGTTGAGCTCGAATTGGCCGTTGGCGTCCTCGTGATCAGCCTGGTAAGGCCCCCAGCCCAGCTGTTCCATCGCCTCAAAAAGTGGCGCGATCAGGGGGTAGCGGCGCATCAGCGCCAGTTGGTCGTAACAGGGTTTCTCCTGGGTGTCAGACCTATCGGCGATCTGTTCGCCGCTGGGATCGAGCAGAAAGAACTCGGCCTCCACGCCGCTGCGCAGCTCAAATCCGCGCTCGGCTGCTCGCTCCAGCTGGCGGCGCAGCAGGCGGCGGGGACATTGCTCCATCGGCTGGCCGTTGAGCAGGAGCTCGGCTGCCACCCAGCCCACCTCCGGCTGCCAGGGCAGGGGGGTGAGGCTGGCCGCCGCCGGGATCGCCATCACGTCGCCATCGGCGGGGGAGAGATCCAGCCAGGCCGCAAAGCCAGCGAAGCCGGCCCCATCACGGGCCATTTCCGCCACGGCCGAGGCCGGCACGAGCTTGGCCCGCTGGATGCCAAACAGGTCGGTGAAGGAGATCAGCAGGAACCGGAAGTTCAGTTCCTGCACCTGCTGGTAGAGGTCAGACATGGGCTGGCTGCTGGAGGAGGGTGTCAACGATCGAGTGCAGCTGCCGCTGCTCGGCCGGGTTGCTGTGGGGGTTGCCTGCCCGGTGGCCAAGCTCTGAGTGGATCACGTGCAGTTCGGCCCCGGGGATGGCGTCGGCATCGGCCGCCAGATCGTCGAGGGGGAAGTAAAGGTCGTGGCTGCCGGCCACCACGGCGGTGCGGGCGGTGATGAGGCCCAGGCTTGCGGCCAGCTCACCCCCCTGGGCCACGTCGTGGGCCAGCCAGGTATCGAGCATGGCGATCAGATCGCGGGGGTCATGGCGCTTGTAGTGGGGCAACCAGTGGTGCTCCACATGCTCCTCCACCGGCTCTGCCAGCGTGCGAAAAAACGGCTGGCTGGCGGCCCAACTGGCGTAGATCAGGGCGAAGCTGCGCAGCCCCTGCTCCGGCGGCCCGCTGAAACCGGCCCCAGTCCAGTGGCGATCGGCCGTGAGGGCCTGGCGCAGGCTGAGGCAAAACAGGCGGTTGTGGGGGGAGCTGCGGGTCGTGCCGCAGACGCAGCAGATCCGCTCCACGGCCTCCGGGTGATCTACGGCCCACTGGTAGGCCTGCTGGGCCCCCATCGACCAGCCGTAGATCAGGGGGATGCGCTCAACCTCGAAAACTTCACGCAGCAACTGCCGTTGGGCGGCGACGTTGTCGCGGTGGCTCACCACCCAGCCCTGCTCAGCCAGGCCCATGGCGCCATGGCTGGGGCTGCTGGAGGCGCCGTTGCCAAACATGCCAGCAATCACGATGCACCAGCGCTCCGAATCCAGCACCGGGCCGGCCAGCCAGGCCAGGTCGTCGGGGCGGGCGCCATAGGAGCTGGGCACCAGGACCAGGTTGGAGCGATCGGCGTTGAGTTCGCCGATCTGCAGGTAGGTGAGCTGGGCCTCCGCCAGGGTGTGGCCGCAGGCCAGGGCAAGGTCGCCGAGCTGGTGCTGGCGGAGGTTCATGCCGGCAGTTCCAGGGCGGGCAGGTTGGCCAGCAGCTGGCGGTGCACCGCTAGGTAGCCCCGATCGCAGTTGCTCAGATGGGGGGCGATGGGGCCGTGGGCGGCTGGCAGGGCGTGGAAGGGCAGCGAGGGGTAGAGGTGGTGCTCGGCGTGGAACGGCATGTTCCACATCAGCCAACGCACCGGCCAGATCGTCAGGGTGGTGCGGGTGTTTTCGGTGCCGTCGCTGCTGAAGCTGCAGCCGCTGTGCTCCGCCAACAGCAGAAAGCGCAGCACGGGCTGACCCACCGCCAGGGGCAGGAGCCAGAACCAGAACAGAAAGCCGGTGCCACTCACCAGGGACGCCAGGGCCAGGGCCAGATAAACGGCAAACTGGAGCCGCACCGAGCGGCGCACCTGGGGGATCAACTCAGGGCTGAGGTAGGGCAGGCCACTGAGATCGCCCCACAGCAGTTGGCGGTAGCCGGCCAATTTGCCGGTCCACCAGTTCCAGCCACCCAGCTCGAGCAGGTAGGCCCAGACAGTGGTGGGAACGGGATCGTTTAGTTCCGGATCGAGCCCGGGTTGGTGGGTATAGCGGTGGTGCCACTGGTGGTAGCGCCGGTAGTAGGTGGAGTTGTAGAAGCTCAGCAGCCCCGCCATCCAGGCCACCGCGTCGTTCAGCTTTCTGCCGCGGAAGGCCGTGCGGTGGCAGCACTCATGCAGGGGCGCAAAGCTGGTGGCCAGGCCAACCCCACAGATCAGCAGGCCCGCCAGCCGCAGGGCAAGGGGCCAGCCCTGCTGGGCCCAAACCACCCCGCCCAGGACGACCGTGAGCAGGTGGCTGGCCAGGCGCAGGGCTCCGGGGCCATTACGCAACTGGTTGAAACTGGCAAGCGCATCGCGCTCCAGCAAGGGGGCGGAGGTTTGGGGCATCTAGCTATCCCACCAGTGGGGTTCCCCTTGCTTCGGTAAAGGTTGTAACACTCCTTCGGTTCAGTTGGCGAGGGCCAAATCAGCTTTTTGTACAAACCCAGCTCTGCGCAGCCACCCGCCGGCAGAACTAGATCATCTGGTTTGGCTGCACCCAGCTGTCAAATTGCTCGGCGCTGATCTCACCGAGCACCAGAGCCGCCTCCTTGAGGCTGAGTTGGTGGTTGTGGGCGTGCTTGGCGATGGCGCAGGCCCGGTCGTAGCCGATCGCCGGGGTGAGGGCCGTGACCAGCATCAGGCTTTGATCCAGCAGGGTTTCGATGCGGCTTTCATTGGCCCTGAGCCCCTCGATGCAGTGCGCGCGGAAGCTGGTGCAGCCGCCAGCGAGCAGCTCGATGCTTTCGAGCAGGTTGTGGGCGATCACTGGCTTGAACACATTCAGCTCGAAGTTGCCCTGGCTGGCGGCCAGCTGCACGGCCGTGTTGTTGCCCATCACCTGCACGGCCACCATGGTCAGGCTCTCGGCCTGGGTGGGATTCACCTTGCCGGGCATGATCGAGCTGCCAGGCTCATTCTCGGGCAATACCAGCTCGCCCAGGCCGCAGCGGGGGCCACTTGCCAACCAGCGGATGTCGTTGGCGATTTTCATCAGGCTGCCGGCCAGCACCGTGAGGGCGCCGTGGGCGGCGGCCAGGGGTTCGTGGCCCGCCAGGGCCTGAAATTTGTTGGGCGCGCTTGTGAAGGGCAGACCTAGGCGCTCGGCCAGTCGCGCCGACACAGCCTCACCGAAGCCGCTGGGGGCATTCAGCCCGGTGCCCACTGCCGTGCCGCCGATGGCGAGCTGGTGCACCTGGGGGAGGGCGGCGCGCAGGGTTTCAAGCCCCAACTCCAGCTGGGCCCCGTAGCCGCCAAATTCCTGGCCCAAGCTCAGGGGCACCGCATCCTGCAGGTGGGTGCGGCCGATTTTGATGATGGTGGCGAAGGCCTCGGCTTTCTGGCCCAAGGCATCACGCAGGCCTTCCACAGCTGGAATCAGGCTGCGCTCCAGCTCGATCGCCACGGCCACGTGCAGGGCAGCCGGGAAGGTGTCGTTGCTCGACTGGCTGAGGTTGACATGGTCGTTGGGGTGGACCGGGCTCTTACTGCCCAACACCCCCCCCGAGGCCTGGATCGCCCGGTTGGCGATCACCTCATTGACATTCATGTTGGTTTGGGTGCCGGAGCCCGTCTGCCACACCTTGAGCGGGAACTCCGCATCAAGCGTGCCGGCGGCTACCTCTTCAGCGGCCGCAACGATCAGGGCCGCCAGTTCGGGGGCCAGCCTGCCCTTGGCCATGTTCACTTCGGCGCAGGCGGCCTTGAGCGCACCGAAGGCATGGACCAGCTCCAGCGGCATGGCCTGGCCGAAACGGAAATAGTGGATCGAGCGCTGGGTCTGGGCGCCCCAGTAGTGCTGGTCGGGAACCTCAATGGCCCCCATGCTGTCGGATTCCAGGCGAGCCATCAGCGGCTGACGACCTCCGAATTGAGTTCATTGAAACTCTCTGTGGAGCTCCTGGTGCCGCCCTCCGGCAAGGCAATGCCGGTGGCCAGGCTGACTGAGGCGTTGATGGCATCCACACTCACGGCTCCCTGCTCATCGAAAATCACCTTCCCCTGGGAGTCGAATACCACCACCTGGGGCACTACCCCACGCCAGTAGCGAGCCGGGTCGCTGGGGCCGGTGTCGGCCCGGTTCTGGAGGGGGTCGGTGACCAGGGGAATCAGCTCGATGTTGCGGTTCCAGAGACGCTGCAACTCCGATACCACCGCTGCAAACTGTTTGCTGGCCGCGTCGTCGTCGAGGTAATAGATCACCACGGCGGGGCGTTGGTCGGCCATGGCCTGGGCCAGGCTGCTGCGGGGCGGCACCAGGGAGCCGTTGCCGGCGTAGAGGGCGTAGATGTTGCCGTCATAGCTGTTGCTGGTGAGCGAGGCCTGGACCTGGCCAGCCCCCAGCCCCAGCCCGAGTCCCAGCATCATGAGCAACACCAGGATCTGGCTCAGCAACTGGTTCATCCGGACCGCACAACCTGACTGTGGCCATTGTGGCTGGGAGCCCCGCAGGCAGGCATGGCTCAGCTGCGACTGAGGCTGCGGCCCATCCCCTGGGCAATGCCCCGGCCCACCAGGCCGATGGCGCGGCCCAGCACGCGCGTGAGCAGCAATACCACCAGATCCCCCAGGCCCTTCAGCAGGCCCTGCACCTGGGGTGCCAGGGCGTCGCGGGTTTCCAGGCTCAGGGTGACAAGTTGCTGGAGCCAGCCAAGCTGGCGCAATTCGCCATCGCGGGGCTCGGTGAGCTCCTGGCAGCGGATGGCGCCATCGCGCAGGCAGAAGAGCTGACGCCGGCTTTCATAGAGATTGATCGGCCTCAGCACCCAGCTGCTCCAGCGCTGCTGGGCATTCAGCTGGTTGCGCAGCCGCTCCAGATTGCGGGTTGCGAGCAGGTCGGGCTGGAGCAGGTAGCGGCGCAGTTCCGGCCAGCTGCCACAGCTGGCCAGCACTTCCGCACTCACCAGGTCGGCGGTGCGCACAAGCCAGTTGGCCAGCAGCAGCTCCAGGTGGAGTACGGCCCGCGGTTCATCGGCCGCCAGCAGTTGGCCGTCTACCAGCAGGGGCTGGGCGCGCACCAGGGAGGCGAGCATTGCTTGGGCATCGGGCAGTTCGGGGTCGCGGCTGACCAGGTCGCTACTGCGGATCAGGCTCTCTGCCACAGGTTCGAGGCTGCCCTCGCGGGGAAGTTGCACGTAGGGATTCACCAGGCTGCGCAGGGCCTGCTGGCGCAGCTCCGGTTGCCACCGCTCCCAGCGTTCCTGCAGGGGTTGGAGGGGGGCGGGATCGGCCAGGAACCTTTGGCGAAGTTCTTCCACCTGATGCAGCAGGGCCCTCAGCAGGTCACGGCGGCGCTCGCCACTGAGGCCCTCGAGGGCCAGCAACTGGCCACTCTGGTTGTTTAACGCCCCCTCGGTGCCGGCTTCGAGGCGCTCGCGAATGGCGCGCCAGATTCCATCCGCACTGCGCTGCTGCAGGGTGATCGCCAGCACCGGTTGGCTCGGTTGCGGAGTTGGGGCCGGGGATGACCAGGCCATGCTGGCCGGCCCCCAGAGCAGCAGCAGCAGTTGGCGGGCCGCCGCCAGTTCCCGCAGGCGACCCTGCAGCACCAGCAGCTGCACCAGATTGGTGGGTGGTGGCGTCAGCAGGCGCCTGATGGCGTCGATGTCGGCATCGATCTGCTGCAGACCACTGATCAGCAGCCACTGGCCGAGGCCCAGGGTGGGGCCGGTTGGGGGGATTGGGCTGCCGATACCTGGGGGTTCGCCCATGGCCACGGCCAGCACCCTGCCACCGGCCAGCAGGGTGGCGACAGCTTCAAGCAATTCCTGGGGATTGGGTGCCTCCAATACCCCAGCTGCTGGGAGTTGCAGCAGAACTTCGTTGTTCAGCCCATGGCCAGTCGGTAGGAGCAGCAGCAGGGGTGCCGGCCGCCAACGCTCCTGCAGGCTCTGCAATTCCTGGGCCAGCAGCGGCGGGTTGATGGGGCTGTTGACCTGCCAGATCACCAGCTGGGGCAGACCCTTCAGCTGCTGGGGTGATTCGACCGCCGTGTACAGGCTTCCCTGGGCAGTGAGCAACCGGGCCAGCCCATCACGCAGGAGCGGTTCGGCAAACAGCAGCAGCTGCGAACTCAAAGACCTGGCCGGAGGGATGGCCCAAGTTATCGAACCTGGCCGGGTTTCTCCAGTGCCCGGCGATGACCGGTGAGATGCAAGGTGTAAGTCTCAATCGTGAAGCCCGTATGGCGCTCGATCTGGTCGAGCAGCTCCTGGGGCAGGATCACGTCCAGATCCTCAATCGCGCCTGTTGCCGAGCAGGTGAGGTGGCTGTGGGGATCACTGCGGTAGCCGTAGAGCCTGCCATTGGCGCGATCCATGCACTCAATCACCCCTGCCGTCTGTAGGGCCTCGAGGTTTTGATACACCGAGGTATGGCCGATGTTGCGGCCAAGGTTGTTCAGCTTTTCAAAAATATCTCTGGCACTCAGGTGGCTCTTTTCGGCCCAGAGCAAATCCAGCACCATGCGCCGCTGGCGGCTCAGCCGCATACCCAGGGCGCGACAACGCTGATAGACCTCCTCAACGCTGCCGAGCGGCAGGACGCCAGAGAAGGGGCTTGAAGGTGGAAGGGCGTCGGCAATCACTCGACACACCTCTGTTGTTGATTCTCCTTTATAGCCAAGTTGCAAGCGATTCGCTTCCGCATTGGCGCTGCCGCTGGTTCAGGCAAGCATCGAGGCGCTGCTCGGATCCTGCAGGCGCCCATCGCCGATCGCCTGCAGGGCTTCGGCCAGCACCACCCGGCCGTCATAGAGGGCCCGGCCCACGATCACTCCCTCCACCCCAAGGGGTGCCAGGCTCAGCAGGGAGAGCAGGTGCTCGAGGGTGCCAATGCCGCCGGAGGCGATCACCGGCACGGCGCTGGCCTCGGCCATGGCCCGCAATGCATCCAGGTTTGGGCCCGCCAGGGTGCCATCGGTGGCGATGTCGGTGCTGATGATCGCGGCGATGCCGCTGGCGGCAAAGCGCTGGGCCAGTTGGGTGGCCTCGGTGCTACTGGCCTCGATCCAGCCGCGGGTGGCCACCTTGCCGTCTTTGGCGTCGATGCCCACCACGATGCGGCCGGGGTGACGGGCCGCCAGCTCGTCAACGAGCTCTGGCTGCTCAAGGGCCACCGTGCCGAGAATCACCCGATCCAGGCCGCAGGCCAGCAGCTCCTCGGCCCGGGCAGCCGTGCGCACGCCACCGCCCAGCTGTACGGGGATGGTGAGGTTGGCGGTGATCGCCTTCACGGCCGCGTCATTCACCGGTTGGCCGCTGCGGGCCCCATCGAGATCCACCAGGTGCAGCCGCTGCGCCCCCTGCTGCTGCCAGCTGAGGGCCTGGGCCACGGGGTCGTCGCTGAAGCGCGTTACCTGGTCGTAGTCCCCCTGGTGCAGCCGCACGCAGTGGCCGTCGAGCAGGTCAATGGCGGGGATCACCTGCATGGAGGGTGCCGGGGGCAACTGCTGCCAGCCAGGCTGCCAGAGCTGCCGGTTGCGCAGCTCCCGCAGCGGCACCACCAGGCGGTAGTCGGGCGCCAGCACGGCCTGGAGTTCCGCCGCCCGCTCGGCGCCCTGGCCTCGCTCCCCCAGCAGGGCGAAGTGGCGGTAACCCTGGGTTTGGCCCAGCAGCACGGGCTGGGCGGTGTACGCAGGGCTCAGGCGCATGCAGCCATCCTGGACGAGGGTTAGCGCACCCGGATGGGATGGCTTACCACGGCGCTGTAGCTGTAGCCCTCGGCGTTGAGGGGAATCTGCTCAGGTTGACTGCGGCCCCGGTCGTCGGTGGCCCGGGCCAGAAGCCCATAGCGCCCGGGCCGCGGATCCCAGTCGATATCCCAGCGCACCCAGGCCTGCGCAATGTTGGGCGGGCGCAACCGTGCCGTGCGCCACTGGCGTCCACCGTCGAAGCTCACCTGCACCCGGCTGATCGCCCCCTCCCCCGACCAGGACCGTCCTCGCACCAGGCGCTTGCCTCCCTCGAGGGTGCCGTTCCAGGGCAGTTCAAAGGCGCTCTTCACCCCTTGGGTGCTGAGGATCTGGCCCCGTACCCTTTGGCTCGCCAGCTCAGGATCCACTGGGTAGTCCTCGCCGATCAGCACGTAGCGGCGGGTGTTGTACTCGGAGAACAGGGGTGCTTCCGATACCTGAATGCTCCCCACCCACTTGATGTGGGCGATGCCCACCCAGCCGGGCACGAGAACCCGCAGCGGAAAGCCATGGTCCGGGGGCAGCGGTTCACCGTTCATGGCATACACCAGCAGGGTGTCCTCAGCCATCGCCTTGCTGATCGGTAAGGGGCGCTGCACCGCCTTGGCATCCAGGCCGATGGGCATCACGTCGCGGGCGGTGGGTTTCACCTGGGCCCGCTGCAGCACCTCGGCCAGGGGCACTCCGGTCCACTCGGCCACGCCAATGCCACCGAGGTTCCAGGGGGTGCCTTCAATGCGGCGGCCGTGGGACTGCTGGAAGAAATTTCGGCCGTTGCCGGCGCACTCGATCGCCCGGATCACCGAGATTGAGGGCAACGCCAGGAGATCGTCGTAGCTCAGGCTGAGGGGCTTCGTGATGCCGCTGCCCTCAACCCGCAGACGCCAGTGGGCGGGGTCGATCAGCGGAGTGTTGCCGTTGTTGCGTACGAAGAACTGGCTGTTAGCCACCAGGTAGCCGCGGCCGTATAGGGATTCCCAGCGCATCTCCGCGTTGCTGCCGTTGCGCACGAATTGCGCCTCGGGGGTTGGTTTCAGGATCGATGCGGTGCTGGTTGGGGCTACGGGTGGTCCACCGTGGCCTGCGGCACGGCGGGGTAAGAGTCCTGCACTGGCTACGGTGCTGCCGGCGGCGAGCAGTTGCAGCAGTCGCCTGCGGGAGACCCCGAGCTCCTGGGAGCGTTGGCGTAGAAATTCACCGGCGCGCTCCAGGTCGTACTGCCACTCTCCGCTGGGATCGGGTCGTGCCATGGACGCGGTCTGCCGTCACCCTCCACGCTGGCATGCTCACACTCTGGCTGCACGGGTTTGAATAGCGCCCAGTTTCGCGGCCCGCCTGCGGGCATCGGCATGGAAATCCTGGTGATGGGCGGAACCCGCTTCGTGGGCAAGCCCCTGGTGGAACGGCTGCTGGCCCAGGGCCACTCGCTCACCCTGTTCACCCGGGGCCGCAACCCCTTGCCAGCCGGAGTGGAGCACCTGGCGGGTGACCGCAGCACCCCTGAGGGCCTGCAGCCGCTTGCCGGGCGCCGTTTCGATGTGATCGTCGACAGCTCGGGCCGCACGGTGGAGGATTCCCGCGCCGTGGTCGAGCGCACGGGAGCCCCGAGCCACCGGTTTGTGTATGTGAGCTCGGCCGGCGTCTACGCCGACAGTGAGCTCTGGCCCCTGCGCGAAGACTCCCCCACCGATCCCCAGAGCCGCCACAGCGGCAAGCTCGACACCGAGGCCTGGCTCAGCGCCGAGAAGATCCCCTTCACCAGTTTCCGGCCCACCTACATCGTCGGGCCCGGCAACTACAACCCGGTGGAGAGCTGGTTCTTCGATCGGATCGTCCATGGCCGGCCGGTTCCCCTGCCTGGGGACTGCAGCACGATCACCCAGCTGGGCCACGTGGAAGATTTGGCCGCGGTTATGGACCGTTGCATCGGTGTCGATGCCGCCGCTAATCGCATCTACAACTGCAGCAGCTCCCAGGGCATCACCTTTGCTGGCCTGGTGGCCGCCGCCGCCCGCGCTTGCGGCAAAGACCCGGCCGCTGTGGAGATTCGCAGCTTTGACCAGGCCGGCCTCGACAAAAAAGCCCGTAAGGCCTTCCCGCTGCGCCTGGCCCACTTCCTCACTGACATCACCCGGGTGCAGAGCGAGCTGGCCTGGACCCCCGCCTACGACGTGGAACGTGCCCTTGCCGACAGCTACGCCAATGACTACGCCCAACGCATGCCCACCAGCCCCGACTTCAGCGGGGACAGCGCCTTGATCGTCTGACTCCCCCATGCATGCCCGAACCACGCCCCACTTGGCGGTGATCCTGCCGCTGGCCCTGCCCCTTTTGGCTATCAGCGGCCCCGCGGCCCATGCCCAAGTGGACCCAGCAGCAGGGCCCTATGGGCGACTGGGGGGCGGGATTGATTGGCCTGAGTCCACTGGTTTCGCCGATGACAACTGCGCCAGTCAGCAGCCAGCCGCCCTTTTTGGCTGTCGCGCCGGCAACAATGGCCGCCCGCTGGGAGCCTCCGGCAGTTTTGACCCGGCCCTGGTTGTGGAGGGAGCAGTTGGCTATCGCTTCAACCGCTGGATTCGGGCTGAGGCTCTGTTGAGCTGGCGGCCAGACCTTGACTTCTCTGGCCAGAGCAACTTTCTCGGTGCGGCAGGGCCCAACCAGCCGGTAGGAGCAAAGGCGTCCTCGCTGGCTGGCTTCGGGGTGGCCTATCTGGATCTGCCCCGGCTAGGCAAGGTGCGCCCCTTTGTGGGCGCAGGCCTTGGCGTTGCCCGTAACCGGATCGACTCGCTCAATTTCAGTTTTCCCGGGATTTCCCCCACTGCAACTACCGCCACCCCCGCAGGCGGCTCCACCGGTATGGCCTATCTGCTTACCGCTGGCGTCAGTATTCCCTTGGGCGCCAAGCTTGATCTGGACATTGCCTATCGCTTCAGCGACCTGGGCAGCATCACTACGGGCAGTGGCCAGGCCCAGATCGTCAGGCCCGCAGGCAGCTTTGCCTTTCCCATTGGCGGCACTAATGGTCAGTTGCAGGCCCACGGGGTGACCATGGGCCTGCGCTTTGCCTTTTAAATTAATTTTGGTGCTTTAAGCTTCTAATTAGATCCAAGCTTTCCGATCCCAGTAGTTATGTTTGGCGACTAGGATTTCAGGTGGAAGGCAGCACTGAATAATGTTCCACCACGGGGCCAATCCTTTGGGTGGGTCGGCCTTCCATCCCGCCGAGAATATCAATCTGGGGCATAAGGGTTGATTCCGCCCAGCTCTCATATTCAGACTTGCCTTTCCACAGGGAAACAATCAACAGGCCCCCTTCCACCTCGGCTACCGAACGCATCAATTGGGTTTCAGGCTGGGACTTGCCTTCCAATTCGGCAAGTTCGGCCTGAAACTGCTCCAAAGTGGCACCGGGCCAGAAATTGGAAACCATGTACATAACTATTAAGCCTGTAATGCTCGATCTTACTGCCTGATCCTGCCCGCCAGAGTGGGAGGCCAGTTGGAAATAGAAAAGGTTTGGCGGGATGGGCCGGTGCGCTCCAGCTAATCTCCCGGGCCATGCCGTTGGCCGGATGCCCATATTTTCACGCCCAATTCGTGCCGCGTCCCTGGGCGTCTCCCTCCTGGCAGTCTCCCTGCTGGGCCCCCTCCTGACAGGCTCCATGACCGGCGCTGTTGCCAAACCGCTGCGCTTTGTGCTGGTGCCCAAGCTGGCCCACCCCTGGTTTGAGACGGTGCGTGAAGGCGCCAAGGCCGCTGCCCTGATGATCAACAGGCAGACGAAAAACCCGTCAGTAGTGGAGTACCGGCCGCCCGCCCGCTCCGAGCTGGCCCTACAGGCGGCAATCCTGGAGGCAGCGATTCGCTCGCGCCCCAGTGGCATCAGCATCGATCTGCTCGATGCCGAGGGCCTCCGCCCGCTGCTAGAGCAAGCCCGGCGCCAGGGGATCGCAGTGAACGTCTTCGATTCGGAGCCGCCTGCCTCATTGCCGCTCACCAGCATCGGCAATGACTACTGCCTGCAGGCACGCATCGCCTCCGAGCGCTTGGTGCAGCTGCTGGGGGGCAAGGGCGAGGTGGCGATCATGCAGGGAGTGCCCACCGCACCGAACCATGCCATCCGTGCCCGCTGTCACCGGCAGGTGTTTGCCAGCCAGCCAGGCATCCAGGTGGTGGCCTCCCCGGTAGACAACGACAGCATCAGCACCGCCGAAGAGCAGGCCAGGGCCACCATGGTCAGCCATCCCCAGCTCAAGGGCTGGGTTGTGAGTGATGCGGGTGGCGGCATTGGCGTTGCCCGGGCGATCGCGGCCCTCGGCAAAACTGGCAGTGTGAAGGTTGTCGCACTCGACGACCTGCCAGAACTGCTGCAGCTGATCAGCAGCGGCGCAGTGGATTCAACCGCCGCCACCAAGCCCTTCACCCAGGGCTACTGGGCGGTGCTCAACCTCTGGCAGCAGGGCTTGGGTGCGCCGCCGATCGAAAGGATCGATACAGGTATAGGGGTGCAGGGTGGGGCGGCAAAGGCCCCCTGAGGGATGTCAAGGGTTGAGGTCAACCATCCGGGAGCGCCGTCTGGCCGTGCCTGATGGCAACCGCGCGGTAGTCGAGCTTCGGCGCTTCGGCGGGAAGACCTGCCAGTTCGCGGTACATCGGGCTGGCGGCCTTGCCTGAGGTGAAGGAGAGGAATTCCCCCTTTTGATCGCCAAAGCGATACCAGTGCCGCTCCCCCCCTGGCACATGCAGCAGGGTGCCTGCTGCGATCCACTGCTCCTGGTCTCCCACTCCGAAGGCCACCGGCCCCTGGAGCACAAAAAAGGTTTCGTCCCACTGGTGGCAGTGCGGTGCCGGCCCGGTTCCATCCAACCCTGAGGTGAAAAACACTTCGAAATTCTGGGCCTCGTCGCCAGAAATCAGGGTCTGGATGTCAAACCCGGCGATCCGCATCGGGGCTGGTCGATCGGCAGCGGCGATAATGCGGGCGGATGACATGGAACTTTCCTTGGGCTAAGTGAGCTTAGGCCCGGGTTTCGTTTAGCCTTGCAATTGACCCCATCCATCGCAACCAATAGAGCGATGCCTGCCGCCTTGACCGACGAATCCCAGAGTCAGGAATCAAAAGTTCGCCTTCCCGAGCCCGGCTGGATTGGTGAAGTTCTTGGAACTACGGTCACCAGCTTGGAGGCCAAGCGACTGGGGGAGGGCAAGGGGCTCCAGTCCACCGCCTGGCGGCTGGAGCTCAGCTGCGATCCGCCGGGCAGTGGCCCATCCAGCGTGATCTTGAAGAGTGAAACAGCTAACCAAGATTTCAATGAGTTCAGCCGCCTCCACAATGCCTTTGGCCGCGAAGTGGGCGTTTATACCCACTGCACCCACAGGCTGAACGAGCATAAACCTTCCATATTTGCCTGCCAGGGCAGCGCCCCCTCCTGGCTGTTGATGGAAGATCTCACCCATCTGAATGCAGGTGATCAGGTGATTGGCCTGAGTTATCAGCAAACCCTTGTCACCATCGAACAGATGGAAGCTATCCACGCTGAGTTCTGGATGGATCCAGGCCTGGAGGAGCACAGCTGGCTGCCGCCCCACGGCTTCTGGTTTGCGGATCCCAAAGCTGAGTTGCTGGATGATTTCTTTGCCACCTATGGGGTTCGTTTCGGCCCGGCCGCCTGCCATCTGTATCGAGCCGTGCTGGAACAAAACAATGCCATCGATGCGGCCCTGGCCGATATGCCCTGGACGCTCGTTCACGGTGACCTGCGCGCCGACAATGTGCTCTATGGCGGGACGGTTGAGGATCCAGCTTCGGTAATTATTGGTAAGCATTCAGGGGTCGGGGCGCGCCACCGCGCGAATGCGAGCCTCATCGCTTATCCCTGAGTGGGCAAAGATGCGGTGCCCCCCTTTCTTCTGCCCTCAGGGATCGCTCAGCAGTGACGGCATCACCCCACCGCGGTGGTGGGCGATCCAGGCCTGCTCGAGGAACTGCCAGACATCGCGGCCCT
>JAHLYQ010000011.1 GCA_025127975.1 Synechococcus sp. CS-1331 | reverse complement strand
CGTGAGCACGATGGCCTTCAACCTGAACGGTTTCAACTTCAACCAGTCGATCCTCGACGGCCAAGGCCGTGTGGTGAACACCTGGGCAGACGTTCTGAACCGCGCTGGTCTGGGTATGGAAGTGATGCACGAGCGCAATGCACACAACTTCCCGCTTGACCTGGCTGCTGCTACTGCCACCCCCGTGGCACTGACCGCACCTGCAATTGGCTGAGTGCAACAGCCCGGCTGAGGCCAAACCAAAACGGAATCCCCCCAGCCCCCTCGCAAGAGGGGGCTTTTTATTGGCTGCCCTTTGATATTCCCATCAACAGATGGGCTACCGCTGCATAAGCAACGCCGCTTCAACAGTGAGGCCCGGGCCGAAACCCAGGGCCAGGCATGGACCCCGGCCGGCTGTGGCGCGTAGTCGCTCCAGGATGAACAGAATCGTGGCTGATGACATGTTGCCGAATTGGCGTAACACCTCGGCGGACAGATCAATTTGAGCCGGTTCCAACCCCGCGCTCTTCAGCACTGCCCTGAGAATGCGGGGGCCGCCTGGATGAATTGCCCAGGTTTCCACCTGCGGCAAGGCCAGGCCCTGGGTCGCCAGCCAGCACTCCAGCCATGGAACGAGGTTGGCCGCGATGCGATTGGGCACCTGGGGCGAGAGCACCATCGAAAACCCGTGATCCCCAATGATCCATCCCATCAGCTCTTCGCTGCCGGGAAGCACCGTCGAGGCTGAGCTGACCAGCTGCAATCCCTTGCTCCTGCTCGAGCCGTCCCCACCGCCTGCCGAACCCACCGCCACCACAGCACCGGCCCCATCGGCGAACAGGGAATTGGCCACGATGTGGTCCGGGTTCCAGCCCTCCTGCAGGTGAAGGCTGCACAGCTCCACCGCACACAGCAGCACGCAGGCTCTGGGATCGGCCTCCACAAAGGCCCGCGCCACCCTCAGTCCGTTGAAGGCCCCGTGGCAGCCCATAAAACCCACATGGGTTCGTGCCACATCCATGGCCAGCGGCAGGCTGGCGATTAAGGCCAGGTCGAAGCCAGGGGCGCCGAAGCCCGTGCACGACACGGTGATCAGGTGGGTGATCGCCCTTGGCTCGATGCCAGCATCCTCAAGTGCCAGGCGGGAAGCGCCTAGGGCCAGCTCCAGGGCCGCGGGCTGGTAGCGCCTCATCCGCTCGGCCGTGGAGGGGTTGGTGGCATCAGGCAGGGGGATGCAGTGGCGATGCGCCACGCCCGAGCGCTGGTAGATCCGCTCCAGCAGGAGTTGTTGGCGGGGGCTGGCATCGCGCATTTGCGGTGCCAGTTCCAGCGTTTCCCGCTGGCTGAGGCGCCTCTGCGGCACCGCTGTGCCAAGACCAATCAAGGACAGGGGCATGGTCGATCAGGCCGTCGAGCAGGGCAGGGCGGGCCTTTGCAGAAGCCCAATCATGGAGCCGGCGATCGAGGGGAAGGTCCCAGCCAGCCTGTGCAGCCCCCAGCTGGCTCCGGGGTGCCGCAACACCTGCGCCAAAGCTCGGCAGAAGGTCTGCCGCTGCGTCACCCAGCGGTGGTGATGGCTGCTCCAGTCTGTCTCGATGGTTCTATCCCAGTGCTCCATTCCGCGCAGCACTAGGGGCAGGGCTGCCAGGGAGCAGGTCAGGGCCCAGCCCATGCCTTCGCCGGTGAAGGGCTCCACGTAGCCGGCGGCATCCCCCAGCAGCAGCAGGCGGTGGCCTGCGGGGGGGCGTGTGCGGCGGCTGAGCGCTGCGGTGAGCTGCCAGGCCGCTTCCACCAGGGCGGGCAGTGGAGCAAAGCCCGCCTCCGCCAGGATCTGCTGGCAGGCCCCGGCCGCCCCGCCGCTGCCCTGCAGCAAGGCTCGATCGAAGGCACAGGCCAGGTTGATCTCGCCGCCCTCCACCCGCACCAGGCCCACATAGCCGCCCCGGCCCACGGCCATCTGCAGCACACCGGGCGCAAGGGCGGCAGCTTCTTCGGGCAGAACACACCCGGCCCCCATCCGACTGTGGGGTTCGACCTTGGTGTTTATCTCCGCCTCGCCCCCCAGGGCGCGGTGGGTGAGACCCGCCGCAATCAACACCACCTTGGCGCTGACACTCCGGCGCGCGCTGCCCATTTGCAGCACCACCTCCCGCCATGGCTCAAAGCCAGCGGCTGGCGCGTCCAGCCCGGCCCGGGTGCCCGTGAGCACCATGGCACCAGCAGCTTTAGCCGCTTGCAGCAGCGCCAGATCCAGGCGTGAGCGGGACAGGACCCGGCCTCCTCCCAGGGCGATCGGGCTCACCAGGCCAGCCACCCCCAAATGCAGTTGCTGCAGATGAATGCCCCCTTCAGTCGCCACCAGCTCGGCCAGGCCAGCGGCCTCAAGGACTGCTAGGGCCTGGGGGCTGAGGCAAGCCCCACAGACCTTCCACCGGGGGAAGTGGCGCTGCTCCACCAGCAGCACCCGCACGCCGCGACTGGCGAGTCCATGGGCCGCCAGGGCGCCGGCCGGTCCAGCACCCACCACCACCACATCCCAGCAGGGCGCGATCTGCTCCAGCAGCGGCTCAGGAGCTGGGGGCATTGCGGCTCCAGGAGAGCAGGAAGCGCTCTGGCCAGAAACGGCTGATCCGCGCGCCCGCCAGTCCAGCTGCCCTGGCCAGCTGGGCCACTTCCTCGAGCTCAAAGGCACCCCCCACCGAGAGTGGCCCATCGATCCGCACGATCGGCGAGCGACTCAGCAGCCGGGTGCCGGCCCAGGTGAGCAGCAGGTCTAAATGGCTGCGGATTAGGTCGTGCACCAACAGCTGATCGAGCGTGGCTGCTGCCATGGAGCGCAGTAGGGCTTCCGCATCGGACTCCCTGAGGTGATGCAGAAACAGGGACGTGGTGATTAGGTGATAACCGCCTGGGAGTGGGGCCCCGATCGCATCGGCCTGGAAGAAATGGGCCTCGAGCCCCTCCGCCTCGGCCGCTGAGCTGGCGAGGGCGACGGCTTCGGCGCTGATGTCGCAGCCGTGTACCTCCAGATCAAGCCCCTCCCTGAGCCCCAGGCGACTGATGGCCCGCACCGTGTCGCCCCCACCGCAGGCCACATCCAGGAGGCGTAATCGCTGCGACGGCAGCTTGCTCGCCAGGCGCCGGATGGCGGGGAAGAAGCAGGCGGCACTGCGGGTGAGTGCATTGATGCGGGCCAGGCCAAGCAGGGCTGCCTGATGGGCCTGGGGATCAAGGCCCGGCTGATCCATCAGCTCAGGTCTCAGCTGCCGTTGGCCCAGCCCACTCCACAACTGGGGCAGTGGCACCGCTAGGGCCGTCTGGAGATCAGGGGACTTGCGCTCCAAACTCTCCAGGTGGGTTCCTGTCACCGCCCAAGCCTAGGAGCGCTGGCGCTGCAAGCGGTTCCGCCGATGGGGCAGCTGGGGATTCAGGCGAGGTAAGGATCCAGGAAGCTGAGCGGCCTGGCCATGGTTGCCGAAAAGCCGAGGATGCCGCGGTCTTTAAAGCTGTAGAGCAAGGTGTCGTCCTTTTCCAGCAGGAAGGTGCCGCCGCGCTGGGTGAGGAAGTCGTCGCATGGCACGTAGGTGCGCCAGTTGCCCAGTACCTCGCCCATGTTGCGCAGGCGGACCGTGGCCAGCTCGAAGGGGCGTTGGAATCCTGTCCCGCCGGCCCTGGCAAAGAACGAACCCTTGATCGGCGGCAGGGGGCCGGCCTGGATGGTCTCATCGTCGGCGATTCGCTGGGGAGCTGCTCGATCGCCCGTGTAGCCGCGCAGCACCTCGGCCAGGGTGCCGGGGGAGCCGATGCCGGCGCACATCAAAAGCAGGTTCGGCCAGGGGCCGCCCAGCTGCTGCAGGCCTTCGTAGAGGCCCAGGGCACGGTGCAACTGCGGGTCTGCGTCTACCAGCAGGCGCTCGCGGGGAAAGCCTGTGAACTGGCAAAAGCGATCGGCTCCGGCGGCCTGGCCGATGCCGATCGCCAGCACGGCGATGCCAGCAGACGCCAGCTGTGGCAAGGCGGGGACCAGGGCCTGGGCGTATTCGATGCTGTCGAAATCCCCTAACTGGGGTAGCAGCACCACCAGGCGGCGCTGACCCGGCCCCATCCCCGCCACGCCAGCCAGGCGCTGCAGCAGCTCAGCGCCGCCCCTGGATTTTGCCTCGGCACCCTGAGTAGTCGAGCTCGAATCTGTGCTGTTCACGGGGATTGGGGCGCTCAAGGAGCATCCATCGTGGCGCGATGCCGGTTGCGATCCGACAACCTGGAGTTCTTCCTGGAGATGCCTGGTTGTCGCCCAATCCCGTCGCCCTGCGTCCCTTGCCAACCACGCCTGCCGTGAGCGGAGTGCTCGAAACCCTCTCCTTCCTGCGTGATCCCGATTTCGCCCGCTCCCGTTTCGAGCGCTATGGCGATGTCTACGGCACCACCCTGCTGGGGCAGCGCACCGTATTCATCCGGGGGCAGAGGGCGATCAACGACCTGTTCGCCCAGGGAGATGCCCTTGAGGGCTGGTGGCCGGAGAGTGTGCGCAAGCTGCTGGGCCCCCTGTCCCTGGCAAACCGCAACGGTGCCGATCACAAGGCCCGTCGGCGGGTGGTGGGCCAGCTGTTTGCCTCAGCTGCCTTGAAGCGCTACAGCCCGGCGATCATTGAGCTTGTCGATGACCTCCAGCGGGAGCTGCTGGCTGAGCCAGCGCCAGTGGCCCTGGTGCCAAAGCTGAGACGCTTTGCCTTCAGCGTGATTGCCAGCACGGTGCTGGGGCTCGATGGTGTCGATCGCGAGGTTTTATTTGACGATTTCGAAACCTGGTGCCGTGGCCTCTTCTCCTTGCCCTTTGCCCTGCCTGGCAGCCCCTACGCGCGAGCTCTACAGGCCCGCCAACGCCTGCTGCGCCGCCTGGGTGCCGTGCTCGAGAAGGCCCAGGACGCCGCTGCAGCCGGAGCACCCCTGGCAGCTGGCGGGCTCGATCTGCTAGCTGGTGGCCTGGATGAAGCCGGTCTGCCCTTGGGAGACGACGACGTAGCCGAGCAGCTGCTCCTGCTGCTGTTCGCCGGCTACGAAACCACCGCATCTTCCCTGAGTTGTCTGCTGCTGAGCCTGCTGCAAAATCCATCTGAGTTGGTCTGGCTGCAGCAGGAGCTCGACGGCCTGGCCTGGCCCCCGGCCCAGGGGGAGGAATTAGGCGCCTACGACGCCAGCCGCGCACCGCGTCTCGATGCGGTGCTCAAAGAAGTGATGCGGCTGGCACCGCCTGTGGGTGGCTTCTTTCGTCGCACCCGGGAGCCGATTGTGCTGGCTGATGTGCAGATTCCGGCCGATCTGGTGGTGCAGGTGAGCATCACCGCCAGCCACCGCTATGGCAGCAAAGAAGAGGATCTGGAGGCTTTCCGGCCCCAGCGCTATCTCTGCGGAGAAAGCACAGCCGCCCTGCTGCCCTTCGGCGGTGGGGAGCGGGTTTGCCTGGGCAAGGCTCTGGCCGAGCTGGAGATACGCCTGCTGGCGGTGGGACTGCTCAAACAGCTGAATCTGGTGCTGGAGCCGGATCAAGACCTGACGCTCAAGGTCATTCCCAGCCCATCCCCGCAGGATGGTCTTCTGGTACGGCCGTGTCTGCGCTGAGCGAGCAGCTGGGAGAACAGCTGGGGAAACAGCTGGGGAAACAGAATGAGATGGTGCCGGGAACAGGAGCCATGGCGGTTAATGAGCCCAGCGCTGGAGTGGGCCGCCACATCCTGCTCACCGGTGGCAGCTCCGGGATTGGTTTTCAGGCAGCGGCCCTGCTGCTTCAGGCCGGTCACCGCCTCACCCTCCCCTGCCGGGAGGCGAGCACCGCCGCAGTCCTGCGCGAGCGTCTGAGCGGCTCGATTGATACCCCCATCTGCGACCTGGCTGATCTGGGCAGCATCGAGCTCTGCGCCCAATCCCTGCTGGCAGCTGGGGAGCCGATCGACACATTGGTGCTCAACGCCGGCCTGCAGTACAGCGGCGAAGCCAAGCCCCGCCGGTCGGCCCAGGGGTTTGAACTCACCATCGCCGTGAACCACCTGGGCCACCAGGCCCTGCTGCAGCAGCTTTTGCCCCTGCTGCTGCGGGGCACAGCACCTCGGCTGGTGGTCACCTCCTCGGAGGTGCATGACCCCACTAGCGCCGGAGGGAAGGTGGGGCTGCCGGCCGGCCTCGGGGATCTTGCTGGGCTGCGCCAGGGCCCTGGGGCGCTGATGCTCGATGGCAGCGGCAGCTTCAATGCCGAGAAGGCCTACAAAGACAGCAAACTCTGCAACCTTCTGATGGCAAGAGAGGCGGAGCGGCGGCTTAGGGAGCAGGGCATGCTGCTGCCTGTGCTCGCCTGGAGCCCCGGGCTGGTGATCCCGCGCAGCGACGGAGGCTTCTTCCGCTACAGCCGCAGCCACAACCCCTTTGCCCAGGCTCTCTTTGCCATGGTTGCTCGCGACCTGCTGCGGCTCACCGAAACACCCCAGAGGGCTGGAGCCCTGCTGGCAGGGTTGGCCAGCAGGGTTCCGCAAGCGAGTGGCTTCGAATACTTGAGCAACCGGGTGTTGGGTCCTGGTCGGCTGCGTTTTGAGGCAAGTAAACCCAGTGCCGATGCCTGCTCAGACAGCCTGGCCCGGCAGCTATGGGATCTCAGCGCCCAGTGAGACTCAGCGCATTCCGCCACGGTTAGCCGGTCCGCCCACGTTTGGCCCGGCACCAGGGCCTGCCGCCGCCGGCCGCATCCCAGCACCTGGGGCGCCCACACCTGGAGTGACGGCCCGAACGGCCGGCCTGCCCACGCAGCCCACTGGCACTCCAGGGGCGGTGCAGTAGATCGCTTCCGCTGGAACGGCTTGAGCCGCTGTAACAGCGGTTCCAGCGGCCAGGGCTCCGCCGAAGCAGATGGCCAGCGCAGCCCATGCACCCGAGAGACGTGACATCAGTAAGGGGCATCAATACTCCGCCATGTTGGCGGATCGATACCGTAAGGACACGATGCGGCAGCTTCCACCTGATCGTCATTCTGGTTTTCATCCTGTTCCTTGACCCACCGCTCCCTCGCCCGACTGCCAGCATGGGATCAACAGGCCAACTCCCTCGTGAAATTGATCCCTTTTTGTCCCTTCAGCGTCGCCAAGCTGCTTGCCCTCAAGGCCACGGTGCTGCTGCTGCTCACCCTCTTGATCAAGGCCCGAGTGCAGATCGTCGCCGGGTCGACCCTGGGCATCTTCCTGTTGCTGTTGCAAACCTTGGCCTTCCTTGCCGTTGGGGGTGGGCTTGTGCTCGCAGCCGCAGGAACAGCGATCTACAAAAACCAGCAGCGCCGCTCTTCAGTGGCCTGATCGTCTCCTGAAGCATCTTGGGAGTTACCCAAAAACCGAGACGAGTAATCACAAAAGATGGGTGATCACAACAGTCAACAGCTCACTGCCCGAGAGATGGTGCGGGCCCATGCTTATCCTGTACTGGCGGCGATTAGCAGCCTGAGCTTGGTATGCATTGCTGTTCTACAGATTCCCTCAGCGGTCAAACACCATCGTTACAACTTATGCATTGATGAGCAGGTGAGCCTCCGGCATGCCAGAAAGCTCGCCGGGCAGGACGGCCCTGGCAAGCTGATTTACTTAAAAGCTGTCCAGCACTGCGAGGGCCGCTGACTCCCCTCTGTGGGCGCGCTGATTGCGTTGAGAAATTAAGAAACAGAAATTAAGAAACAGAAGGGTAGAAATTGGGTGCGGCAGGCGGCAATAACCATCTCCTAAGGCGCCAAGACCAATTAGATCGACAATACCTAGGCCAATTAGGTCTTCAACTACGACGCCGATCACGATCTCAACCATTGCGGCACGACCATTGAAGCGTTCAGCCCGCTTCTTAAATTGACCGTTGCTGGCAGGAGTGTTGGTCAGCCCAGGCCAATTTGGGAGAGGATGCCCTGGCCGGTGAGCAATTCGGTGCCAAGGCCGATCACAAAGCCGAGCATGGCCAGGCGGCCATTCCAGGTCTCGGCGAACGCGACGAAACCGAAACGGCAACAAGAGCTATTAGCGTTTCGTTTTGTAACGGCAAACGCAACAGGATGTGAACGGCTTTGGCAAGGCTCCCGGGTTTGGTGCCTTGCAGCCTTCCAGGAAATCCGGGTCAAGGGCGCTCACCTGCCTGCACAGCTGGATCCGCAGAGCTGGGGGGCAACCGCCGCTCTACCTGCAGAAACACCAGCCAGGCCAGAGAGGCACTGATCCCACCGGTCCAGTCGTTCCGAACAAGCTCGATGATCGCAATAGTGCTGGCGCCGATGCGCAGGCCGCGCAGTAGAAAACGACCTAGCTTTTCCATGCGAATGGCTTAATTCATCAACCCTACCAGCGACTTTTGATGCTGCCGATCCGGCCAACCTTCTGCATGTCCCAACTCCAGAACGAAGACGATGACGAGCTCCCCGTCGATCGAGGCCGTGGCCTGGGGCTGCGTTTGTTGGCGCTTTTAGGAGCTTTGTCGTTCCTGATGCTCGGAATCAGTACTATCGCCCCGCTGCTGCAACCGGCTCCGCCACCTGAGATGCCGGATCAGCGACCTAAGGCTACGGGCTGAATAGCTGGATCACTTTTGATTGAGCAGGATGGACGGTTTAATTTTCACTTGACTGGGTCGGCCGTTTTAATACCCCGACCCGTAGTGATATCAGATCAATTCAACTGGCGCCCAGTGAATGGGTAGCTTTTGATCCCAACAGGTTCGATGTGGGATCTTGTTCAAATCCTTCGCACAGCTCCGCACCCCGGAGGGTTTCAACTATTCCTCGGGGCAATACGTTCGCAATTTAACAGCCATTAATTCTATTTTCTGGCTGCTTGTCCCAGCAAAAGTCGTCAACCAACCAATCATTATCGCTGAAAAGTTCTGACTTACCTTGCCGCGTGCTTCAGGATGACCAGCTGGCCCCGCGTTCCTCTGGCTGCTCTAGGGGGCCATTGAGCCGCTGGGGCTGGCGGGTAGCCGGTTCAAGGGCCGCCAGAGCTGCTGCCGTCGCCACTACGGCCAGCGCCACCAGGCGCCATGGGCTTCGCCGCCGTGATCGCAAGCTCCCAGCATTCTTGATGGGTGTACCGCAGCGGCCACAAACCATTCGACCTGCCAGGCTGCGGTCGGCGAGAATGGTCCAGCTGCCGCATTGGGAACAGGCCATGGTCTTATCAATACTGATCTTCCCAGCTTGGCTTGGAGCTTGGCTTGGCGGCGCATGGGCCGAAAGTGCTGCCACGCCCATTTTGTCCCCTTGTGATTTGCCCCCTCCCAGGCCGTGATCAAACTGCTTAGCAAGCTTGGTTTTTTCGCCATCATTTTGGTGATGTTGGTGTCGGCGCCTACCGCGCTTGCCAGCAACGATGGAGCTCAGCACTACCTCTGTGGCGGCGAACCGCTGGAAGCCATCGCCTTCACCGGGCCGGTCGATGCGGCCGAAATACCTAACAGCAGTGGCGGCACCCTGCCCGGGGCCTTTTTGGTGCTTCGCTGGCGCAATGGGACCCTGCAGCTGCCGCGCACCAACAACGCCGGCGTACCCAGCTACACCGATGGCCGCTGGTGGTGGCAGGCCCTCGACCCCAATCACCCCGAATTCGCCCAGCTGCGCGGAGATGTGCAGCAATACCGCTGCGAGCCTGAGCCATGGGCCTGAGCGGCCCAACCCCGGGGGCCATGCCCCCCTGGCGCCCCCTGCTCAAGGCGGCTCAAAGGCGCGAGGGTCGCTCCCCCTATGCTCGCTGGCTACAGCTCGCCAGCCTGGGACTGGATGGGGCTCCACGGGTGCGCACCCTGGTTTTTCGCTGCTGGGTAGATGCCCACAGCCTGGATCTGTTCACCGATGGCCGCAGCCCCAAGGCCGCTGAACTACAGGCAGAGCCGCGGCTGGAACTGTGTTGGTTGCTGCCCAAGGCCCGCTGCCAGTTTCGGCTCCGGGGCGATCGGCTCAGGCTGAATGCCGAGGCCGAAGCCCAGGAACGCCGGCGTCACTGGCACCAACTCAGCCCCGGAGCCCGCGCCCTTTGGGGTTGGCCCCCGCCAGGAGCGCCCTTTGACCCAGCAGCGGCCTTCCCCTCCGAACTGGCAGATGACTCGCCCCTACCGGAGTGCTTCGAACTGCTGAGGATCCAGATCAGCCAGGTGGAGCTGCTGGAACTCAAAGGCCATCCCCATCAGCGCCGCCGCTGGCGCGCCGATCAAGGCTGGGCGGAGCAATGGCTCAACCCTTGAGCCGCTGACGCTTTCGGGGCCGGTTGTCCCTAACCTGAACTTACCGAAGAAGCGGGCAGCGACATCGTCACATGCATTGTCTCTGGCATCACCAGCTTCGTCAGCACCCGTATCGGCATATTCCAGGCCCCACCCAACCCTCGCCTTGGGCTTGAGGGGCTAGGGCATTGGTGGATAGGGCAGTGGTGGCCAGGCCATTCCTTCGGAGCCGACAGCCTCGCCCTATTTCTGATCATTCTGGCCCGCTATTTCCTTGCCGCCGGCGGATGTTGGTGGCTCGTACGTGTCTGCTGGCCCCACGCGAAAACAGGGTCCACTGAGCGACAAGGCCAGCAGATCCGCGACGGGATCCGCCATGACATTCGTCTGTCGGTGTTCTCGGCGGCGGTTTTTGCCCTGGCGGCCGCAGCGGTGCTGTGGCTGCAGGCCCATGGCATTACCCAGCTGTACACCGGAGCTGATGCCAACACCTGGTGGTATTTGGCTGTCAGTTATTTCTTGGTGCTGATCCTGCAGGATGGCATGTTCTACGCCACCCATCGCCTTTTCCATCACCCAGCGCTGTACGCCGCCTTCCACCGGGGCCACCACCGCTCCCTCCGGCCCACACCCTGGACCTCCTTCGCATTCGATCCGCTCGAGGCCCTGGTACAGGCCCTTTTTCTGGTGGGAATTGTGATGTTGATCCCCCTGCATCTGGTCACCCTGGTGGCCGTGCTCAGCACCATGACCGTATGGGCGATCGTCAACCACCTAGACCTCGAATGTCTGCCGTGCCAGTTTCCCCACCACCTCTTGGGCCGCTGGGTGATTGGACCGTCTCACCACTCCCTGCATCACCGCCGGGTTTCGGTGCACTTCGGCCTCTACTTCACCTTCTGGGATAGGGTTTGCGGCACGCAAGATGGCGGCTATGCCAGTGGGCTCAAGTAATCGCCCTCGATCCGCAGCCATGGCATCTGATTGTGCTCTCTGCCGCCCTTGCCGATATGATTGCTCTTGAGCGCACCGTAAGAAAAGTTCCTGCCGCGTTGATTACGATTGGCTTTGGCATTGGCGTCTCTTTGATCCTCGGCCTTGAGCAATACGGGGTGCCCGTCGTGAGCTAATTCATCATTCTCCAGTTGGGGAGTTCAGCTTGGCTTGAGGATTCGCTTGTAGGGCCCTTGTTGCGCTCCGCATCTCCCTAGCCTTTGCTTCCCCCACCCCAACGCATTAGGCCCCGTGCAGAACTGGCAGCTTTGGGCCTCGGCGGCGGCTTTTTTCGGGGCCCTCACTGCCTTGTTGATCAAGGTTGGGGTGCAGGGCGTTGATGCAGGTATGGCGACCCTATTCCGCACCCTGGCGGTGGCGATTGTGCTTGCCCTGGTGTTGCTGGCCACCGGCCGGCTGGATTGGCAGGAGCTGCGGCAACTGCCGCTCCCAGGCCTCGCTGCCCTCGCCCTCTCCGGTGTGGCCACCGGCTTGTCGTGGTTTTGCTATAGCCGTGCTTTGCAGCTGGGCCCGGTTGCCGGGGTTGCGGCGCTTGACAAACTAAGCGTGGTGCTGATTGCCCTACTGGCCCTTGTGCTGTTGGGCGAGCAGCTCGATCTCAGGGCCTGGCTGGGGGTGCTGTTGATGGCCGTAGGCGCTGCCTTGGTTGCGTGGGTGTAGGCCCCATGCAGGTTTCCTGGGCATAGCCTGGAGAAGAGCCCGAAGTTGCCTTTTGCTTGAAAAAGATCACCGCGCCACTGCGCAGGGCCTTGATTTACGCAGCCGCCAGCTACGGGGGTCTTGTTCTGATCAACAATTCAGAGCTCAATCTCCCCAACATGTGGGTGGCCTATCTGCCCATGTTCATCGGGGTCTATGTGCTGACCCAGTGGCTGGATCGAAAAATTGGGGGCTGAACCTGCACCTTTCCAGCGGGCGAGCGGCCACGGTTAACAGTTCTTCACACTAGGGTTGGCGAAAGCGTTTCCACCCTTGAACGACCTCCTGGCTGCTATCTACTTGATCTGTTTTGCGGTCATCGCAGGCGGAGCCTTCGCCTTGATGACCCAGAACCTTCGTGGTGCAGCTGCCCTTGCCCCCGTACCGGTTCGTGGCTCCAGGCCCAAGCGCCATCCAGAAGCCCCAGAACCCGGCGAGGAGGTGCTTTACATCGACCTGAGCCGCGAGCGGCTCGAAGAGCTCTATCAGCAGGCTTCCTAATATTCCAGGTAGTGGCCTAGGTGGGTTAAACATGGGCGACCCTGTTAGCCCACCAGCACCAGTTCATGACCCTGAAGCTCCTTGGCGGTGCCCGCAGCCGTGCCTCCATCCCCAGGTGGTATTTGGAGGAGAGGGCAATCCCCTATGAGTGGGTTCAGCTAGATATGCAGGCTGGAGAGCATAAAACCGATGCTTTTGCGGCAATCAACCCGTTTGCCAAGGTGCCTGCCCTTGTTGACCAAACGCTGAGGGCTCCAGGCGGAGAACCGCTGCAGCTATTTGAAAGTGGTGCCATCTTGCTGCATCTGGCAGACCACCACGCCAACGAATTCACTGGCACTGCAGACCAGGTGGCAGCCCAGCGCGCCCTTGCTACCCAGTGGGTTCTATTTGCCAATTCCACCCTAGCTGTCGCCCTGTTTGTGCCGGCCAACCGGGAGAGGGAGTTCCCGCAATTGATGACTGTGCTCGATGGCCTTCTGGCTGGCGGGAGTTCCTTGCTGGCAGGCCCCTGGGGAGATCCGCTCTGGAGCGTCGCCGATTGCGCCGTAAACGCCTATCTGGCCTATCTGCCCGTCTTCTTCCCCCAGATTGATCTCAACCCCTACCCAAACGTGCAGGCCACGATCGCGGCCACCCAGGCCAGGGATGCCTATCAACGCGGCATGGGCAAAATTTGATGCCTGCCGCCCCGGGTGGTGCCGCCCCAAGTGCCACCTTCGACTGGCAGGGCCATTCCCTTGAGCTGCTGGCTGCCAAGGCGGTGTGGGATAGCCAGCGCCAGGTTCTGTTCGTGGCCGATCTCCATCTGGGTAAGGCGGAAACCTTCCAGGTGCACGGCATTCCCTTGCCCAGTGATGGTGATGCAGCCACCCTTAACGGCCTCCTGGACCTGGCCCATCAGCTGCTGCCCCAGCAGGTTGTTGTGCTGGGTGACCTGATCCACAGCCGCCTGGGGCTCACCGCTGAACTTCGCTCCAAGCTGGCGGCCCTGCCGGAGCTGCTTGGCTGCCCGCTGCGTCTGATCGGCGGGAACCACGAACAGGGCAGCTGGATCGAAGGGCTGCCCCAGGAACCGTCCCAGGAGCTGGGCCCTTGGTGGCTGAGCCACATGCCCGAGCCGCGGGCCGGCCTCCTCAACCTTTGCGGCCACCTCCATCCAGTGGCCCAGGTGGGGCGAGGGGCCGATCGGCTGCGCCTGCCCTGCTTCAGCTACTGCCAAACCAGCGGCCGTCTCGCCCTGCCCGCCTTCGGCCGCCTGACCGGAGGCCACCCCTGCTCCCAGCGGGAACGGCTCTGGCTGGTGGCCGAAGGAGCC
The DNA here is from genome assembly GCA_025127975.1 of Synechococcus sp. CS-1331. Taxonomy (GTDB): domain Bacteria; phylum Cyanobacteriota; class Cyanobacteriia; order PCC-6307; family Cyanobiaceae; genus Cyanobium_A. The sequence continues at coordinate 9,829 of JAHLYQ010000011.1, read as the reverse complement.
GTGATTGCTTGGGCTGCGGGACGTCTGCCCGGTTTCACTCAGCCAGACTGCTGCCATGGCCCTACCCCCCGGCAGCCTGCTTGAGCACACCCCCCAGGGGCTCTACTGCCGGGCGGCGGCAGCCTGGATCGACCCCGTGGGGCCGGTGCCCCGGGCCCTGATCACCCACGCCCACGCCGACCACGCCCGACCCGGCTGCGGCGAGTATTGGGCGGTGGGCGCCAGCGACGCAATCCTGCGGCAGCGCCTGGGGGCCACGATCAACCTGATCCCGGTCGACTACGGCGCCCTGCACCGCATCGGCGAGGCCAGGGTGTCGTTTCACAGTGCGGGGCACGTGCTCGGCAGCGCCCAGATCCGGCTGGAGGCGGGCGGCGAGAGCTGGCTGGTGAGCGGCGACTACAAACGCTGCGCCGATCCGAGTTGCGCGCCGTTCGAGCCGGTGCAGGCAGATGTATTTATTACTGAGGCCACCTTCGGCTTGCCGATCTACCGCTGGCAGAGCGGCGCCGAGGTGGCCGGCGAGATCCTGAGCTGGTGGCAGGCGGCGCCGGAGCGGCCCTCGCTCCTATTTGCCTATGCCTTCGGCAAGGCCCAGCGGCTGCTGGCCGAACTCGCCGCCATCGGCGTGACCGAAGAGGTGTTGTTGCACGGCGCCGTGGAAGCGCTGATGCCGGCCTACCGGGAGGCGGGGGTGCGGCTGCCACCCACCCTGCCGGTGAGCGCAATTGCCAAGGGGGAATCGCTGGCGGGCCGGCTGGTGATCGCGCCGCCTTCGGCCCACCGCTCGCTGTGGATGAAGCGCTTCAAGCTGACGCAAACGGCCTTCGTGAGCGGCTGGATGGCCGTGCGCGGCGCCCGCCGCCGCCGGGGCTATGAGCGCGGTTTCGTGCTCTCAGACCACGCCGACTGGCCCGGCCTGATCCAGAGCGTCAAGCAGAGCGGCGCCCGGCAGGTGTACGTGACCCACGGCAACAGCGACGGCCTGGCCCGCTACCTGAGCGAGGTGGAGGGGATCAGTGCCGAGCCGCTGGAGCCCTGAGGCCTCAGGGAAGGTAATCCCCCGCAGCCCATCAGCACCACAACAGGCAGCCATGCGAAGGTGAGTGTGGATGCTCTTGCCCTTCGCAAGTAACTAGATGGACCGAGTCGATGGCTTGATGGACGGGGCACTCAAAGCCATGAAGCAGGGTTTTGATCACACTGCGGGTTTCAAGCCATTTGGCGCTGTGGTTGCCAAAGGTGGCGCAGTGATCGCCACGGGTATTAACACCTGTCTGCGTGATCGTGACCCAACTGCGCACGCTGAAATCAATGCCATCCGTGCTGCTGCCCAACAATTAAATAGCACTGATCTAAGCGGCTGCGTTCTCTACGCCAGTGCCCAACCTTGTCCCATGTGCCGTGCTGCGGCATTCCATGCTGGCGTCACATCTATTTTCTACGCCAGCACCTGGGCTGATTACCAGGATCTTTTCCCTGATCAGGCTTGCCATGACGCACTGAGTTTGACTCCTGATCCAATGGCAGAGCTGTCTGCTCCGCACCATGCCGACACAATCAACCTCTGGAACCAGTACCGCTTGCTCAGTCACCCGAATCAAGACGAGGGCTTGATGTCATGAGCATCCTGGTGCCGCGGTTGATCACGGATCCAGCGTTTCTGGACTACGGCCAGCCGATCACCCCGGTTGGTGATCTGACGCCATATGGCGATCATGACGCCAAGCTGTTTTTTGATTCCGGCACGATTAGATTTTATGTGATGTATCTGGAGCATCCCGGTTTCTTGGTTGCGGCAATGACACGCCACACCCATTGCAGCCAATGCTTGGCATCAGCCGATGCTCAGCCCTGGTGGATCGCCGTAGCCGCTCCCGACCTGGCAAGCGACGCCATCAACGACAGCAGCCTGAGTTTGTTCCGCATTGATCCCAGGCAGGCTCTCAAGCTCCACCCTGGCACCTGGCATGCCGGTCCGTACTTCACCACCGAGAAGGCGGCTTTCTACAATCTAGAGTTATCTAATACTAAGGTCGCTGACCACATTACCCGGCACCTGAGCACAACGGTCACACTGCAGCTGGATTAGGAGTACTAATGCGTATCGACTATGACAACCTGGCCGCTGATGGCCAGCGCCTTGAGAAGCTGCTGCATTTTGCCCAGCTTTCAGAACGCTGCGATTCCAATGTCGAAGATACCTTTCTGCTGGCAAATAGTCTCAGAAATAGCAAGCAGATGCAGGCCTGCGTCGAGCGATTGAAGCGGGAACCCCGCGCCAGTGAACTGATCCAATTCAAGTCCTTGGTGCCTAGGCGCCACCCTGATGAGCTGGCTGCATTTGAGCAGGGCACGCTCGGGCAAATTTATTATGAAATCATCAAGCGTGAAGCCCTTTCCTACGACTATGCTCCCTCGCCAGAATACTTCAATAATTTAGAGCTAGATGCTGATTACGTCAATTATGTCGTCTTTAGTACCCATGACTTCTATCATATAGTCTCAGGTTTTGCCCTTGACATTTTTGGTGAGGTAGGCGCCCGTTCCTTACTGGTTGCCCAATGCGGTTATCCGCCGATGGCCCTAACTGATGTGGTCAACCTATTGAGCAGTTGGCTGTCCAACGATATCTGCCCATCTGGAAGCACCGAAGTTGATGGCCACCTGTCGCAGGTCTATCTGCTTGAAGTCATGGCCCTCGGGATTCGTATGGCCAAGGGGTGCGTGCCGCTCTTTGGTGTCGATTGGGATGCCCTATTACCCTTGCCCCTCGATACCGTGCGGCAGCGTCTGAACATAATCCCGGTGACTGAAGGGCGCTACAGCTGGCACAGCCAGCACACCTGTTCACTATCGACTAATGTCGCCAACGACCAAGGCAACTCCCATCCATCACGATCATGAGTAGCTTTCGGGCGCTCAGCTTCGATCATGGATTGCCCCGTCCGGCGGATCTATGTTTTGCATGGCAACAGCGCCGAGCCACAGCTGAGGCAAGAACCTCAAACCTCTGCAGCAGTCTTGTCTTAGCTTTGCTGGCGCTGCTGGCCCTGGCACCCGCCGCCCTGGCCCAGCCACCCAGAACCATTCCCCTGCCGGAGCGCGAGGGCCAGACCCTGCTGTTGCAGAGCGTCGACCGCGCCGACTACGGCCCCTTGGCCGAGCAGTTCCTCACCCAGGCCAACCTGGCCTACTGCGGCGTGGCCAGCATGGTGATGGTTCTCAACAGCCTGGCGGTGCCGGCTCCGGCGGCGGCGGGTTACGGCAGCTATCGCTTCTGGACCCAGCAGAACGTGTTCGACTCCGCCAGCACCCGGGCGGTGCTCGTCCCCGAGCTTGTGGCCCGCCAGGGCATGACCCTGGAGCAATTGCGGGCCCTGCTGGCCAGCCATGGGCTGCAGGCCCGGGCCATCCACGGCGACCGGCTCAGCCAGGCCCAGTTCCGCCTGCTGTTGCGCAGCAACCTCAGTGATCCCTCTGATCGACTGCTGGTGAACTACGACCGCCAGGCCCTAGGGCAGGCCGGCGGCGGCCACATTTCGCCGCTGGCCGCTTATCACGCTGCCACGGATCGGGTGCTGATCCTCGATGTGGCGCGCTACCGCTATCCGTCGGTGTGGGTGCCCCTGGCCGATCTCTGGCAAGCCATTCGCAGCACCGACAGCAGCTCCGGCCGCAGCCGCGGCTTGGTGCTGGTTAGGCGCATCTGAGCCGCCATGCGCCGCTTTGCCGCCCTCTACACAGCACTGGATGGCAGCGGCGGCTCCAATGCCCGGGTTGAGGCCCTGGTTGCCTACTTCAGCGAGGTGGATGCCGCTGATGCCGCCTGGGCCCTGCATGTGCTGCTGGGCAAACAGGGCAAGCGCCTGATCACAGGCCGGCGCCTGCGCCAGATCTGCCTGGAGGGCTCTCCCCTACCGGAATGGTTGTTCGACGACTGCTATGCCCAGGTGGGCGATTCGGCCGAAACCATTGCCCTGCTCTGGCGGCAGCTGGCACCGGAGGCAGCACAGGCCCCTGAGGGGAGTGATGCCGCCGCAGCTCCGCTGCACAGCTGGATGGAGCAGTTGCTGCCCGCCGCCGCCGCCCTCGAAGGCGATGCCCAGGCCGATGCGGTGCGCCACCTCTGGCGGGGCCTGAGCCAGGCCGAACTGCTGGTGGCCAACAAGTTGCTCACCGGCGGCCTGCGGGTGGGTGTGGGGCAGGGGCTGGTGCTTCGGGCCCTGGCACGCCTCAGCGGGTTGGAGCAAGCGCTGCTGCAGCACCGGCTGATGGGTGGGTTCACCCCCAGCCCCTTTGCCTATGGTGCTTTGTTGGCCCCGGCCGACCAGGCCGCCCCGGTGCCCAGCCGCCCCTATCCCTTCTTTTTGGCCTCACCCCTGGAGCAGCAACCAGCCGGACTCGCCAGCGACTGGCAAGCGGAGTGGAAGTTCGACGGCATCCGCGGCCAGCTGATCCGCCGCGCCAACGAGATTTATTTGTGGAGCCGCGGCGAAGAGTTGATAGGTGCAGCCTTCCCTGAATTGCTCCAGGCGGCAGGTTGCCTGGCCAACGGCACCGTGCTCGATGGCGAGATCCTGGTGTGGCCCGCCGGCTCCGACCAGCCGGCCCCCTTCGCCCAGCTGCAGCGCCGCCTGGGCCGCAAGGCACCAGGGCGCAAGCTGCTGGGCGAGTGTCCGGCGGCGTTTGTGGCCTACGACCTGCTTGAGCTGGGGGGCGACGACCTGCGCCAGCGACCCCTGAGCCAGCGCCGTTCAGCCCTGGAGGACCTGCTCCATGACCTACCTGAAACGACACCCGCCCCCGCAGCCGGGCTCCTGCGCCTCTCCCCCCGCCTACCCCTGACGGACTGGGAGCAGCTGGAGCCGCTGCGCCAGCAGGCCGCCCGCGCCGCCGCCGAAGGAGTGATGCTCAAGGCCCTCGATTCGCCCTACCTAGCCGGCCGCAGGCGGGGCCACTGGTGGAAGCACAAACGCGATCCATACACCCTCGATGCGGTGCTGCTCTACGCCCAGGCCGGCAGTGGCCGCCGCGCCAACCTGTTCACCGATTACACCTTTGGGCTCTGGGATCGCCAACGCGGGGCCGAGGGCGAGTTGGTGAGTTTCGCCAAGGCCTACTCCGGCCTCAACGATGGCGAGATCACGGCGCTGGATCGCTGGATCCGCAGTCACACAACCGAGCGCTTCGGGCCGGTGCGGGCCGTGCAGCCTATGCAGGTATTTGAGCTGGCCTTTGAGGGGTTGCAGCGCTCCAGCCGCCACAAGAGCGGCATCGCCGTGCGCTTCCCCCGCATCGCCCGCTGGCGCCAGGATAAACCAGCCGCTGAGGCGGACACCCTGGCCAGCGCGCTGGAGTTGCTGGAGCAGTAATTGGGGCAGGGTCTGGCTGATGAGGTTGAAATCGATGCTGCACCTGGCGTACTGACAATCAGACCTTCCATTCAGCCAAGGGCAGGCTGGGCAGATGCAGCAGCAGCCCGCGACGCAGATGATCTTCTCGATGAAATGCCAGCCTGAGAACCCGCGCATCTCGTGACCATGCAAACCACGGCACCGGTGGCCCCTCCAGCCTTCTCCGCCGCCGCCGGGCCGGAGGAGGCGCTGGCCCTGTTCGACCGGCTGCCGGCGGTGGAGCCCAAAGAGATGCTGGGTCGCTGGCTTGGCGGCAGCTTCGCCACGGGCCATCCCCTCGATGGGGTGCTGGAGACCTTTCACTGGTATGGCAAGGCCTTCCGCGGCCCCGACGACGTGGATCCGCTGCTGTTTCGCACCGCCGGTGGCGCCGTGGTGCCGCTGCGGGCCACGCTGCTGCCGGATCCTCGCTGGCTGGAGCGCTGGCCCTGGTTGGGCACACCCGCCGCCGGGAGCCTGTTCCAGCGGCTGGCTCTTCCTTTGTGGATCACCCACCACCCGCAGGCCCGACTGCGGGTGGTGGAGCACCGTGGCGTGGCCAGCGCGGCGATGCTGTATGACCACCTGCCGATCGTTGATGTCTTCCGCCGCCTCGATGCGCACACCCTGCTAGGGGTGATGGACGCGCGGGGAATATCTCAGCCCTTCTTCTTCACCCTGCGGCGCGAGGGCAGCGACGTCGTCTCGCGGGCGTCATCCCTTCAGAAGATATGAGGCAGCAGAGAGCAGTTTGTTATATCTAGAAATATGCAGATTTAGCCCAACCTTCTGGTCTCCATAGCCTAACAAGCCCCTCGATTGGACAGGCCAACACCAGCTCTCTGCTTCGGCACCTCAAGTTCTTGCCTGCCACTAGGGGCAGCAATAGCGGTTCCCGACACCCGGAGATAACCGGAGTAGAATGCCAATTGTCACACCTGGGTTGAGCGCCATGTCAGCCTTGCTTAAGAACATTGAGGAGCAGGCACGCTCACTTAGCGCGGAAGACCGGGCAATGCTTGCCGAGAGCATGCTGGAGTCACTGCATGCGTCAATCAATGACATTGAGGTTGCTTGGGCAGAAGAAACTGAAGACCGCGTTCGCGCATTTGATAGTGGCGAAATTCCTTCTTACTCGGCTGAAGATGTTTTTGCCGAAGCCCATCGAACTCTGCGGTGAGGCGCGCACGCTTGGTTGCTCCTGCTAGGCGCGAGTTTCTTGCAGAGGTTGCCTACTATAACAATAAAGAGTTGGGGCTTGGTGACCTGATTCTTGCTGCCGTTAAAGAAGCCACTGCTCGGGCCCTCGCCTACCCTCTCACGGGGAGGCCAGTATCAGAAAGTACTCGGCGAATTTTCCTCAAGGACTTTTCCTCAAGGACTTTTCCTCAAAGACTTTCCCTTTGCACTTGTCTATCGACCGGATGACAATGGAATATTAATCTTTGCACTTTCTCATCACGCACGTCGACCAGAGTACTGGCGGAACCGCATAGATGACCGCTAACAACGCCCTTCACCAGGGCCGCCACCAGAGGGTAACCTCGACGACTAAAGACCTCTGAGGCCTGGTGATGGCAAGCGTTCGACAGGTCACACTTTCGGCTGCCAGAACGGTTCCGGCTTGGTATCCGCTCGCAAGTACAACGGATGCTTCGGACGACCATGCTTGGTTGTCCCAAGGCTCATCACCAACTTGCCGATCACTTCGCAAACCACGACTTCGCGCTTTGGCTCGCAGTGGGCACCCCAACAGGCAACGATTGCAATCGCTTTGCTGCTGTAATACCGAAGCAATTGATCATTTTTTGGTCCAACTGGATTGCTTGCTGCTTTCATGTCGCGTGGATCAGTTGCACGAAAGGCATACGCATTGAGCATATATATCCCCTCGAATCCCCAGTCTTTCGCAAAATTTATGCAACGTCGAATGGTTGGGTCGTTGATTGATTCATCTGCGTATGATGGATTCAGTCAAACGAATGCGACCATGTCGCAACTTAGTCCAGTATTCCATCGACGCCACAATGCATACCGCCACGTCCGGCAAACCGAAAAGGCAGCACCATTAGTCCAATCATCGCGAACGTCGAACGAATGATTGACCAAGAGTCCTGCTTGCGTATATTCTAACATGGCTACTTTGTTTTACGAACTCGGAAAAAATAAAGCCTTAGCTGGCATCAAAGTCCTGCTTGCAAAAGCCTACTTCTGGCCTCCAAGGCGCCCATCGTGCCTGCATGTCCTTATAAGGCCACGCCAGTTAGCAGCAAGTCACTCACCTTGCAACTCACCCCACCATGGTGTGCACCAGAGCCGCAGCGGCAAGCAATCCCCCGCGCCAGGGGCGGCCCTCCCAGCACCATCACCATCCCGGTGATTAGCCTTAATTTGTGTACTGATTATCCCGGTGGGTCAGGCCAGGCGATCGGATCCCCCCAGCACGCTGCTCGCCCCGATCGAAGCCTGGTTTGAGCGTCAGGGCTGGACGCCCCTGCCATTTCAGCGCCTGTGCTGGCAGGCCTACCTGGTCGGCGAGAGCGGCCTGATCCAGGTGCCCACCGGCTCGGGCAAAACCTATGCCGCCGTGATGGGTCCGATTGCCGAGATACTGGCCGAGCCCAGCCCTGGCCTGCGCCTGCTCTATCTCACCCCCCTGCGGGCCCTGAGCCGGGATCTGGCCCTGGCGATCCAGCAGCCGATCGCGGCGATGGGCTGGCCGCTGCGGGTGGGTATCCGCAATGGCGACACCTCCAGCTACGAGCGCGGCAAGCAGCTGCGCAGCCCGCCCGAAATCCTGATCACCACCCCGGAATCGCTCAGCCTGCTGCTGGCAAACCCCAAGGCCCCTGCCCTGTTTGCCGGCCTACGGGCGGTGGTGATCGATGAGTGGCACGAGTTGATGGGCAGCAAGCGGGGCAGCCAAACCGAGCTCTGCCTGAGCTGGCTGCGCAGCCAGCGGCCCGGTCTGCGCACCTGGGCGATCAGCGCCACGATCGGCAATCTCGACGAGGCGGCCCACAGCGCCCTTGGCGCCGGCAGCGAACCCCGCTTAATCACAGCACCGATTGCCCGGGCAACGGAGATCCGTAGCCTGCTGCCCGAGTCGATCGATGGCTTTCCCTGGGCCGGTCACCTGGGTTTGCGCCGCTATGAGGATCTGGTGGCGGCCCTGGAGCCGGGCGTCTCCACCCTGCTGTTCACCAACACCCGCAACCAGGCCGAACGCTGGCACCAATGCCTCCGCTACGCCTGCCCTGAGATGGAGGGCGCCCTGGCCCTGCACCACAGCGCCATCGACCGGGCTGAGCGCGAAGCGATCGAAGCCGGGGTGAAAGCAGGTGCCCTGCGCTGGGTGGTGTGCACCAGCTCCCTCGATCTCGGCGTGGATTTCCAGCCGGTGGAGCGGGTGGTGCAGATCGGCTCAGCCAAAAATGTGGCCCGGCTGCTGCAGCGAGCTGGCCGCAGCGCCCACAACCCCGGCGGCACCTCCCAGGTGCTGTTCATGCCCACCCACGCCCTGGAGTTGCTTGAGCTGAGCGCCCTGCGGCGTGGCCTTGCCGCTGGTTTGGTGGAGGAAAGGAGGCAGCCAAACGCCCCGATCGACGTGCTGCTCCAGCACCTCACCAGCCTGGCCTGCGGTCCGGGCTTCGAACCGGCCCAGGCACTGGCAACGGTGCGCAGCGCCTGGAGCTACCGCCAGCTCAGCGATAGCGACTGGCAATGGTGCCTGCGCTTCCTCGAGCACGGCGGCGACTGCCTCGGCGCCTATCCCCGCTACCGCAAGCTCGAGCGCGAAGGCGAGCTCTTTCTGGTGAAGGAAAAGGCAATCGCCCGGATGCATCGCCTGCACATCGGCACCATCACCGCCGACCGGGCCGTAACCGTGCGCTTTGTGCGCGGCGCCGTGCTCGGCCATGTGGAAGAGGCCTTCATCGGCCGGCTCAAGGCCGGCGATGTGTTCTTCTTCGCGGGCCGGCAGCTGGAGTTTGTGCGCCTGCGGGAGATGACCGCCCAGGTGAAGGCCAGCTCTAAAAAAAGCAACACCGTGCCCGCCTGGGCAGGCGGCCAGATGGCCCTCTCCGACCTACTCAGCCGCCACCTGCGCGCCGAGGTGGATCGTTGCGCCCGCGCCCTAGCCGGGGAAGCCAAGCTCGACAGCCCCGAACTTGCTGCCCTCGAGCCCCTGTTGCAGCGCCAGGTGCAGCTCTCCCGGCTGCCAAAGCAGCACGAATTGCTGGTTGAGGTGTGCAACAGCCGCGAGGGCAGCCACCTCTATGCCTATCCATTTGAGTATCCGTTCAGGGGGCGTGACAGCTTGCGGCGAGCATCGGCCCTGCTGAACCCTTGACGGCAGTTTGATTTCCGGTTGCATCCCAGGTAGAGACCGCCTGTGATGAGCGCACTTCCGACTGGAATTCAAGATGCGGACT
>JAHLYQ010000010.1 GCA_025127975.1 Synechococcus sp. CS-1331 | reverse complement strand
CAGCCGCCAAGGGCGAGATAGGCGGTGGGGAACAGGAGCAGGCCCGACCAACCGACAAAGACAAAGCGGTCGCGCTTGAGCCAGTCATCGAGGACGTCGAACCATCCCCGCTGTGGCGCGCGCCCTAGAGCGATCGTCATGAGAAGCGTGCTTCATGAAGCGTTACATCTCGAATACTACGGGTCCCGGTCGCCAAATGCGCGGAACCGTACCGAGGCTGAGCACTTCTACTCAGGGGCTGGCGCCAAGCGGGGCGGAATTCGCCACAGTGGGTGCTCCCCAATTCCCCGCCATGTACGTCGTCGAGCTCTCCCTCAAGCTCAGCCCCATGCCCGTTGCCGTGCAGCGCAGGGAGCTGGCCGACGCCCAGGCCCTCTATGGCGAGGTGCGCCAGGCCCTCGAGGGGTCCGGCCCCAGGGTGCTGGAGCTCAGCTGCGAAAAGGAGGAAGACAAGCGCATCAGCCTGCTGAGCAGTGAAGTGGTGGCCGTGGCCGTCTACGAAAAATCGGCGGTGGCAAGTGGTGGCAAGCGCCCCGGCTTCAGCTTCGACAACTGAAGGGCAGCGGCCCCTCCCCCAGCTCCATGACCCCTCCCCTCACCGTCGAGCGGCTGAGCTACACCTGGCCCAATGGGCGCCCCGCCCTGGGCCATTGCAACCTGCAGATCCCGGCGCCTGGCCTGTGGATGCTGGTGGGCAGTAACGGCAGCGGCAAGAGCACCCTGCTGCGGCTGATCGCCGGCCTGCTGGAGCCCCGCAGTGGCCGCATCCAGACCGCCGGCAAGGTGGCGCTGGTGTTCCAGAACCCCGATCACCAGCTGCTGCTGCCCAGCTGCGCCAGCGACCTGCAGCTGGATCTACCCGCCAACCTCAGCGGCGAGGAGCGCCGCGAACGGGTCGCTCTGGCCCTGGCCCAGGTTGGCCTGGAGGGCTTTGGGCCAAGGCCAATCCACACCCTCAGCGGCGGCCAGAAACAACGGCTGGCCATTGCCGGTGCCCTGGCCAGCGGCGCCAGCCTGGTGCTGCTTGATGAGCCCACGGCCCTGCTCGATCCAGCCAGCCAGCAGGCCGTGCTGGAGCTGGTGTGGAGCCTCAGCCACCAGCCGCAAGCGCCGCTTACGGCCCTGTGGATCACCCACCGGCTGGAGGAACTGCAGCGCTGTGACGGGGCCGCCCTGATGGAGAAAGGGGCCGTGGGCAGCTGGCAACAGGGGCCCCGCCTGGCGGGCCAACTCGACCCCTTGCGGGGCGGCGGCCCAACCCGGTAGGTTCATCAGGCCGGTTTCGGCAGTTCAGCGTTCCTCGGTAGCTCAGCGGTAGAGCGATCGACTGTTAATCGATTGGTCGCAGGTTCGAATCCCGCCCGGGGAGTTTTCAGATCAGCCGCAGCCTTTGGGTTGCGGTTTTTTTGTGGCTGGGAGCTTTGTGTCTGGGGGTTTTGGGCCCGTTGCAACAAAAAACCGCGAAGAAAATCTGAAGATCCCTGGCCAGCTGGCCCGCTCCGGGCCCCAGAGGGCTCACCCCAGCTGGGCCCCAGCCGCCCAGGCCGCCCGCCTGCCTGGGGACGGGCGGGCAGGCGAAGGGCAAAAAAGCAGAAAATGCGTTGAAATTGCTGCCAGCGGTAGCAATTGATCCACCGCTGATCTACCGCTGATCCATCGCCCGACTCCATGAAGCCCTGCATCCTGCTGATCGAAGATGACAGTGACATGCGCGAGCTGGTGGCCGGCCACCTGGAGCATGGCGGCTTCGACGTGCAGCGCGCCGATGACGGCATCAAGGGCCAGGCCCTAGCCCTCCAATACGGCCCAGACCTGATCCTGCTGGACCTGATGCTGCCCAGGGTGGATGGGCTCACCCTCTGCCAGCGCCTGCGCCGCGATGAGCGCACCGCCAAGATCCCGATCCTGATGCTCACCGCCCTGGGCAGTGTCAAAGACAAGGTGAGCGGCTTCAACTCCGGCGCCGACGACTACCTGGCCAAGCCCTTCGACCTGGAGGAGCTGATGGTGCGGGTCAAGGCCCTGCTGCGGCGCAGCGAGCACGCCCCTCCCTCCAGCCAGCACAGCGAAATCCTCAGCTACGGCTGCCTCACCCTGGTGCCGGAACGGTTTGAGGCGATCTGGTTTGACGCCCCGGTGCGGCTCACCCACCTGGAATTTGAGCTGCTGCACTGCCTGCTGCAGCGCCACGGCCAGACCGTGGCCCCCTCGATGATTCTCAAGGAGGTGTGGGGCTACGAACCGGACGACGACATCGAGACGATCCGGGTGCACGTCAGGCACCTGCGCACCAAGCTCGAGCCCGATCCCCGCAAACCCCGCTTCATCAAAACCGTCTACGGGGCGGGCTACTGCCTCGAGCTCCCCAGCGATGCCCAGCTGGCCAGCTCCAGCAGTGCCACCTCCCAGGCCAGCCGGGGCTGAACGTAGGCCCCCAGCTGGCTGCGCAGGCGCTCCAGCCGCTGCAAGTGCGCGACCGGGGCCTGGCGGCGCCAGAGGGCCAGCTGCCACCAGCCCAATAGCCAGAGCTGCTGCTCGGCATCGAGGGCCTCGGCCAGATCCCTGGCCAGGCCCAGGGCTTCGAGGGGATCGGCCGACGCCGCCAGGGCCAGCAGCCGCTCCGCCAGGCCCGCCGGCAGGGCCGCCCAGACCTGGCGGCAGTGCAGCAGGCTCCCCGGCGATCCGGCTGCCAGTTCCAGCAATTCCGGCGGGTCCTGGCTGGGCGGCGGTTCGCCGCAGCGCTCCAGCACCAGGGCCAGCTGTGCGGGGGTCAGGGGCGTGAAGGGCACGGTCTGGCAGCGGGAGCGGATCGTCGTCAGCAACCGGTCGGGGGCCGCCCCAATCAGGATCAACAGCCCATCGGCTGGCTCCTCGAGGGTTTTGAGCAGAGCATTGGCCGCCCCTTCCGCCATCGCCTCGACCCCCTCAAGCACCACCAGGCAGCCCCGGGCCTGCACCGGCCGCCGGGCCAAAAAGCGCGACACCTCCCGGATCTGCTCGAGCCGCAGCTGGGGCGCCCCCCGCCGGGCCAGGCCCAGTTCCTCGGCCTTTGAGGCCGGCACCAGCTGGCCCTTTTCCTGGTAGGTGGGCTCAACCCAGAGCAGGTCGGGGTGGTTGCCCTCCTGCAGGCGCCGCCGCACGGCCCCATCCCCCGCCGGCCCGGCCAGCACCCCCTCCAGAAACCGCAGGGCCGCCAGTCGGCGCCCCACCCCATCTGGCCCCGCAAACAGATAGGCCGGGGCCAGGCGGCCCTGGTCCAGGCTGGCCGTCAGCAGGGCCACCGCCCGCCCCTGCCCCACCAGGTGGTCAAACAGGCCTGTCACGGCAGATTGGCCAGCAAGGTGCGGCAGGTTCCGGCCACCTGCTCAGGCGACTGGCTGGCATCGAGCCGCCGCCAGCCGCGCTCCCCCGCCAGGGCCGCAAAACCGGCCACCACCCGCTGCAGAAAGGCCTCGCCACTGGCCTCGATCCGATCGGCACCGCGGCTGGCGCGCCGGCGCAGGGATTCGGCCAGGGGCAACTCCAGCCAGAGGGTGAGATCCGGGGCCAACCCGGCGGTGGCCAGCTGCTCAAGTTGGGCGATGGCGGCCAGATCCAGGCCCCGGCCGTAGCCCTGGTAGGCGGCGGTGGAGCCGCTGAAGCGGTCGCTCAGCACCCAGTGGCCCGCCGCCAGGGCTGGGCGAATGCACTGCTCCACGTGCTGGGCCCGGTCGGCCGCATAGAGCAGTAGCTCCGCCATCGGCTCCGGCGCCGCCGCCCCGGGGGGATGGAGCAGCAACTGGCGCAGGGCCGCGCCCAGGGCCGTGCCCCCGGGCTCCCGGGTGATGATCAGCTCCGCGCCTGGCGCCAGCAACCCACTCCCTGGCAGCCAGCGGCCCAGGGCCTCGAGCTGGGTGGTCTTACCGCAGCCATCGATCCCCTCCAGCACCACGAAACGGCCCCGGGAGGGGCCTGCCGGCTCAGCCACCTGCACTCAGCGGAGATCCTGGAGGCCATCCTGCAGCAGCAGGGCATTGACCACCACCGTGATCGAACTCAGCGCCATCAGCAACGCCGCCAGGGGAGGGGTCAGCAAAACCCCGTAGCCCGGCAGCAACACGCCGGCCGCCAGGGGCAGCACGATCAGGTTGTAACCAAAGGCCCAGGCGAGGTTCTGCCGCACCTTGGCCATGGTGCGACGCGCCAGCCGCAGGGCCGCCACGATGCCCTCAAGGCGATCGCCCATCACCACCAGGCCGGCGCTGTCCTGGGCGATCTGGGTGCCGGTGCCCACGGCGATGCCCAGATCCGCCGCGGCCAGGGCCGGGGCATCGTTGATGCCATCCCCCACCATCGCCAGGGCGCCATGGGCGGGGTGCTGCAGGATCCTCTCCAACTTCTGCTCGGGCCGCAGCTCCCAGCCCAACTCCGCCTCCGCCAGGCCCAGGCTGGCCCCCAGCTGCTGCACCGGTTCGCGCCGGTCGCCGCTGAGCAGACCCAGCTGCAGGCCCATGGCCCTCAAGGCCGTGAGCACCCCGGCGGCATCGGGGCGCGGCTGGTCAGCCGCCGCCACCAGCCCCAGCACGCCCTGCTCTCCGCCCACGGCCAGCACGCTGGCGCCCTGGCACTCCAGCAGGGCCTGGCGGGCCAGCAGCTCCGGGCTCGGTGAGGCCTCCAGCCAGGCCAGCCGCCCAACCCGCAGGCTCTGGCCCTCGATGCGGCCACTGACCCCCTGACCGGCCCAGCTGTGGGCCTCAGCCACCGGCAGCAGCTCCAGGCCCCGGCGCTGGGCCTCCTGCAGCAGGGCAAAGCCAAGCGGGTGGCGGCTGCCGGCCTCCAGGCTGGCGGCCAGCTGCACCAGCCGGTCTGAGCTGGCGGCCTGGAGGGGCTCAACCGCTGTCACCAGCGGCCGGCCCCGGGTGAGGGTGCCGGTCTTGTCAAACAACATGGCCCGCAGGCCAGCGGCGGTTTCAATCGCATCGCCGCCCCGAAACAGCAGCCCGCCACGGGCGGCCCGGCCCATCGCCACCGTGATCGCCGTCGGTGTGGCCAGCCCCAGGGCGCAGGGGCAGGCCACCACCAGCACCGCAATCGAGAGCTGCAGGGCCAGGGCAAAGGGGGTTTCGGCCGTCACCGCCAGCATGGGGTGGCCAGCGTGGGCGCCGTGGGCTCCAGCCAGGGGAGCCGGCTGGAGCACCTGGGGCCACAGCTGGGTGCCCAGCAGCCACCAGAAAAGCAATGTGGCCAGCGCCAGGGCCAGCACCACCAGGGTGAAGCGGCCGGCAAGGCGGTCGGCCAACCCCTGGATCGGGGCCTTGCGGGCCTGGGCCCGCTCCACCAGGTGGATGATGCGGGCAATGGCGCTGTCGGCGCCGCGGCGCAACACCTCCAGCACTAAGGGGGCATCCAGATTGAGGCTGCCGGCTGAGAGCTCGGTGCCGGCAATGGCCGCAACGGGCAGGGGCTCGCCGGTCAGGCCGGACACATCCACCGCCCCAGAGCCCTGGCGCACCACCCCATCCACCGGCACCCGATCCCCCGGCAACAGCTGCACCCGATCGCCTGGGCGCAGGCCGCCCACCCGCACCGGCCGGGGTGGCCCCTCGCCCAGCAGCAGCAGGGCGGTGTCGGGCTGGAGCTCGGCCAGCTCTTCGAGGGCCCGACCCGTGCGGAAGCGGGCCCGCTCCTCGAGGAAACGGCCCAGCAGCACGAAGCCCAGCAGCATCACCGGCTCGTTGAAAAAGCAGGGCCAGCCTGTTTGGGGCCAAAGGAAGCCCACCAGGCTGGCCAGGTAGGCACTGATCACCCCCAGACCCACCAGGGTGTCCATGCTGGGCAGGCCGGCGAGGGCTGCCCGTACTCCCCGCACCAGGATCGGCCGGCCCGGCACCGCCAGGGTGACCGTGGCCACCAGGGCATGGATCCAGAGGGCCCCAAGCCCCGCCAGCGAAAGGTGGCCCAGCACCGACACCAGCAGCAGGCCCAGGGCCACCACCAGCTGGCGCCAGTGCTGCCACCAGTTTTGTGATTGGAGGCGCTGCCGCCGGCTGGGCAGCTCCGCATCGCTGGGGCGCAGCCTGGCCTGGAAGCCAAGCCCTGCCAGGGAATGGAGCAGGGCTGCCTGGCTGGCCTCCGCGGAAACCACATCAACCCAGGCGGTGCGGGTGAGCAGGTTGACGCTGGCCTGGCGCACGCCGGGCTGGCCCAGCAAGCGCTGTTCCACGGCCCGCACGCAGCCGCCGCACTTCATGCCTTCGATTTCGAAAAGGAGGGGCTCCAGCAGGGGGGGCTCCTGAAGCGAAGACAAGGCCGGCGCTATTCAGATCAGCCCAGGCTAGGGAGATCGGCCAGGATGGGCACCAACGAGCCAATCCCCGCCCCCGTGCCCCGCAGCCAACGCAACGACAACTTCATTGACAAGAGCTTCACGGTGATGGCCGACCTGATCCTCAAGGTGCTGCCCACCAACCGGCGGGCCAAGGAGGCCTTCGCCTACTACCGCGATGGCATGAGCGCCCAGGCCGATGGCGAATACGCAGAAGCTCTGGAGAACTACGAGGAAGCCCTCACCCTCGAAGACGACCCCAATGACCGGGCCTTCATTCTCTACAACATGGCCCTGGTTTTCGCCAGCAACGGCGACCATGCCAAGGCGCTTGATTTCTACGGCCAAGCCCTCGATCTCAACAGCAAGATGCCCCAGGCCCTCAACAACATGGCCGTTATCCATCACCACCTGGGCTCGATCGCCGAAGAAAAGGGTGACGCCGATGAGGCCGACCGCTGCTTCGACGAGGCGGCCGACTTCTGGGCCAAGGCCATTCGCCTGGCCCCCAACAACTACATCGAGGCCCAGAACTGGCTCAAAACCAGCGGCCGCGGCAGTATCGATGTGTATTTCTAAAGCGTGTATTTTTAATACGTGTATTTCTGAACAGCCATGCGCCTGCAACCATCTGGCAGACAACTAATCGCGCTCGCCGGCCTGGGCTTGCTGGGATTGGCCATGCTGACACTGGTTGATTTCAGCCTAGGCAAGGCACTTGGCAGCCTGGGCAGCTTGCTGAAGGGCGATCTCTACTATCTATTTCGAATCTGGGGAAGCCTATGGCCCTGGCTCCTTTTTTCGATCGTCCTAGCCCTTAGCTGCAGGGGAAACAACCAACCCAATTGCGCCAAACAAAGCGTCTTTCTCTTGCTCAGCCCAGCCCTAAGTGGCGCCTGGGCCGAGCTGCTCAAAATAACCCTGCGCCGCGAAAGGCCCTCCCAGCTGGAAGCCTATGTTTTCCGCCCATTCACCGATCGGCCCTGGTCAAGCAGTGGGCTTGGCCTACCCAGCTCCCATGCGGCCGTGGCCTTTGGCGGGAGCATGGCCCTGCTGGTTCTGTTTCCCCGTTTGCGCTGGCCGGCCCTGGTGATGGCAGTGGGCTGCGCGCTCACCCGGGTGGCAAGCGGGGCCCATTACCCCACCGACATCTACCTGGGGGCCTTGGTGGGCGCCGTCACAGGCCTTTTGCTAGCCCATTGGCTCAAAATCCCGAGCCTGCGGTTTGGGCATGCACAGCCAAGCCCCAACCAGCCCTAGGGCCGCACCGATGCAGATATCACTTAAATAGTGATTATTGGTGGCCACCCGCTGAAGTGATGCCAAAATAGCTAGAACCACAAATGCAGGGCGCCCAGCTGGTAAATACCACCAAAGAGATGCTGCCAAACCTGCGGCAACAGCAGCATGTCCGGAAGGGAAACTCATCACTGCAGAGCGTCCATGAATTCCAACGTCTAGGAGTTGGCGCCCAAATGTATCGAAAAAACTATTGGCGTTTTCAAGGATTGCCTTCCCGGGCCTAACCCTAGCAACGATTAGCTTGAGCAAAACTACAATTAATCCGCCCAGATAGGTGCCTGCAATTAGGCGCAGGGCACGCATACGCTCCTCGGAACGGCGCCATCTAAATTGGCTACAGGCTAAAACCCCAATCAAAACCATGGCTGCGCCAGTGCCATGAGCACCGATTTCGGAAAAACTCAGAATTCGTCCTATTTCCTTAGGAATAGGATTCAGATCCATGAGTCGAGCAACCTGGATATCCGCCAACAGGCTCAGCATGCCAGCAGCTATTAGGAAAGTTACGATGCCTAGCAATGCTCGCTTCTTGCCGAAGATTTTTCTCATGGTGGCCAGGTGATCCTATCTTAACATAGCCTATAAAGCAGACTCTGACCATGGGGATAATGAATAAAATGTCACAATTTAGGCGCAAATAAAATAATCTGATGCCAGTTAACGTCAGTCCCTGCTCAGCCCAGCCGCTCCAACGAACGCGCTCGGAGGACAAGGGCCGTATATTCAGAACTTTAGATCCGGCGCAGACCGCAAGGCCGGAATACTGATGCTTGTTTCAACAATGGTCAGGTCAATTATGCTGCCCTTGGAATAATTAATTCCCCCTGACCCGCCCTGCCTGCCTAGCCTTTACTCGCCCAAGCGCCATCTTCGAGAACTGGGTTAAATCCCCGCAAGGGGAAATAATAATAGCCTCTTGATTCTCAAGCACATGGCCAGCTACACCATTAAGACTGGGTATCCGTTCAGGGGGCGTGACAGCTCGCGGCGAACATCGGCCCTGCTGAACCCTTGACGGCAGTTTGATTTCCGGTTGCATCTCAGGTAGAGACCGCCTGTGATGAGCGCACTTCCTGCTGGAATTCCAGAAGCGGACT
>JAHLYQ010000009.1 GCA_025127975.1 Synechococcus sp. CS-1331 | reverse complement strand
TCTCGAACTCGGTTGTGAAACGCTGCAGCGGCAACGATATTTGGGGGGCAGCCCCCTGAGAAAATAGCTCGATGCCAGGTAAAACTTTCATTCCAATAAAAAGCCACCCCCAGGGGTGGCTTTTTTGTTGTTTGGCTGGTTTACTCCTGGCGCCCGACAGCGTTTGGGTTTCCAGCTCAAAGTGCTAAGCCAACGCGCTACGCCAACGTACTCAGCTCCAGTTCATCGAAGCTGCTGATCTGTTCAAATTTCCCGGAGTTTTGCTCCGGATTGCCCTCGCGGCAGCTAAATATCACCTGCATGCCAGTGCTGGCAGCGGCCTGGCACTCCGCTTTGGCATCGCTGATGAACAGCACCTGCTCGGCTGGCACCCCCAGTTGGTTGGCGATGTTGAGGTAACTCGCGGCTTCCTGCTTCGGACCGCTGCGTGTGTCGAACCACCCGCTGAAAAGGGGGCGAAGATCGCCCGCATTGCTGTAGCCGTAGATCAGCTGTTGGGCAGTAACAGAGCCCGATGAGTAGACCGCCAGCTGTAGACCAGCGCTGCTCCAGCGCCGCAGGGCTGCCGGCACATCGCCATATAGGGGGGGCCGCAACGCTCCGCTGCGGTAGCCCTGCTCCCAGACCAACCCCTGCAATTCCTTCAGGGGTGTCAATTTTCGGTCTTCCCTAATCAGCCACTGCAGGTATGCCAGGACATCGGCTGGATCCTTCTGGCGCAGGGCCTGGGCCAGAGGGTCCGGGTCCTGCTCCCAGGCCGTCTCCACTGCGGCCACTAGGGCCTGGACCTCAAGATCCCCTTGCCGGGCCAACAGCAGGGCTCCCATCTGCTCGGCTGCATAGGGAAAGAGCTCCCCGGCCACAAAGCTCACCGGGCAGGTGGTTCCCTCAATGTCCAGCAATACCCAGCGCAAACCGTGTCGCTGCAGGCGTGGAGTGCGCGGCGCCAATGCCTGCAGCAGCAGTTGGCGCCAGTGCTGTTCCAGCAGGAATTCCAGAATCTCCAGGTGGCGGCGTGCCGTTCCCAGATCCTTCCCCCAGGCGTAGAGCCCGTGGCCCGCAATCAGCAGGCCGTAGGGGGCGGCCCCCAGGTGGGGCTCTGCTGCTGAGCGCAGGCGACGCAGATCCTGGTCGTTGTCCAGTACTGGGATAGCCACCCTGCAGGTGTGACTGCTGACCCCCTCCAGCCCTTTGAGCATTTCCAGGTCTTGCAGGCTGAGCTGGGCCACCCCGACGCCGTGGGGGGCGTAGTGCTGGGAGAGGAGGGTGCCGGCCTGGGAGTGGGTGTGCAAGACCGCGCCGGCCCCGCAGGTTTGAACCATGGCAAGGTGCAGTTCAGTTTCGGCACTGGCGCGGCCGCTGCCCCGCAGCACCTCGCCCCGTTCGTCCACCACGATCAGCTGTTCCGGCGAGACGGAGCCTTTGTCGACCCCACTGGGGGCCATCAACAACTGCAAGGGCTGTCGTTGCAGCACGCAGCTGAAATTGCCACCGGTTCCCTCACACCACCCCCGGCGGTGGATGGCGGCCATGGCGGCGCCCAGCTGCTTCGCCAGGTTGGCGCTGCTGGGAGAGGGAACGGTCACGGGCAACTTCGACTGCCTCAATGCTGGCAGTTGGGGCACCAGTGGGTGCTGCGGCCGCCAAGCTTGTCGCGGCGGATCGGGGTGTGGCAGCGGCGGCAGGGTTCCCCCCCCCGCCGATACACCCAGGCCACTCCCCCGTAGTTGCCGTTGGTGCCGCTGAGGTCGCGGAAGTCGCTGAAGGTGGTGCCGCCCGCGCCGATGCTGGTTTCCAGCACCTCCACCAGGGCTTGACGCAGGCTTTCGAGCTGTTTGCCGTTCAGCCGGCCGCTGGGGGTAGTGGGTCTGATCCCCGCTGCAAAGAGGGATTCATCCGCGTAGATATTGCCCACCCCCGCCACCACCGCCTGGTCGAGCAGGGCGTTCTTAATCGGCCGACTGGAGCCCTGCAATCTCTGGCGCAGGTAGGCCGCGCTGAAGGTATCGCTGAAGGGTTCTGGTCCCAACCTGCGCAGGCCCGTGATCACGCCCTCGAGCGGTTCTCCAGGCGGCACCCACCACATCTGGCCGAAGCTGCGGGTGTCGATGAAACGCAATTCCTGGCCGGCAGCGTTGAACAGCTGCACCCTGGTGTGGGCACAGGCTGGCCTGGGCTCCTGGAGCCAGAGAAACTGACCGGTCATGCGCAGGTGCACGCCCCAGGTTCCGGCGCCCAGGCCATCTCGGCTCAGTTGGCCCATCAGGTATTTCCCCCGCCGTTGCCAGGCCCCCACCGTGGTGCCGATGAGTCCTGCGGCGAAAGCTGTGGGCGTTGCCGGACTGGCGATCGCCCGTGCCCGGAGCACCTCCACCTGATCGATCGCGAATCCCTGGGTCTGCTGCTCGAGTCCTCGGCGAACAGTTTCGACTTCAGGCAGTTCCGGCATCGGCGCAGGCTGGATGGGCTGAAGAAGCTCGCCCGGCCCAGGGATATGAGCCGGGCTCAGGCCTTGTCGAGTTCTGCTTCGGCGAAGTTGTTGGTGTTGATGCCGCCCTCGGAGCCGCTGAAACCGTTGTAATTCACCTTGTCAAAGCGAACTACCACGGGGTAGCGGATGCCGGAGGTGTCGATCGAAGCGACGGTGCCGACTTCATTGAACCAGTAAGACTCAGGGCGCCTGATGCGCACTTTGTCGCCGCGGGAAATGGCCATCGCTGCGCTTGTAGATCGGGTGGCTACCAGAGGGAAGATAGCCGCGCCGCCGGGGGGTTCATTTACCGGCGTCACGATTCGTCGCCCTTGCTGGGGCCATCCCAGCCCGTGGCACGATCAGCTCCTCAGCAGCGCGCCCGATGCTCAGCCTGGAGCTGCCCGATCCCGAAAGCGACTCGATCAGCACGATCGAGTTTCTGGCCCGCCTTGAGGAGGCCTGGGCAGTCTGCGATCGATTCGACCTGCAGACCGAGATCTGGCGCGGCCGCATCCTGCGGGCTGTGCGGGATCGGGAAAAGCGTGGCGGCGAGGGGCGCGGCACCGGTTTTCTGCAGTGGTTGCGGGAGCAGGAGATCAGCAAAACGCGGGCTTACACCCTGATCCAGCTGGCGGAATCGGCCGACGGTCTGGTTGGGGAGGGGTTGCTGGAGGAGGCCAGTGTCAACAATTTCTCGAAGCGGGCCTTTCTGGAAACCGCCCAGGCCGATCCGGAGGTCCAGCTGATGATTGCGGAGGCGGCCAATGAGGGCCAGGAGATCACCCGCAAACAGGTGCGGCGCCTCAGCGATGAGTTCACCGCCGCCACCAGTCCGCTTTTGCCCGAGGAGATCCGCCAGCGCACGGCCGACAATCTCCTGCCTCCCAGGGCAGTGGCTCCCCTGGTGAAGGAGTTGGCCAAGCTGCCCGAAGGGCAGCAGGAGGAGCTGCGTCGGGTGCTGCGGGAGGATCCCGAGCTCGAGCGGGTGAAGGATGTCACCAGCACGGCCCGCTGGCTCAGCAAGGCGGCGGAAGCTGGCCTGGCGGTGCGGGCCTTCCAGCAGGGGCAGCTGGATTTCGACAAAGCCCTGCAGGAAGCCCAGCGGCTCGACGCCCTGGGCCTGCTGGCCGATGCGGTCGGCCAGGCCCAGGCGCTGGAAAGTGCCGTTTTGAAATTGCACACCAGTTGGCGGCGGCTCGGTGGGCTGCAGGAGCGTCTTTGGCTGGAGAGCGGCAGCAGCACCCCCCACCTGCGGGAGTTGCTCACGGCCCTGCAGTCGCTCAGCGGCAGCACCCTGCGGGTTTCGCTGGGGGAGTTGGCCGGTGGCAAGCGGGTGCGGTTGCAACTGGTGGAGGAATCCCCCGAGCAGTTGGACCCACCCCAGTTCACCCCTGACCCCGCATCTGGTGGCCGCTAGGGTCGGGGGGCGCTACAGGTAGGTCAATTCCCGAGCCGGATCTGCTGGAGTTGGCCCTGAGTCGCCATTTTGGTTGGTCGGCCTTTCGGCCGGGGCAGCGCCCGGTGGTGGAGGCCCTGTTGACAGGTCAGGACTGTCTGGCCGTATTGCCCACCGGTGGCGGCAAGTCGCTTTGTTATCAGTTGCCGGCGTTGGTACGCCAGGGGTTGGTGCTGGTGATTTCGCCCCTGGTTGCCCTGATGCAGGACCAGGTGGCCCAGCTGCAGCGACGCGGCATCCCGGCGGCTTGCCTGCATGGGGGACTCTCCTTGCAGGAGCGGCGAGGCCTGTTGGAGCGCCTGCGGCACAATCGCTTGCGCCTGCTCTATCTGGCGCCGGAACGGCTCCAGGCGGAGGCCACCCGCCAGCTGCTGGACGACGTGCTCGACAGCGGCCAGCTGGTGGCTTTGGCGGTGGATGAGGCCCACTGCATCAGTGCCTGGGGCCATGACTTCCGCCCTGACTATCGCCGCCTCGGCCAGTTGCGCGCCCTGTGCCCGGGCGTGCCCCTGGTGGCCCTCACCGCCACCGCCGCCCCCCAGGTGCGAGCCGACATCATTCGCCTGCTGCAGCTGCGGCGGCCCTTGATCCAGGTGCGCTCAGCTCGCCGCACCAATCTTGTCTATGGCATGCAGCGCCGGCCCGAGGATGCCCTGCCCCTGGTTTTGGCAGCGATAGGGGCGAGTCGCGGGGCTGTGCTGATCTACGGCCGAACCCGGCGCACGGTGGAGCAGTGGGCCGGCAGGTTGACGGCAGCCGGGGTGGAGGCGATCGCTTATCACGCTGGGATGGATCCGGAAAGTCGCCTGCTGGCCCTGGAGCACTTTCAGCTCCAGCCCTCGCCGGTGCTGGTGGCAACGGTGGCCTTCGGCATGGGTGTGGATCGCCCGGATGTGGGGCTCGTGCTGCATCTCGATCTGCCGGCCAGCGCCGAGGGCTATTTGCAGGAATCGGGGCGGGCGGGGCGCGATGGCTTGCCGGCCCGTTGTCTGGTGCTCTACGACCCGGCCGATCGCACCAGCTTGGGCTGGGCGATTCGGGGGGTGGGTACGCCGCCACCCCAGCAGGATCAGCAGCGCTCGGAGTTGGCCCAGCAGCAGCTGCGGCGGATGGAGGCGGTGGCGGAGGGCGAGGGTTGCCGGGAGCAGGCGCTGCTGCTGGCCATCGGTGAGCTGGCGGCAGTCTGTGGCCGCTGTGACAACTGCCAGGGCTCCCTGGAGCAGCGGGATTGGGCAACGGAGGTGGCCATGGCGCTCGAAGCGTTGGAGGCCCGTAAGGGGCGAGATCTGCGCAGCCTGGCCGAGGAGCTGGCCGCCGCCGCCCCGATCGCGCTCAGACCCCGGCAGGAGGCCCAGTGGGGCTGGCTGTTGCGGCGGCTTGTGCAGGAGGAATTGCTCAGCGAGAGCAATGACGGCGCCCAGCGCCTCTACCTGCAGGCATCGGGCCGACGCTATCGACGCCAGCCTTGGCCGCTGCATTGGGCCGCCTGACCTAGCTGGATCGGGCCTTGCAGATGTCGGTGATCAGCTGTTTCTCGAAGTCGGTTTGGGGTGAATCCCAGCTCTTCCACTGGCCGGATTGGCTTGTGGCATTGAGCTTGCGGGCCCCGCAATTAACAGCTAGATAGACGGGTTTGCCCTCCCCGTTGAGGGTCGGAGCCACAAAGCTGCCGCCCATGGGTTGCCAGTTGGCCCAGTCCACCTGGAGGGGCCCGTAGCTGCGCCAGTCGGGTCCCTTGGGCTTGCTGGCGGCAACTTTGCTCGGAGCAGCGCTGGCCGTTGCAATTTTGGCTGCGGCCGGTTTGACGCTGACGAGGGCCTTCTCAGCCACCGGCTTGGCCAAGATCACCGGTTTGGCCTCAGCCACTGGTTTGGTCTCGATCACTGGCTTGGCCTCAGCCACCGGCTTGGCTTTGGCAGGGGGCTTGACAGCAGTAGTTGCAGCAATAGTGGCAGCGCTGGCGGGTTGGGCTTGGGCCACTGGTTTGGCTTGGTTCACCGGTTGGGCTTGGGCCACTGGCTGAGCTGGTGATGGCTTGGTGGGGGAACTAGCAGTTGTGTTGGTCGTGGTGGTTGAGGCCGGCGAGGAAGATTCCTTGGCGACGGGTTTGGGGCCGGGTGTGACGGTGGCCGCGGGCTTGGGGGGCAGTTTTGCTGTGGGCTTGGCCTGGGCCACCGGTTTGGCAGTTGGCTTGGGGGTTGGCTTGGCTGTTGGCTTGGCTGTTGGCTTGGCAGTTACCGGGGGGGGAGCCTGCAGTTTCAGGCGGGTGCCGGAGATCACCAGGTCGGGGTCGTCGATCCTGTTGATTGCAATCAGTCGCTCCACGGGAACCCCGTAGTTGTCGGCGATGGTGGAGAGGTTCTCACCACTGCGCACCACATGTTCCTTCGTGTTGCGCGGAGCAGGGCCCATGGCTGGGGCAACCGCGGCGGTCGGCCGCCCTGGGATGGCCAGTTGGGTGCCGGCAACCACCAGATTGGGGTTGCTGATCCGGTTGATCTGAATCAGCCGTTCGGTGCTGGTGCCGAAGCGATTGGCGATTTCCGAGAGCGTTTCCCCACTTTTCACCGTGTATCTGGCGGTGGGCAGGGGCTTGGGGGCCGGGGCGGCAGCGGTGTTGCGGGCGCCGGGAATGACAAGCCGTTGACCGGTGATCACCAGGTTTGGGTTGGAGATGCCGTTGGCCTGCATCAGACGGGTGAGGCTGACGCCATTGGCTGCGGCGATGGTCGAGAGGGTGTCGCCTGGGCGCACCGTGACGCTGGCGCCCGCCGAACCGGCCCGGCGGGCTCCTGGCAGCACCAGCTTCTGGCCGGCCACCACCAGGTTTGGGTTGGTAATGCCGTTGGCCTGCATCAGCTGGGTCAGGCTGACCCCATTGCGCTCGGCGATCTCCGAGAGGGTTTCGCCTGGTTTGACCACCACGTCCGTCAGACCAGGCAACGGCAACACCATCGCTAGGGCCAGGGCGACGAGGTATCTACGCATGAACACTACAGATAGCTCCCCGAACGTTAAGGGGCCTGCCTAGGCCGATCCAGTGCCGTTGGACGATCGGTGCATCAAAGCTGCTGATCGGCCAGGCTTGGATCAGCCCAGCAACCACTTCATTAGGGCCAGTTTCCCGGCATAGGGGGGGTATCGGAAGGGCAGATCCAGCCAGAAGGGCCGGCGCAGCACCGCCCGCTGGTGGGAGAAGGTGAGGAAGCCCGCCTTGCCGTGGTAGCTGCCGATGCCACTTTCCCCCACGCCGCCGAAGGGCAGGGCAGCGGCAACCTCCTGCAGCACGACGTCGTTAAAGCAGACGCCGCCGGAGCTGGTGGTGGCGAGGATGCGCTGCTGGGCGGTGCGGTCGTGGCTGAACAGATAGAGGGCCAGGGGCTTGGGCCTGCTGCGCACCTCGGCTAGGGCTGCCTCCAGGTTGGCCACGCTGAGCACCGGCAGGATTGGACCGAACAGCTCCGCCTGCATCAGCGGATCGTCGCCGCTCTCCACCGCCACCAGGGTGGGTTCGATGCGCCGCCGGGCGGGGTCGCTGCGTCCACCTGCCAGCACCTGGCCCCGGCTGCGGGCGCCGGCCAGCAGCTCTTCGAGCCGATTGAACTGGGCGTCGTTGACGATGCAGCCCAGATCCTCGCTGGCCAGGGGATCGGCGCCGTAGAAGCGAACCCACTCGGCCGCGATGGCCGCCACCAGGGCCGCGCGCGCCTGGCTTTGCACCAGCAGGTGGTCGGGGGCGATGCAGCTCTGGCCGGCATTGAGCCCCTTGCCCCAGGCGAGGCGCCTGGCGGTGGTGGCGATGTCGGCGTCGGCCAGCACGATCGCCGGGTTTTTGCCCCCCAGCTCCAGGGTGACCGGCGTGAGGTGGCGGGCTGCAGCGGCCAGCACCAACCGCCCCACCCGGCCCCCGCCGGTGAAGAAGATGTGGTCGAACTGCTGTTCAATTAGAGCGGCGGCCACGGCCCCATCACCGCTGACCACTTGCACCACCTCGGCGGAGAAGGCCTGTGGGATGGAGCGGGCCAGCAGCTCGGCGGTGCTTGGCGCGTGTTCGGACGGCTTGAGCACGGCGGTGTTGCCCGCGGCCAGGGCGCTCACCAGCGGCTGCAGGCAGAGCTTGAAGGGGTAGTTCCAGGGCCCGATGATCAGCACGCAGCCCAGGGGTTCGGCCTGTATCCAGGCCTGGCCGGGCCGCAGAATCAGATCGAGGCCGACAGGCCGTCGCCCCATCCAGCCCTTCAGCTGCCGGCGGGTGTGGGCCAATTCTTTGCGCACCCCCACCAGTTCGAAGTTGGCCTCCAGGGGCGGTTTGCCCAGGTCGGCGGCCAGGGCCTCGAGCACCTCCCCCTCGTGGTCGCGCAGCAGCCCCTCTAGACGATCGAGCTGCTCCAGCCGCCAAGCAAGGCTGCGGCTTAGGCCGGCGGTCACCGGGGCCCGCATGGCGGCAATCGGGGTGGTCAGAAGTGGGTTAGGGGTCATAGGCAACAACAGCTATTCCCAGAGCTATTCCCAGACTGAACTACCCCTTGGCATCTACTGCTGCTGCTCAGAGCCAGGCCAGCTCGGGCAGTTGCCCATATTCGCGCAGGTAAACAGCGCGGATTTGGCTGATCAAGGCCTGCACTGCCGGCCGCTCCAAATGCTCCTGGCGCAGCACCACTGCATCGAGGTTGGTGCCCCTGCCGCTGGTCTGGATCGGGTAACGCACCAGACCAATGGCTACCAGATCGCAGAAGGCAAAGGGTTTGCTGCTGTCCTCCCAACCCGGCGGCAGGGTGTCGAGGCCGTTGACCACGGCCAGATCCAGCACCCGCTCCCGCACTAGCTCCAGGGTGCGCCCTCCCATCGATTGGAGAGCCTGGACATTCCAGGGGTTGTCCTGCCATTGCAGCTGGCCCCTGCCAAGGCGCAGCAGCTGGGAGGCTTGCCGCAGGGAGGCCAAGACTGCGTGGTTGGCGTGGGCCCGGTACTGGCCGTTGGTTTTGCGGAAATCCAGGCCGAGCTGATCGCTGACGCGGCGGTGCAGGCGCGAAACGGAGCTTTGGTCGCAGTTGGTCAGGGCCGCCACAACCGAAGTGCTGGCAGTGATCTCCAGCAGATCCAGAACTGGCAATCCGTCTAGCAGGACGTCGCGCATCCTTCTGCTGCGCAGAATGGCGACCTTATGGATTTGTGCACGCCCACCGATAGCCTCCTACCCCCTATTGGGTAGCCTCCTCCCCCTATTGAGTAATTGGCAGGGCCGGAGCGGCGGGAAAAATCAGTAGCACTTCGGCGCCGCCCAGGCTGGAGCGCCCGATGGCCAGGGAGCCGCGATGGTTTTCCATGGTGGTCTGCACCACAAACAAGCCCAGGCCACTGCCATTGGCCTTGCTCGTTTCCAGGGGTGCCAGGGCCGTTTGCGGTGCCTGGAACCCCGGGCCGTTGTCGGCCACGCTGAGCACCACCGTGTCGCCTTCGCTTTGCAGCCGCACCGCAATGGTGGCGGGGGTGGCTGCAGCAGGGGCTGCTGTCTCCAGCGCTTCAAGGGCATTGCGCAGCAGGTTGACCACTGCGATCTGGATCTGGGCCGCATCCCCCAGTACCGCCAGGCTGGTTTCGAGGCCCTCGCGCTGCACCGTGATGCCGGCGGCCTTGAGGCTCGGGCCTGCGTAGAGCAGGGCGCTGCGGGCCACGTTGGCCAGGTTGAGGCGCCGCTGGTGGGTCTGCACATTGCGCAGCAGGGTGCGCATCTTTTCAATAGTCGTTACGACCTCATCGGCGTTGCTGGCGATCGCCTGGAGGTGCTCGTTCAGGTTGGTGGGCAGGGGAGCTTCTTGCTGCTCCAGCAGCAATTTGCTGTTCAGTAGCAGGGTGCTGAGGGGCAGGTTGATTTCGTGGGCAACGGCTGCGGCCTGCAGGCTGCTTTTGAGCTTGTCTTCCAGCACCAACACGGTCTGGGCGTCCTTGAGTCGCTCCCGTTCGATGGCTTCAGCGAGTTGTCGCCGGGCCTGGCTCAGCCGCTCCACCAGGGCTCCGAACGCCTGGGAAACGGCCTCTATTTCTCTGGCGCTGCCCTTGGGCAGCCCTGCTTCAAATACAAGATTTGCGTCCCCCTGGCCCACCTGCTCGGAGGCGCTCTGGCAGCGAAGGCGCAGCAGCTCCAGCGGCGCCAGCAGCCAGTCGCTCACCCGGATCGTTACCAGCACCGCGGTGGCTACCGCCCCCAGGCTCAGCAGCAGGGCGATCAGGGCGTAGCGCTGACTGGCCTGCACGATCTGATCTGAGCGCAGGGCTGTGATCAGCAGCCAGTCGAGCTTCTCCGCCTGGCCCCAGGAATGGAGGCCTACCAGGTAGGTGTTGCCCCTGTATTGCACGGTCTGGGTGCTGGCTAGGGAGCTGGGGGCAGCGAGGCCACCCACTTCCTGCAGGCGGCGGAGGGTGGCCTGCACCAGGGGATCGGGCAGTTGCTCCAGCCGCACTCGTTTGGTTTTGGAGCCCGTGCCTGTGCTGGTCAGGCCAGGCCGGGAGCTGGCCACGACCATGCCGTTTCGTTCCACGATCAAGGCGAAGCCGCTCCTGTCTTTCCAGACTTCCGCAAGCCAGGTGTTGAGCTGGCTGAGTACGAAGTCGACGCCGATGACGCCGAGCAGTTGGCGTCCAGGGCCGTAGAGGGGTTGATTAAAGGCAATCGCCAGCACCTCGGGTTTGTCTTCCCACTGGTAGATCGAGCTCCAGGTGGCCTGGCCGGCCTTCACCGTCTCGACATACCAGGCCTCCTCGTGGCTGTCGCTCATGCCTGGAATTGACTCCAGCAGGGCGCCCCGTTGTCCCTTTGCCCCCATGGCGTAGACGCCCATCGTGCCCTTGCCGAGGGGGCTGGCGAACGCGTCTTCGTTGATCACAAAGGCGCCGCTGTCGAGCCTTTCCACCCCGAGGAATTCCCCTCGAACGCTGCCGTAGTTGATGTAGCCCACGGGGAAGAGCTGCATCTGACTCCAGAAGCGCTGCCCCATGGCGTCGAAGTCGTTTAAGGAGAGCTGGCCCTGCTGGATGGCGAGCACGTTGAGGCTGTTGATCAGCTGCGGTGCCGCCAGGCGGCCCGAGAGCTGCTCAGAAAGGTCGGTGATGGCGTCTTGCTGGCGGTAGGCCTCGGCCAGGCCAAAGCCACTCCTTTGGCCGCTGAAATAGGCCAGGCCGCCCACCGCCCCACTCACCAGCAGCAGCTGCAGACTCGTCGCCCAGACGATGCGCTTGCGCAGTCCCCTGCCCCTCATGGCACCGGGCCCAGATCCAGGGCTGCCCTGCGCACCAACTCAGCTCCGCTGCAGTTGAGGCGGCGAGCAATGGCCTTGCGGTGGGTTTCCACCGTGGCAACTGCCAGCCCGGTGGCGTGAGCGATCGCCTTATTGCTGAGGCCCTGGCCAATCAGGCTGAAGATCTGGAGCTGGCGTGGGGTGAGCGCCGCCACTGGCCCATTTGGTTCGGCGTCCTGGGGCGTCTCCTGCAGCAGGGCGGCCTCGATCACATTGCGCAGGGTTTCGTAGGTGGAGGTTTTATCCACCACCCCCACCAGCATCGCTTCGAGCTCCTCCGGGCACACAAAGCTGCTGGCCTGGGCCGAGAGCACCAGCGCCTTCGCCTCGGGTCGGAGCAGCCGCAGGAAGCGGGCCACCCCCAGGCCATCCCCGTCGGGCAGGGCCAGATCGAGGATCAGGGCATCTGGGCGGAGTTTGCGACAGGCTTCAAAGCCGGCATGGCAATTCGTGGCGGAACCCACCACCTCCAACCCCGGCAGCCCCTGCAGCATTTTGCAGAGCAGCTGCAGGAACATGACCTGGTCTTCCACGATCAGGCAGCGGAGGGTCACCCAGGTGAAGCCGATGGTCCAATCTTGCTTGAGGAGCGGTGCCAGCCCCTCTTTTTGTAAGCCCTTGACGAGATTTGAACTCGTGACCTCTCCCTTACCAAGGGAGTGCTCTACCACTGAGCTACAAGGGCATGTGGAAGGTGGGCCGGGTTGGATTTGAACCAACGTAGGCAGAGCCAGCGGATTTACAGTCCGCCCCCATTAACCACTCGGGCACCGACCCGAACCACACCCCAAGAACTTACCAGCCGGACACGCTTAAAACTCCTCCCCTTGCCATGCAGCTGCTTGTCCTCCACGGCCCCAACCTGAACCTGCTCGGTACGCGCGAGCCGGGGGTCTACGGCAGTCAGACCCTCGACCAGATCAATGGCGCGTTGCAGCAGCGGGCAGGGGAGCTCGGCGCGCTGGTGGACTGCTTCCAGAGCAACCACGAGGGTGCCCTGGTGGACCGCATCCACCAGGGCCGCGGCGGAGTGGACGGCATCTTGATCAATGCGGCGGCCTACACCCATACCTCGATCGCCCTGCGGGATGCCCTGCTTGCGGTGGCGATCCCCTTTGTGGAGCTTCATCTCAGCAATACCCACGCCCGTGAGCCCTTCCGGCACCATTCCACCCTGGCCGACAGGGCCGTGGGGGTGATCTGCGGTTTTGGACCCACCAGCTACACCCTGGCCCTGGAGGGCCTGGTGGCCCATCTGCGCGGTGCGGCTTGAGCGCTCCTGTCCGGGTGAAATGGCTGGCTGCCCCCAGCAGTGCCACCTGGCTGGCCCAGGCAATCGCCCATTCGGATCTGGTGCTGATCGACCACGCCCACTGCGAGCGCAAGGCCGCCGGTGTGGCCCTGCAGCTGATGTTCCGCTATCCCAGCGATGGGCAGCTGGGGGAGGTGCTCAGCCCCCTGGCCCGCGAGGAACTGGAGCACTTCGAGCAGGTGCTGCAGCTGTTGCAGCGCCGTGGCATCGCCCTGCGGCCCCTGCCGGCGCCGGGCTATGGCGCCGCCCTCTCGGCGGCAGTGCGCAAGGGCGAGCCCGAGCGGATGCTGGATTCGTTTCTGGTGGCCGGCCTGATCGAGGCCCGCAGCCATGAGCGCATGGCCCTGCTGGCGGCCCATAGCCCCGATGCGGAGCTGCGGGCGCTGTATGGCGAGCTGCTGGCCAGCGAAGCGCGCCATTTCGGGCTCTACTGGCTGCTGGCGGAAGGTCGCTACGGGCGGGAAGCCACGGCGACCCGGCTGGAGCAGCTGGCCGCCGTGGAGCGATCGGCCCTGGATGGCCCCAGGGCCGATCCCGCCCAGGTGCGGATGCACTCGGTTGGGGTGGAGCTGGGGCGAGAGGCCTAACTGGGTACCTCCTAAATCCCCAGGGTGCGTTTCAGCCCGCTGATCAGCTTTCGCATGTCGTCTTCGCTGATCTGACCAGCCTCGAGCATTTGATTGGCCAAGGCGATTTTGGCTCTGGCTTCCTGAAGTTTCAATAGCCCATTACAGGTTTGCTTGAATCCTGTGCCCCCAATGGGGATCATCAGGGCCACCCCACCTCCAAGGTCGTTCTGGGCACCCGGTTGGCTGCCATTTGATTGATCCATGCTGCTGAGTTGACTGCCATAGAAGATCAACGTTGCGGGTGCCCGATCGGTGACTGAGCAGGTGCTGCCATCGTCGAGATCCAGCTCGATCTTCGGTTGTGGTGGATACACCGTCAGATTTTCAAGCTCCAATCGTTCTCCTGCCGCTACGGCATCACCCAGAAGCGAGAGCATGATTCCGTAGCCAAGAGCATGGACCCACCAGCTCGACCGCCACGATCCATGCGCTCTACGGGTGGCTGATAAACAACGCATGCAAAGTAGGGCGTGCGAGAGGAGATGTTGGTGGCAAAGCTGATCAGGACTTTGCGTGTTTTGTTTGGTGGAATCTTGAATTTGCCCGGAATAATGGTTACCCCTTCCGTAATCACGTCTCCAGGTGTGTCTGGGTTTTTGCCGGCCTCCTTGAGCCGAACCGTGAGTTCAACAGCTTCCTGACGGCTGTGGGAAACTGAAATCTTGACTTTGGCAATGCCACTTTTGGCACTGAACTCTCTTTTCTCGAGAAAAGCGGTCTGGGCATTGGCTTGCCCAGACCACAACAGTGCTGCAAGCAGCAGGATTGAGAGCCTCATAGATTATAGTGAGGTGCAGGTGGCCGTTGCTTGCAGGGAGTATTCACCTGCTGTTAAAAGCCGCGCGCCATTGTTCTGCTTGATGGATGCTGAGATAATTCCATCCTTACGAATGACACCAGCTGAGTTTGGGCTTGAAGCTGCGGAGCTTGTGGAATTGTTGACTACTAGATCTTCAAGCCCAATTCCTGGCACAGAAGCTGCTGCCCCATTGGGTGAGACTTGTTGCACCGCGCTGATCAGGACATTGGCATTTCCATTGGCGATGAAGCTATATCGGCCATCGCCGCTGAGCGCATCGCCTTCGGCAGAGATTGTCATGGAAATGTTGCCGCCTTCGTTGCTGATGTTGCAGAACTTGGGCGCATTGCCTGAGGCTTTGATGTCTGCTGAGGTTGCGGCCATTAGGGGCGCTGGCGCCAACAAGGCAAGAATCAAAAGTGGTTTCAGGGCTTTCATGGAGGTGTTTGAAATGGACTTTTTGTTTTTACTGCCCCCTTCGACCTGTTTTTAAATTTTAAGCTGAATCGCTGTTGTCCGTGTCATCCACGCTGATGGTTGCAGCGGATAGGCCGCGTTTTGGCCGGCTTCGCTGGCTCATACAACTTGCAGGATGCTGCAAATTGCATCAGACTTGTACAAAGGCAACAAGGCCATTGCAGTTCTTGGCCTTGAGGCATTTGGGTTCAGTACACCTGTCTTCGCTGATTGGCGGGCCTGTCAAAGTTTCTCCAACACCTGTTCAGCCATGCTCAGCCCAGCTTTTCTGCATCGGCGTTCGCCCGTATTTGCCGGGCGTGCCATGGCCAGCTCCAGCTCACCGTTGGTGACCCGGGTGGGCCTGCGGGTGCTGGAGCAGGGTGGCAATGCGGCCGATGCAGCCGTGGCGATGGCCCCTCCACGCACCATGTAGCCGTAGGCCCGCGGAGCGGTAGAGGCCTGTGCTGCAAGCCTTATGGGGTGCCGCTCTGAGGGCTGCTGCCGGTTGGCGACGTTCACCCGGCTGCCCGGCAACACCGCCGACCTAAGAGCATTATTCGCCACTTGAGGCGAGTTGCGGCCATCTTCTGAGTTTTTTCGTCGTATCTGGCGGATCATGGCTGGAGCTGAGGGGCGTTACTGCTGCTACAGATTGAGGCGGTGGCTGGCCTGAATCTGGCTGCAGCTCTCCTCCCTCACGTTTGCTTCAGCTGCATAGAGCGGCCAGTCGCGAACGGCGGCGATCACCTCTTCAGCGATCGCTTCAGCTCGCCCCCTCTTCAGCTGGGCTGAGCGGCCGACAGCCAGGAGGTCGGCACGGGTGAACTGATCACGCTTGCCATTTACAGACATCTGATGGCTGGCCGTCCAGTCGCCAGCGGGATTGAAGCTCCAGGTGATGTCGAAGGCGGGGGAAAGCGACCACTGGCCATCACGATCCATCAGAAAGGCGATGTTCTTGACGTGATCGTCCTGGTTGCGAGCGATCAGATTGAACACCATCCGCCGGTATTGCTCTTCGAGAGCTTGCATTGGCAACTGGAGTTGCCGCATCACGAGAAACGCCTGTTCATAGCTGTAGCTGCCAGGTTCGTTGTAATCGAAGTGGGCCAGAGCTCCGAGCGACTGCATGTGCAGCTTGTTGCCGGCGTCATCGCGATCGAAGCGTCGTGTCATGAAATGCTGCCGGCCGTTCTCCTCTAACAG
This sequence comes from Synechococcus sp. CS-1331, assembly GCA_025127975.1. GTDB lineage: Bacteria > Cyanobacteriota > Cyanobacteriia > PCC-6307 > Cyanobiaceae > Cyanobium_A. Next base: position 31,095 of record JAHLYQ010000009.1, on the reverse strand, counting down.
CCGACAGTCGGTCATGGTGATCCCTGCGGCGCGGGCCATGCGGCTGTAAGCGAGTTCAATCAGGCCATAGCCCTGGGGATCTTCACGTTCCCTGTCCTTGTTGCCGCTCACTCCATCAAATTTCAGCAACCAATGGCTGAAACCCGGTGGCGCCTCCAGCTGGCCGGAGCGCACCTCCCCGGTGCTGGCGTTCCAGACGATCAACGCCTTGGCCCTGGCGCCCCCGGCGGAGGTGCCCACCCGCAGGATTGTCTGCAGGGCTTCCTCCCGCTCGGGGCCCTGGAAGGAGGTGGCAAGCCCCTGCTGTTGCGAAAGGATCTCGGAAGCCAGAGCCACGAGCTCAGCGATCTGGATGGCCCCGCTGGTTTGGGCGCTGGGCCCCTGGACGGGTTTGAACTCGAGGGCTCCCATCCCCCGCTGCCCGGTGTAGCAGAGGCGCTCCACGGCATCAAAGCTCTCCGGCGTTCGGCCCTGGCGGGCCAGCCAAGCGTTGATGAGGTTGTTGCCAAAGCGATCCGGCAGGGAATCGGCCAGGAGGCCGGGCAGGCCGCGAAAGGTGCGGCGCTGCAGTTCAGGAAAGCTGTAGACCCGCGCCGCCAGAGCCATCATCAGGGGTGCCAACTGGATGCCACTGGCCAGGAACGAGGGCTCGTATTCGAAGGAGGCGACACCATTGGAATCGGTGAGGGCCACGGCACCGATGCGGGTGCCCCAGAGTTCAACTGCCGCCACGGTCATGGCTGCCCCCAGCTCCAGGCGCTGGCCGGTTTGGCGACGCGGCGGCGACTGGCGCGCTTGCGCGTGGCCTGCTGCTGCTCCAATAGGGCCAGAGGTGAGGGCTGCGGCTCGGGAAGCAGCAGCTCAAGCCGCTCCAGAAGATCCAGCTGACGCAGCACGCGCAGGAACAGCGAAAGCTGGGTGGCTGCGGCACCGGCCTCCAGCCGCTCCAGAGTGCGCTTGGAGATGCCCGCCTGCTCCGCCAACTGAGCCTGGCTGAGGTTCCGCTCCAGGCGGAGACGGGCAATGCGTTGCCCCAGCTCCTGCAGGAGGGCCTCATCGCTCATCAGACGCTGGATGGGCATTCAACAAAGGGCAATATGTCGCCATCTTTGGCGATCTGAGCAAAATACTAACTTCATTTCGCCTTTTCTGGCGATCCTGGGGTGTGCGCGAAGCCCGGCCCCTTCAGGAGGAGGTCAACTGCCCCAGGCACCGGAATCGTCTCTGCCCAGGACCGTGGTGGCCCTGCTTGGACCCCGTTGAAGTGCGATGAACGGGGGCCGTAGCCCCAGCACTCCTCGCTGAGTCAGAGGAGCAAGCCATCGCTGCTGGCGGAGAACTGAAGCCGACGGGCGATGTGGGCGTGAGCGAGGGCCATGGTGGGCGCAGCGCAGGACGCCGCCCCGCAGCTCTCGGGGCAGACCAGATCGGTGGCCTTGCGTGCATCACTGAGCCCCTGCAGTGATTGGGTCTGCGCAGCCCCGGGGAGCCAAAAAGTAGCTTCGCTGGGGGCGTCTAAGCCCAATCAAATTTTCAAGTTCGTCGAGGTGCGGATAGTTCGTCGAGGCGCGGATAGCGCTCGGCGATTGGGTCGCCGCTGAACTGGGCCACCCAGCCTTCGGGGTTGTCAAAGAAGCGCAGGGCGCAGAAGTGGGGCTCTGGGCCCATGTCAAACCAGTGCTTCGTGCCTGCTGGCACGGAAATCCAGTCGCCTGCTTCACAGAGCAGCTGCAGCACCTCAGCGCCGATGTGCAGGCAGAAGAGGCCCTGGCCCTCTACGAAGAAGCGCACCTCGTCTTCGCTATGGATGTGCTCGGCCAGAAACTTCTGACGTAGGGCCTGGCGGTCGGGGTGCTCCGGCGTCATGCGGATCGCATCCACCGTGGGGTACGACCCGCCGGCCCGTACCTGGGCGATTTCGGCGCTGTAGGCGGCCAGGATCGCGGCTGGATCGGCGTTTGGGGCCAGGGGGGCTTTGACTTGCCAGCGCTCAAAGCCGATGCCCAGTGGCGCCAGGGTGGCGGCGATCTGGGCCGGATCGCTGCTGGAGAGGCTGGGGGAGGCTGGTCCGGCCGGGTCGGTGGCAAACACCTGCAGGAGACTCATTTGGCCAGGGCTCGTTCAATTCCCAGCCTAGAAAGGCAGCAGCAGCAGGCCAGTGGTGTCCTCGGCAGAATTCCCAGGAGAGCTGGCGGCGGCGGGGCTCACCCTGGTGGGGGTGGGGCCAGGCAATCCGGAGCTGCTTACGGTGGCGGCGGTGCGGGCGATCGGGGCAGCGGCGGTGGTGGCCTACCCGGTGGCCCGGGAGGGTGCCGATGGCATGGCCGCCCGCATTGCCGCCCCCTGGATCGGGCCCCAGCAGCGGCGCTTGCCGCTGCTGTTTCCGATGGTGGCTGACGCCGAACCGCGCCAGGTTGCCTGGCACAACGCCGCCGCGGCCCTGGCGGCTGAGGTGGCCGCCGGCCATGCGGTGGTGTTGCTGTGTGAGGGCGACGCTTCCCTCTACGCCAGCGCCTCCTATGCCCTACTCGCCCTGGCTGAACGCCATCCGGCCTGTCCGGTGGCGGTGATTCCGGGCATCACCGCGGTGGCGGCGGCCGCCGCGGCAGCCTCCTCCCAGGGATTGCCCTGGCCCCTGGCCCTGCAGCAGGACGCCCTGCTGATCCGGCCCACCCCCGACGGCGCCGAGGAGCTGGCGGCCCTGCTGCAGCGAGCCTGCGGCGAAGGCATGGTGCTGGCCCTGCTCAAGCTTGGCCACCGCTGGGCCTGGGTGCGTCCGCTGCTGGCGGAGCGGGGGCTGCTGGCGGCCAGTCTCTTTGCTCAGCGGGTGGGCTGGCCCGACCAGCTGCTGGCGCCGGCGGCCGAGGTGCCCGCCGACGAGCAGCCCTACTTCTCCCTGCTGTTGATTCGCCAGAGCTGGCCGGCGGTGCTGCCCTGAGTTGCGCACCTGACCAGTCATGGCCGCCAGGGCCAGGGATGGGCAGACTTCCCTGCAGAGCTTCCGTTGCGATGACCCCGATCGATTGGTTTGCCCTGCTGCATCCGGTGCTCGCGGTGTTGTTCGTCTATCCGGTGGTTGGGGCCACGGTGCGGCTGGGCCTCCTGGCGCGGGAGCGGCGCCTAGGGCTGAGCAGGCAGCCCCTCACCGTGCCCCAGGAACATGCCGACCACGGCCGCTGGCTCGCTGGCGGTGTCGTGGTGGCCGTGCTGATCGCCCTGGTGTACTCCTTCCTCAGCCGCTGGTTTGACCCCGGCACCCCCTTTGTCGGCGGTCAGGGACGGTTGGCCCTGCTGGTGTTGGCGGCCCTGGGCAGCTTGCTGGCCCTGCTGGCTTTGTGGCGGGTGCGGCGGCCAGCCCTGCGGGCGAGTTTTGCCCTGCTCACCTGGGCGGGGTTGCTGGGCCTGGGCAGCCAGCCGGAGATCTGGCGGGTGTCCGATAACCCCTTCAGTGGGGCCTTCTGGAGTTCCCACTACTGGAGTGGGGCCCTGCTCACGGGCCTGCTGTTGCTGGCCATGGCCTCCCGCCCGGAAATCCAGCGTTCGCCCCGCATGCGGCGCCTGCATGTGAGTGCCAACATGCTGGCGGCGGTGCTGCTGGCGGTGCAGGCGATTACCGGTACGCGAGACCTGCTCGAGATTCCCCTGAGCTGGCAGAAGCCGGCGATTTACGCCTGCGACTTCAACGCCCGCCGCTGTCCCCAGGCCCAGGCCCAGGCTCCGGGTGCAGCTGCTGGGGCACCAGGCTTCGACGGCCGGGTCCGGGGGCGACGGGCCGCCGCGCCAGTTGTCTGAGCAGGGCGAGCAGCGCTGGCCATTCCGGCGGAGCGAGCCGATCTGGCCAGGCGCCCGGCCGGCTGAACAGCCAGCGCCGCAACTCGACCACGCTGGCGCTGGCCTCCCCAGCCCAGCTCACGCTCAGCAGTTCCCCTGCTGCGGGCAAGCGGGCCAGATCAAGGGGGGCCAGATCAAGGGGGAGAAGGGATCCGGCGCCGGCATCAAGCACCAGTCGCCAGCCCGGGCCCACCGGGCCGGGGCCGGGCAGCACCAGGTCTGCTCCCGTTTCCGCAAGGGCCGTCAGCCGACCCTTGAGTTGCTGCTGCTCTGGCCCCCACAGGCTCACGTTCACTTTGATGCCCAACCAGGGGGTGGGATCAGGGCAGGGGCGGTCCCAGCACGCCCGCAGGGCCACCAGCAGACCCAGCAGATTCAGGCCTGCCCACAGCAATCCCAGGGCAAGTTGGGGATTGGCCCCCCGGGTGCCGAGGGCCAGGCCGATGGCAGCCAGGTTGAAGCCACTTAGCAGCAGGAGCAGCAGCAGGGGCCTGCCTAGCAGCGGATCGATGCCGCCCCGATGCCGTACCTGGTGTTTGGGGGTGATGCGAAAGGGCATCACCCGCCCCCAGATCCCCTGCAGAACGCAGGTGCTGAGGGGAATGGCCGTGGCCCAGCCGGGTAGGTCGGCCAGGAGGGCATGGCGACTGCCGCGGTTGAGCCAGCCCACGCTCAGCAGCAGGGCCAGCCAGAGGGGCAGCAACAGGCTGAGCAGATCTATGGCGCTGTAGAGCACCGGCATTACCCCCAGCAGGCCGATACCCAGGGGCAGCAGCAGCAGGGCCAGCCTGGGCAGGGTGTTGAGCCAGTGCAGCGCTCCCTCCAGGTAGGCCAGGCGCTGGCCCCAGCCCAGCCCCTTCACCCGCAGGGGGCCCTGGGGCAGGCGCAGGGCCTGCAGGGTGCCGCCCGCCCAGCGCTGGCGCTGGCGCATGAAGTCGAGCATGGTTTCGGCGGCCAGGCCGGCGCTGAGCTTCTCGCCCAGGTAGCGCAGTTGCCAGCCCCGGGCCGCCAGGGCGATGCCGGTGACGAAGTCCTCCGAGATGGCCCCTTCGACAAAGCCGCCGATCTGGTCGAGGGCTGAGCGGCGCACCACAAAGCTGGTGCCGGCGCACACCACCGCGCCCCAGGCGCTGCGCACCGGTTCGATCCAGCGATAGAAGCTCTCTTCATCGGGCAGCAACCAGGGCTCCAGCTCCAGGTTGCGCAGCACCGGATCGGCGTTCATGAAGCACTGGGGGGTCTGCACCAGGGCCACGGCCGGATCCAACAGCAGGCCGATGGTGCGATCGAGGAAGTGGCGCTGGGGCACGAAGTCGGCGTCGAATACGGCCACCAGGTCGCCGCCCCCCAGGGCCAGGCCGGCGTTGAGGTTGCCGGCCTTGGCATGCAGCCGCTGGGGCCGGTGGTGGTAGCGGCAGCCGTGGGCAGCGGCGAGCGCGGCCACCTCCGGTAGGCCCCCATCGTCCAATACCCAGATGGTGCGGTGTGGATAGTCGAGGCCGGTGCAGCCCAACAGGCAGCGCTCCAGCACGGGCAGGGGTTCGCCGCAGGTGGGGATCAGCACATCCACCCAGGGGCGCCAGTCACCGCTACGCCATTGGGCCTCGGCCCGATCGGCGGCGGCACGGCCATCGTCGAAGCGGCGCCAGCCCAGCAGCAGTGGCACCAGTCCGCTGAGCAGTAGCCAGCCCTCAGCGGCCAGCACCAGGAGGCTGAACAGGGCCGCCAGGGGCGTGGTCAGGTTGAGGCTGCCGGTGACCCGCCAGCAAAGGTATCGGACGGTCAGCAGCGCCAGCAGCAGCAGCAGGCTGCGCCGCATCCACAGGGGCCTGCTCGCTTCTGGCCGGCGGCTCAGCCACAGGGGCCAGAGCAGCAGCAGCCAGGGCCAGAGCTGGATCACAGCTGCCGCTGCAGCAGCGCCAGGGCTTCGGCCGGGGTGGGGGCCCGCATCAGGGCGTGGCGCAGCTGGGGGGCGCCGGGGAAGCCGGTGCAGGTCCAGCTGAGGTGCTTGCGGGCAATCAATAGTCCGTGGTCGCCCTTGGCCGCCACCAGGGCCTGCAGCTGCTCGGCCGCCAGGGCCAGCTTCGCGGCGGGGCCGGGGGTGGGCGGGATCGGCCGGCCGCCCAGGGCCGCATCGAGTTGACCCACCAGCCAGGGGGCGCCCATGGTGCCCCGGCCCACCATCACCCCGTCGGCGCCTGTCTGGGCCAGGCAGCGCAAGGCATCCTCCGGCGTATTGATGTCGCCGTTGGCGATCAGCGGAATCGTGAGCGCCCGCTTCACGGCGGCGATGGCGCCCCAGTCGGCCCTGCCCTTGAAGCCCTGCTCGCGGCTGCGGCCGTGCAGGGTGAGCAGCTGGGCGCCGGCGCTCTCCAGCTGGCGGCACCAGCTCACCGGATCGGCGTCGCTGCCGCACCAGCCCAGCCGGGTTTTCACCGTCACCGGAATCGCCACGGCCGCCGCCACGGTGTCGACGATCCGGGCGGCCAGCTCGGGATCGCGGATCAGGCCGCTGCCGCCGCCCTTTTTGGCGATCTTCTTTACCGGGCAACCCATGTTGATGTCGATCAGAAAGGCGCCGGCGGCCTCGGCCCGCTTGGCCGCCTCGGCCATCGCGGCGGGCCGGTAATCAAACAGCTGCACGCCGATTGGGCCGCTTTCCTCCGCCAGCTCCTCCACCTTCTGCAGGCCGAAGCCCAGCTCCAGGCTGGTGGCGTTCACCATCTCGGTGAACAGCAGGGCGTCGGGGGCCCAGCGCCGCACCAGAGCGCGGAAGATGCGATCGCTCACCCCCGCCAGCGGCGACTGCAGCACCCGGCAGCGCAGGGCACGGGGAGTGCCGTTGCCAGAGAGTTGCAGGGGGACCTGCGGGGCAGAAGCGTTAATCATGGTGTTCCGATTGTGATGCTCCAGGCCGATGGCTTCCGCTCAGGCCGCCCCCGCTGCCGTGCCCTACCCCCTGAGCCGCGCGCTGCTGGAAGCGGTATTGGCCGACCGCACCAGCGATCGCTTCGTGTGTGAGCTGATCTGGCCGCGCCTGGGATACGAGCAGAACGGCTCCGGCTCCTGGAGCGCGGGCCCGGCTACTGGCGCTGCCTGGCGGGAGCAGTTCCCGATCGAACCCCAGTTCATCGCCGAGCGCCCCCCGGCGGTGGCCCTCACCCGCTCGATCGCCAAGGCGCACAAGCAATTGCTGAAGCAGCAGCTGGGTTTTGCGGGCTACAGGATCGGCGAGCTCTACCCGCGCCGCACCCGCCGGGCCACCGCCGTGAACTGGCTGTTGGCCCATTTGGCCGAGCGGGGCGAGCCGCTGCCGGATCTGGGGCCGCTGCCGCAACTGTTGGACCAGCCGGCCGATCCGGTGGCGGGCCATCCGGGTGATCTGTAGGGTCAAGGCACGACAGTTGTTGTGATACCTGCTTTGGCCTTGCCGGTCGTTGCCATTATTGGCCGCCCCAACGTGGGCAAATCCACCCTGGTGAACCGGCTCTGCCGCAGCCGCGAAGCGATCGTGCACGACCAGCCCGGAGTGACCCGCGATCGCACCTACCAGGAGGGCTTCTGGGGTGATCGCAGTTTCCGGGTGGTTGACACCGGTGGCCTGGTGTTCGACGACGACAGCGAATTTCTGCCCGAAATTCGCGAGCAGGTGGGCCTGGCCCTGGCCGAAGCGGCCGTGGCCCTGGTGATCGTCGACGGCCAGCAGGGCTGCACGGCTGCCGATCAGTCGATCGCCGAATGGCTGCGGGGCCAGGGGGTGCCCACCCTGCTGGCGGTGAACAAGTGCGAGTCGCCCGATGCGGGTCTGGCCATGGCGGCGGAGTTCTGGGGCCTGGGCCTGGGCGAGCCCTACCCGATCTCGGCCATCCATGGCGCCGGCACCGGCGACCTGCTTGACCAGGTGCTCAGCTTCCTGCCCGCCAGCGAGGAACAGGAGACGGAGGAGCCGATCCAGCTGGCGATCATCGGCCGCCCCAACGTGGGTAAATCCAGCCTGCTCAACGCCGTCTGCGGCGAGAACCGGGCGATCGTCAGCCCGATTCGTGGCACCACCCGCGACACGATCGACACGACGATCGAGCGGGAGGGCAAAACCTGGAAACTGCTCGATACGGCGGGCATCCGCCGCCGCCGCTCGGTGAGCTATGGGCCGGAATATTTCGGCATCAACCGCAGCTTCAAGGCGATCGAGCGTTCCGATGTGTGCGTGCTGGTGATCGATGCCCTCGACGGCGTCACCGAGCAGGATCAGCGCCTGGCCGGCCGCATTGAAGAAGATGGCCGCGCCTGCGTGGTGGTGGTCAACAAGTGGGACGCCATCGAGAAGGACAGCCACACCATGCCGGCGATGGAGAAGGAACTCCGCGCCAAGCTCTATTTCCTCGACTGGGCGCCAATGCTGTTCACCTCGGCCCTCAGCGGCCAGCGGGTGCAGGCGGTCTTCCCCCTGGCCCTGCTGGCGGTGGAGCAGCACCGCCGCCGCGTCACCACCTCGGTGGTGAACGAGGTGCTCACCGAGGCGCTCAGCTGGCGCTCGCCGCCCACCAGCCGCGGAGGGCGCCAGGGGCGCCTCTATTACGGCACCCAAGTGGCGGTGCGGCCCCCCAGCTTCACGTTGTTTGTCAATGAGCCGAGGCTGTTCGGTGAAACCTATCGCCGCTATGTGGAGCGCCAGATCCGCGAGGGCCTGGGCTTTGAGGGCACACCGATCAAGCTGTTCTGGCGCGGCAAGCAGCAGCGCGATGCCGAGAAGGAACTGGCCCGCAGCCAGAGTCGTGGTCGCTGAAGCCTGGCTGTTGGGGGGGGGCGGCTGAGTGGACTTCCTGCGCCAGATCCCGATCGGCCAGTTTGCAGCTCCGGAGCTGGAGGAGCAGGTCGGGGGCGGCAGCTGGCTGCGGCGGCTGGATCCCCGCCTGAAGCTGGCCTGGACCCTGGCCTTTCTGGTGACCCCGATTCTGGCCGGGCCGATCTGGCGCCTGGCCCTGGTGGGCCTGCTGCTGTTGATCACCGCCCTCAGCGGCCTGAGCTGGCGGCTCTGGCGCCGCAGCGTGCCGCTGCTGCTGGCCCTGGCCCTGCTGGTGGGTGGCCTGGCGGCTTTCCTGCCGGCCGGTGCCCTGCCGCCGGGGCAGCTGCAGCGCCCACCGGCGGAGCTGCGCCTGGAGCCCGGCCCCCCCGGCAGCCAGCCGCCGGAGCGTTCCGGTGCCGCCTGGGTGCTTTTCCGCCAGGGTCCCCTGGTGGTGACCCGGCGCTCAGCCGAGCTCGGCCTCAACGGAGCCACCTTGTTGTTCACCCTGATTCACAGCGCCAACCTGTTGCTGCTGAGCACCTCCCCGGAGCAGCTGGTGTGGGCGATTGGCTGGGTACTGGCACCCCTGGGCCGGCTGGGCTGGCCGGTGGAGCGGCTCGGTTTCACCCTGTTGCTGGCGCTGCGTTTTCTGCCCCTGGTGCAGGAGGAACTGCAAAACCTATTGCGATCTGTTGCGACCAGGGCAGTGAATTTCAAGCGCCTGGGCTGGAAGGCCGGCCTGGGCCTGGTGCTCGCCCTCGGCGAGCGGCTGCTGGCCAACGTGCTGCTGCGCGCCGAGCAGGGGGCTGAAGCCCTGCTGGCCCGCGGGGGTTGCTGGTTGCCGCCCGATCAGCTGCCCAGGCCCCAGGGCGGTGGAGTGGTGCAGAAGCTGCTCAATGTCTCGGCGGCGGCGTGGCTGCTGGTGCTGCTGGGACTGCGCTGGAAAGTCGGTGACCTTTAATGGCCCCCAAACAACCGCATTGGTGAGCAGCGTATTGGTGAGCAGCGCATTTGCGATTCCCGAGCGCTATCTCAACCATCCCACCTTCGGGATGCTTTACCGGGTGGCTGCGGTGGCCGAGGGCAAGGACCTCTACGCCACCCTCTATGCCCAGCGCATTTTCTTTGTGGTGACTTTGCAGTCCAGGGGAGCCAGTTTTGAGGTGGTGCCCCTGATGGATGCCCGCCACTACGCCGAGCAGAATCTGGCCCGGGCCCGTCGCGATTGCCCTGAGGCCCAAGCCCATTGGCGCCAGTTGTTTGACCAAACCTTTATCTGAGCAACTCGCCTTGGTGCGCGCCAGCCTGCCCCCCGGGTGCAGGCTGTTGGCGGTGAGCAAGGGCCAGCCGGTCGCCCGGATCCGGGAGGCGGTGGCTGCGGGCCAGCGCAGTTTCGGCGAGAGCAGGCTCCAGGAGGCAGCGGCCAAGCAGGCGGAGCTTGCCGATCTTGAACCCCTCGACTGGCATTTCATCGGCCGCCTTCAGGCCAACAAGGCCCGCGCGGTGGTGCGCCAGTTCGGCACGATCCACTCCCTCGATTCCCTGGCCCTGGCCCGTCGCCTGGCCCGCATCGCGGCCGAGGAGCATCGCGCTCCGGCGGTGCTGTTTCAGGTGAAGTTCCGTCCCGATCCCGGCAAGACTGGCTTTGAACCAGCTGAGCTCCAGCAGCACTGGCCCGAGTTCAGTTGCCTGGCGCCGTTGCGGTCCGTGGGCCTGATGACCATTGCCCCGCTGGGACTCAGCCCTGTTGAGCGCGGCAGCCTGTATCGCGAGTGTGCCGCCCTGGCCGGGTCCCTGGGGCTGCCGGAATGTTCGATGGGGATGAGTGGCGACTGGCAAGAGGCGGCCGCGGCGGGCAGCACCTGGGTGCGGATCGGCAGCCTTCTGTTTGGGGAGCGGCCGGTTCTGGCTAGCTGACCTGGCGGCCAATTGCAGCGGAAAGCCTTGCCGCCATTGGTGTGGGACGCTATTTATGTGGAAGCATCCTGCGAGGTTCGCTCTGTGTCGTTGTTTTCCCGCCTGCGTGCCGTTGTCTCAGGAGACGACTATCTCGATGGCGACTACGACGATGAGCTCGACTATGACGGTGGAGAGCTGCCCGAGCCCACCCCGCCCATCCGCTCAAGTCCCCTGGTTTTGAGCTCCGATTTCACCGCAGACGATCCCTTCGCGGGCACCAATGTGATCGGCATGCCGGGCCTGTCGACGGCCGGTGGAGAGCTGATGTTGATGGAGCCGCGCAGTTTTGATGAGATGCCCCGGGCAATCGAGGCCCTGCGGGAACGCAAGACCGTGATTCTCAATCTCACGATGATGGAGCCTGACCAGGCCCAGCGCTCGGTGGACTTCGTCGCTGGCGGCACCTTCGCCATCGATGGCCAGCAAGAGCGGGTGGGCGAAAGCATTTTCCTGTTTGCGCCGAGCTGCGTAACGGTCACCACCGCCTCCAGCGAGGAGGCCTCCTCCCCCACCACCTTGAGCCGCGGCGTGGATAGTCCCGAGCCGGTGGCCGCACCCAGCCCGGCTTGGGGTCGCCAGGCAAGCGCCTTCTAGGCCACCCGATGGCGTCCAGCTTTGGCGTGGTGGGCCTGGGCCGCATGGCCCAGGCCCTGTTGTTTCCCCTGCTGGAGGCCGGGCTGGTTCAGCCCGGGGACGTGCGAGCTGCGGTGGCCAGTGAGGCCTCGGCTGAAATGTTGCGTCAGGCCCATGGTCTCAACGTGGCCACCGACCCCCAGGCTGCCTGGTCAGCGCCGGTGGTGCTGCTCGCGGTAAAGCCCCAGCAGCTCGAGGGGGCTGCCCAAGCTGCTGCGGCTGGCTCCGGCGGGCTGCTGATCTCGGTGTTGGCCGGGGTGTCCCTGGAGCGCCTGCAGCGCCTTTTCCCCGGATGGCAGTGCGTGCGGGCCGTGCCCAATACCCCGGCGCTGGTGCGAGCCGGGCTCACGGGCCTGGCCTTTGCCCAGGCCGTGCCCGCTGGCCAACGTCGCTGGGTGGAGCAGCTGTTTGCCCAGGTGGGTGAGGTGTATGAGCTGCCCGAAATTCAGCTGGATGCCTTTCTGGCGCTCACCTCCTCGGGTCCGGCCTTTGTGGCGGTGGTGGCCGAGGCCTTGGCCGATGGCGCCGTAGCAGCGGGATTGCCGCGGCTCCTGGCCCAGCAGTTGGCCTCGAGGACCCTCGCGGGCAGTGCGAAGTTGATGTTGGAGCGCAACCTCCATCCAGGAGAGCTCAAGGACATGGTGAGCTCTCCGGGTGGCACCACGATCGCCGGCCTGCGCCAATTGGAGCAGGCCGGCCTGCGCTCGGCCCTGATTGAGGCGGTGCTGGCCGCAGCCCAGCGCAGTCGCGAGCTGGGCTGACCCCCCAGCTTCTGCCTCAGGGTTTTGGGGCGCCCAGTTTGGGTTCGGTGCCGGCCAGCAGTCGCTCGATGTTGCTGCGGTGGCGCCACACCACCAGCACGGTGGTGAGCAGGGCCAGGGAGAGATAGGGCCAGCGTGGCGCCAGATTTTGGTCTGCAAACCAGCCCAGCATCAGCAGCGGCAGGGCCAGGGCTGCCACAACGCTGGCTAGGGACACGATCCGGCCCAGGCTGAGTACGGCCAGGAAGATGCCGAAACAGGCCAGGCCCACCGGCCAGGTGAGGCCCAGCAGCATGCCCAGCCCGGTAGCCACCGCCTTGCCCCCTTTCCAGCCCAGCCACACCGGCCAGATGTGGCCTGCCAGGGCCGCCAGACCGGCCAGCACCACCCCCACACCCAGGGGATCCAGCACGGCCTTGGCCAGCAGCACGGCAGCCGCGCCCTTGAGCACGTCCACCAGAAACACCGCCAGTGCCGGGCCCTTGCCGACCACCCGCAGCACGTTGGTGGCTCCGGTGGATCCCGATCCTTCGCGGCGAATATCCACCCCCGCCAGCCAGCGCCCCGCCAGGTAGCCGCTGGGGATGGAGCCGAGCAGGTAGCCAGCGAACAGCAGGGGCAGGGTGATCAGGGTCATGGCGGTTCGCTCAATAGGATTCGTCGCTGGCGATCTCGCCAGGGCCTGCGGCGAAGGTGAGCCAAAGGGGGAACTGCAGGATTGGCACCTCAATTGTCAGTTCGCCGGCATCGATCACGATGAAGGGCAGCTCGTTTCGCTCCTCGAGACGGTCGGCCCGCTCCACCAGGGCATCGGCCCGCTCGAACAGCACGATGCCGCTGGAGGGTCCGAAATCCTCCCGCTCCAGGCCCAGGCAGTCCTGCAGACCGCGCCGCCATTCGCCCAGGCGCTCGGGCTGGCTTGCTAGCACCAGGGTTTGGAAGCGTTCGCCGTAGAGCTCGCCCAGGATGGCAATGGCAGCGGCGGCCACCAGGGCGTTGCGGCTGCGGCTGCCGCAGCTGGCCTGGGCACCCCTGCCCCCCTGACTGAGAAACCAGTCTGTGAGCAGGGCGGCACCGCCGGGGTCCAGGGTGCGGCGCAACTGCCAGGGATTGGCGTAGAAATCGGGCTGGCCGCCGAAGCCAGCCAGGCGCTCGCGGATCAGGGCTTCATCCTGGTTGAACAAACCCGTTGCCGGCCCGGCGGGGGCTGGTTCGGGGCTGGTGCCGGTTTGGGCAGGCTGGTCGAGGGGGGAAGGCTGCACCAGCAGCTGCTGGGGCACCAGTTCCACCTGCTCGGCCGCCACGGCCAGGTCCTGCAGGGCGCCCACCAGATAGTCCTGGAAGCCCTTGATGCGCCTGGCCATGGCATCGGCCTGGCCGGCAAAGCTGGTTTCAATCTCTTTTTGGATCTGGCCGCGGCGGGTTTCCAGCTGGCCGATTTCCTGCAGCAACGCCTCGCGACGCTCGCGCAGTTCAGTGAGGGCCAGGTCGCTCCAGGCTTGTTCGGGGCTTGGGTCGTCAGTCATCGCGATCGGAATCGGAACGCTCCGCTGCGTTGAGTTGGCCCAGGTGCTGGGCCAGTTGCTCCCGCAGGGTGGAGGCATCAAAGAGCAGTGGCAGCAGGTGGATGCTGCGCTGCTCACGGAAGTAAAACAACGCTGGCAACCCTGGCCAGAACAGTTTCCAGCCCAGCCATTCGGCATAGGGGAAGCTGCGCAGCAGGGTCTGCTGGCGCCATACCAGCATGGCATCGGCGCCAAACTCCAGCCGCAACAGGCTTGTCTGCAACAGCAAAAACAGGCCCAACAGCGCCACCGACAGGCTCACCCAGAGTGCGCCGCCCCAGAGGGGAAGGAGGCCAAGGGCGGCCAGAGCCAGCCCGATCACCCCAAGGGCGACGCCGTAGCTGGGTGCCAGCACCACGCCGCTGGAGCCAGGGCTCAGCTCCGTATCACCAGTGGGGGAGTTGGAGGAGGGCATCAGCCGAAAAGCAATTTGGTGAGCAGGGCGTCCATCAGGGCGACGGTGACCAGGATCATCACCACGGCCCCGGTGGTGCTGGTGCCCACCTCCTTGGGGCCCCCGCGGGTTGTCAGGCCCCAGCCGCAGGCGATCACGGCGATCTGCAGGCCGAAGACCAGGGCCTTCAGCAGCATCGACGGCAGGTCGTTGGGCTCCATCCAGGTGCGTACGGAGTTCCAAAAAACCGATGGGGGGATGCTGTAGAGAATCGTGCTGCTCACCTGGCCTGACCAGATCCCCACCCAGAAAAACAGCAGGCACTGCACCGGCGCCATGATCACCATGGCCAGCACCCGGGGCACCACTAGGTATTCGACCGGGTCGGTGCGCAGCATGGTGATGGCGTCGATCTGCTCGGTCACCTTCATGGTGCCGATCTGGGCCGCATAGGCCGTGGCCACCTTGCCCGTGAGCAGGGTGGCGGTGAGCAGGGGCGCTATTTCCCGCGACAGCCCCAGGGCTAGCAGCCCCCCCACCGTGGCGCTGGCGCCTTGCTTGCTCAGCTCCGCTGCCACCTGGATGTTGAACACAGTGCCGGCTGCCAGGGCGGTGATCAGCACGATCAGAAAGCTGCCGGGGCCGGCCTCCATCAGCTCCTGCATCAGGTCGTTGAAGCCGATGCGGCCCTTGGCGACGGCACTCACCGCCTGGCCGCCGATCAGCAGGCTGGAGCCCAGGCGTGACAGCCAGCGGGGGGACTTGAACCAGACGGGACGCTTCATGGTGATGGCGATGCCGGCCGGCGGTGCAGACCCTTCTCAGGCCAGCGTCGCATCACCAGGAGGCCAGCAGCGATCAGAACCGCTGGAATCAGGCCCATGCAGAGGCGGATCGTGGTGAGGACTGAGCCTGGCTGAACCAGTCCCTCACTGGCCTGGTAGCCACTCCAGCTGAGCACATTGCCGAGGGCGAACACGGCGACGCCGATGCCCAGTTTCTGGGTCACCACCATCCAGGCCGTGTAGAGGCCAGCCGGTTGGTCTGGGTCCGCATCGATCGCATCGGGCAGCAGGGCCCAGGGGATCAGATAGGCAGTGGAGGCCCCGAGGCCAATCACCACGATCGTGAGCACGAGCAGGGCCAGCCCCAGGCTGTTACTGGCCGTGGCCAGGGGAGCTGCGCTGGAATCCATGGGGATCAGCAGCATGGCCGCCAGACAGCCGGCGATCCAGAGGCCGGTGCCCCAGCGCAGGGCGCAGATCCGGCCATGGCGGCCCGCTACCCGGCTCCACAGCTGCAATCCCACCAGGGCGCTCAGCTGGAAGGGGATCAGGATCCAGGTGCTCCAGCTTTCGGGCAGGTGCATCACCACGGCCAGGAAAATCAGCGAAACCGGCTGCA
Organism: Synechococcus sp. CS-1331; assembly: GCA_025127975.1. Lineage (GTDB taxonomy): Bacteria > Cyanobacteriota > Cyanobacteriia > PCC-6307 > Cyanobiaceae > Cyanobium_A. The sequence goes on along the minus strand of JAHLYQ010000009.1, from coordinate 15,762 downwards.
TCAGTTGCAGGGCGCACCACAGCAGCAGGTAGAGGCCCAACACTTTCAAAAAGAGGGGGTTGGCGGCCAGCCGCCGCAGCTGGCGGCCGAGCGGCTCGGGCTGGCCCTTGGGCCGCTGGCAGGTGCGTGCAAAGGGAGCCAGCCCCCAGCAGCACAGCAGGGTGAAAACCGTGAGCAGCAGCCCGGAAACCCAGCCCATCCGCAGGTAGCCAGGGGCTCCCTGGCCCACCAGCAGGGCCCCCAGCACCAGGCCCGCCAGGCCCGCCAGGATTGAGCCGGTGAACCGGCTTGCGTTCAGTTCGGTGCGCAGCTGGGTGGAGCCGGTGAGCTCCGAGGCGAGGGCCGAGTAGGGCAGGTTGACGCAGGTGTAGAGGGCCATGGCCACCAGCTGGATCAGCACCAGCAGGGTGAACTTCTGCCAGTCGCTTCCCGGCGGAACCCACCACATCGCCACCAGGGCGAGCCCCAGGGGGATGGCGCTGCCGGCCATCCAGGGCAGACGCGGCCCCCAGGGGTGTTTGGTGTGGTCGCTCAGCCAGCCCACCAGCGGATCGTTGATGCCATCCCACACCTTGAGCACCATCAGCACCAGGCCGGCCATCCAGGCCGGCAGCCCCACTACGCCTGTGTAGAAGACAAATAGATAGAAGCCCAGCTGGGTGGCGGCCATGCCGGTGCCGATATCGCCGAGGCCGTAGCTCCAGAGCAGTCGTCGCCGGGCCGACTTGCCCAGGCTTGGGTTCGTTGCCGCGCTGGGGTCAGGCGTCACAGACGGCAGTTCTGGATAGGCGGGGTGATCGAGTCATAATGCAGGAGCCGAGGGAAGCAAGCCTCCTGCTGGGGGCGAGCTCACGGCACCGCTTCAGTGCATCCGTGCTGACTCGGAGGTAACTGTTGCGGGCGTAGTTTAGTGGTAAAACCTCAGCCTTCCAAGCTGATGATGCGGGTTCGATTCCCGCCGCCCGCTTCCTTTTCTCAATAAGGCCGCCTCCTAAAGCTCCGCCCCCTTGAGCAACGGCGCCGCCACCAGCAGCATCAGGCTGCGGCTTTGTAGGGGGGCGCCGGTGGGCAGCCAGGGCTGGGGCTCGGATGGCAGGTCGTCGCCGGGGGGGAGGGCGGTGTCGATCACCCGCAGCCAGCCGTTGGGACAGGCGGGCAGCTCGAAGTGCATCGCCTTGCTGTAAGAGTTCAGACCACACCAGACCATGGGGCCCTGACGGCTGTCCTGAAGACTCCAGGCCAGGGTGTGGGACCAGCTGGCCCAGTCTGGCTTGTCCAGTTCGACCCCGTGCCACTGGCGCCAGAGATTGCCGCGATCGCTGCTGCGCCGTTGGGGCGTCTCATCGATGCTTTGCTCCGGGTTGAACAGGGCTGCCAGGTGGGCCCTCAGCTTGAGCAGCCGGCGCAGAAACAGCCGCAGGGCCAAGTCGCCCTCGTCGGGTTGCCAATGCATCCAGCCCAGGGGGTTGTTCTGGCACCAGCTGTTGTTGTTGCCCCCCTGGCTGCGGCGCACCTCGTCACCCATCAGCAGCATGGGCACCCCCGGTGCCAGCAGCAGGCTGGTGAGCAGGTTGCGTAGCTGGCGCTCCCGCAGGGCGGTGATGGCGTGGTCGGAACTGGGTCCCTCGATGCCGTGGTTCCAGCTGTTGTTGTGGTTGTCGCCGTCGCGGTTGTCTTCACCGTTGGCGAGGTTGTGCTTGCCGTTGAAACTCACCAGGTCGGCCAGGGTGAAGCCGTCGTGGGCGGTGAGGAAGGTGATGCACTGGCCCGGGTGCACCGGTGCGTTGGTGAACAGGTCGGGGCTGCCGCTGAGCCGCTGGGCCATGGTCCAGCAGGTTTTCTCATCGCCCTTCCAGAAGCGCCGCAGGTCGTCACGGAAGCGGCCGTTCCAGGTGGCCACCCGGCGGGCTGGAAAGTCAGAGAGGCGGTAGAGGCCGCCACAGTCCCAGGGTTCGCTGATCAGTTTGAGGTCGCTGAGGTCGGGATCGGCCTCCATCTCCTCAAACAGCGGCGGTGTGTCCAGCGGTGCCAGGTTGTCGCCCCGGCTGAGGGCAATTCCCAGGTCGAAGCGAAATCCGTCGATGCCCAGTTCGGTGGCCCAGCAGCGCAGGGATTCCAGGATCAGGCGTCGCACCAGCGGGCGATTGGCGGCGATTGTGTTGCCGCAGCCGCTGACATCCTGGTAGTCCCCCCGGGCGCTTTGCTGGTAGTAGAGGCGATCGCAGAAGCCGCGCCAGCTCAGGGTTGGGCCATCCTGATTGCCTTCGGTGGTGTGGTTGTACACCACATCGAGCAACACCTCGATGCCGGCCCGGTGGCAGGCGGTCACCAGCTGCCGCACCTGGTTTCGGCCGTTGAGCGGGTCGTCGCCCACCAGGTAGTCGGGGTGGGGGGCCATCCAGCTCAGGGGGCTGTAGCCCCAGTAGTTGTGGCGACCAGCCGGCGCGTCATGGGGATCGAAGGCCATCACCGGCAGCAGCTCGATGGTGGTGATGCCGAGCTCGCGCAGGTAGGGCAGGGTGGGGATCAGGCCCAGCAGGCGCCCCTGGTGCTCCTCAGCCACGGGACAGCCCGGCCCCTGGGTAAAGCCGCCCACATGCAGCTCGTAGATCACGCTCTTCTGCCAGCTGTGGCGAGGCCTGGGGGCGTGATGGAAATCAAACCGATCCCGCTCGGTCACCACCCCCTTGAGGCATTGGCTGGTATTCGGGGCCGCCCCTACGGCACTGCCCCGCCCATAGCCGCTCCAGCCGGCGATGGCCCTGGCACAGGGGTCGAGCAGCACCTTGGACGGGTTGAAGCCATGGCCGCCGGGTTGCAGCGCTCCGAACACCCGATAGCCGTAGCAGCTCCCCAGCCCGAGACCCTCAACCTCCACGTGCCAGTGGTCGCCGGAACGGTGCCGCTGGTCGAGCTCCACAATCCGGTCGGCTTCGGTGGCGTCGCCGTGGCTGAAGAGCAGCAGTTCGATCCGGGTGGCCAGGGGGGCAACCACGGAGAAATTCACTCCCCTGGCGGTGAGGCTGGCACCCAGGGGCCAGGGATGGCCGATGTGCAGCCCCTTGCCCGGGTGGTGGTTGGCGCTGGGGTCCATGGAGAGCTCAGGACTGTTGAATTGGACCGTCAATGGGCCTGGCCTGGATACGGCAACGTTAAGCAGGCCTTTCGCTGGGGGCAGCAGGATCCTGCTGAGGTGGCCGTCTCCAGACCTTCTTCCCCTGCTCTCCCCACCTGCCGCCGCCCCAGCCTTGGCCTTGCTCACCCAGCCCCCCGAACCCGGCCGCCCGCCCCAGCAGGTGATTGCGGGGTTGTGGCTGTTCGCGCCCAGTCGCGAAAGCCAGGGAGGTAGCAGCTGGCTGCTGGAAGGCTCGGCCTATGGCGGCGATGGCGATCTGCTGGTGGATTGTCCCGGATACACCCAGGCCAATCTGGAGATGCTCCAACGGCGCTCGCTCCAGGTGGGTCCAGGCACGATCGTGCTCACCAGCCGCGAGGGGCATGGGCGCTGCCGCCGCTTTCAGGAGGCCATCGGCTGGCCCGTGCTGGTGCAGGAGCAGGAGGCCTACCTCCTGCCCGGGGTGAGGCAATGCACAAGCTTTGCGGCTGAACATTCCCTGGCACCGGGGGTCAAGCTGCTTTGGACACCGGGTCCGACGCCCGGGGCCTGCGTGTTGCATGTGCGGGCAGGAGTCCTTGATGGCCTTTTCTGCGGCCGTCTGTTGGTGCCAACTGGGCCGGCGGCCCTGGCCCCATTGCCCACGGCGCGCACCTTCCACTGGCCCCGTCAGCTGCGCAGTCTGGAGCTGCTGCGCGGTTGGTTGCCGGCGGGCTCTCCGGCCTGGATCGCCAGTGGTGGCGGGCTTGGTGCGCTGCGGGGCGAAAAGCTCGTAACTGGGGGAGCTGCCCTGCTGGCGGGCCTCGATTTGTGATGCCGGCAGCCACTCCGATCCGCCCTATGTGCGGAAATTGTCACGAAAACCGTTGCGCCGCCGCACTTTCTTGTTGCAGCAAGGGCTGAGTCCCCATACGATTGCGAGGCTTAACTCCGGGCCGGTCGGCGTTTCCGACTCGCCACCTTCTGTCGGATCCCGACCGTCAACCCCGAGGCTTCTTCCTCCTATGAACAAAGCTGATCTAGTCAACCTCGTTGCTGCCCGCACCGAGCTCACCAAAACCGACGTCTCCCTGGTGGTGGATGCTGCCATCGAAACCATCATTGATTCGGTGGTGGAAGGCAAGAAGGTTTCCATTCTGGGCTTCGGTTCCTTTGAACCCCGGGATCGTTCCGCCCGTCAGGGTCTGAACCCCAAGACCGGCGAGAAAATCAAAATTCCTGCCAAGCGGGTGCCTGCCTTCACCGCTGGCAAGATGTTTAAGGACCGGGTTCAGGGCTGATCCGGGCATCGTTCCAGGACCGGACCACCCTTGCTGAAGAGGTCCTGCGGGGCCGCTTTTTTGTTGCCCCGCTTTTGTTGTTCTCAGCGGCCATGCCCCTGCCCCGCCACTTGCAGGCCCTGCTGGAAGCCGGCTTGCTGCGGCGCCGGCAGGGTTACCGGGGGCGATTTGCTCCCTCGCCCACGGGCGCCCTGCACCGGGGCAACCTGCGCACGGCCCTGCTGGGCTGGTTGCACGCTCGCCTGCGGGGTGGGGAATGGCTGCTGCGCCTTGACGATCTCGATACGCCCCGCAATCGCCCGGGCGCGGAGGCTTCAATCCTGGCCGACCTGCGCTGGCTGGGCCTGGATTGGGATGGGCCGCTGCTGCGGCAGAGCCAGCGACGCGGCCTCTACGCCACGGTGCTTTCCGCCCTGCGCAGGCAGGGCCTGCTCTATCCCTGCCGTTGCAGTCGCCGCCTGCTGGCCGATATCTCTGCTCCCGATGGAGCCTTGACTGTCTATCCCGGCACCTGTCGCGGCCGGGATGGAGGTTGGGGGCCCCTGCAGGGGCGGCTGCCGAGCTGGCGGCTGCGCTTGGGGCCTGGGGTGCTGCGCTGGCTGGAAAGCTACGGCCCCCCAGGTCAGCTTGACGGCCCCAGCGCAGTGGGTGATGTGGTGCTGCGCCGGGCCGATGGCTTCCTCGCCTACCACCTGGCCACGGCGGTAGATGAGCTCAGCCTGGGCATCAGTGATGTGGTGCGCGGCTGTGACCTCTGGAGCGCCACCGGCGCCCAGGTGGCCGTGATGGCAGCCCTGGGGGCAGACCCGCCGAGCTACGGCCACGTGCCGCTCTGGTCAGATGGGCAGGGCCGGCGGCTGAGCAAACGGGAGGGAGGCGAGGGCCTCGCCGCCTACCGCCAGCGTGGTCTCGATGCCGCATCGGTGGTTGGATATCTGGCAGCCAGTGCCGGCCTGGTGCCGGCCGGCGGGCGCCTGAGTGCAATCGAGCTGCTGCAGGAGCTGGGGCCATGCCCTGAACGGCTCGACCATCTGTTGGGGGCTCCCCAGGCCTGAGCAACCTCTGGCAAGGCTGCCGGCAGGGGCCTCATCCTTTCTGCTTCTTTTTTCGCCAGATAAAGAATGCTGCCGTTGCCACCACAACGGCCAGTGGCGCTGCGGTCAACAGCAGCAGAATCACGGCAGTCCAATCGGTGTACATCGCTCAGACGCAAAACCTCAGCCATCATCTCAGTAGACCGACCCCGCCGCCGCTGCCCCAGTGATGAAGCTTCTGCCAATCAGTTCCCTTGCCCTGGCAGGACTCTCCCTGGCCCTGCTGGGGCCGTCGCCCGCCCGCGCCGGAGTGGAATTCGACAACTGCCAGCCCACCGCTGACGGCGGCATCAGCTGTGACACGCGGCCCACGGGCAACACCTTGATGGACGATCAGACGGCGCGCTACGGCCTGTTCAACGACGCCAGCCCCGGCTGGAGTGAATTCGATCCAGACGAGGGTTTTTAGGATGACCTGGGTGGCAATGAAACCTGAGCAACTGCCATCCCATGATCCGGGCGATTCGCTGATCGAGCGGCTCCACAGCGTGCAGTTGCTGCATGGCTACCTGCCCAGGCAAGAGCTGCAGCAGCTGGCCATCAGCATGGCCCGCCCCCTCAGTGAGGTGATGGGTGTGGCGAGCTTCTACCACTTGTTTCGCCTCGACCCGCCGCCGCCCCATCGCTGCGTTGTCTGCCGGGGTACCGCCTGTTTCGTGCGGGGGGCCGAGCGGCTGGAGGCCGCCCTGCGGCAGCGGGGGGTGGCCTTTGAGACCACCAGCTGCATGGGGGCTTGCGGCCAGGCCCCGGTGCTGGTGGTCGATGGAGCCCTGGCCATGGGCCAGCCAGAGGCGCTGCCATGGGCGTGAGCTGGCGCTGCTGCGATGCCACGGCCTGTCGGGCAGCCGGGGGGGCGGCCCTGAGGCAGCGGCTTGAGGCGGAGATGGGTGCTGATCGGGTCAAGCCGGTGGGTTGTCTGCGGCTCTGCGGCATGGGCCCCCTGGCGGCGGCCGACTACGCCGATGGTTCCACGGAGCTGGTGGGTGGAGTGGCGGGGGAGCGGCGCCTGGATCTGGCCCATCCGTTTTTTATTCTGCAGCGATCGGTGGTGCTGGAGCGCTGCGGCCTGGTCAATCCCAATTCGATCGAGGATGCGATTGCCCAGGGCGCCTACGCCGTGTTGGATCGCTGCCGGCAGCTGGCGCCGCAAGCGGTGATCGAGCAGGTGGAGCGCAGTGGTCTGCGGGGCCGCGGCGGTGCGGGCTATCCCACCGGCCGCAAGTGGCAGCTGGTGGCCGCCCAGGCCAGCCCCACCAGGGCGGTCGTCTGCAATGCCGATGAGGGAGATCCCGGCGCCTTCATGGACCGGGCGGTGCTGGAAGGGGATCCCCACCGGCTGTTGGAGGGCATGGCGATCGCCGCCCATGCCGTCGGTGCCGCCGAGGCCTTCATCTACGTGCGGGCCGAATATGCGCTGGCGATCGAGCGGTTGCGCACCGCCATCGGCGCCGCCGAGGCCCGGGGGGTGCTGGCGGGCTTGCCGATCCAGCTGCGCATCGGTGCCGGGGCTTACGTGTGTGGCGAGGAAACGGCCCTGCTCCACTCGATCGAGGGGGGGCGGGGCACGCCCCGGCCGCGGCCCCCCTACCCGGCGGTGTCTGGCCTGTGGGGCCTGCCCACCCTGATCAACAACGTGGAAACCTTTGCCGCCGTGCCGGCGATCTTGCGGGAGGGCGGTGACTGGTATGCCGCCATGGGCACGGCCACCAGTAAGGGCACCAAGGTGTTCGCCCTTTCCGGCGCCATCCCGCACACGGGCCTGATTGAGGTGGAGATGGGCACCAGCCTGCGCACCATCGTCGAGGCCATGGGCCAGAGCCCACCGGGGCAGGTGAAGGCCGTGCAGACCGGCGGCCCCTCCGGCGGCTGCGTGCCGGCGGCGCTGCTCGACACCCCGGTGGATTACGAGAGCCTGCAGTCGCTGGGCTCGATCATGGGCTCCGGTGGAATGGTGGTGATCGATGGGGCGATGGCGATGCCGGAGCTGGCCCGTTATTTCATGCGTTTCTGCGTCGATGAAAGCTGCGGCAAGTGCCTGCCCTGTCGGGCCGGCACGGTGCAGTTGGCCCAGCTGCTGGATCGTTTTGTCGAGCGCCGGGCGACGGCGGCTGATCTGGTGCAGCTCGAGCAGCTCTGCGGCATGGTCAAGGCCACCAGCCTCTGCGGCCTGGGCCAGTCGGCCCCCAATCCTGTGCTGAGCACCCTGCGGTTTTTCCGCGCCGAATACGAGGCTGCTATCGCGGGTCCAATAGCGGCTCCCATCGCGGCGCCCATCGCCCCATGACAGGGGCCCAGCTTCCAGTGCGGCTCAGCATCAACGGGCTCGTGGTGGAGGCAGCCGCTGAAGCCACCCTGCTGCAGGCGATCCGCTCGGCGGGCCTGCAGGTGCCCACTCTCTGCCACCTCGATGGCCTCACGCCGGTGGGGGCTTGCCGCCTTTGCCTGGTGGTGATCGAGGGCCATCCCAAGTTGGAGCCCGCCTGCGTCACCGCCGTGGCCGACGGGATGGTGGTGCACACCCATACCCCCGAGCTGGACACCTACCGGCGCATGGCGGTGGAGCTGTTCTTCGCCGAAGGCAACCACGTGTGCGCCGTCTGCGTCGCCAATGGCGCCTGCGAGCTGCAGGCCGTGGCGGTGGAGGTGGGCATGGACCACTCCCGTTTTCCCTACCAGTACCCCCGGCGCGAGGTAGACGCTTCCCACCCCCTGTTCAGCCTGGATCACCACCGCTGCATCCTCTGCACCCGCTGCGTGCGGGTCTGCGATGAGATCGAGGCAGCCCACGTGTGGGATGTGGGCTATCGGGGCAGCTCCTGCTCGATCATCGCCGGCCTGGATCAGCCCTGGGGGGAGGTGGCGGCCTGCACCAACTGCGGCAAGTGCGTCGATGTGTGCCCAACCGGCGCCCTGTTTCGCAAGGAGGATGGCAGCGGCGAGAAGCAGCCCCACCCCGAGCGGGCCCAGCAGCTGGTCGAGGCGCGCACCGAGCACCACTGGCACAACCAATGACCCTTGCCACACCCCCAAAGCTGCGATTCGCCACGGTGTGGCTGGCGGGCTGCAGCGGCTGCCACATGTCGTTCCTCGATCTGGACGAATGGCTCTTTGAGCTCGCCGAGCGGGTGGAGATCGTCTACTCGCCGGTGGCCAGTGACATCAAGGTGTTTCCCGAGGGTGTGGATCTGTGCCTGGTGGAGGGGGCGGTGGCCAACGCCGACAACCGTGAACTCGCCCTGCAGCTGCGGGCCCGCAGCAAGGTGGTGGTCTCCTTCGGCGACTGCGCCGTCAGCGCCAACGTGCCGGGCATGCGCAACCTCTGGGCCGGCGTCGAGGGCGGCAGCCGCCAGAGCGTGCTGGAGCGCGGCTATGTGGAGCTGGCCGACACCGGCGCCCAGCATCCCCATGCCCCGGGCATCGTGCCGGAGTTGCTGGAGCGGGTGCTGCCCCTGCATGAGCTGATCCCGGTGGATCACTTCCTGCCGGGCTGCCCCCCTTCGGCTGAGCGGATCCGGACCTTTCTCGAGGCCCTGCTGCGTGGCGAGGCGCCACCGATGGAAGGCCCGGCCATGCTGGGTTTTGGCTGAGGGCCGATTGCCATGAACCCCGATTCCACCCCCCGCACGATCACAATCGACCCGGTGACCCGCATCGAGGGCCACGCCAAGATCACCCTGCACCTCGATGACGCCGGCGAGATCGCTGCTGCCCGCTTCCACGTGGTGGAGTATCGCGGCTTCGAGACCTTCTGTGAGGGTCGGCCCTTCACGGAGATGGCGGGCATCACCGCCCGCATCTGCGGCATCTGCCCGGTGAGCCACCTGCTGGCCGCGGCCAAAACCGGCGACAAGCTGCTGGGGGTGCAGCCGCCACCGGCGGCCCGCCAGCTGCGGCTGCTGCTCAATTTGGCCCAGATCTGCCAGAGCCATGCCCTCTCGTTTTTCCACCTCAGCAGCCCCGATTTTCTGCTGGGCTGGGAGAGCGATCCGGCCAAGCGCAATGTGTTTGGCCTGATGGCGGCCGATCCCGAGCTGGCCCGTGCTGGCATTCGCCTGCGCCAGTTTGGCCAGCAGATCATTGAGCTGCTGGCGGGCCGCAAGATCCACTCGGCCTGGGCCGTGCCTGGTGGGGTGCGCTCGCCCCTCAGCGCCATAGCCCGCGATTGGATCCTGGAACGGCTACCGGAGGCCAGGGCCACCGCGGCCGCGGCACTGGAGCTCTACAAAAAATTGCTGGATGGGCCGCTGCAGCGGGAGCAGCTCACTTTTGGCGACTTCCCGTCGCTGTTCATGGGCCTGGTGGCACCTGATGGCGGCTGGGAGTGCATTGAGGGGGCGATCCGCTTCATCGACAGCCACGGCCGGATCGTGGCCGATGGCCTCTCGGAAGACGATTACGCCAGCTTCCTGGGCGAGGCGGTGGAGAGCTGGAGCTACCTGAAATTCCCCTACTACAAGCCCCTGGGCTATCCGGAGGGGATGTATCGGGTGGGCCCGCTGGCGCGGCTGAATGTGTGCGAGCGGATTGGCACCGCCTGGGCTGATGCGGAGCTGGCCGAGCTGCGCCAGCGCAGCGGCACTGTGGAGAGTGGCGGCCGCATCATCACCTCCTCGTTTGCCTATCACCACGCCCGGCTGGTGGAAATCGTGGCCTGCCTGGAGGGGATCGAGCAGCTGGTGGCCGACGACGCCTTGATGGGCGGCCGCATCCGCGCCCACGCGAGCCTCAACGCCAATGGGGCGGTGGGGGTGAGTGAGGCGCCGCGGGGCACGTTGTTTCACCACTACCGCGTCAACGACGACGGCCTAATCACCCGGGTGAACCTGATCATCGCCACGGGCCAGAACAACCTGGCCATGAACCGCACCGTGGCCCAGATCGCCCGCGAATTCATTCCCACCCCGGTGGCCGCGGGCGCCGAGATCCCCGAGCCCCTGCTCAACCGGGTGGAGGCGGGGATCCGCTGCTTCGATCCCTGTCTCTCCTGCTCCACCCATGCGGCCGGCCAGATGCCGCTGCGGATTGAGTTGGTGGACGCGGCAGGCCGGGTGCTGGCGGAGCGGGTAAGGGATTGAGGGGGGGGCGCTGTGTATGCCGCCGAACGGCGTTATGCGGACCGGCAAAACACTGTGGATCAACCAATAGCAAATTAGCCCGACGAAATGACAGAGGTTGCCCGAGTCAGCTTTGATGGCTGCCACGACCGAGTAAAGTGCTACGTGAATTCTATGCTGCCAGAGCCTGAAAACCATGCAGAAAATGACTAATTAATGGATCAGGCAACCCACAACAAGATCGTCTCTTTCATCTGGGGTATCGCAGACGACGTTTTGCGCGACCTGTTCAAGCGCGGCAAATACCCCGACGTGATCCTGCCGATGTGCGTGATCCGGCGCATGGATGCGGTGCTCGAGCCTACGAAGAAGCAGGTGCTCGAAACCAAGGCGATGCTCGATGGGGCCCTAATCATCGAGCAGCGGGCTGCGCTATGCGCCGCTTCCGGGCAAGCCTTCTACAACACGTCCAAGTTCACACTCCGCGATCTCAAGTCTCGGGGCAGCCAGCAGCAGCTTCTTGCCGATTTTGAGGATTACCTGAACGGGTTCTCGCCCAACGTCCAAGACATCCTCGAGAACTTCAAATTTCGCAACCAGCTGCCAACGCTCTCGAAGGCCGACGCGCTTGGCACATTGGTTGCCAAGTTTCTCGACCCCGCGATCGACCTCTCGCCCGCAGGCATCGACAACCATGCGATGGGCACGGTGTTCGAAGAGCTTGTGCGCAAGTTCAACGAAGAGAACAACGAAGAAGCGGGCGAGCACTGGACACCGCGGGACGCCGTGCGGCTAATGGCGAACCTGGTGTTCCTGCCGATCGAAGCCGAAATCAAGAGCGGCACCTACCTGCTCTACGACTGCGCCTGCGGCACCGGCGGCATGCTCACCGTGGCCGAGGAGACCCTTACCGCCATCGCCAGCAAACGGGGGGAGCAGGTGAGGAGCCTGCTCTATGGCCAGGAGATCAACCCTGAAACCTACGCCGTCTGCAAGGCAGACATGCTGCTCAAGGGCGAAGGGGAAAACGCCGACCAGATCATTGGCGGCGCCGAGTGGTCCACCCTGGCCCACGACGCCTTCCCGGCGCGCGAGTTCGACTTCATGCTCTCCAATCCGCCCTACGGCAAGAGCTGGAAGAAAGACCTGGAGGTGATGGGCGGCAAGGACGGGATGGGCGATCCACGCTTCAAGGTGATGCACAAAGGCGAGGAGCTCTCCCTGGTGACCCGCACGAGCGATGGCCAGATGCTCTTCCTCGCCAACATGGCCTCGAAGATGAACAACAAGTCGGCGCTTGGCAGCCGCATCGCCGAGGTCCACAACGGCTCGGCGCTCTTCACCGGTGACGCCGGCCAGGGGGAGAGCAATATCCGCCGCTGGTTGATCGAGAACGACTGGCTCGAAGCGATCGTCGCCCTCCCGCTCAATCTTTTTTACAACACCGGCATCGCCACCTACATCTGGGTGCTAACCAACCGGAAGCCCGCCCACCGCCAGGGCAAGGTGCAGCTGATCGATGCCACGAGTTGGTTCAAGCCCCTGCGTAAGAACCTCGGCAAGAAAAACTGCGAGCTTTCACCTGAAGATATTGACCGCATCAGCACCACGTTCCTGGATTTCAAAGAGAGCCCTGAATCGAAGATTTTCCCCAATGCTGCTTTTGGCTACTGGAAAGTGACCGTGGAGCGGCCCTTGCGGCTGCACAGCCGCATCACCCCGGCGGCGTTAACCGCCTTGCAGGTCGCCTCAGGCGACCAGGAGATCAGGCAAGCCCTGCTCGATGAGTTTGGAGATGGTCTGGCTCGCAATGTTCAGGCGCTTCGCAGCGAAATGAACCTTTTCCTGGATGGCTGGGGCGGCGATGACGATGAATCAGATGAAGAGGAGGACGCATCCAGGCGCACGCTGCCGGAAAAGAAACGAAAGAAACTCCTTGATGCCAGCGCCTGGGAAAGAGATCAACGGTTGGTGGATGCCGCCCAGGTGTTGCTTGAGATGTTCGGCGATGAACTGTTTGAAGATCACAATCACTTCAGATCCGAAGTGGGCCGTGCGCTCAAGATTCAGGGAATCAAACTTGGGGCAGCGGATCTCAAAGTGCTGTACTTGGAAGTGAGCTGGCGTGAAGAGTCGGCTCCACCCGTGATCGCCAAAGTGCACAAGCCTGGTAAGCAGACCGCTGACCCACTGCGTGGCTTCTTTGAAGACACCATTGCCGGCAAGCCAGCCATCGTGGAGTACGAAAGCGACAGCGATCTGCGCGACACCGAGCAGGTGCCCCTGCTGGAAGAGGGTGGCATCGAGGCCTTCATTCGGCGCGAAATGTTGCCCTACACCCCCGATGCCTGGATCAAGGAAGAGGCCACCAAGATCGGCTACGAAATCAGCTTCACGCGCCATTTCTACAAACCGAAGCCTTTGCGCACGCTCGAGGAGATCAGCGCCGACATCCTCGCCATTGAGAAAGAGGCTGAAGGGCTGCTGGATGGGCTGCTAGTGGGGGTGGGGTGATGGGAAACCATGGGCAAGGCTGCGTTATGGATGGGCTTCCAGCCCAGGCCTTGGTAAAGGCTGGGTTTAACATGACCCAACACCGCGCCCGCCCTAACACAACACCAAAGGAGGCAGGAGGTAAGGAATGAGCCGAGAGATCCTTCTTGAGCCCCGCTTTGAGGGCGAACGCTTTCGCGATCATTCGCTTCCTTTCTCTCTTCTGCGTGACCTTGAGGCCCTGCAAGGAATCATTCTGGAGATCGCCAAGAGCGACTATAAAGAGAACAATCCAACTCGCCAGCGAATTCCCAGAGGCTTTAGCGATCAACTGGAACTTCATCTGAGCACCCGGGCTGGGAGCTTTGTGGCGGAAGTAGCACTAATCACGGATGGCAGCCTTCTCGAGGGTTTCGATCCGCACTTTCAGCGGGCGCGTGCAGCCTGCGATCGTTTTTTGGCTTCTTTGGCCCACATACAGGAACAACGCCAGGGACCTCCCCCCTCGCTACCTGATACGGCCTGGCCCTATGTGGAGAAATTCGGTCGAGGCTTGCAGTCGGACGAATCCATCTGCATGGCTTCATCTAAAAACGGAGACGTGCGGCTGACCAGGGAGATCCGTCGCCAACTCCTGCGCAGCCGACCTGGAAGTAAACCACTCAGCGAAGACGTGAAGGTCCTGGCCAAGGTTGTGGATGTGCGCCCAAGGGATCGCGTAATGTCCATCGAGCTGAGGGATGGCCGTGTGATCCCTTGCGCGATCAACGCAGAACAAGTGGCTGATCTGCGGGATGTGCGGGTGGGTGATTTCGGCGCGCGCTGGGCATTGATCCGTGGCATCGGTTTGTTTGATAGCAGCCAACAGCTCCTGCGTGTGGAGGAAGCCGATGCACTTGAGCTGCTTGATAACACAGACCCCATCGTTCAGATTGAACAACTCAGGGAACTGCCTGCAGGGTGGCTCGATGGCAAAGGGGTGCCTCCATCCGCTCTACTGCTGGATCAGATCGGCGCCTGGCTGGAGAACCACCTGCGCGGTGAGGAGCCGACTCCCAGGCTTTACCCCACCCCAGAAGGAGGCGTGGAAGCCGAATGGCTGATCGGCCGCCTGGATCTCTCGATCGAGTTCGACCCGAACAACAACACCGTGCACTGGCACGCCATGGATCTGGATCGCGACACGGTGGAGGAAGACATCGTGCCGCTTCACGATGCGGAGAATCTCCAAGCCCTGGGTAAGAAACTCGAGGCCGCGCTCGATGCAGACGAGAGAAGTGCCAGTGATAACCAGGAGGATGAAAACGAATGAATCCCGAAACACCCCTCTGGCGACAGATCCATCCTTCTTTCATGGTGGCCAGCCAACCAGGCAGCCAGGCATTCCGTCCGACGCCGAAAGACCAAGACCTGCTGTCATTCGACGACGGCAGCCGCATCCCAGCGGAAGCCTCCTGGCAGCGCCACACTGGAGCTCGTGGCCTCGCCTCCATTGGCGTCTTAGCCGTGATGGTGGATGAATGCGCTGGAGAAGGTCTGCCGGTGATAGCCGACGGCATTCCAGATCCCGAACATGTGTCTGTGGCTTTTAGTGGCACCACCACAAGCCAGCGCAAGGCCATCAGCAAACGCCTGCGCGATTTCGCTGTAGCCAGGGGCTGGCAGTTTGGTCCAGTTGAGGCCAGCGCATGATTAAGGACCTGAAGCCGTATGCGGAGTACAAGGAGTCGGGCCTGGCTTGGCTCGGGGAGGTGCCGAGGCATTGGACGGTGCTGCCCGCATTTGGCGCATTCAAGCCCAATAAGGCCCGTAATATCGGCATGAAGGAAAAGACGGTGCTGTCGCTCAGCTATGGACGCATCGTTATCAAGCCGGCTGAAAAGCTCCATGGCCTAGTTCCTGAGTCCTTTGAGACTTATCAGATTGTCGATCCCGGCGACATTGTGCTGCGAACAACTGATCTTCAGAACGACCACACCAGCCTTCGTGTAGGGATGGTGCGAGATAGGGGCATCATCACATCTGCATATCTGGCCTTACGGGCCTTAACAGGCGTGAGTCCGGATTACTGTTTTCAATTTCTCAATGTCTGGGATTCCAGCAAGGCAATTTACGGATATGGCTCAGGGCTGAGGCAGAGCCTTGACTTTTCGCACTTCAAGAGAATGCCTATCGCCATCCCCCCGCCCGCCGAACAAGCAGCAATCGTGCGCTTCCTCGACTGGGCAAACGCCAGGCTGGAGCGGACAATCCGGGCGAAGCGGAAGGTGATCGTGCTCTTGAACGAGCAGAAGCAGGCCATCATCCACCGCGCCGTTACCCGCGGCCTCGATCCCTCTGTAGCCCTCAAGCCCTCCGGCATCCCTTGGCTTGGGGAGATTCCGGAGCATTGGGAGATCAAACGTGGCAAGTCTTATTTAACTGCAATTGATGAACGCTCTAAGACCGGCATGGAAGAACTTCTGACAGTGAGCTCCGCGCGGGGAGTTGTTCCGCGGCGAACAATCAACGTGACGATGTTCAAGGCAGAATCATATACCGGACACAAACTCTGTTGGCCTGACGATCTTGTCGTCAACAGCTTATGGGAACCTCGAAAAATCAAGAATTTCACACCTACAGAGGCTTACAAAAAAAACGCCTTGCGGCGCCAAAGGTTCTAATAAATTGTAGGTCAAAATGACTGAATTGACCCAGGGGGCTTCGTACTAATTATTACTCATGCG
>JAHLYQ010000008.1 GCA_025127975.1 Synechococcus sp. CS-1331 | reverse complement strand
AGTCCGCTTCTGGAATTCCAGCAGGAAGTGCGCTCATCACAGGCGGTCTCTACCTGAGATGCAACCGGAAATCAAACTGCCGTCAAGGGTTCAGCAGGGCCGATGTTCGCCGCGAGCTGTCACGCCCCCTGAACGGATACGGAGAGCCAGCTGGCTTTCAGCAGTGGCAGCTGTTCACTCATCACCTCTATAGGTATTTCCACCAGCAACAAACTGCCATCTCCCGCCGCCCGCTGCAGGGGGCCCTCATCGCTGCGCTGCCAGAGGCGCAGTAGCAGTTCCAGCGCCAGGCTGCGGCCGGCCTCGCCGGGCTCAGCCGCTTCGGCCGCTGCTGCGGCCTGGGATCTGCCGGTGAGGGGCAGGGCGCGCTTGCCTGAGATCTCAACGAGCGCAAGGGCAACCAGATAGGGAGCGTCGGCCATCGGACCAATCCTTCAGGGCCGCCCCAGCCTGCCTGATCGCGTCAAACCAGCCGATCGGCAGAGCATTCGGGGTGCGGCATGGCTACATTCAATCTGCCAATCCAGCCCCACCGCTTGGGTGTGTGTTCCATGGCCACCATCGGAGACCAGCTCCAGACATATCGCACCGCCCTAGCCGAGGCCCAGGCCAGGGGTGATGTGGCGATCGCGCGCAAGATCGAACAGCAAATCAAGGATCTGGAGGATTTCCAGCAGCGCCACCCCGATGAGGCCGTTGCGCCCTCACCGCTGGAGGTGTTCTGCGACCTGAATCCTTCGGACATCAACTGCCTCGTTTACGACGACTGAGTAGCAATTGCTTCCCGGTCAGGATTCGCAACTCCTAGAGTTGGCCTGGCTCCCCTCGCCGTCTTCGCCAGGGTCAGCCGCAGCCAGGCCAACCGCAGCCAGGTCAACCGCAGGAGAATGGATCTCAGCCAATTTCTGGCCAATGGCGGCCATGGGGCCCAGGAAGAAGGGTTGGAGTCGATTGAGATTCCTGGCCGGATTGCGGTGGTGGCCAGGGGGCGCTTCATGCTCAGGGCCCTTTGCCGCAGCTTCGGGGGCTCCTCCCGCATCACCTGTGCGGTCACCGATCAGCAGTGCTGCCTCGATTACCTGGCTGTGGAGGCTGGGGATCCCTACCAGCTGCTGATCTGCACCGACTATCTCGAGAGCGGCAGCGGTTTCGACCTGGTGCGCCAGGCACGGGAACTCCATCCCAACATCCATGCAGTGGTGTTGGCCCTGGGGGATTCGATCCCTGCCGAATGCCTCGATGCCCCCTGGTTGGAAGCGGTCGTGGCCGAAGCCGACTTTGTCGATGACCAGCAACCGCTGCAGGCCGCGGTGATGGCGGTGCTGGGCGGCCACTCCTACCGCAGCCCCTCCCTGCGCACGGGCATCCTGCCCTACCTGAGTTGCCCCCGGCTAACGCCGCGGGAATACGAGGTGCTCGACCTGCTCGCCAGTGGCCTCAGCGATCGCCAGATCGCCAAACGGCTTGTAGTCAGTGATGAAACGGCCCACACCTACACCAAGCGGCTGCTGCAGACCCTCAACGTGCACAACCGGCTGCAGGCCGTGCTCAAAGGAATGCGCTGCGGCATGGTTCAAATCTGACTGTTCCCCCTTGGGGGCATCCATTGCTGGCCCTTTCAGGCAGATTGATGCCCATCCCAGACCAAGAAGGAGAACGCATGGCCTTGATTCAGCGCCAAACGCCCTATCCCCACTGGGAATTCAGCGATTCGGCCACAGGTGACCTGCTGCGGATTGTGCCCGAGCGCGGCGGCCTGATCAGCGGCTGGAGCTGCTCTGGCCACGAGGTTGTCTACCTCGATCTGGAGCGCTTTCTCGACCCTGCCCAATCGGTGCGGGGTGGCTTCCCGGTGCTGTTCCCGATCACCGGCGGTCTGCCGGGCAATCGGCTGCCCTTGCCCCAGGGTGAATTCAGCCTCGGCCAGCATGGCTTCGCCAGGCAGATGCCATGGCAGTTGGAGCCCCTCGCCGATGGCCTGGGGGTCCAACTGCAGTTGTCCGATACCCCCGAAACGCTGAAGGCCTATCCGTTCAACTTCCTGCTCAGCATGGAGGTGCGGCTGGCGCCAGGGGCGCTGGAGATCAGCACGGTGGTGCAAAACCGCAGCAGCGAAGTGATGCCGTTCAGCTTCGGGTTGCACCCCTACTTCAACCTTTCCAGCCTGGAGACGGTGCGGTTTGAGGGCTTACCTCCCCAGTGCCTCAACCACCTCACCATGGAGGAGGCCTCCAGTGCCGAACAGATGGAACGGTTGGCCAGTGGCATCGACCTGCTGGTCAAACCCACGGGTTCGGTGCGGCTGGTGGATATTGGCGCGGGCACCAGCCTTGAGCTCCAGCTCAGCCACCCGCTGGATCTGGTGGTGCTCTGGACCGAGCCTCCCCGGCCGATGGTGTGCATGGAACCCTGGAGTGGGCCGCGGCAGGCCCTGATCAGCGGTGATCGCAAGCTCGAATTGAGCCCGGGCGCCAGCACCAGGCTTGATACCCGCTATGCCTTTACGGCATCAACAGGTACCTGAGTCCAACTGCCCCCAAACGGGGGCTTCACGCAGTTGGGGGTGCTGGTCGAATCTGCATGGCGACCACGACTTCGTTGCCATGTTGTTGCCATGAGTCAGCTAACTTTTACCACTGACCTCACAATTGCTGAACTGGAGACAAGTTTTTCAATCTATTGCAAGTCGCTTCGTATCCTCATCCTTGAGGAGAGGACGATCAACCAGATCCGCCGCAGCGTCTGCTGGCGGCGCCTTTCTTCTCTGCATGAGGCCCTGCCCTACCGGTACGGAGATCCCTCCCATCTCTACTTTTTGATCAAAAGAGAGTGCGGCAAGTGAGGGGGCTTGGGCCGAGCCTCCACCAATCCCCCCGGGTTCAGCGGCTGGAGGTGAGTGTGATTTTGGATGGCAATAGTTCGGGTTGGGTGCGCATGCTTGCTTGCAGGGGACAGTTAGGTGGGTCCAATCAGTACCAATAACCACCAAATTGCTGCGGTCTGCTGCTACTATTTGGCTTGAACGAACTACCTCACATGCTTACAGGCTCCGAATTGCTCGCCAAGGTCAAAGAGCTGGGTGATGTTTCCAAATCCGATCTGGTCCGTAGCTGTGGCTACGTGAGCACGAAGAAAGATGGTAGTGAGCGCCTCAATTTCACGGCGTTTTACGAGGCCCTGCTCGGTGCCAAGGGTGTAAGCCTTGGCACAGATAGTGTCGGCAGGGGTACGGGCAAGGGTGGCCGCAAGCTGAGCTACACCACAAAAATTCAGTTCAACGGCAACTTGCTGGTGGGCAAGGCCTACACCGCCATGCTCGACCTCAAGCCCGGCGATGAATTTGAGATCAAGCTGGGCCGCAAGCAGATCAAGCTCGTTCCCATCGGTGGGGCTGACGAGGAAGAGTGATTTAGTCCCAGCCAAGCTGGCTTCTGGCGGCCTCAGCTGTTTTCTTTTACCCCTTCTGGATCCCCGGTTTCTCCGGGGTCCAGGCTTCCCGCCTCCCTGGCCTGCAGCGCTTCAGCCCTGTCCTGGCATGTGGAGCAAAGCACTTTGCCCTTGCGCTGTCTATAAAGCTTGATCGAGCGCTCAATTTGCACTCCACAACTGCAACAGGGAAACAGGGGGCTCATCGGATCGGCAGCGCGCTGGGTCACCCACCAGGGCAGG
Source organism: Synechococcus sp. CS-1331 (assembly GCA_025127975.1). Taxonomy (GTDB): domain Bacteria; phylum Cyanobacteriota; class Cyanobacteriia; order PCC-6307; family Cyanobiaceae; genus Cyanobium_A. Next base: position 58,875 of record JAHLYQ010000008.1, on the reverse strand, counting down.
ATCGCAAATATCAGCCTTAGCAAGGTAACGCCAGTGGGGCCCAACAGCAGGGTGAAGATCCCCCCTGTCGCAAGCTGACCTCCCCCAACCCCCACCATGCCCCCCAGCCCCAGCCTCCCTTCGATCGCGGGCCATGACGCGGAGATCCTTGCCTTGGTGCAACTGCCCGGAGCGGTGTTTGCCCCCCACTCCAATCTCCAGCTGGAGCAGATCCATTCAGCTTTTGCCTGTGCGCTCCACATGCATCAGCCCTCGATTCCAGCCGGGGCCAACGGAGAGCTGATCTCCCATTTGCAATACATGTATGAGCACCCGGGAGAGGGTGATAACCACAACGCCGATGCCTTTGCCCACTGCTACAAAAGGCTTGCCGAGATCATTCCCCAGCTGATTGGCGAGGGCTGCAATCCCCGAATCATGCTCGATTATTCGGGCAATTTGCTTTGGGGTTTCGAGCAGATGGGCCGCCAGGACATCCTTGGCGCCCTTAAAACCCTCGCCTGCGATCCGAGCCTGCAGCCCCACGTGGAGTGGCTCGGCACCTTCTGGAGTCATGCGGTGGCCCCCTCCACGCCGATCCCCGATCTCAAGTTGCAGATCCTGGCCTGGCAGCACCATTTCGCGGCCCTGTTTGGCCCCGAGGCCCTGCAACGGGTGAAGGGTTTTTCGCCGCCGGAGATGCACCTGCCCAACCACCCCGACACCCTCTATGCCCTTGTCAAGGCCCTGGGGGAGTGTGGCTACCGCTGGTTGCTGGTGCAGGAGCACAGCGTTGAAAATCCCGATGGCTCCAGCCTCAGTCGGGAGCAAACCCTGATCCCCAACCGCCTGGTGGCCCGCAACTCCAGCGGCGACACGGTGAGCATCACCGCCCTGATCAAAACCCAGGGCTCCGATACCAAGCTGGTGGGTCAGATGCAGCCCTGCTACGAGGCCCTTGGCCTTGGCCGCCAGCCCCTGGGCGCCGGCTCCATTCCGGCGTTGGTGTGTCAAATCGCCGACGGAGAAAATGGCGGCGTGATGATGAACGAATTCCCTGCTGCTTTCATCCAGGCCCACCAGCGCATCGCCAGCAAAACGGCTGAGGCAAGCAAAACAGTGGCGATCAATGGCAGCGAGTACCTGGAGTTGCTCGAGGGGGCAGGGGTGAACAGCTCCGCCTTCCCGGTGATTCAGGCGGTGCAGCAGCACAAGCTCTGGCCGCTGCTCGAGCCCCAGGGCAGCGCCGAACCGCCCGATGCTGCAGCGGTTCAGGCCGCCATTGCCCAGCTCCAGGCCGCCGATCCCTCCTTCTCAATGGCCGGGGCTTCCTGGACCAACAACCTCAGCTGGGTGGAGGGATACGCCAACGTGCTCGAGCCGATCAACCAGCTGAGCGCCCGCTTCCACAGGCATTACGACCCCCTGGTGGCGGCCGACCCTGCCCTGACCCAAACCCCGGCCTACCAGCAGTGCCTGCTGCACCTGCTGCTGCTGCAAACAAGCTGCTTTCGCTACTGGGGCCAGGGCACCTGGACCGACTACGCCAGAGAAATTCACCGGCGTGGCATGGAATTGCTCAGCAATTAGGGCTGTGCAAGGGCTTCGTCAATGGCCTGGTTAAGGGCCTGTTCCAGGCTCGCAAGCCGGCGACCATTCACCCCCAGATCGGAATCCCCGCTGCGGGATACCGACCTGGCCTGCAGCTGGCCCCGGGCCTGGTCTGCATAGAGCTCCAGGTCGTCGACAAAGCCAAACAGGGCGCTGCTGGCGGTGGCATGCAGGTAGCCATCGCCTTGCTCCACCAATGTGGTTCGGGGCATGGCCTGCACCACGGTCACCAGGCGGGCGAATGCGGCTTCCGGATCGCTCACCTCCCAGTCGGCCCGGGCGCAGTGGGCCGGAGACGGACAGGGCGACAGGAAGCCGTCGTGCACCCCCAGCTCAGGCGGCACCGGGCCTACCAGGTGGAACAGGGCCAGGCTGACGATCAGCAGCAAGGGTTGGAGAAGGGTTCCCATGGCGTTGGTCTAGCTGCTCAGGTAGGGGCCAGGAAGCTCCAGGGCTCCCAGTCTTACCTGCATGGTCCCGGCCCCCACGGAGGCTTGCACGGCAGCGGCCCAAATGGAGGATGCTGTACAGCGGCGAACCTCTGCGCTAGCCCATGGGCCCCCTCCAGGTTGTGTGGTTCAAGCGGGATCTGCGCCCTGCAGATCACCTCCCCCTGCTGGAGGCCAGCCGGCACGGAGCCCTGCTGCCCCTCTATGTGGTGGAGCCCGAGTACTGGCAGCAGCCCGACAGTTCGGCGCGCCAATGGCTGTTCTGCCGCGAAAGTTTGCTGGAGCTCCGCGCTGCCCTGGCCCGCCTGGGCCAACCCCTGGTGGTGCGGGTCGGTGTCGTGGAGCAGGTACTCGAGCGGGCCCGGCGTCAGTTCGGCATCGGCGGCCTCTGGAGTCATCAGGAAACCGGCAATGGCTGGACCTACGCCCGCGACCTGCGGGTCGCGGCCTGGGCCCGGCAGCACGCCATCGAGTGGCACGAGATCCCCCAGTTCGGGGTCAGCCGTCGCCTGGCGCAGCGCCAGGGTTGGTCGCGCCGGTGGGAGGAGCGCATGGCCGAGCCGATCGCTCTGGCACCTCAGCGCCTGGAGCCTTTGGCTGGCCTGGATCCCGGGGCCATTCCCAGCGCTGAGGAGCTCGCCCTGGTGCCAGATCCCTGCCCGGGGCGCCAGCTTGGCGGCCGCCCCCAGGGGCTGGCGCTGCTGGAAAGTTTTCTAGATCGGCGCAGTCGCACCTACCAGAGCGGCCTATCGAGTCCGAACACGGCCTTTGCCAGCTGTTCGCGGCTCTCTCCCCACCTGAGCTGGGGCACCCTGTCGCTGCGGGAGGTGGTGCAGGGGAATCGCCAGCGGCGCCAGGGGCTCACGGCGGTCTCCTGGCGCCGGGCCCTGCAACGCTTCGATGAGCGCCTGCACTGGCACTGCCACTTCATCCAGAAGCTGGAGAGCCAGCCGAGTCTGGAGTTTCAGGAGCTCCATCCCCTCACCGCGGGCCTGCGCGAGCGGGATGGCCCGGGCAGCGACGAGCGCTTGGCGGCCTGGGCCGCAGGGCGGACGGGCCTGCCCTTTGTGGATGCCTGCATGCGGGCCCTGATCGCCACCGGTTGGCTCAACTTCCGCATGCGGGCCATGTTGGTGTCGGTGGCCAGCTACCAGCTCTGGCTGCCCTGGCGCGACAGCGGTTTGCACCTGGCCCGGCTATTCGTCGATTACGAACCGGGAATCCACTGGAGCCAGTGCCAGATGCAGTCGGGCACCACCGGCATCAATACGATCCGCATCTACAACCCGATCAAGCAGGGCGTCGATCACGATCCCGATGGCCTGTTCATTCGCCGCTGGCTGCCCGAGCTGGCGGCCGTGCCTGCGGTGTTTCTGCACCAACCCTGGCTGATGGATGGGGCCACCCAGGAGCAGCTGGGCTGGGCGCTTGGCGCCGACTATCCCCAACCGATTGTCGACTGGGCCTCTGCGGCGGCCGCGGCCCGCGAGCGGCTCTGGGCCCTGCGGCACCAGCAGGGATTTGCCGCCACGGCCGCTGCGATTCAGCAGCGCCATGGCTCGCGGCGCTCGGGCCTCCGGGCCAGCCGCCGCCAATCCGTGGGCATGTCTTCCGGGGGCCTGTCATCCGGGATGGAGCAATTGGGCCTGGATCTGGGCTGAGCCCTTGGTGCCGCTGTGGGGTCTGTTGGAGGGCTCACTTCTTGCGGCAGTAGCCACCGCCCACGTTCATCCAGCCCTCGGGGCAGGCTTCTCCTTTGGTGGGTTGAACCGTGTAGGTCATCAGGCCGAGGGTGCTGCACTTGCCGTTGAGCATGTCCACGTAGCCCAGGGGGCAGATGTTGCCGATCTTGGGCACCTGGCGCTGGGCCTGGGCTGGCGGCGAACTCCAGGCCAAGCCAGGGATCACAACAAGAAGGGAAAGCAGTACGCGACGGGCTGGCATGGGGAGCTGGCAAGCGGGTGATCTGATGCTACGGAGGGAGACCTACCGACGGCCCCTCATATGTTCCGCAAATGATGTGATCACCATGCTGCAGATCTGCTTCAGATGCTTGAAGCAGGCCTGATCCGACGCTTTGGTGGGCGAAACGCACCAGCCAGGAGGCAGCGCGATGGCAAAGCTCGATCCGATCACGGTTTCTGCATTGAAGATGTTGAGGCTCGACACCGACCGGGTGCCCAGAAACCACAATGACCTGGCTTTTGCTGCCCGCCGCCGCACCAAATTCAAGGTTTGGACGCAGGAGCAAACCGACGCCTACCGGCACCTGTGGGAGCGCATCGGCCAGCAGCAGGCAGCGTGATTGCGCGCAATGCGGTTAAGGAGGCGCTTTGGCACTGTCATTGATTCTGTACAGCTGTACAGAATCAATGACACCTGACAGAGTTCAATGGGTGGGTGTTAAGGCGGAAGGGCGATCCCCCTTCCAGCCATTGCATTGACCAGTGCATCGTCCAGTGCATTGACCAGTGCATCGATGGCAGGGGGATGCGGAGCACTGGCTAGCTGATCCCTGCGTAGCCATCATTGCTGTAGGCAACACCACAAAATAAGTCCCAGGGCCGATTGATTGGCCCGCGAAGGCACCATCCTGGCCACTCCTGCCGATCTGCAATGAAGTTCACGGGCTAAATGGCCCAGCAGATGCGCCTCGGGCTCATTCGGGCAGGTGGCAGCGCTGCTGGCAGAGCTGGTCGAGGCTGGGCCGTCCGGTGAGGCGCAGGCGCCAGCCGGCCCAGAGGGCGTAGGCCTGCTCCACCAGCGGACCCAGTAGCGGCCAGGCGGTGGGGGCATACAGCCAGCCCAGGCCAACCAGCCTGTAGGCCTCCCGAAATACGGCCACATCGCGCAGCACCTTCCCCTCGGCGGTGATGGCGTGGATGCGCCCCATCGCCTCGCGGTAGCTGATGCCCCGGTAGGCGCCGGGGTCGTAGTCCGGGGCGTCGATGTCGACGAAGGTGAGCCGCGGCGATGCGGCGTGGAGGCGCTGATCGCGCGCCCCCAGAAACCGCACCTCCCGCAAGCAGAGCGGGCAGCCGCCGTCGTAGAGCAGCGTGAGGCCTGGCGTAGCCGTGGACGATGCCGCAATAAGTGTTTCCGGCATCAAGACTTATTGCGGCAGGCCCTGCCGTGGCTCAGAGCAAGCAGCAGCAGGGAATTGTGCAGGGGAACCCGCATCGGAACGGCGTTGGCTGGGCTCATGCTAGGCAGGGTGCCCAGAGGAGCAGGCCCGTGCTGCGTCAACACCTACAGAAGCTCAGCCTCGCCACCCGCGGCGAAGGCTTCATCAACATCACCGCCGCTCTCGACGCCGAGATCGCCGCCAGCGGCTTGCAGCAGGGGCTTGCGGCCTATCTGTGGGCCCTGGTGCTCAGACAATTACGTTGAGCGTGGAGAAAAGCCTATGGGTATGGCAAGAGATTTGCCTGCGGGAACATCGGGTAATCCCCCAGCACCGCCGAATCGCTGGCCATCTGATTGGGGAGTAGTAGGGCCAACTCTTCTTGGCTACCGGAGTTGCTGGGTTGGTTTTTGAATCGATTTGAACAAAACGACCCCTGAATCTCCTCTACACCACCAGCTACGGGTAACATCCAAAGTCTAATTATAACAGCGCGCCTACGTAGTTCACACCGGACATGCTTAGATCTGAGTCGCAGTTCACTCGATCAGCTTCTGCACTTGATCTATCAGCGCTTCAGCCCGGTTGCACCACTGGGGTCGATCGAGGCTGAGCTCCTCAGGTTCATCGTCGTAGCGGCATTGCACCGCAAAGGTGGTGAAGGCGCGTAGAGGCAAGAGATCGGTAGTGTCGATACCGGCCAGCTCCAACAACAGGAGTAATCGGGCAATGTCATGGGTTGCTGGCGGCTTCACGCCCGTGCTCCGCAGCCAGGCCTTCAGGGTTTTCTCCAGGCATTGCTGGGCTGCCCACCCCCAACTCGCCTCCTCCACTTCGGGATCAAGGAGTCGGCGCGCCATATTCAGATCGCGGCGGGCAATCCTGAGCAGGCGAGCCGCTTCAGAGCTTGCCATCGAGCAGCACGCCGTTGCTGAAGGCCTCATGCACGACCGAGCCGGGCTCCTGAGCGCGAATGCTGGCTTCACTGCTGGAGTGGAGCACCAGGTCGACCGACAGATCGGGCTGGGCCACGGCACCCCACAGCTCAGCCAGCAAGGCAAAGCGGTCGCGCTGGGCCAGCCAGGCATCCGGTGCGGTGATTAGCAGGTCGATATCCGAATCCGGGCGAGCCTGACCGCGGGCGCGCGAACCAAACAAGCGCACCTCTGCTGCCGGGATGAGCAGGCGGATGTGAGCGGCCATTGAGGCAAGCCGCTGGTCGATTGGTCGTGCTGCTGATGGGACCATGCGCTCATTCTGCTGGGCCGAGATGATTCCGTCTTGCCCTGAGCCGCCGCCTCAACTCTGGGCACCCTCCCAGATGCTAGGCAGGGTGCCCAGAGGAGCAGGCCCGTGCTGCGTCAACACCTGCAGATGCTCAGCCTCGCCACCCGCGGCGAAGGCTTCATCAACATCACCGCCGCTCTCGACGCCGAGATCGCCGCCAGCGGCTTGCAGCAGGGGCTGGCGACCCTGGTCTGTCTCCATACCAGCTGCTCGCTCACGGTGAATGAGAACGCCGACCCGCGGGTGCTGGAGGATCTGGCGGCCTATTTGCGGGCCCTGGTGCCGCAGGAGGGGGTGCGGCCGATCAGCGGCCGCGGCGAGCTGCGGCCTTACGTCCACGACGACGAGGGCCCCGACGACATGCCGGCCCACATCCGCACGGCCCTCACCACCACCAGCCTGCAGCTCAGCTTCGACCGTGGCCGCCTCGTGCTCGGCACCTGGCAAGCCGTCTATCTCTGGGAGCACCGGGCTTCACCCCAACAGCGCCGGATCGCCTGTCACCTGCTTGGGGAGTGAGCGCTCAGGGGGCTGCAAAGCCACAGGCTGCTCCATGGAGGCTGAGGTGCGGCTGTTTGGTTCCCCTGGCCCAGTTAAGTGTCTGCTGGCGGGTGGATCTTCTCCTTATTTCTCACCCTCAGCCGGGGGGGCGCCGTCGACTTCGCCGCAAGCTTGCTGGGAGATTGGGTCGTCAGCAGCCTGCCCAGCCATGGTCGAAATCTGTGCCATCTGCCATCTCCACCGGCAGGTTTGCGCCGCCGGCTCCTACGAACTCGCTCGGGGTGGCCTCTGGTTGTTGCGCCACCATCCCGATCCCGCGCCGCTGGCCGGCTGGCTGCTGCTTGACAGCGTTCGTCACCTTGGCGGGCCGGCTGATTTCACGGCCGCCGAGGCCTCGGCCTGGGGGCCAGCGGTGCAGTGGGCCAGTGCCCTTGTGAGGGAGCTGACGGGCTGCGAGCGGGTCTACGCGATCGCCTTCGGCGAGGGGGCACCCCATCTCCACCTGCACCTGATTCCCCGCTTTGGTGCCGATCCCCACACCGCCGCCTGGTCGGTGGCGGATCACTACCGGGCGGTGGAGCGGGGTGAGCGCCCCCCTGCCGATCCGGTTGCGGTTGCGGCGCTGGTGGCCCGGGGCCGGCAGCTGCTGGCCTCGAACCCCGTACCCCATGGCTGCCATTCCCCTCACTCCTGAGCAGGCCAATGCCCTGCCGGCCAAACTTCCACCCTTCGACTTCTCCGCTGCCTTGGCTTCATGGCTCGGGCGATGCAGCTGTGCCGCAAACGACGGAGCTGGGCCGAGACCCCGGCCATCCGCCAGGCCCTCGCTGGCTAAACCAGCACCGGCAGCTTGGCCGGATCGATCTGCTGGAAGCGCAGCCGCTCCTGCTCCACCGCCACGGCGATGGTGTGGCCGCCGCTGAATTGGCCGCCCAGGATGGCTTTGGCGATAGGGGTTTCCAGTTCCCGCTGGATGGCGCGCTTGAGTGGCCGGGCCCCATAGACGGGGTCGTAGCCCACTCCTGCCAGCCAGTCGAGGGCATCGGCGTTGAGCTGGAGCGTCAGCTTTTTATCTTCCAGGCGCCGGGCCAGGCGTTGCACCTGGAGCTCAACGATCTGGCGCAGTTCCTCCTGTTTGAGGCTGTGGAAGATGATTGTTTCATCCAGCCGGTTGAGGAATTCGGGCCGGAAGTGGCCCCGCAGGGCCTCATTTACCCGGGCTTCCATCTCGCCGTGGCGGGCCGGATCCCCGGCCAGATCCAGAATGGAGCTGCTGCCGATGTTGCTGGTTAGGATCAGCACCGTGTTGGTGAAATCCACCGTGCGGCCCTGACCATCGGTGACGCGGCCGTCATCGAGGATCTGCAGCATCACGTTGAACACATCGGGGTGGGCCTTCTCCACCTCGTCAAACAGGATCACGGCGTAGGGCCGGCGCCGCACCGCTTCGGTGAGCTGGCCGCCTTCCTCGTAGCCCACGTAGCCCGGAGGCGCGCCGATCAGGCGGCTCACGGCGTGCTTCTCCATGTATTCGCTCATGTCGATGCGCACCATCGCCTCCTCGGAATCGAACAGCTGGGAAGCCAGGGCCTTGGAGAGCTCGGTTTTGCCCACGCCGGTGGGGCCGAGGAACAGGAAGGACGCAATTGGCCGGTTTGGATCGCTCAGGCCCGCCCGGGAGCGCTGGATCGCATCGGCCACGGCCGTTACGGCCTGGGCCTGGCCGATCACGCGGGTGTGCAGCTCATCTTCAAGCTGAAGGAGTTTCTCCATCTCGCTCTGCACCAGCTTGGCCACCGGGATGCCGGTCCACTTGGCGATCACCTCGGCGATGTCATCTTCGGTGACCTCCTCGCGCAGCAGACTCTTCTCTCCGGCTGCACCGCCGGCATTGAGCTCCTCCTCCTTGGCGGCGAGCTTCTTGTGGAGGCCCGCCAGGGTGCCGTATTCGAGTTCGGCGGCCTTGTTGAGGTCGTAGTTGCGCTTGGCCTGCTCCACCTGCAGCTGCACCTGCTCGATCTCCTCCTTGATGGCGCCGAGTTCATCGATCGAACCCTTCTCTTTTTGCCACTGGGCATTGAGAGCGCTCTGCTGCTCGCTCAGGTCGGCGAGCTCTTTTTCGAGTCGCTCGAGCCGATCGCGGCTGGCGGCATCGGATTCGCGCCCCAAAGAGAGTTTTTCCATCTCAAGCTGGAGGATGCGGCGATCGAGTTCGTCGATTTCCTCCGGTTTGGAGGTGATCTCCATCTTCAGGCGGGCGGCCGATTCATCCATCAGGTCGATGGCCTTATCCGGCAGGAAGCGATCGGCGATGTAGCGGCTGCTGAGTACGGCGGCTGCCACCAGGGCGTTGTCGGCGATGCGCACGCCGTGGTGCACCTCATAGCGCTCCTTGAGGCCCCGCAGAATTGAGATGGTGTCTTCCACCGTGGGTTGATCCACGAACACCTGCTGGAAGCGGCGCTCCAGGGCCGGATCCTTTTCGATGTGCTGGCGGTGCTCATCGAGGGTGGTGGCGCCGATGCAGCGCAGTTCGCCTCTGGCCAGCATGGGTTTGAGCAGGTTGCTGGCATCCATGGCTCCGCCGGTGGCACCGGCCCCCACCACGGTGTGGATCTCGTCGATGAACAGCACTATCTGGCCTTCGGAGGCGGTGACCTCCTTGAGCACGGCCTTGAGCCGCTCCTCAAACTCGCCGCGATACTTAGCTCCGGCGATCAGGGCGCCCATGTCCAGCGACACGAGCTGGCGGTTTTGAAGGGCCTGGGGCACGTCGCCATTGACGATCCGCTGGGCCAGTCCCTCGACGATTGCGGTTTTGCCCACGCCGGGCTCGCCGATCAGCACCGGGTTGTTCTTGGTGCGGCGGCTGAGAATCTGGATCGTGCGGCGGATCTCCTCGTCGCGGCCGATCACCGGGTCGAGCTTGCCTTCGCGGGCCGCCTGGGTCAGGTCGCGGCCGTATTTCTCCAGGGATTCGTAGGTTCCTTCGGGGTTCTGGTCGCTCACCTTCTGGCTGCCTCGGATGGCCTGTACTGCTTCCTTGAGTTTGTCGGCATTGGTGCCTGCCTGCGATAGCAGCTGCTTGCCGCAGCGGTCATCGATAGCCAGGGCCAGCAGCAGGTGCTCGATGGCGATGTAGCTGTCCCCGTAGGAGCCCTTGAGGCTGTCGGCTTGATCGAGCACGGTATTGAGCCCCTTGCCCAGATAGACGTTCTCGGCAGCGGCGCTGAGGCTCGGTTGGCCTGCGATCCAGGCCTCCAGCTTCTGGCTCAGGCTGCCCACATCCACCCCTGCCTTCTCCAGGATGCGGCCGGCCAAACCCTGCTGGGCCAGCAGGGCCGCCAGCAGGTGCTCGCTCTCCATCTGCTGCTGGCGCTTCTGCTGGGCCAGTTGCTGGGCGGCGACCACGGCGCCCCAGGCCTTTTCGGTGAACAGTTCGGCGGTGGGATGCATGGGAACCTCTGGAATGGAGCCGTGCTTCAAAGCTATGGGCAGAGCCAGAAGCTGGCACCCCGGGAGGCCGAATCAGCTGGGCGTGAGAACCGGCCTATGCCAGGTGACTATGGAGACGGCCTATGGCAGGTGCCTATGGAAGTGGCAGCTGAATCACCCCGGCATCGGGATTGCAGAGGCGGAGCGGACAGCCATCGGCCCCATACACCGCATCGGCGGGGGAGAGGCAGCCCATGGCGTTCTTGCCCTTCACCTGATCGGGCTGGATCCGCCTGGGTTGGAGCAAGCGCTGGCCTGGCGGAACCACCAGGGGACAGGAGTCACCGATGGGGGATTGGGCCAGGGCTGGGGCGGCGCTGGCGAGCAGGGCGGCCAGACCAATCAGGGCAGCCAGCATGCTTTACAGAGGGTTGGGACTCAGGCCACTCTGGCCTAGTACCGGGATTGCTGGCGTTGGCTGACGTGATGGATCCGTTAATTGAGCGGCTTGCTGCCGAATCCTGCGAGTTTGACTCCACCGCCCGAGACCCTGAACGCAATTGCTGGATGGTGGTCCATCGCCATGTGCATGGGGTGCTCCCCAGCGAGTACGACATCCGCGAGGTTCCTGAAGATCTCTATCTGGCCGTTCTGGCTGCCAGGCGCGGCCGGGAGTGATTTAGGCGCTCCAGACCAGGCACCAGCCCATTAAAAAGCCCCGGCTGCTGCCGGGGCTTGGCTGAAGCGGTGAAGCTGATCGGGTTAGTTGATCAGGCCTAGTTGATCAGGCCCAGCCCTTGGCGGACATCTCTTCGACGTAGGCGGCCACATCGGCGATGTCGCCTTCACTGAGCTTGCCACCGAAGGCAGGCATGGCGTTTTTGCCGTTGGTCACCTGGTAGGCAATGGCGGATTCATGGTCGGTGGCGTAGTTGGCCAGGTAGGCCTCGAGGGCATCCTGCTTGAGGGTGCGCTCGGCATTCACCACGTTGCCGCCACCCATGTGACAAGCCGCGCAGTTGGCGGAGAAGATCTGGCCGCCGTGGGCCGCATCGGCGGCGAAGCTCGGGGAGGCACCCAGCACGAGCGCCAGGCAGAGGGCAATCAAAGAGAGGAGTCGGCGCATGGGAGGGCGCTTAAAGCATGGGCTACTTCTCAAAATTAAGTGGTGATGGGGCCTGTTGTGACCCCAGGCAATCAGGTTCGCAACATTTGCCACCCAGGGCCGGCTCAGGAGCCTGGCCGCCCCCGGTGGGGAAGCCGGGCCTGCTCAAATACCGCCGCCAGGCTGGCGGCATGGCTCACCAGGCCGAAGCGCTCCGGCGGACTCACCGGCTCGTGGACGAAATGGCGCTGGCGAATCGAGAAGCGATCCCAGGCGTTGACCTCGATGCGCAGCAGCTTGATCAGGGCCTCGATCAGCGCCCCCTGGAGATTGAGGCCCAGGGGCGGCCGCCAGCTGCGGCGCCAGCGGCACAGCTGGCTGACCGTGGCATCGACGCTGATGGCGGGCTGGCCCAGCACCAGGCGCCGCAACGCACCCTGACCCGGCTCCGGGTTGCTCTGGTGGGGCCTGGTGGCCAGGTGGCAGCACACCTGGGCGATGTCGGCGGCGTGGATGAAGTGGAAGCTGGCATCGGCCCGCAGCCATTTCGCCAGCCACAGCCAGCGACAGGCCTCGCCCAGCCCCGCCGTGAGGTAGCTGGTGGGGAAGGGCCCCTTGCCATCCACCGCACCGCCGAACACCAGGGTGGGAAAGACCGCCACGATCCGCTCGGCCAGGGGGTGCTGCTCCAGCTGCTGCAGGCAAAGGGCCTTGGTTTGGATGTATTCGGTGCCCTCGCTGAGGGCCTCGGGCAGCAGCTCCAGCTGCCGGTTGAGCAGGGAAGCGGTGGAGAAATAGATCACCTGCTCAAGCCACTCCGGGCTGGTGAAGGCCAGCAGCTGCTTCACGGCCACCACGTTCACCGCCATGGCCCGCTCCGGGTCGCCCCAGGCCGTGGCCGTGTGAATCACCCGGGTGGCGGTGGCGATCGCCCCGGCGTGGGGGGTGAGCTCCCGCAGGTCTGCCACCAGCAGGGTGATGCGGGGATCGTTGGCCGGAACGGCGGTGAGCTTGGCCGGATCGCGTAGCAGCAGCAGGAGTTCGGCGTCGGTGTCGCGGTAGAGCTGGGCGGCGATGTGCTGGCCGACGCAGCCCGATGCCCCGGTGATCAGGATCCGGGCTGGGGCGGCCTTCAAGCCAGGGCTCCGAGGCGCTCCATCACCGATTTACCTGCCTCAAAAAAGGCGCGGCCATTCTCTTCCGGGGTACCCGGCAGGATGCCGTGGCCGAGGTTGAGGATGTGCCTGCGGCCGCGGGCCTTGCGCACGGTGTCGTCGATGCGATCGCGGATGGCCTCTGGGGTGCCAAACAGCAAGCCGGGGTCCACGTTGCCCTGCACGCCCAGGTGCTCGGGGAGGCGGGCCAGACCCTCGGCCATGTCCACGGTCCAGTCCAGCGAAATAATGTCGACGCCCGTGCGGGCCATGCGCTCAAGCACGCCGGCGCTGCCGGAGATGTAGAGGATGAAGGGGGTATCGGGATGGGTCTGCTTGACCAGATCCACCACCTTCTTCTGATAAGGCGCCGCGAAGGTGTCGTAATCCATGGGGCTGAGCTGGCCGGCCCAGGAATCGAACATCTGCACCACCTGGGCTCCCGAATCGATCTGGAAGCGCAGGTAGGCGGCGATCGATTCGGCGAAGTGGTCTAGGAGCTTGTGCAGCAGCTCAGGCTCGTGGAAGGCCATGGCCTTGATCACCGCATAGTTCTTGCTGCTCTTGCCCTCCACCACGTAGGCGGCCAGGGTCCAGGGGGCACCCACAAAACCCAGCACGGCGGCCTCGTTGCCCACGGCCTGGCGCAGGCGCGTCAGCACATCGCCGACAAAAGACATGCTCTCGGCCGGCTGCAGCGGCCGCAGGGCCTCCACCTGGGCCAGGTTGCGGATGGGCTCCTGGATCAGGGGGCCCTGGCTCTCGACGATGTCGAAGTTGATCCCCATGCCCGGCAGCGGCGTCAGGATGTCGGAGAAGAGGATCACGCCGTCGGGTTTGAAGGCGTGGAAGGGCTGCATCGAGATCTCAAAGGAGAGATCGGGGTTCTCCGAGCGCTCACGGAAGCCGGGGTGGCGGTCGCGCAGGTCGCGGTAGACCTTCATGTAACGGCCGGCCTGGCGCATCATCCACACGGGCGGCCGCTCCACCTGCTCACCTCGGGCGGCGCGCAGCAGCAGGGGGGCGGTTTCGGTCATGGCTGAAAGCGGCACGGAGCGCGAACCTACCCGAGCGAGTTGACGCTGCGTTTTTCGTCGCGGCGGAACACCAACACGCTCAGGGGCGGCAGGCAGAGATCCAACGACTGTTCATAGCCGTGGATGCCCCACTCGTCGGTGAACTTGCCGCCCAGGTTGCCCAGGTTGCTGCCGCCGTAGCGCTCGGCGTCGGTGTTGAAGGCCTCCTCGTAGAAGCCCTCGAGCGGCACTCCCACCCGGTAGTGGGAATGGCTCTGGGGGGTGAAGTTGGCCACCACCACCAGCCAGGAGCCGGTGGCGCTTTCGCGCCGCATAAAGCTGATGATCGAGTGGCGGTTGTCGTTGCAATCGATCCACTGGAAGCCGAATTCGCTGAAGTCATCGCCCCAGAGGGCCCGCTCCGACTTGTAGAAGACGTTCAGGTCATCCACCAGGTGCTGCAGGCCCTGGTGGGCTTCGTGTTGCAGCAGTTCCCACTGCAGATCCCCCCACACATTCCATTCGGAGCGCTGGCCGAATTCCATGCCCATGAAGATGGTCTTCTTGCCTGGGTGGGTCCACATGTAGGCCAGCAGAGCCCGCACATTGGCAAACTTCTGCCAGTCGTCACCGGGCATCTTGTGCAGCAGGTGGCTCTTGCCGTGCACCACTTCGTCGTGGCTGAGGGCCAACATGAAGTTTTCGGTGAAGGCGTACCAGATCGAGAAGGTGACGTTGTTCTGGTGGAACTGGCGGAACCAGGGATCCAGCTCGAAGTAATCGAGCATGTCGTGCATCCAGCCCATGTTCCACTTGAGGTTGAAACCCAGGCCGCCGATGTTGGTGGGCTGGGTCACCATCGGCCAGGTGGTGGATTCCTCGGCGATCGACAGGGCGCCGGGGAAGTGCTCAAACAGCACGTGGTTGGCCTGTTGGAGGAAACGCACCGCTTCGGTGTTTTCACGGCCGCCGTGTTCGTTGGGCAGCCACTCACCATCGGGGCGCAGGTAGTCGCGGTAGAGCATCGATGCCACCGCATCGACGCGGATGCCATCGATGTGGAATTGCTCGAACCAGAACACCAGGTTGGCCACCAGGAAGTTGCGAACTTCGTTGCGGCTGTAGTTGAAAATCAGGGTGCCCCATTCCTTGTGCTCGCCGATGCGTGGATCGGCGTGCTCATAGAGGTGGGCCCCATCGAAGAAGGCCAGGCCATGGGCGTCCTTAGGGAAGTGGCCGGGCACCCAGTCGAGGATCACGCCGATGCCCTCGCTGTGGCAGCGGTCTACGAAGGCGCGGAATTCATCCGGGCTGCCGAAGCGGCTGGTGGGGGCATACCAGCCCGTCACCTGGTAGCCCCAGGAGCCATCGAAGGGATGCTCGGAGATCGGCATCAGCTCGATGTGGGTGAAGCCGCGGGCTTTTACATAGGGGATCACCCGATCGGCGAGCTCCGGGTAGGTGAGCAGGCGGGCACCGGGTTTGAGGTCGGCGGCGGGAACGGGCGGCCGGGGGGTGCCGTCGGCTTCGATGTAGGGCTGGTCGGCTGCGCCGTGCATCCAGCTGCCCAGGTGCATCTCGTAGACGGAAACAGGCTGATCGAGGGGATTGCGGCTGTCGCGCTCCGCCATCCAGGCGCCATCGGCCCAGCTGTGGCATGAGGGCGCTTCGACGATCGACCCGTTGTTGGGCCGCACTTCATGGCGGCAGCCGTAGGGATCGGCCTTCTGGTAGCAGTGGCCGTTCTGGGCCCGCACCTCATATTTATAGATCTCGCCTGGCTCCAGCCCCGGGATGAACAGTTCCCAGGTGCCCCCCAGCCGCGATTGCATCGGGTGGTGGCGCCCATCCCAGCCGTTGAAGTTGCCGAGCACCGCCACGCTGCGGGCATTGGGTGCCCACAGGCAGAACTGCACGCCGCTGACGCCGTTCTGCTCCACCACGTGGGCGCCCATTTTGCGCCAGATGTGATGGTGATTCCCCTCGGCGAACAGCAGCCGATCCAGTTCACCCATCCACTCACCACGGAAAGACCATGGATCGTGCTGGACATGTTCAATCCCGCCCCGCTGCACCCGCACCTGATAGCCCATGCCGGGATCACTGCCCAGTTCGACCTCATGGATCCAGGGATGGTTGGGGGTCTGCATCGCCAGGGCCTGGCCGTCGAGCAGCAGCTCGACCATCTCGGCCTCAGGCATCCAGATCCGCACCACCCAGGCTTCGCTCTCCAGGGGCTGGGGACCCAGCACGGCGAAGGGATAGTCGTGGCGGCATTCCGCCAGCCGCTCGGCGTCCTGCACCATCCAATCAAGGCTGAGCACGGACATGAACCAGCAGCGAGCGATCAGCGAGCTTAGGCGGCAGCGGGTTCAGGGAACTGGCTTGGGGCTGACCGGGTCACTGGGGAAATCGACGCCAATGATCTGATTGTTGTTGTCGAGAAGCACAAACAGGGAGTCGCTCAGTCGGTTGAATTCGGTGTAAACCAAAACCAGGTGCTGGTCAGCGCTGCTGCCCGCTTCAACGGCCTTGTTGATGCGCACAAAATCTCCGGTCTGGCGCTGGAGCTGCTGCCAGCGAGCCTGCAGGCTGGCAACGTCGATCTCCCGCTGCAATTCCAGGCTGAGAAAGCCGCGGGCAGAGATGAAGTGGCCAGTGCTGAGGGCCGTGACAAATTTCCTGGCCACCAGGCTGGGGGCCTGATCGGCCAGATCGATGTGGTAACCGCTGATCTGTCCGGCGCCATTGAGCACCAGGAACACCTCCTGCTTGCCGGCGCTCGTGTTGAGACTGACCTCCACGGTGGTGCTGCGCAGGCCGCGCTGGACGCTGAGCAGCTTCCAGCTCAGCAGTTGGGGTTGGGTACGCATGGTGGCAGCCACCATCGATGGGCTGCTGGCTGCCTTCAGTTCAGGGGAGAACTGGCTGAAGCGAAGGTTGGCATCCCGACTCTGCACTGCCTTCAGGATCCGGTTCGCTGCCGCCCGCGCGTCCTCAACGCTGAGGCCCGGCAGATTCCCGTCAGCAGCCTGCTCCTGGGCGGCCAGCCCGGTTGCAGGAAGGCCGGGACCAGCTCCCATGCAGATGGCGGTGGCCAGGGCCAGGAGAGCGAGGCTGGCTGGGCGGCGAGGGGAGCGCAGGTAGCGCATCTGCATCGGGGAGACAGTGGAAGAGGCTCAGTTTGCCCCAGGGTCTCCATCAGCACCAAGATCTAGATCCAGCAGCGGCATCAGTTCCAGGCTCGACCCCTGGAGATCGAGCCTGAGGCTGATCACCCGGTGGCTGGGGCCGCTGGGCCCAGGGGGATCGTCGCCATTGCCAGGGTTGAGGCCGATCTGGGGCCAGGCCGCCCCCGCCAGGGAGAGCCGCAGCCGCTGGCCGGCGGCCAGGCTGGCCAGCAGGGGCTGCAGTTGCACCAGCAGCACCGAGCTCCGGCCGGGCTGCCGGTGGCAGCGGGCCATGCCGGTGCTGAGCTGGAGGACGCTGGTGCCCGTGCTGTCCAGCACCGAAAGGGCTGCGCAGAGGTCGAAGCTCGGCTGATCGGCCTCCACTGCAATGCTCAGCCGCGGCTGGCCCTCAAGCCGGAGCGGCCGGGGCAAGGGCGCGCTGGTGAAGCAGGCCACATCCCCGCGTTGGTCGATGTCGCCCCGCTGGCAGGGTCCCGGATCGAGCCCCAGGTGCCCCCCCCTGCCCGGAACTGGTCGCCAGGGATCGTGCACCAGGGTCACCTCCCCCCAGCTGGCTTGGGGGGAAAGCAGCTGGCCCTCCTGGGAATCGATGGCGGCGAGTCCGCCGCTCGCCAAGCCCCAGACCGGCTGGATCGATGGCGCTGCCGGCGCCTGCCAGCTATGGCTGCTGGCGTCTTCCAGCAGGGCTGGGGCGAGCAGCTCAGGGGGGAGGGGCTGGCGCTGCAGATGGTGCTGGAAGAAGGCCAGCTGCAGCCGATCGATGCCCCCCTGCCAATTGGTATGGCTCCAGGCGCCGATCCGCAGGGTGGGCAGGCCGCCGGCGAGGCGGGATTGGGCCCAGAGGTCCAGGATCCCGCCCAGGTGGGGGTCCCACCAGCCTCCGATCAGCAGCATCGGCTGGCGCAACAGGGTTGGGGGCGGCCGATGGCAGGGCCAGTTGCCGTTTGCAGGCTCCAGCAGCCAGCGCCTGGCCATGCCCTCGGGATCATGGCGCTCCAGCAGCTCCAGCCCCTCTTCCAGAAAGCTGCCCGTTTCCAGGCTGCGCCTGATCGCCCGCCAACCGCTGCCATCGCCGCGCCTCTGGCAGCGCTGGGCCGCGAGTTGCAGCCCCCAGCCCAGGCCCAGGGCCCACCAGTGGGCGCCCCCTGTCACGGCCCAGTCGCAGCACTCGTTCAGGCCGGTCATGGCCGGTGCCAGGCAATCGGGGATTGCCGTGGGGTCGTCGCTGAGCAGCTGGGTCAGGCCCTGGTAGGAAAAGCCGTAGCAGCCCACCTGGCCGTTGCTGCCCTCAAGCTGGCGGGCCCAGCGGATGCTGTCGGCCCCATCGGCGGCTTCCTGGGCAAATCCCCCGAACTCGCCGCCGGAGTCCCCCTTGCCCCGCACGTCCTGCACCACCACCAGGAAGCCGTGGGAGGCATACCAGCTGGGGTGGGCGTAGGTGATGGTGGAGGCGATTGCCCGCCCGTAGGGCTGGCGCATCAGCAGCACGGGCCAGGGGCCTGGTGCCTGAGGGCTCCAGATGCGACTGGCCAGGCTGGTGCCATCGCGACAGGTCATCCCTTGTTCTTGCCAGCGCACTTGGTCCTGCCAGCGCACCCCGTAGCGGCCAGGGGGCGGGGCCTTCACTCAGCGCACATCGGGGCAGTGGAGCCCGATCACATAGGTGGTGAGCACCTCGGCGTCCATGGGGCTGAGGTTTTCCTGTCGGGCAATTTGGGCGACGGCCTGCTGGGAGGTGGCTGAGAGGCCCTGGGCGTTGAGGTTGCGCAGCTGGGCGCAGAGGGCCTTGGCCCGGGCAGGGTTCTGCTTGACGGACTCCAGCAGTTGGGACTGGGCCTGGGCCCCAGGGGCAAACGGGCTGGCCGCCAAGACCAGCGCCGCCG
The DNA here is from genome assembly GCA_025127975.1 of Synechococcus sp. CS-1331. Lineage (GTDB taxonomy): Bacteria > Cyanobacteriota > Cyanobacteriia > PCC-6307 > Cyanobiaceae > Cyanobium_A. The sequence goes on along the minus strand of JAHLYQ010000008.1, from coordinate 40,140 downwards.
CCACCCAGGCGAGCTGCCCGGCTTGGGGGCGGGATTTCACGATCAACAGTCGGCTACTTCCATTTCAGTTTGCTGGGATGGGCGATTGCGAGGGGGCTGGATCAGTTTGTGGGGCGGCGTTGGGCCCGCTTGATCCAGCTGCGCAGGGTGGGGAGGTCAAGGGTTGGGGCTGCCCTGCCGGTGAGGCTGCGCTGCAACCTGCCCATCTGCACCAGTAGCTGCTGGGGATCGGCCGTCGCCAAGCCCTTGGGGCTGGCAATGCCGGCATAGAGCAGCAGGGCCGCTTCGGCGGGTTGCAGATCCACCTCCACCACCAGCCGGGCCTGGCCGCGCAGCTTGATCAGCCTGGCCTCACTTGCCCCGCCCCTTGCGCCGATGCGGCGCAGGTCTGCATCTTCGAGCCTGGCCAGTTGGGCCCAACCCTCGACGCCAGCTTCCCGTAACTGCACTTGCTCGCGCTCAAAGTGGGCCGGCAGCTGCCACATGGTCAGGGCTGGAGTTCCACCCTGCCAGTGGCCAGGCTGCGGCTGGCTTCCGCCAGCACGACTGGCTTGCTCAGCCCAGGCGCCACCGCTTCCACCCATCGCAGCCGCACGTGCACCAGGCCATCGGCGCTGCTGCGGCCACTGGTTCGCAGGTTCTCGGCCAGCTGCTGCACGCTGGGTCCTGCGGCGCCCTCGGGGAGATCGGCCGGGGCGGCCGCCACAAGCAGATCGCCGCCATTGTCATAGACAACCGGCACGGTCACAGCTCCCTCCAGGCTTACCCGCTGGGTGTAGCTCACCGAGAAGGCCAGGCAGGAGATCGCCAGCAGGGCCGTGAAGCTGGTGATGCCCACCAGGCGGAAGCGAATCCCCCAGCGGCCCAGGTAGCCGACCACGGTGGATATGGCCAGCAGGCCGCTGGCGGCGCCCAGCCATTGGCCCGCTGTCAGCAGTATCGGTTCAGCGGCCATTGGGGCTGGCTCTTCTCGTCATGGCTTCTATATTGCGCCAGACGCAGCAAGGGGCAGCCCAGGGCAATGGCGGTGTTGCCCCAGCAGGATTCCGGCCCCCCCCAGTCGCCTCACCCCTTACCAAACCTGGGCCGGATCGGGGCCGCCCTGGCCCTCAGCGGCGCCGGCCTGGCCCTGCTTGCCTGGGGGGGGGACCAGGCCCTGCGCCGGCTCTACCAGCATTGGCAGCCCCGGCTGGAGCAATCCCTGGGCAGGGTGCTGGGCCATCCCCTCGAGCTGGGCCCCTACCAGGGGCTGGCTTGGGCCGGGCTGCGGCTTGGACCCAGCCGGATTGGGGCAGGCCCCACCGATGCCTCCAGCGTGGCGGTGCGATCCGTGGCCGTGAGCCTCGATCCCCTGGCCAGTCTTCGCCTGCGCCTGCCCGTGCTGCACGTGACCCTGGCGGGGGTGCGGGCCGACCTGCGCCGCAATCGCCAGGGCCAATACTGGGTGCCTGGGCGACTGGCATTGGGCTTTTCGCCACCCCGCCTGGATCTGCGCCTGCGCCTGGCCGATCCTGCCCTGGTGACGCTGGCGCAGGGGGGGCAGAGCTTTCGCCTCGCCGCCCGGCTTGGCCTGAGGCCCCATCGCCGCAGCCTGGAGCTCGATGGTCGGCTGCGTCCCGCCCGTGGCGGCGGCCAGATGGCCCTGCGGCTGGAGGGCAATTGGCAGGAGCGGCGCTGGCAGGCCAACCTGCGCAGCCAGGCCTTTCCGCTGGCGGCCCTGCAGGGCCCCTTGCCTGTCCCAGGCCAGCTCTCCGGTCGCCTCGATGGTCGGGTTGGCCTGAGCTGGCGCGGTGCCCAGCGCTCCTGTCAGGGCCAGCTGCAGCTTGGCCAGATCCAGTGGCGCCCCGGCCCGGGGGGCACCCGGCTGGAGCTGGCTGCGGTGCCGCTGCGCTGCCAAGGGCAACGGTTGGATCTGGTTCGCAGCAACTGGCGCTGGGCCGGGCCGGGCGCCCTCAGGCTCCAGGGCACGGTCGAGGCAACTGGCCTGGTGGAGGCAGGTGGTCTGGCCCTGACCCAGCTGGAGCTGCGCCGCGGCGCCTCCTGGGTGCGATTGGGCGGCCGCCTCAATCAACGACTTGACCTCCGCGGCCGTTGGCGCCTCAGCCCCCGCGATCTGCCGCTCCAGGCCGGCCGGCCCGCCTGGCTGCTTGACCAGCTGCTGGGCGGCAGCTTGGAGGCCAGGGGCCCCTGGCGCCAGCCCGAGCTCCAGGCCCGTTTCGGCCAGTCTGAAAACCCCCTTTTGGGGCCCTGGAGTGCCAGCCTCGACTGGCGCCAGGGCCGCCTCGCCCTGCAGCAGTTCAGCAATTCCTACCTCCGGGCCCGAGGCGTTTTGCCCCTGGCCCTGCGCCAGGGGAAGGGGCTGGTGCCAGGCCCGCTCGATCTGCAGCTGGACCTCCAGCGCTACCCGCTTTCCCGCCTGGGCCTGCTGGTGGGCAGTCCCCTGCAGGGGGTGTTGGGGGCCTCTGGCCGGGTTCGCGGACCCCTTAGCGCCCTCACCCCCGACCTGGATCTCCGGATCGACCAGCCCGGAGCAGGGCCGATCAGTTTGCGGGAAACCTGGCAGGGCCAATGGTTCGGCGATCGGGCCGGCGGCGGCAGGCTGGCCATGGAGGCCCTTGCCCCCGCCCCAAGCGGCGAGTTGGTGGCCCGCTTCGATTCCCGTTGGGTGCCCCGCCAGGTGCGCCTCGAGCGAGATGGCGGCTGGCTGGAGCTCGTCGGCCGGCCCCGGGGCTATCGCTGGCAGGCCAGCGGCCTGTCCCTGGAGGGCCTGCAGTTGGCCCTCGGTCCCAGGGGCCGCCGCCAACCCTTGCAGGGGCAGCTCAGCGGCCAGGGCCAGCTTGAACTGCAGCCCCTGGCTTTCAGTGGCGATGTGAGCCTGGATCGACCGGTTTTTCTTGGCGTCTGGGGGAAGACGGCCCAGGCCACCTTCCGCTATCGAGACCGCCGCTATCAGGCCCAGGCAGCCCTGGCGCCCCTGGCGGGAGGACAGCTGGAGCTCGATTGGTCGGGACTCTGGAACGGGCCGTTCAGGTCCAGGCTTGAGGGCCGCCAGTTGTCGACAATTTTCTTACAGCAGTTGGGCCGTGCCTGGCCCCAGTGGCGGGGGGAGGGGCCGCCAAGGGTCGGCCGCGCCAGTGACATCGGCACCCTGCTGATCGATACCTTCGGCGGCACCCTGGACGACCACCTGCAGGCCCTGAACCTGGCCCGCCAAAGGCTGGCGGTCGATCGGGCCGAGCGGGAGCGGCTGCGCACCCCCCTGGAAAAGCTGCAGCGCTTGGCCGGCAGTGTCGATCTGGATCTGGGCCTGGAGGGCCCCACCCTGCTGGCGGCCCGCGCCGACCTCGATGCCCGCGCCCATCTCTGGTCAGCCGGCACGGATCGGGACCAGGCCCTCACCCAGCAGCCCCTGCAGGCCCGTTTCCAGGGCCCCCTGCGCCAGGGCTCAGGCAGCTTCAGCCTGGCCAACCTGCCCCTGGAGCTGTTGGCCTTGCTGACGCCTGTGCCCGCTGGCCTCGGCGGTTTGGCCTCCGCCCGGGGGAGCTACAGCCTCGGCGGCTCCAGGCCCGAGCTCAGCCTCAACCTGGCCCTGGAGGACGCCAGGCTGCAGCAAACTCCCCTCGATTTGGAGCGGGGCCTGATCGAGCTCCAGCAGGGACGGCTGCTGGTTGACCTCTCACTGCGGGCGGCCGGGGCTGCCAGCAGTGTGGATCTGGCCGGCAGCGTGCCCCTCGATCCGAGCCAGGAGGGCGTCGAGCTGAGGCTGGCCAGTCGAGATGATGGCCTGCGCTTCCTCACCGGGCTGGCCCAGCCTGCCCTGGAGTGGAAAGAGGGCAGCGGCGACCTGCAGCTGCTGGTGCGCGGCAGTGTGGCCGAGCCCATTGCCAACGGTTTCCTGCGCCTGCGTGGCGGCCAGCTGCAGTTCATCGGCCAGCGCTTGCAGGAGGTTGAGGCGATCGTGCTGTTCGACTTCGAGCAGCTAGAGCTGCAGCAGTTCAGCGCCAGGGTGGGGGAGAAGGGCTCGGTGCGGGGCAGCGGTTCGCTGGGCCTGCTGCGGCCCGGCAAGATGGCCGATGGCCAGGAAGCCAGCCTGGCCGTGGAGCTGGCCGCGGTTCCCTTCGCCATGCCGCGGATCCGGGCCGTGGCCGCAGGCCAGCTCCGCATCGGCGGCAGCCTCAACGCCATGGATATCGGCGGGGAGCTCGCGATTGCCCGGGGCAACATCAACGTGCAGCCCGGCCGCCTGGCCAGTGAGAAGGCGCCAGGGGTGAGCGTGGCCAGCGTGCCGGAGTTGATCGAATCCAGCTGGACCTTCCAGCAACCGCTGGTGCTGCTCGGGCCGGAGGTGGAGAGTGATGCCAGTGGGCTCCTGCGTGCCAGTGTCCCCAACGTCAGGTTTGTGGGCTTTGACAACCTGCGGCTCAGCCTGGGCCCAGACCTCACCGTGGGGGTGCCCAACCTGGCCAGTTTCAACAGCAGCGGCCTGTTGCGGATTAACGGACGGCTCGACCCCAGCCTGCGACTCCAGGGCGTGGTGCGCCTGCTGCGGGGGCGCCTCAACCTGTTCACCTCCACCTTTGGTCTGGACCCGGATTCCCCCAACGTGGCCGTGTTCACCCCCTCCATGGGACTGATCCCTTACCTCGACATCTCCCTGCGCACCAGGGTTTCCGACAGCCTGCCGGTGGCCAGTGGGATTGGGCCGGCCGACAACCTGTCACTGCAGACCTTCCAGGCCGAGGGCGCCACCAACAGCCTCGACCAACTCAATCTGGTGCGGGTCTACCTCAGTGTCAGCGGCCCGGCGGATCGTCTCGCCGACAACCTGGTGCTGCGCAGTTCGCCCCCCCTTTCCCAGGACCGGCTCCTGGCCCTGATCGGTGGCAACACCCTGGCCGGGCTGGCCGGTGGAGGCGGCACCGCCGTGCTGGCCACCGCCCTGGGCCAGACCCTGCTTTCGCCCTTACTGGGCAGCTTCAGCGATGTGTTGGGCCAGCGGCTGAGCTTCGCCCTCTATCCCACCTACGTGAACCAGGCGGTCAACAGCGGCGCCGAGCAGCGCTCCGGGCGGGTGCCGCCCCAGCTGGTACTGGGGGCCGAGATCGGTCTGGATATAGACGAGCGCTTTAATGCCTCGGTGCTGGCTGCCCCGAACCGCTCCGACGTGCCACCCCAACTCAACCTCAACTACAGGGCCTCCGAGCTGCTCAACCTGCAGGGATCGGTGGACAGCCTGGGGGCCTGGCAGAGCCAGCTGCAGATCTTCTTCCGCTTCTGATGAACCAGCTGATCGGCGTGGACCTGGGCGGCAGCGCCCTCAAGCTGGGGCGCTTCAGCCTGGCCGGAGAGCTCCTCGCCGGCCTTGAGGTGCCCACGCCCCAGCCGTCTTTGCCAGGGGCCGTGACCACGGCGATTGTGGAGGCGGTGCAGCAACTTGACCCCGAGCACCTGGCCGATCGGGTGGGGGTAGGCCATCCCGGCCCCAGCGATGGGGCGGGCCGGGTGGCGCGGATCGCCATCAACCTGCCGGGCTGGCGGGAGGTGCCGCTGGCCGACTGGCTCGAACCCCTGCTGGATCGCCGCGTCACCCTGGCCAACGATGCCAACTGCGCCCTGCTTGGCGAGCACTGGCTGGGGGCGGCCCGCGACAGGCGCGATGTGGTGCTTCTCACCCTCGGCACCGGGGTGGGCGGGGCGGTGCTGCTCGACGGCCGGCTGTTCACGGGTCGCCACGGCGCGGCCGCCGAGCCCGGGCTGATCGGCATCGATCCGCAAGGGCCGCCCTGCAACAGCGGCAACAGCGGCTCGATTGAGTCCTATTGCAGCCGCCGCGGCCTGGCCCGTCTCTCTGGGCTGGATCCAGCCGAACTCTGCCGGCGGGCCGATGGCGGCGACGCCGAGGCCCTGGAGGTGTGGCGGGCCTATGGCCGCCTGCTGGGCATCGGCGTGAGCTCCCTGCTCTATGTGTTCACCCCGGAGCTGGTGTTGATCGGCGGCGGGATCAGCGCTGCCAGCGCCCACTTCCTGCCGGCGCTGTGGGGCGAGGTGGAGCAGCGGGTGCAGCCGGTCAGCCGGGAGGGGTTGGCGATCCGGCCCTGCAGCCTGGGCAACGGAGCTGGGCGGCTCGGGGCGGCGCGCCTGGCCCTCGAGCGGCTGGCCTCCAGCTTGGGATGATGGGCAGATGATTGCCGATCCATCTCCAGATTTGCTCGCCCGGGCGGCCCAGGTGCGCCGCAGGGCCATGTTCCTGGGCCAGCTGGGCGATGGCCAGAGGCGCCAGGCGGTGCGGGCCATGGCCGCTGGTCTGGAGCAGAACCGTGCGGCGATCCTGGCCGCCAACCAGGCCGACCTGGAGGCCGCGGCGGCCGAGGGGCTGGCTCCGGCTTTGGTGGCCCGGCTGAAGCTCGATGGCGCCAAACTCGATGGCGCCATCGCCGGCGTGCGCCAGGTGGCCGAGCTGGCCGACCCGCTGGGCCGGCGCCAGCTGCATACCGAGCTCGATCAGGGCCTGGTGCTGGAACGGGTGACGGTGCCCCTCGGGGTGCTGGGCGTGATCTTTGAGGCCCGGCCCGATGCGGTGATGCAGATCGCCTCCCTGGCGATCCGCTCCGGCAACGGGGCCCTGCTCAAGGGGGGCCGGGAGGCCAGGGGCAGCTGCGCCGCCATCCTCACGGCCCTGCGCCAGGGGCTGGCCGCCAGTGAGGTGGCCCCCGAAGCCCTGGAGCTGCTCACCAGCCGGGAAGAGAGCTTGGGGCTGCTGAAGCTTGACGGCCTGGTTGATCTGATCATTCCCCGGGGCTCGAACGAACTGGTGCGCTTCATTCAGGACCACACCCGCATCCCGGTGCTCGGCCACGCCGACGGCATCTGCCACCTGTTTGTGGATCGGGCCGCGGACCTCCAGCAGGCCCTGCGGCTGGCCCTGGATTCCAAAACCCAGTACCCGGCTGCCTGTAATGCGATCGAAACCCTGCTGGTGGATGGGGCGATCGCCCCTGCGTTCCTGCCGCTGGCCATCGATGCCTTTGCCGAGGCCGGTGTCGAATTGCGCGGCGATGCCGCCTCCCAGACCCTGGGGGTGGGCCAGGGGGCCAGCGAAGCCGACTGGAGCACGGAATATTCCGATCTGATCTTGAGTGTGAAGGTGGTGGCCGACCTCGAGGCGGCCCTGGAGCACATCGCCCGCTACGGCTCCCGCCACACCGATGCCATCTGCACCACCGATGTGGCGGCGGCGGACCGCTTCCTGGCGGCGGTCAACAGTGCCGGGGTGTACCTCAACTGTTCCACCCGTTTCGCCGATGGCTACCGCTACGGCTTCGGCGCCGAAGTCGGCATCTCCACCCAGACCCTCCCCCCCCGGGGGCCGGTGGGGCTGGAGGGGCTGGTCACCTACCGCTACCGGCTGCGGGGGGAGGGCCATATCGCCGCCGATTACGTCAGTGGAGTCCGCCAGTTCAGCCATAGGAGTCTGCCGCTGTGACCCATCCCGACTGGATCCATGTGCAGGGCCTGCGCCTCTGGGCCCATGTGGGGGTGCTGGAGCTGGAGAGGGCCCAGGGCCAGTGGTTTGAGCTGGAGTTCTGGCTGGCGGGCGATCTGGCCGAAGCGGCCCGCAGCGATCGGCTGGCCGCCAGCTTTGACTACGCCCTCGCCATCACGGCCCTGCAGCGTCAGGCCCGCCAGGTGGGCTGCCTGACGATTGAGCACTACAGCGAGTTGGTGCTCGATTGCCTTGAAACGCTCTATGGCCTGATTCCACTGCGGCTGGACCTGGCCAAATGCCAGGCCCCGGTGCCCGGCTTCGGCGGTCGGGTGGCGGTTCGGCGCCAGCGGCGCTGGCGTGAAGCCGGGCTGCCTTGCTGAGCCTCAGGCCCGGCCCAGGTGGAGGCTGAAGCCATCGCGGTGATGGAAATCGGCTTCGGCGGCGGGATGGTTCAGGGCCCAGTAGCTGAGGCTGCCATCGCTCTGCTGGATCACGGCGGTGATGGCGGCTTCCAGGTCAGCTGTTGCTGGCGCCGCCAGGGCCGGTGGCAGGCTGCAGCGCAGGCTCAGGCTGAGTTGTTGGCGGTGGCGCTGCACGCTGAAGGGAAGCTGGGCGTAGGCAGGCTCCGGGGCCAGCCCCTGGCGGTAACTCTCCAGGCGGTAGACGTTCCAGTGGCCAGCCGGGGAAAGATTGAATTCCCAGTAGGGCCCAGCTCCCCGGTGGGCCAGGAACACTTCTAGACAGGTGGTCTGCCAGAGCAGATCGCGGCGTTCGCCAGCCCCTGCCGGCGGGGCGATCCGGATTGCGCTGAGGTCGCCTTCCAGCTTGAAGACAACCTCCATCACCCCGGCGTGGAGGGCCAGATCCCCGCAGATGGTCAGGTTGGTGGAACTGGGCCCGAAGGGAACCAGGCTGAAGCTCTGGCAGTTCACCGCAAGCCCTCCACGATCGTGCGAATTGCCTGCTCCTGGGCTTCGATGCTCTCGGTGAGCTTGAACTGCACCAGGGCCCGCTCCAGGTTGTGGCCGGGGCGCTGGCTGCGGAAATAGATGTCTCCGGCCAGATGGTCGCTGAAGAAGCGCAGGCCCAGCTCGAAGCTGATCAACCTGGCGGCAGCAAAGATGTGGTCGATGTCGACCTCGCTCAGGCAGGCTCGCGCCGCGCCCAGATAGCCCTCCAGCACGGCCTGGCAGAGGTCGAGGTCGAAGTGGATGGGATCGCCAGGGGGCGCCTCTTCCCCCGCCGGATTGCAGGCCGAGCGCAGGCAGTCACCGATGTCGTAATGCACCAGCCCTGGCTTGACCGTGTCCAGGTCCACCAGGCTCACCGCCATCCCGGTCTGGGCGCAGAGCATCACGTTGTTCACCTTGGGGTCGCCATGGATGGGCCGCAATAGGAGCCTGCCCTCGGCCTTGGCCGTCTCCAGCACCGTCGCCAGCCCCCGTCGCGCCGCAATGAAAGCCGTGCACCACCCGGCCCGCTCGCAGGGCTGGAGCTGGCTGGACTGCAGGATCTGGTCGTAGGCCGCCAGATAGGTGGGGGTGATGTGGAAGCCCGGCAGGGTGTCGGCCAGCTGATCGGCGGGCAGGTCGCTGATCAGGTTGTGGAACAGGCCCAGCCCCCTACCCACCTGCATGGCCTGGGCGGGGCTGGCAATGGCATCCAGCGTCACGGCGTCGTTGACGAAGCTGGTCAGCCGCCAAAACTCGCCGCCTGCCTTCAGCCAGGGCTGGCCGCTGTGGCGCTGATGGATCACCCGGGGCACCTCCCAGCGCTGGCCGGCCAGGGGCCGTTGCTGGGCGTGGGCGCTGAGCACCTGCAGGTTGGCCATCACCAGCTCCGGCTCGGCAAACACGGCTGTGTTGAGCCGTTGCAGCACGAAGCTTTCGCCGCTGGCGGTGTCCACCCGGTAGGTGTCGTTGACGTTGCCGTTGCCCAGCGGCGCAATCGCGGTGACAGGCCCGGGCAGGGCAAAGGCTTCGGCGATGGCCACCAGTTCCGGGGCGGCAGCAGCCATCAACTGGCCGCCAGCCCGGAGTGGCGGATAAGGGCCCCACTGCTGGGTCCGCGGCCCCGGAAGGCCTCGAACACCTCGGCTGGAGAGCGGCTGCCGCCCAGGCTGAGCACGGTGTCGCGGAAGCGGCGACCGGTGGCCACGATCTCCTCCTCCTGGTCGAGCCCCACCTCCTCGAAGGCGCTGAAGGCGTCGGCACTGAGCACCTCGGCCCACTTGTAGGAGTAGTAGCCGGCCGCGTAGCCGCCGGCAAAGATGTGGCTGAAGGCGCAGAGAAAGGCGTCCTCGGGGATCGGCTCGAGCACCGTGGTGGTGCGGGCGAGGTCGCGGCGCAGCTGCTCCGGGCTCTGGCCGCAGTTCGGCGTCCACTGGCTGTGCAGGCGCAGGTCGGTGAGGGCGAAGTGCACCTGGCGCAGGGTGGCGCTGCCGCCCATGAAGGTGCGGGCCGCCAGCAGTTTCTGGTATTCGCTTTCGGGTAGGGGCTCGCCGCTCTGCCAGTGGCGGGCCATGCCCATCAGGGTGGCCCGGTCGTAGCACCAGTTCTCCATGAACTGGCTGGGCAGCTCCACCGCATCCCACTCCACGTTGTTGATGCCAGCGGCCTGGGGGCGATCGACCGTGGTGAGCATGTGCTGCAGGCCGTGGCCGAATTCGTGGAAGAGGGTTTCCACTTCCTCGAAGGTCATCAGGCTGGGGGTCTCCCCCACCGGCGGGCTCTGGTTGCAGATCAGGTAGGCCACCGGCAGCACCTGCTCCCCCGCTGGGGTGCGGGAGCGGCCCAGGCACTCATCCATCCAGGCCCCACCCCGCTTGCTGCCCGGGCGGCTGTAGGGATCGAGGTAGAAGCCGGCCAGGGGCTCACCGCTGCTGGCATCAACCAGCCGGAAGTAGCGCACATCGCTATGCCAGAGCGGTGCTTCCCCCGCTTCAGTGGCCACGATGCGGATGTCGAACAGCCGCTGGCAGAGGCCAAACAGGCCGCCCAGCACCTGCTCAAGGGAAAACCAGGGCCGCAGGGCCTCGCTGTCTAGATCGAAGCTCTCTTGGCGCAGCACCTCGGCCCAGTAACTGACGTCCCAGGGCATGATCCCGCTGGCCTCGGCGGCCCCATGCCGGGCGGCGCAGGCTGCCAGCGCTTCCAGTTCCCCTTGGGCAGCGGGGTAGGCGGCGGAGCGCAGCTGCTCCAGCAGGGCTTCGACCTCGGCCACCGATCCGGCCATTTTTGAGGCCAGGCTCACCTCGGCCCAGTTGGGGTAGCCCAGCCGCCGGGCCTGGGCCAATTTGAGCTCCAGGATCTGCTCGATCAGGGGGCGGTTGTCGAGCTCGCCGCTGGAGGCGCGGCTCACCTGGGCCCGGTAGAGCTGCTCGCGCAGATCGCGGCGGCGGCTGTATTTGAGGAAGGGCACCACCCGCGGCATGTCCAGCCCAAGCCGCCAACCCTCTTCGCCCCCATCGCGGGCTGCCTGGGCCAGCAGCTCCCGCAGGCTGGTGGGCAGGCCGTCGAGCTCCTCCTCTTTGCTGAGGGTGAGGCTCCAGCCGTTGGTGGCATCGAGCACGTGGTTGCCGAAGGCGGTGGCCAACTCGGCCAGTCGCTCACTGGCGGCATTGAAGTCGTCCTGTTCGGCCCCCTCCAGGCCCACGCCGCGCAGGCGCATGTCCCGCAGTTCGGCCTCCAGGATGCGGCGCTGGCTGGGATCGAGGCTGGCCGATCTTCGCTGCAGGGCTTCCAGGGCCCGGTAGATGGGCCGAGACTGGCCGGCCCGGTTGCCGAACTGCACCACCGCCCCCTGCTGCCCTTGGTGGGCGGCGCGCAGCTCGGGCGTGTTGCAGACGCCGTTGAGGTGACTGACCACCCCCCAGCTCCAGCGCAGCCTTTCGCCCAGCTGGTGGAGCGGATCCATCAGCTCTTCCCAGCCAATGTCTTCCCAGCCCATGGGGGCGGCCTCGCCCATGGCCAGGCGGCGCTCCAGGTTTGCCTCCAAGACCGTGAGCTGGGCGTGCAGCTCCTCGAGCAGCAGGGGGATTGCCTGCTCCACCTGTTCCGCTGTGATCGCCCCAAACTGGGGCAGGCCCCGGCCGCTCAGAAGGGGCGGGGCAGCTGTTTGGAGCATGGCGGCTGTTTGGAGCATGGCGGCTGGGGTGACTGCTCCCATTTCAGCCGATCTGGGCGGTGCTCTGCAGGGCGGTGGCCAGCAGGGCGGTGGCCAGCAGGGCGGTGGCCTGGAGCCGCTCCGCCAGGCCGTTGGTGGTTGCTTCGTAGACGTCGATCGCCAGGCGCGGCCAGAAGCCGATGGCCAGGGTCGGCACCAGCAGGGTGAGGCCGATCAGCAGTTCCCTGGGGCGCATGTCGCCGATGGCTGCCAGGGCCGGAATCCGGGGCCCGAAGAACACCCGCCTGCAGAGGCTGAGCAGATACACCGGTGTCAGCACCAGGCCGATGGCGGCCAGCACGATCGTGATCACGCGGAAGCCAATGGTGAAGCCGTCGTTGGCGGTGATGCCGAGAAACACGGTGATTTCACTGACAAAACCGCTCATGCCCGGTAGGGCCAAGGAGGCCAGGGAGCTGGCCAAAAAGAAGGCGAAGGTGATTGGCAGGGCCTTGGCCAGGCCGCCCATGTTCGGGATTGAGAGGGTTTCGGTGCGCTCGTAGAACACCCCGGTGACAAAGAACATGGCCGCGGCGATAAGGCCGTGGCTGATCATCTGCAACATGGCGCCACTGATGCCGAGGGCATCGATCGCCCCGATGCCGAGCAGCACGAAGCCCATGTGGCTCACCGAGCTGCAGGCGATTCGCCGTTTGACGTTGTCCTGGGCAAAGGCATTTAGGGCCCCGTAGACGATGTTGACGATCCCCAGCACCACCAAAGCTGGGGCCAGCTGCAGGTGGATCTCCGGCAACATCTGCACGTTGAAGCGCAGCAGGGCATAGCCGCCCATCTTCAGCAGCACCCCGGCCAACAGCATCGACACCGGCGCATTGGCTTCACCGTGGGCATCGGGCAGCCAGGTGTGCAGGGGGAACATGGGCAGCTTGACGCCAAAGCCCACCAGGAAACCGAGATAGCAGAGCAGGCCGAAGCTGCCGCCGGGGGAGCGGGTTGAGAGCTCCGTGAGGTTGAAGCTGAAGCTGTCGCCGGAGAAGGCCAGGGCCAGGCCGCTGAGCAGGATCAGCAGGGAGGCGGTGGCGGTGTAGAGGATGAATTTGGTGGCGGCGTACTGGCGCTGCTTGCCCCCCCAGATGGCGATCAGCAGGTAGACCGGCACCAGTTCCAGCTCCCAGGCCAGGAAGAAGAGCAGGAAGTCTTGGGAGAGAAAAACGAGCCCCTGGGCCGAGGCCTGCACGAGCATCAGGGCGAAGTAGAGGCGGGTTTTGCTCTTGATGTTCCAGCTGGCGGCCACCGAAAGCAGGGTCACCAGCCCGGAAAGCAGCACCAGCGGCGCCGAGAGCCCATCGGCCGCCAGGGACCACTCCAGGCCGAGGGCCGGCACCCAGCTCACCCGTTCCACCAGCTGAAGATCGCTGATCGACCCGTCGAAGTGCTGGCTGAAGCACACCAGCATCAGTGCCAGGTCGACCCCCAGGGTGGCCAGGGCCAGGCTGCGGGGCCATTTTGGATCGCTGCCATCGCCTGGCAGCAGGGGCATCAACAGGGCCACCGCTGCGGGGAGCAGCACTATCAGGCTGAGCCAGGGAAAGCTGGCTTCGCTGGAGGCGGCGAGCAGGGCAAAGTTGGCGTCCATCACGGCCCGGTTGCAGGTCTGGGGGTACGTTCGGCAGGGCCGGGATCAGGCACCGCAAGTCTCGGGAGCAATGTATCAGCCGCCCAGGGGGCGTTAGGTAGATCTACCTAGGGCTGCCGAGGAGTAGGGCCAGGCCTAGGGCCCGGCTCGTCCGGGCTGGCCGGGCTCCGATCGGGCAGGTTCTCCCAGCTGCTGCCCCGGTGCTGGATGGCCAGGGCGTGGGCGTGGGATTCAACCCCGGCCTGGTGCCAGGCCCGCACCATGGCCTGGCCAACGGCCTCGGCCACCGGCCTGGGGCAGAGGGCCAGCAGGCTGGGGCCCGCCCCGCTGATCACGCAGCCCCAGGCCCCCGCCGCGATCGCGGCCTCCCGCACGGCCCGGCCGCCCAGGATCAGGCCCCAGCGGTAGGGCTCGTGCAGTCGGTCGTGCATGCCATCGGTGATCAGGTCGCCGTTGCCCGTGCGCAGGCCCTGGAGCAGCAGGGTCAGGGCCCCCAGGTTGATTACCGCATCGCCCACGGGTATGGACTTGGGCATGGCCCGCCGGGCCTCACTGGTGGTCAGCCGGATGGCGGGGATGGCCACAACCGCCTGCACCTCGCTCGACCACTCGCAGCGCACCACCCGCCAGCGGTGGGAGGCGGCCTTGGCGGTCATGCAGAGCCCCCCCACCAGGGAGGGCACCACGTTGTCGGGGTGGCCTTCGATATCGATGGCCAGCTCCAGCAGCTTCTCGCGGCTGAGGGGCTCCCCCACCAGCGCGTTGGCGCCGATCAGGCCAGCCACGATGGCGGTGGCGCTGCTGCCCAGCCCCCTGGCTGGCGGCACGGCCAGCCGCACCCTGGCCTCAAGGGCCACCGGCTCCTCGCCGGCTTCCTTCCACACCCGTTGGGCCGAGCGATACACGAGATTGTCGGGCCCGCCGCGCAGGTGGGCCCCCTCGCTGCCCTCAATGATCAGATCAAAGCGCTCGCTGCCGCCTTCGATGCAGCGCATCTGGAAGACATTGTCGAGTTCCAGGGCCGCGCCCAGGCAGTCAAAACCTGGCCCCACGTTGGCGGTGGTGGCGGGTACATGAACCAGAACCCCTTGGCCTACCCGGGGGCGCGCCATCTGAACACTACGATTCGGCCCAGTGTCTCAGGCCACCAGCATGCGGGCCCGGCAGGCCGCGCTGAACTGGCCGATCTCCGGATCGATCACGGCCGTGATCGGCATCTGGGCCAGTACGGGAGCCAGCCGGCCCTTGGCCAGGAAGGCTGCTAAAAAGCCGGCAGAGCGGAGCTGATCGAGCAGTTTGGCGGCCGTTCCGCCCGCCAGCCAGATGCCCCCGTGGCTGAGGCCAGCCAGGGCCAGATCGCCGCAGACGCTGCCGTAGCAGCTGATCCAGAGCCCAAGGGCCTCTATCGCCAGGTGGTCGCCCTGGCTTGCCGCTGCGGCGACCGCCGCGGGCAGCTCGCTGGGCTGGGGCAGGTGGCAGAGGGGGTGATCCCCGTCGGGATGGCGGCAGTGCAGCAGCCAGCGAGCCAGATCCCCCAGCCCCGTGCCACTCACCACCCGCTCGATCGACACCCGCTCCAGCCCCAGCTCGCGGCCAAGCCATTGCTTGAGCTCCCATTCGGCCTGGCTGCGGGGGGCGAATTCCCCGTGGGCGGCCTCGCTGGCCATGGCCACCAGGCCGGCCGGGCTGGGCACCCCGTAGGCCACCCCGAGGCCCGTGCCAGCCCCGAGCACCAGCAGGGGGGCCTGGTCCTGGGCAGTGCCGGCCCGGATCGGGGCCTGCTGGTGCGGGGCCAGATGGGCCAGGCCGTGGATCAGCACGGCGAAATCATTGACCAGCTCCACCCGGGGGATGGCGGTTTCGATCTGCAGCCTGGCCTCGTCGAGTTGCCAGCTGAGGTTCGTGAGCTGGGCCCGGCCCCCCGCCACCGGCCCCGCCACGGCCAGACAGGCGGCCGCCGGGGGCGCGGCTTCCCCGCCCAAAAAGGTGCGCACCATCGGCTCAAGGCCGCTCCAGTCGGCCGAGATGTAGCGCTCGCTGCGCTGGAGCTCCAGTTCCCCGGCAGGGCCCAGCCGGTAGAGGGCCAGCAGGGTCTTGGTGCCGCCGATATCGCCGGCCAGGATGGCGCTCATGGCTGCAGGCCAGCGGAGCGGGCCGCATTGGCCAAGCTGGCGGCTTCGATCAGCTTGGCCACCGCCATGGTGCCCAGATCCCCCTCGCGGCGGCTGCGCAGGCTGAGGCTTCCCCCTTCGGCTTCCGTGGTGCCGATCACCGCCAGCACCGGGATCTTCATCTGCTCGCCGTTGCGAATCAATTTGGCCAGGCGCTCGCCGGATTGGTCCAGCGTGGCCCGCACGCCGGCCCGCTTCAGCTGGCCCAGAACCTCCTCGGCATAGCCCCGCACCTCATCGGTCACCGGCAGTAGGCGGATCTGCTCGGGCGCGAGCCAGAAGGGGAAATCGCCGGCGTAGTTCTCGGTCATGATCCCGAAGAACCGCTCCAGCGAGCCGAAGATGGCCCGGTGGATCATGATCGGTTGCTGGCGCGATCCATCCGCCGCCACATATTCCAACTGGAAGCGCTCCGGCAGGTTGAAGTCGAGCTGGATCGTGGAGCACTGCCACATCCGACCGATGGCATCTTCGATTTTGAGGTCGATCTTGGGGCCGTAGAAGGCGCCGCCGCCCTCGTCGACCTTGTAGGCCCAGCCCTTGCGCTCCAGCGCCCCGATCAGGCCGTTGGTGGCGAGTTCCCACACGGCGTCCTCGCCGATCGATTTGGCCGGCCGGGTGGAGAGGTTGATCTCGTAGCTGCGGAAATCGAAGGTGGAAAGAATCTGCTCGGTGAGATCGAGAATGGCCACGATTTCAGCTGTGATCTGCTCCGGCAGGCAGAACACGTGGGCGTCGTCCTGGGTGAAGCCGCGCACCCGCATCAGGCCATGCATCACGCCGGGGCGCTCGTAGCGATACACCGTCCCCAACTCGGCCCAGCGGATCGGCAGCTCCCGGTAGCTGCGCAGGGCGGAGGCATAGGTGAGCACGTGGAACGGGCAGTTCATCGGCTTGAGCTGGTATTGGCGCTCATCCACCTGCATCGGGCCAAACATGCTCTCGGCGTAGAAGTCGAGGTGGCCGGAGGTCTTCCAGAGGCTGATATCGGCCACGTGGGGGGTGTAGAGCAGCTCGTAGCCGGCATCGAAGTGGGCCTGGCGCCAGAAGTCTTCGATCAGCAGGCGCATGCGGGCGCCGCGGGGGTGCCAGAAGACCAGCCCGGCGCCGGCCTCATCCTCGATTGAAAACAGATTCAGATCGGTGCCCAGGCGCCGATGGTCGCGCCGTTTCGCCTCGGCTTTGCGGCGCTGGTGTTCGGCCAGCTGCTCGGGGGTCTCCCAGGCGGTGCCGTAGATGCGCTGCAGCTGGGCCTTGGTTTCATCGCCGCGCCAGTAGGCACCTGCCACGCTTTCGAGCTCGAAGGCCTTGGCGTTGAGCTCGCCGGTGTGGGCCACGTGGGGGCCGGCGCAGAGGTCCCACCACTGGTCCCCCAGGGTGTAGAGGCTGATCGGCTCTTTGATCCCCGCCAGGATCTCCAGCTTGTAGGGCTCGTTGATGGCCTGGATCCGCCGTTCGGCCTCAGCGCGGCTCACCTCTAGGCGCTCGAGCGGCAGTTTCCTATTGATGATCTTGACCATCTCCTTCTTGATCGCCTTGAGATCGGCCTCGCTGAAGGGATCGGGGCTGTCGAAGTCGTAGTAGAAACCGCTCTCGGTCCAGGGGCCGATGGTCACCTGGGCCTGGGGGAACAGCTTCTGCACCGCCATGGCCATCACGTGGCTCATCGAGTGGCGGATGCGCAGCAGCTGCTCGCTCTCGCTGGTTTTGGGCAGGGTGATCGCTGCTGGTTCGGGGCTGCTGGTGGTCACGGGCACGAATCGCGCAGCTCAACAGGGCGATTTGGAATCCTACGCAGCGCTCCTAGGCTGGCCAGATGGGATCTGATCCACCATTCCCCTTTCCCCCCTCGGCCTCAGATGGGGAGCTGCTCGATCAGTTGCTGGCTTCCCTGATGGGCGACTTCAGCAGCTGGTTTGAGCGGGGCCTGGTGCTGCTTGACCATTGCCCCGAGGCTGTGATGCCGGCGGAACAACAGCGCTCCTTGCGCGCCCGGATCGAGCTGGCCCGTAAGGAGCTCGGCGCCGCCACCAGCCTGCGCCAGGCGGCGCCGATCCCGATGGCCCTGGAGATGGAAACCCTCGCTCCCTGGCACCAGCTGGTGGTCAGCGTGTGGGATCTTTCCGCCTCCTTGCGTCTCAGTGGCGTATCCCTGCCGGAGCCGCCCGATGACGAGGGGCCAGGGCGCCCCGGGGCCTAGCCATATGGGCAGTAGTAGACGGCTCCCGCCCCCGGAGCGCCGCAATCTGGCCCTGGCCTATGGCCTCTGGGCCCTCGGCCTGGTGGGGGTCTGCGGGGTGCACCGCCTCTACAACCGCAAGCCCCTCAGTGGCACCCTCTGGCTGCTGACCTTCGGCCTCTGCTTTGTGGGGCAGCTGGTGGATCTGCTGTTGATGCCAGAGCTGGTCGACCAGGCCAATGCCAGCTGGTTGCCGCTCAAGCCCAGCCTCTCCGTGGAAAGGCAGTTGGTGCAACTGGCCCGTCGCAGTGGCGCGGCGGGTTTCAGCCTCAACGACGCCCTGTTGGAGCTGGAGCTCCCCGCCGGGGTCGAGAGCCCTGAGGTGCGCCAGGAAATTGAGCGGTTGCTCCACGCCCAGCTGCTCGATGTCGGCAATGATGAGCGGGGCAGGGTTGTGTACCGGGAACCGTGAGCGGCCGGCCGGCTCTGGCGGGTGCGCTCAGCTGGTGGGCAGGAATCCCAGGGCCCGGCGCACCCGCTCGAGGGTTGCCTCGGCCACCGCAGTGGCCCGGGCCTGGCCATCGCGCAGCACGGCTTCGACCGCTCCAGGCTGCTGGCGCCAGTGCAGGTAGCGCTCCTGCACGGGCCGCAGGGCTTCGACGGCCGCCTCGGCCAGCAGGGGCTTGAAGCTGCCCCAGCCCATGGAGCCGCATTCCACGGCCGCCTGCTCCCGGCTTCTGCCGGCCAGCAGGGCGTAGAGGCCAAGCAGGTTGTCGGCTTCCGGCCGCTCCGGGTTGCCGAATTCCAGCCCCATGGTGGGGTCGGTTTTGGCGCGCTTGATCTTCTTGCTGATCAGTTCCGGCGGATCCAGCAGGTTGATCCGGGAGCCCTCATTGGGATCACTTTTGCTCATCTTGGCCGTGCCGTCGGTGAGGCTCATCACCCGGGCACCCTGCTGGAGGATCAGGGGTTTGGGTACCTGGAGCAGGGGGATCGGCTCCCCAGATCCATCCCTGGGGGCGAAGCGGGCGTTGATGCGTTGCTGGGCGATGTCGCGGGCGAGTTCGAGGTGTTGTTTCTGGTCTTCACCCACCGGCACCAGATCGGCGTCGTAGAGAAGGATGTCAGCGGCCATCAGCACCGGGTAATCGAGCAGACCCACGGACACCTGGTCGCCCTGCTTGATCGCCTTTTCCTTGAACTGGATCATGCGCTCGAGCCAGTTGAGCGGCGTGACGCAGTTCAGCAGCCAGGCCAGTTCGCTGTGGGCGCTGACATGGCTCTGGACAAAAACCGTGGCGCGCTGGGGGTCGATGCCACAGGCCAGGTAGAGGGCGGCGGTGCGCAGGGTGTCCTCGGCGAGCCTGGCCGGCTCATGGGGCACGGTGATGGCATGGAGATCCACCACGCAGAAGTAGGTGTCGTGGCTCTCCTGCAGGGCGACCCAGTTGCGGATCGCCCCCAGCCAGTTGCCGAGGTGCAAGGCCCCGGTGGGCTGGACCCCGGAGAGAACCCTTGGCCGTGGCATCGGCCTCAGCCCTCGCTGGTTTCGGAGTCGGGCTCCTGGGGCTCTGGGCTGCCTGGAATCTCCTCGGCCGGCAGGGCCCCATCTGTTTGCTCAGGGCTGGGGGCCTCTGGTTCGGGGCTGGGAGCCTCTGGTTCAGGGCTGGGGGGCGCGGGCTTGCTGGGCCGGGCGAAGGGGTCGATGCGGGGGGCGCGCTCCTGGCGGTTGAGCCGGCCATCGCCGGCCCCGGAGCGCCTCTCCCCCTGGGGCCTTTCCCCTTGACTTCGCTCCCCTGGGGGGCGATCTCCCTGGGCCCGCTGCTGGGCGACCAGCCCTTCGAGCTTGCCCTCCTCGAGCAGTTGGGCAACGGTGCGAATCGCAAAGCCCAGGGCGGCCACGGTGGAGCGCAGGCCAAAACTCTCCTGGATGGCCTGGGCGGCCCGCATTTCGTTGTCGCTCAGACGGATCCGGAATCCGCCCGGCTCCCGGTTGCCCGCCGGTCTGTCGCCGCCGGAACGGCCACCCCGATCGGTGCGGGGTTGGCTAGGTGGGGTGTCATCGGCCATCGCCGCAGCCATTGCAATCAGGCGCAAGTGTGCCGCATCGGCTGACCCAGGGGGGTAAGCCAGTGGAGTTTATGGCCCCCTGCCTGGCCGGGTCGGGCCAGCACAATCAGGGGCAGGGCGCGGCTGGCACCAGTTTCAAACTGATGCCGATAGGTGGCCAGCCACTGCAGATAGGCGGCCAGGGTCCAGCCGTGGTTGCCCCACTCCTGCTGGCTCCAGAAGTGTCGCAGGGCTTCTTGGCAGGCCGGTTGGCCGAATTCCTGCCAGCAGCGCAACTGGGCCGACCAGGCCGGCTGGCCGGCTGCGATCCAGCCCCGATAGCGCACCAGTTCAGGCGCCTCGCCACTGGCATCTGGCGGCAGAAGCGTCGCCAGTTGCTCCACGGGCACCCGCCGCAGCCGCAGCCAGCAGCGCTCCAACACGGCCACCGGCAGGCTGCCGCACCAGCTCGGTGCGGCCTCCAGTTCCGCGGCCCAGGCCCGGATCTGGCTGCGTTGCCGGCATGTCAGACCGTCCAGCAGCTCAGCCATGGGTCCCCTTGAAGGTGATCGCAGCGCTGGCATATTCCCGCGGTTCGAGGTGGATCGTGCAGCGCACCCGGCCGAATCTGATCTCCAGATGTTCCTCCACCAGCTCGGTGATCCGATGGGCGGTGGGCAGGTCGTTGGCATCCACCACCATGTGCATGTCGATAAACACCTGTTGGCCCAGCACGCCCCGACTGGCGATGTCGTGGCAGTTGAGCACCCCCGGCACGTCCATGGCCACCTGGTGAATCGCCTCTGGGGCAATGGCGATCTGATCGACCAGCAGCGGCAGATTGGCGCGCAGCACGGTCCAACAAACCCTCACCAGCAATAGGCAGAGGGGGATGGCCAGGGCCACATCCAGCCAGGGCAGCTTCAGCCACACCGCCCCGGAGAGCCCAACCAGCACCATGGCGGTGGTCCAGACGTCGCTACTGGTGTGGGCTGCATCGGCCTTGAGCAGCTGGCTGCCCAGCCGCCTGCCCTCGGAGCGCTCATAGCTGGCCAGCAGGATGTTGAAGCCCAGCACCACTAGCAGCAGCCATAACTCCTGGCCCTCGAGCCGCAGGGGTTGGAGCCCGACACGCAGTCGATCGACGGCCGTCTGCAGGATTTCAAACGCCGTAAACAGGATGAAGGCGGCGATCGCCAGGGCCCCGATGGCCTCGTATTTGTGGTGGCCGTAGGGATGGTCCCGGTCCGGTTCGGGATCGGACAAGCCGTTGGTGAGCAGGCCCAGCAGGCTCGAAAATCCGTCGGTGGCGCTGTGCATGGCATCGGCCAGAACGGCCAGCGATCCGGTGAGCAGGCCCAGCACCAACTTCAGCACTGTCATGCTGATATTGACGGCCAGAGCCACCAACAGCACCCGCTTCACCTGGAGGCGGTTGTCGTTCAGCCCCGGCGCCGGCAAGGCACGCCCCCAACTGAACATCAAGCTAGAAGGTATTTGCGCCGGCGCAGCGCCATAAGTTGAGCTAGAGATGCTTCAGCCCAGCCTGAGCCGTTGAGCCTGCGTCAGTCCATCCCGGTACCCCTGCGGCCCTGGCTGCCGGCCGCGGCAGCGGCCCTGGGGGGGTGGCTTGTCACAGATGCCCTGCTGCGGCTCAGCCACCTGCCCCTCTCCCCCGGTTTCAGCCTGGCGGTTCTGCTGGGGGGAGCCTGGTGGCTGCGCCGGCCCCGCCGGATTCCGGCAGCCCGGGCCACCGATGTGGCCGGCTGGCTGGAGCGGTTGGAGCAGCTGCAGGCCCAGTTCGGCCGGCTGGAGGAGGAGGCCGCCCCCCAGCGGGCCGAGCAATTGGCCGGGCTGCGCGCCGAGCTCGGGCGTGGCGGGCTGCTGCTGGCTCTGGTGGGCACCAGCCCCCCGCCAGCGGAGCTCCAGCCGGTGCTGGTGGAGGCGCTGCGGGGCCCCGAGCCCCTGCTGCTGCACTGGGCCCACCCCCTGCCGGCCTGGAGTGCCGCCTGGCGCTGGCCAGAGCTATTTGAGGCCTGTGATGGCCTGCTGCACCACCTGCGCACGCCCCTTTCGGCCGCCGACCTTCGCTGGCTGGAGGCCCTGCCTGCGGGCCAGCCCGCCTGGTTGCTGGTGCAAACCAGCCAGGCGGGGCTGGCCCTCGATGCCCTGGCCCTGGAAGTGCGCTCCCAGCTGGGGCCAGGGCTTGCCCAGCAACTGCTGTTCTGGAACGGGGAGCCCCAGGCCTTGGCCGCCAGCCTGGCCCCGCTGGCCGCCCAGCTGGCCAGCGGGGCCCCCGGCCTGCGCCAGGCCCGCCAGCTGCGCCGGCTCGAGCAGCTGCACGCAAGCTGGCAGGGCGATCTCGAGCGCCTGCGACGTCAGCATTTCCTGCCCCTGCAGCGCCGCACCCAGTGGCTGGTGGCCGCCGGTGTGGTGGCTGCCCCCCTGCCAAGCCTCGATCTGCTGGTGCTCGCCGTGGCCAATGGGCTGATGCTCAAGGAGATGGCCCGGCTTTGGGATTGCCCCTGGAACCTGGAGCAGCTCCAGGCCGCCGCCGCGGAGCTCGCCAGGGCCTCCCTGGCCCTGGGGGTGGTGGAGTGGAGCAGCCAGGCCCTGGCCGCCCTGGTGAAATGGCATGGGGCCACCTGGCTGGTGGGCAGTGCGCTGCAGGCCCTCAGCGCCGCCTACCTCACCCGGGTGGTGGCTACGGCCATGGCCGACATGCTGGCCCTCTCGGTGGGGGTGCCGGAACCGGATCTGGAGGCGATCAAGCGCCAGGCCCCCCTGCTGGTGGCCCAGGCCGCGGAGGCCGAGAAGCTGGATTGGTCTGCCTTCCTTGACCAGGGGCGCCAGTGGCTGGGCGCTCAGGCAGGGGATGGGGTGGTTGCTATCGGTGCCTGAGGCCCTTACCCGCAAGCTCCAGACAATTGGGCCAAGAGGCAGTGCCGCTTTGTCCTCCGCTTTGCACTCCGTGAGCTTTCGGCTCATTTCGTGGTTCATTCTCCCGGCTGGTCTGGCCGGTCTGTTGGCTAGCTGTAGACATCCCTCGCCCCCACGTGCCAGCCCCCTTGCTAACCCCAGCGACGCACGCCCCCTGGTGCTCACCACCTTCACCGTGCTGGCCGACATGGCCCGCAATGTGGCAGGGGAACGCTTGCAGGTGCGCTCTATCACCCGGCTGGGGGCAGAAATCCACGGCTACGAACCCAGCCCTAGCGACCTGGAGGGCGCCCAGGGGGCAGACCTCATTGTGAGGAACGGGCTGGGGCTGGAGCGCTGGGCCGATCGCTTCATCCAAGCTGCTGGCAATGGAGCCGAGGTCACCCTCAGTGAGGGCATGAGGCCCCTTTTGATTGAGGGAGATGCCTATGCCGGTAAGCCCAATCCCCACGCCTGGATGTCGCCCCAGCGCGCCCAGCATTACGTGAACCGGCTGGTACAGGCCTTCTCAGCCCTCGATCCCGCCGGGGCTGCCAGCTTTCGGGCCAATGGCGAGGTCTACAAGCGCCAGCTGGGTCAGCTGGATGCCGACCTGCGGACCGCCCTGGCAAGGGTTCCGCCCGCCCAGCGCCTCCTTGTCAGCTGTGAAGGTGCCTTCTCCTATCTGGCCCACGACTACGGGCTTGAGGAGGCCTATCTCTGGCCGGTGAATGCGGAGAGCCAGGTCACTCCCCGACGCATGGCCCGTCTGATCGAGACGGTGCGCCGGCGTCGGGTGCCCGCTGTGTTCTGTGAGAGCACGGTGAATGCCAATGCCCAGCGAGAGGTTGCCCGAGCAGCTGGTGCCCGCTTCGGCGGTACCTTCTACGTGGACTCGCTTTCGGATGCTTCTGGCCCCGCTCCCACCTTGCTGAAATTGCAGCGTCACAACGTAAATCTGATCGTCAAGGGTCTGGGACCCGGCGTCGCTGGCCGCTGATGCGCATCGAAGCCGACCACCTCTGCGTCGACTACAACGGCAATGTGGCCCTGGTTGATGCTTCGTTGCGGCTGCCCGCCGGTTGCATCTGCGGCCTAGTAGGCATGAACGGAGCAGGTAAGTCCACCTTGTTCAAATGTCTGACGGGCTTTGTGCGTCCGTCTAGGGGCCGCATCCTCATCAACGGCCAGAGCGTCGCCCAGGCCCAGCGTCAACAGGCAGTGGCCTACGTGCCCCAGACCGAGAGTATCGACTGCAGTTTCCCCATCTCGGTGTGGGAGGTAGTGATGATGGGTAGATATGGTGCGATGAACCTGCTGCGCCTGCCCCGCTCCGCGGATCGGCTGGCAGTGCGGGAAGCCCTGGAGCGGGTTGAGCTGCTCGATCTGCGCGACCGGCCGATCGGCTCCCTCTCCGGCGGACAGCGCAAGCGGGCTTTTCTGGCCCGCGCCATCGCCCAGGGAGCTTCTGTGCTGTTGCTCGACGAACCCTTCAACGGCGTGGACGTCCGCACCGAGAAGCTGATGGCCGGGCTGCTTCTCCAGTTCCGCCAGGAGGGAAGCACGATTCTGATCTCAACCCACGACCTAGAGCAGGTGCGCGATTTCTGTGATCTGGTCGTTTTAATCAACAAGACCGTGCTCGCCTTCGGCGAGACCGCCAAGGTGTTCACCCCCGAAAATCTGGCCCTTACCTTTGGCGGTTTGCCAGCGGATCTGCTGGTGGGGGCGACCGGCAGGCCTGGGGGAACGGGCCCATGAACTGGCTGCTGGAGCCCCTCAGTCACGCCTTCATGGTGCGGGCCCTACTGGTCAGTGCCCTGGTTGGTAGCTGCTGCGGTCTGCTCTCCTGCTACATGACCCTCAAGGGCTGGGCCCTGATGGGCGATGCCGTCTCCCATGCGGTAATGCCTGGGGTTGTGCTTGCCTACTCCCTGGGTCTGCCGTTCTCCCTGGGGGCGTTTGTCTTCGGGGTGGGATCGGTGGCATTGATCGGCTTCGTCAAGCAGAAGTCGCGGATTAAAGAAGACACGGTGATCGGGCTGGTTTTCACCGGTTTCTTTGCCCTTGGCCTGGTTCTGGTGTCCAAGGTGCGCAGCAATATTGACCTCACCCACATCCTTTTTGGCAATGTGCTGGGTATCTCCCTGGCCGACATCTGGCAGACCCTGCTGATTTCGGCTCTGGTGGTGGCCGTGCTGCTGGTGCTGCGGCGGGATCTGCTGCTGTTCTGTTTCGATCCCACCCATGCCCGCTCGATCGGCATCAATACCGGCCTGCTGCACTACACCCTGCTGTCGGTGCTTTCCCTGGCGGCCGTGGCTGGATTGCAGACCGTGGGGGTGATCCTGGTGGTGGCGATGCTGGTCACACCGGGAGCTACTGCCTACCTGCTCACCGATCGCTTCGATCGCATGACCCAGATCGCCATCGCCAGCAGCATCCTCTCCAGCCTGCTGGGGGTTTACATCAGCTATTGGACCGATAGTTCCACCGCCGGCTGCGTCGTCCTGGTGCAGACAGGTCTATTTCTGCTGGCCTTTTTGCTGGCCCCCCGTTACGGCATCCTGAGGGGTTCCGGCCCCCAGGCTCCCTAGGCGTGTCGGACCAGTTCTGGCCCTGGTGGCCCCTGTTGCCGCTCTATCCCTACGGATGCCGCCGCACCCTGGTGCGCGAGCTGATTCCAGGCCAGGTCTGGAGCCTGGAGCAGCTGCAGGGGGTGTTCTATGTGGCCGTGCCAATCCGGATGACGGTGCTGCGGCTGCAAGCCGGGCTGCTGCTCTACGCCCCGGTGCCCCCCACAGGGGAGGTTCGCGCTGCCTTGGCCGAGCTGGAGCGTCAGCACGGCCCGGTGTGCACCATCGTGCTGCCCACCAGCTCAGGCCTGGAACACAAATTGCCGGTGCCGGCCATGGCCCGGGCCTTTCCCCAGGCCCAGGTGTGGGTGACCCCCCGGCAGTGGAGTTTTCCCCTGCCCCTGCCCCTGAGCTGGCTTGGCTTCCCGGCCGGCCGCACCCGGGTGCTGTTTGAGCAGGGCCTGCCCCACAGCGACGAACTGGCCTGGATTCCCCTGGGCCCCCTGGATCTGGGCCTGGGCACCTTCATGGAGGTGGCCTGCCTGCACCGGGCCAGTGGCTGCCTGCTGGTCACTGACGCCCTGGTGGCGATCGGCGCCGAGCCGCCGGAGCTGTTTGGCGCCGACCCCACCCCCCTGCTCTTCCACGCGCGGGAGCGGGGCGAGGAGCCGCTCACCGATACGCCGGAGCAGCGCCGTCGCGGCTGGCAGCGGCTGGTGCTGTTTGCCTCCTACCTGCGCCCCGATCCGCTGGAGCTGCCCGGCTGGCGAGAGCTGCTGGGCGGGCTGCTGGCCCCTGGGCTGCGCAGCCCGCGGGCCTACTTCGGCCTCTACCCCTTCCGCTGGCAGCCAGGCTGGCAGGCCGAATTCCACCGGCTGGTGCCCGGCGAGCAGCCGACTCTGCAGGTCGCTCCGGTGCTGGAGCGGCTGGTGTTTCCCCGTTGCCAGGCTGCCCTGCTGGCCTGGATTCGCTGTTTGGCGCGGGAACCGCAGCTGCGCTGGCTGGTGCCGGCCCACTATGAGGCCCCGCTGGCCTGCAGCTCGGAGCGGCTGGGGGAGCTGGCGGCCGAGCTGGAAGGGCGGCCCTGGGCGCCCGATGGCGGTAGCTGGGCCTACCTGGCGGGCATCGATCGGGCCTTGGTGCGCTGGGGGGTGGTGCCGGCGAGCCCTGCCGTTGCAGCTCAGGAGTGGCCGAAGGACTAGGGCCTGAGTTCGCCGGGATCGGCGTCCAGTTCCGAATCCAGATCGCCACAGCCCAGCAGGCTGGTATCCAGCTCCATCCGCTGTTCCATCTGGCGCAGGAAGTAACCGGTCATCATCGCCGAAGCGAGCAGGCCGGCCAGGTTGTCCCTGCTGGTTTGGATCTTCACTTCAAATTGTTCGCCGGGCAGCATGCCCAGCAACCCCTGAACGTTGTGGCGGATGATGTCCTGAATGTCACCGCTGGCGGAGCGGGCCACGCGCTGCAGCACATCCGGAGACTGTTCCTGGAGATACTGAATCAGCGAGTTGCCGCTGATCGCCTCGTTGTCGGTGGTCAGGAACTCCGGGTTAAACATCGCCGGTGTGCGCTGCGGCCGGCCTGCACCCTACCCCACCTCTTCGGCTCCACCAGGGGGGTGTCCGGGGTTGGAGAACCGTAACCAGCCGATTCGGTTGGGGGGCCAGTAACGCAGCACGGCAGTGCCAATCACCGCCTCCCGGGGCAGGGCCCCCCAGAGGTGGGAATCCAGGCTGGCATTGCGGTTGTCCCCCAGCACCAGCAGGTGGCCTGGGGGCACGCTGAGCGGTGGGAGGGAGTAGCCCATCGGTTCGGCCGACCAGTCGAGCGGCGCCGGTGCCCCGTTGCGCCAGAGCACCCCATCGCGCACTTCGACCCGATCCCCCGCCTCGGCCACCACCCGTTTGATCAGGGCAGCATTTGGGTCGTAGCCAGCATCGAGCAGGGCCGCAGGCGGGTGGAACACCACCACGGTGCCGACCGGCAGGGGCCGATGCAGGCGGGCACGCAGCTTCTCCACCAGCACCCGGTCCTGGAGCTGGAGGCTGGGCAGCATCGAGCCGGAGGGAATCCAGCGGGGTTCGAGCGCAACCCAGCGCAGCACCAGGGCCAGCACCACCCACACCAGCAAGGGCCCCAGCTGGCGGCGCAGGCTTGCCAGGGGGCCGGCATTCGCGGCTGGGTCAGGGGGGGTAGCCAAGGGCGCAGGCGAGGATGGGCCTTCCATCCTGTATGCCCCGGCGTGGCGTTGGCCCCCCGCAACCTGGAGGCGGCGCTGGTGCTCCTGGCGGCGCTGATGCGCCATGGCTTGTCCCAGGTGGTGCTCTGCCCGGGCAGCCGCTCCGCAGCCCTGGCCCAGGCGGCCGGCCTGCTGGAGGCCCAGGGGCTCAGTCTCTACACCTGCGTGGATGAGCGCTCCGCCGCCTTTTTTGCCCTGGGGCTGGGCCGGGCCTCGGGCCAGGCGGCAGCGGTGATCACCACCTCCGGAACCGCCGTCGCCAACCTGCTGCCGGCTGCGGTGGAGGCCGATTACGGCGCCATTCCCCTGCTGTTGATCTCTGCGGATCGGCCTGACCAGCTCAAGGGCTGTGGCGCCAACCAAAGTGTCAACCAGGAGTGTTTCCTGGCGGCGAGTGTGCGCTGGCTGGGCCAGGGCGATGGCGCTGGCCTGGCCGCCATGGCCGATGGGGCCATCGCCGAGCTGGCCCACGCCGCCCTGCTGGCCGCCCGGGGCTCCAGCCAGGCCCCGGGGCCGGTGCATCTCAACCTTCCCTTTGCCGAGCCGCTCCACGCCGACGGCCCTGCCCTGCTGCAGGCCAGGGCAGCCCTTGAAGCCGCACCTCCCCCCCCGCCAGCTGCCATGCCGGCTTCACTCGCCTCTCCAGCTTCGGCTTGCCCTGGGCCGCTGCCCGACCTCGATCGCCCCGGCCTGGTGGTGGCGGGCCCCTGGCGCGGCTTCCCCCAGCACTGGCAGAGCCAGGTGGAGGCCCTGGGCCGCTGGCAAAGGCGCACGGGCTGGCCCCTGCTGGCCGATGGCCTCAGCGGCCTGCGCGGCCAGGCCCAGCTGGAGCTGGTGGCTGGCTACGACCTGCTGCTGGATTGCCCCGATCATTGCCTCGACCCTGGCCTGCGGCCAGCCCAGGTGTTGCGCCTGGGTCCCCTGCCGGCCAGCCGGCGCCTGCAGCGCTGGCTGGCAGAGCTGGGCGGCCCCCAGTGGTTGGTGAGTGAGGCCGATCCCCGCTGCCTCGATCCCCTCGGCAGCGGCTGTCAGCAGAGCCCGGCGGGGCTCGCCGGCTGGATGGCGCTTTGGCCAGACGCCTGCTGGCAGGCCAGGCCCGACCCTGCCTGCCTGGAGTTGGCGGCGGCCTGGCGGCGGCGGGAGGGGGCTCTGCAGAGCTGGCTCTCCGGCGCCCTGCCCGCGGCGGCGGCGGAGCCGGCCCTGGCGCGGCTGCTGGGCCAGGTCCTGCCGGCAGGCGTGCCCCTGGTGATCGCCAACAGCAGCCCCGTACGCGACTGGGAGAGCTTTGGGGATCCAGCAGCTCCCTGGCGGCCCGTGTACAGCTTCCGGGGGGCTTCCGGCATCGATGGCACCCTTTCGAGTGCCTGCGGTGTGGCCGAGGCCCTGGGTCAGGCCGTGTTGCTCAGCGGTGATCTGGCCCTGCTGCACGACAGCCACGGCTGGCTGTGGCAGCGCCAACTCCAGGGCCGACTCACCGTGATCCTGATCAACAATGGCGGCGGTGGCATCTTTGAGCAGCTGCCGATTCGCACCATGCCGGAGGCGGCTCTCGACTTCGAGCGCCTTTTCGCCATGCCCCAGCCCCTCGATCCGCTGGCCTTGGCGGCCGCCTATGGGGTGCCGGGACGCAGGGTGGCGGCGGCTGGTGATCTGGCTCGCGAGCTGGCTTGGGCCCTGCAGCAGCCCATGGCCCTGCTGGAGCTGGTCACCGACCGCCGCGCCGACGCCAATCTGCGCCAGGCCCTGCGCAGAATGGCCAGCACAGCCATGCTGCAGCCGTGACCCTCCGATCCGATCTGCCAGCAGCGCTGCACTGGCAACCTGCCGCCAGCTACGAGGACGTGCTGTTTGACCGGTGCGAGGAGGGCATCGCCCGGATCCGGATCAACCGGCCCCACAAGCGCAATGCCTTCCGGCCGCGCACCGTGCAGGAACTCTGCGACGCCTTCTCCCGGGTGCGGGACGACCCCAAGGTGGGGGTGGTGCTGTTCAGCGGGGTCGGGCCGGCCGCCGACGGGGGCTGGGCCTTCTGCGCCGGCGGCGACCAGAGCGTGCGCGGCGATGGTGGCTATGTGGATGAGGCGGGCCTGCCCCGGCTGAACGTGCTCGACCTGCAGCGCCTGATCCGCAGCCTGCCCAAGGTGGTGATCGCCCTGGTGGCGGGCTATGCCATTGGTGGCGGCCAGGTGCTGCACCTGCTCTGCGATCTGAGCCTGGCGGCGGAGAACGCCGTGTTTGGCCAGACGGGGCCGCGGGTGGGCAGTTTTGACGGGGGCTTTGGGGCCGGCTACCTGGCCCGGGTGGTGGGTCAGCGCAAGGCGCGCGAAATCTGGTTCCTCTGCCGCCAGTACGGCGCCGACCAGGCCCTGGCGATGGGATTGGTGAATGGGGTAGTTCCCCTGGCCGAGCTGGAGGCCGAGGGGATCCGCTGGGCCCGGGAGGTGATGCAGCACAGCCCCACGGCGATCCGCTGCCTGAAGGCCGCCTTCAACGCTGAAACCGATGGGCTGGCCGGCCTGCAGGAGCTCGCTGGCCAGGCCACCCATCTCTTCTACCGAACGGCGGAGGCGCGGGAGGGGCGCGATGCCTTCCTGGAAAAACGCCCGGCTGATTTTTCCGATGCGCCCTGGTTGCCCTGAACTGCGCTGGCTGGGCCCTTTGGGCGCCTGGGCCATCGGGGCAGGCCTGCTGCTGCTGGGCGGCCCCGTCCTGGCCCAGGTAACCCAGTTTGGTGCCGCCGCCCCGACCAGCGGCCGCTACCTGGTGCTCGATCGGCGCCAGCGCCTGCTGCTGGTGCTGGAGGGGGGCCAGGAACGGCGCCGCTTTCCGGTGGGGGTGGGTCGCCCCGGCTGGGAGACCCCGGTGGGCCGCTTTGAGGTGATCGAGTTGGCCCGTAATCCCACCTGGGAACATCCCGTCACCGGCCAGCACATTCCGCCTGGTCCGGCCAATCCCCTCGGCAGCCGCTGGATCGGCTTCCACCGTGACTGCAAGGGCCGGGCCGGCTTCAACGGCCGCGAGCACCTGGTGGTGAAGGGCTGTGTGAGTGCCGGCTTCCATGGCACCCCCCAGCGGTCCAGTGTGGGTCAGGCCGTCTCCCATGGCTGCGTGCGCCTGCTGGATGAGCACGTGCGCGAATTGTTTGAGCTGGTTGAGATGGGCACCCCGGTGACGGTGCTGCCATAGGCCGCCCGTAGAGTTTCGGCCACTTCCGGTGGAGCTGGGATGCGGGTCTTGTTTGCTGCGGCCGAATGCGCCCCGATGATCAAGGTCGGCGGGATGGGAGATGTGGTCGGATCCCTGCCGCCGGCCCTGGCTGCCCTGGGCCATGACGTGCGGATCATGCTTCCCGGCTACGGCAAGTTGTGGTCGCGGCTGCAGGTGTCGCCCGAGCCGATCTGGCGCGGTCACACCATGGGCAATGACTTCGCCGTATTCGAGGCGCGCCATCCCACAAATGGCTTGCTCCTCTATCTGGTGGGTCATCCGGTGTTTGACCCGGAGCGCATCTATGGCGGTGAGGATGAAGACTGGCGCTTCACCTTCTTTGCCAGCGCCACGGCTGAATTCTGCTGGCACCACTGGAAGCCCCAGGTGCTGCACTGCCACGACTGGCATACGGGCATGTTGCCGGTGTGGATGCACCAAGACCCGGAAATCAGCACGGTGTTCACCATCCACAATCTCAAATATCAGGGCCCCTGGCGCTGGAAGCTCGACCGCATGACCTGGTGCCCCTGGTATTTGCAGGGGGACCACACCATGGCGGCGGCCCTCCTCTATGCCGACCGGGTGAATGCGGTGTCCCCCACCTATGCGATGGAGATCCGCACGCCCCAGTACGGCGAACACCTCGACGGCCTGCTCAACTTCATCAGTGGCAAGCTTCGCGGCATTCTCAACGGCATTGACACCGAAGACTGGAACCCGGCCAGTGATGCAAGCCTGCCGGCGCGATTCTCGGCCACGGATCTGGCGCCCCGCGCCCTCAACAAGCAGGCCCTGCAGGAACGCTTCGGCCTGGCGGTGAGTCCCCGCTCCTATCTGATGGGCATGGTGAGCCGGCTGGTGGACCAGAAGGGGGTGGATCTGCTGCTCCAGGTGGCCGATCGGGTGTTGGCCTACACCGACAGCCAGATCCTCGTGCTCGGCACCGGCGATCGGATGCTGGAATCGGGCCTCTGGCAGATGGCTTCCCAGCATCCCGGCCGGTTTGCCGTGTTTCTCACCTACGACGACGCCCTCTCCCGCCTGGTCTACGGCGGTTGTGATGCCTTCTTGATGCCCAGCCGCTTTGAACCCTGCGGCATCAGCCAGATGCTGGCGATGCGCTACGGCTCGATTCCGGTGGTGCGCATGGTGGGGGGCTTGGTCGATACGGTGCCGCCCAACGATCCCCTGGCCGGCACCGGCATGGGCTACGGCTTTGATCGCTACGAGCCGATCGACTTCTACACAGCGATTGTGCGCTCCTGGGAGGCCTACCGCCACCAGAAGAGCTGGCAGGAGCTGCAGCGGCGCGCCATGGCGGTGGACTTCAGCTGGGCCCGTTCCGCCCTGGAATACGACGCCATGTACCGCGATGTCTGCGGTGTCAAGGAGCCGACGCCCGAGGCGGCCGATGTGGAGAAGTTCTCCCAGGGCCAGGACGCCGATCCCAGCCGCAGGGGCCTGGCCTCCCTGCTCAAGCGCCGTTGACCTTGCCCTTTGACGCCCCCCCGGCCGGCCCTGATCCTGCCCATCCCTATCCGGCCCCCTACGAGGAGCCCTGGGGGCGACTGGCCTTTGATCTGCGGGCGGCCCTGGCCAGCACGGGCCTCAGGCTGCGGGAGCTGGCCCGGCGCAACCGCCAGGGGGAGCTCTCGGTGCCGGGATTCTGGCCGCCCTCCCTGGCCTGGCTGTTCTGGCCCTTCTTGCTGGCCCTCTTTTTGGCCCTGGTGCTTGCCCTGGTGACTGCCGTTGGACCGGCCCTGGTGCGCCCATCGGACTCTGCTGGAGCGCCCGCTCAAGAGCTAGTTCTGGCTCAGCCCGTTCAATCTCAGCCTGTCCAACAACAGCCTGCCCAGCAACAGCCTGATAAGCAGCCCGTTCCACCAGCCCCAAGCCCGCCAGAGCAGGCCGCCCTGCCCCTGGCGATCGATCCCCTGCTGGCCCTGCTGGCTGAGGACGATCCCCGGGGCTGCATCGCCTCG
Source organism: Synechococcus sp. CS-1331 (assembly GCA_025127975.1). Lineage (GTDB taxonomy): Bacteria > Cyanobacteriota > Cyanobacteriia > PCC-6307 > Cyanobiaceae > Cyanobium_A. The sequence goes on along the minus strand of JAHLYQ010000008.1, from coordinate 7,568 downwards.
GCCCGCCCCTACCCGGGGCAGGGTCGGCTGGAGTTGGAGTTGGCGCCAACCTTCCTGGCCCTGGCTGGGCCGCTGCGCCAGCAGCAGGCCGACCAGTGGCTTGAGCGCAGCCGCGAGCTGGGCTACGAGCGGCTGCGCCTGCTCGACGGCTCCGGTGCCCTGCTGGCCCAGGCCGCCCGGGTGGGCAGTGGGATGGTCCTGCTGGGCCCCGCCTCGCCGTGATGGCCTTGCACCTGGGCCAGCTGCAGCAGCTCTGGGGGCCGCCCGTCACCGGACCCCTCACCCCTGCCCAGGCCAGCATCGGGCTCGAGCCGCAGGCGATCTGCACCGACAGCCGCCAGCTAGCTGCCGGCCAGCTGTTTGTGCCCCTGGTGGGCGAGCGCTTTGACGGCCATGTTTTCCTCCCCGCCGCCCTAGAGGCCGGTGCCGTCGCCCTGCTGGCCCAGGCGGAGCAGCTGCCGCCCGCTGCCCTTGGCGCCCTGGCGGGCTCCGTGCCCCTCTGGCTGGTGCCAGACACCCTGCTGGCCTACCAGCAGCTGGCTTGCCTTTGGCGGCGCCAGCTCTCGGCTGGGGTGGTGGCGGTGACCGGCTCGGCCGGTAAAACCACCACCCGGGAACTGATCCGGGCTGCCCTGGCCCCCCTCGGGGAAGTGGGGGCCTCCAGCGGCAATGAGAACAACGACGTCGGCGTGCCCCTCACCCTGCTGAAGGCGACCCCTGCCCAGGCGGCCGTGGTGGTGGAGATGGGCATGCGGGGCCTGGGTGAAATCGAGCGACTCAGCCGCTGTGCCTGCCCCGATGTGGCGGTAATCACCAACATCGGCACGGCCCACATCGGCCGGCTGGGCAGCCGCGAGGCGATTGCCACGGCCAAGTGCGAGATCACCGCCGGCCTGCGCCCAGATGGGGTGGTGGTGATCCCGGCTGGCGATCCCCTGCTGGATGGGGCCCTGGCCCGGGTGTGGGCTGGCCGGGTGGTGCGGATTGCCCTGGCCGGCGAAGGCCACGAGGCCCAGGCCGACTTGGTGGGCCAGCTGGATGGGGCCGGCGGGATCCTGAAGTTGGCCGGCGAGGAGCTAGCCGGGGTTGAGGTGGCCATGCCCCTGGAGGGGGTTCACCACGCCCGCAACCTGCTGCTGGCCCTGGCCGTGGCCCGGGAGCTGGGGCTTGAACCGGCCCGCTGGCAGCCCCTGGAGGTGGCCCTGCCGGGGGGGCGCAGCCGGCGGCTGGAGCTTGGGGGGGTGCGGCTGCTGGATGAGACCTACAACGCTTCGCCCGAGGCGGTGCTGGCCTCCCTGGATCTGCTGGCCCGCCAGCCGGGCCGCCGCTTTGCGGTGCTGGGCACCATGCTGGAGCTCGGCGACCAGAGCCTGGCCCTGCACCGAGAGGTGGCGGCGCGGGCCCTCAGCCTGGGCCTCGATGGGCTGGTGGTTGTCGACGGCGGCCCGGAGGGGGAGGCGATGCTGGCGGCGGCCCAGGGCCTGGCCCGGCTGGAGCGGGTGGACACGCCGGCAGCGGCGGCCGAACCCCTGGGCCAGTGGCTGGAGCCCGGGGATGTGCTGCTGCTCAAGGCCAGTCGCGGCGTGGCCCTGGAGCAACTGATTCCCCTGCTCCAGCTGGCATGATGCAGTCGGAGCAGCATTTCACGATGTTGTGCCTTCGGGCAGGGGCCCTGGGTGGTGGTTCACCCGGGGCTTTTCCTTGGCCTATTAACTAAAGCCCGACACTCAACCCAAATACCAGCGCAACATGGCCGCCAGCTGGCCCACCATGCCCTTGCCGGTGAGCAGTTCGCCGGCGATGGCTGCGGCGAAGCCGAGCATGGCCACCCGGCCGTTGAGCAGCTCCACGCCGGCCAGGGCCTGGGTATTCCAGGGTCTGGGGCTGGTCATGCTGGCGCCGAAGCGCTCCACCGGTTCGTAGTTAAATTTCGGGCTCATGGGCGGGCAGCTCTCCAGTTGTCTTTGACCAATTGTCTAGCCCTGCCGAGGGCAAGGGCATTGTCGGGCACATCCCTGGTGATGGTGGAGCCGGCCCCCACCGTGACGTTCTGGCCCAGGTGGAGGGGCGCCACCAGTACGGAATTGGCTCCGGTTTTGCTGCCAGCTCCCACCACGGTGCGGTGCTTGCGCTCGCCGTCGTAGTTGGCGGTGATAGTGCCTGCCCCCACGTTTACGCCGGCGCCCAGGTCGGCATCGCCGATGTAACTGAGGTGGTTCACCTTGACGCCGGCGGCCAGGGTGCTGTTCTTGACTTCGACGAAATTGCCGATGTGGCAGCGTTCGGCGATCTTGCTGCCCGGCCGCAGCTGGGCAAAGGGCCCCACCGAGCAGTGGGGGCCGACGCTGGCCCCCCGCAGCACCGAATGCAGCACCTCGCAGCCCTCGCCGAGCTGGCTGTTTTCAATCAGGCAGCCCGGGCCGATGCGGCAACCGTCGCCGATGCTGCTGGCTCCGCGGAAGTGGCACTGGGGTTCCACCACCACATCGCGGCCAAAGCGGGTGGCCTCGCTGAGGCTGCAGCTGGCCGGATCGGTGAAGGTCACCCCCTCTGCCATCCAGTGGCAGCGCAGCCGCTGCTGCAGCACCGCTTCGCACTGGCTGAGCTGGAGCCGGTCGTTGATGCCGGTGATCTCGTCGGCATCGGCCACTTCGAGGTGCATGGCCGGCCGGAGTAGGGCCACCGTGTCGGTGAGGTAGAGCTCACCCTGGTCGTTGTCGCTGCTGAGCTGGGGCAGGGCAGCCGCCAGTTGCTGCCAGTTGAAGCAGTAGATGCCCGCATTGGTGAGGTTGTTGAGGCGCTGCTCGTCGCTGCAGTCGCGGTGCTCCACGATGGCGCTGACGGCGCCGGAGGGGTCGGCAAAGACCCGGCCGTAGCCGCTGGGATCGGCCAGCCTGGCGCTCAGCAGGGTGACGGCGGCGCCGCTGCTGTGGTGCTGCTCCAGCAGGGCGACGAGGGTTTCGGGCCGCAGCAGGGGCACATCGCCGTTGAGCACGAGCAGGTCGCCGCTGAAATCGGCCAGGGGCTCCAGCAGCTGCTGAACCGCGTGGCCCGTGCCGTTCTGGGGCTGCTGCAGCACGAATTCCAGGCCGGCGTGGCCCGCCAGCGACTGCTCCACCCGTTCGGCCTGGTGGCCGACGATCAGTAGGCGCCGGTCGGGCTGGAGCTGGTCGCAGCTGGCCAGCACCCGCTCCACCAGGCTGGCGCCGGCGAGGGGTTGCAGCACCTTGGGCAGGGCGCTCCTCATGCGGGTGCCCTTTCCAGCAGCCAACACGGCAACGGCAAGCATGGGCTGGGGCAGGCGGCTGGGCGGGAATCTAGGTGGGCTTGCCCAGGCGGGCCAGGTCGGCCCAGAAGCCTGGGTAGGAAACTGCAGCGGCCTCGGCTCTGGCCAGGACCGTCTCGCCCTGGGCCACCAGGGAGGCCACCGCCAGGCTCATGGCGACCCGATGGTCCGTTTCACTGTCGACGCTGGCGCCCCGGAGGGCCGTGCTGCCGCTGATCGCCAGGCCGTCTTCGAACTCCTCGATCCGCGCCCCCATGGCCTTGAGCTGGCGGGCCATCACCGCCAGCCGGTCGGTTTCCTTTACCCGCAACTCGCCGGCATCGCTGATGCGGCTTGTGCCCTCGGCGCAGCAGGCGGCCACCGCCAGCACGGGAATTTCATCCACCAGGCGGGGGATCAGCTCGCCGCCGATCTCAAATGCCCGCAGGGGGCCATGGCTCACCTGCAGGTCGCCCACCGGCTCACCGGCCACCTCCCGGCAATTGAGCACCGTGATCCGGGCACCCATCTGCTCGAGCACATCGAGGATGCCGGTGCGGCTGGGGTTGAGGCCCACGTTCTCGACCGTGAGCTCGGCGCCGGGGGTGATGGCGCCCGCCACCAGCCAGAAGGCGGCGGAGCTGATGTCGCCCGGCACGATCACGCTCTGGCCTCGCAGGCTCTGGCCCGGCGTCAGGGTCACCACGGTGTTGCCCGGCCCGCCCACCTCCAGTTGGGCTCCAAAGGCCCCCAGCATGCGCTCGCTGTGGTCGCGGCTCTGGGCCGGCTCGATCACGGTGGTGGGCCCGCCGGCGCTGAGGGCGGCCAGCAGGATGGCGCTCTTCACCTGGGCCGAGGCCACGGGGGTGCGAATCGTCGTGCCCCGCAGCCCCTGGCCCTGGATGGCCAGGGGTGCCAGGTTGCCGTTGCTGCGGCCGTGGATCATCGCGCCCATCTGGGCCAGGGGTGTCCCCACCCGCCCCATCGGCCGGCCCCGCAGCGAGGCGTCCCCCGTGAGCACAAAGTGGCGCCCCAGCCGGCCCGCCAGCAGGCCCAGCAGCAGCCGCATGGTGGTGCCGGAGTTGCCGCAGTCGAGCAGGTCGGCGGGCTCCTGGAGGCCATCGAGCCCCACCCCCTGCACGAGCACCTCTTCTCCGGCGCGGATCGCCGACACCCCCACCCCCATGGCCCGCAGGCAGGCGGCGGTACTGAGCGGATCCTCCGCCGGCAGCAGCCCCTCGATGCGTGTGGTGCCCTCGGCGATGGCGCCGAAAAGCAGGGCCCGGTGCGAGATCGACTTGTCGCCCGGCACCTTCACCGTGCCCCGCAGGCATGTGCCGCCCGGCAGGCTCAGGGCACTGGAGGGGGGGGCAGTGGCGGCGATGGACTCAGCCACGGGCAGGGAGGGCGCTAGTGGGGCGATCCTATGGACCATCATTCGGCTGCCAGGGCTCCTGGCAGTGCAGATCAAGCGACTGGATGACCGCGGCAGCAATTTCCTTGAGCTCTCCGGCAGCGAGACGACCGAGCGGCCCCTGGAGCTGATCAGCGTGCACAGCGGTGGGCAGCCAGGTCATCACGAAGCGGGCCTGACGCAATCCATTGGCGGGGGAGGGCTCCAACATGTAGGCAAGTGGGTTGCTGCCAAGTTGCTGTTCCGTGCTCAGGGGAAGCACCACCCAGCGGCGGCTGTGGCGCGTCGCGACACCGGGAGCGATCACAAGCACAGGCCTAGCTTTGCTGTCGTCGAAGCTGCGGTTACGAGGCAATAGGTAGAGCCGACCGCGTTCAGCCATCGAGGCCCTGTGCCGATACCTCAAACGCCATCGTGATGGCGTCTTCGCCTGCGGCATTCAGATCGCCACCCTCCAGTTTCGCCAGATCGGCATAGGCGATGTGGAGGGCATCGACGCGTCGCTGGGTCAACCACTGAGTCAGAGCCTCGCTCACAAGAGCTGAACGATTGGGCCCCTGGGCATCTAGCTGGGTGAGGAGACGCTCATCCAGCGAGATGCTGATGGAACGATTCGGCATCGTATTATCAGGAATCTTGCTAGTCACCCTAGTAGTAGGGCCAGGGTCGCGAAACACAATGCAGGCGATTATTCGGATGCGTCGCTACCTGCAGGAGCAGCTGCTGGTCGACCTGAGCCGAAAGGCCGTGGTGCTGACCGGCCCCAGGCAGGTGGGCAAGACCAGGCAGGTGCGGCAGCTGATGGAGGGGAGTGATTCACCCCGATACCTCAACTGGGATGGGGCGGCTTTCCAGACACCTGCCTGGCAGAACGGATACCGCTATCCACAAGCCTAGATGGAGTCAAGCTGGCGGACAGCTCACCCCACCGCGCCCTGTCGCGCTTTGCCCTCCAGTTTCCTGAGGCCGAGGCGGTGCAGCTCGTGCGTGATGCCCGCCAGCAGGAGCAGCGCGGAGCGGTGTGAGTCGCTGAGCGGGGTAACCATGGGCGGTATCAGTAGAGAAGGCCTGTTTTCGAAGGCCAGCTTGATACTTTGGAGCTCACTTCTAGAGCCTTATGTTGCAAGCCCGAGAAGATGTACTCGCCTTTTGCTATGGAGAAGACTTATTCTACCGACACTACCCGCTCAGCACTGGAAAACAACTTGGATCAAATACCTGCCTTAGAGGCTCAACGAGGAGGGCGACACGCAACCTCTATGAAAGAGAGGAGGCCGTTACCCCGGCGGGGTGGGAGCGGGCTGTTTGAGCAGCAGGAGTTCTGGCAACTTGATGGCAGCCGTATTACCTGCGATCCAATCAGCTGCCTAGGGGGAGGTATCATGATCTGGGGCTTAATAGGCTCCTGCCCCCGGGTACAGCCCAAAATACATCTGCAAATAGAGATGAGACTAGAAAACTCAATCGGCCAGATACATTTTGATGGAATGAAGCAAATTTGCGGATCCATGGTGGCAAATCCAGCCCCCCTGCGCAATCAAAATAAAATAGCGAAAACCGAGCCTCAGTATTTGCACCATGGGAGGGGAATCGACCAATCCAATTTTTAGTTGGGATAACTGCACGAATTTTCCCCTCAAGCTTTCTTTCTGCTTAAGCTTGCTGCAATTGCTGAGAATTTATGCCATAAAGAAAGTGGCTCTGCTTGTGACTAATCCTTGTATCCATTAGCCCATAGAATATGAACATTTTAATGACTTCCTATAGTTTTTTCCCGGATATTGGAGGCATCGAAACCATAGCCGAATTATTGGCGGACGATTTTTGCGATGCCGGCCATTCAGTAATTCTAATTACTAAAACTAAAGGTGACCGATCCCTTGATAGCTTGCGTTTCCCTTTTGAGGTTATTCGCAATCCATCTATTTTAAAGCTTTTAAAGTGCTACAAGTGGGCCAATGTTGTTTTTCAAAACAACATTGAACTCCGCCAAGCCTGGCCTAATCTTATTTTTCGCAAGCCTATAGTAATAAGCCTTCATACTTGGTTGCTCAATATTAAGGGAAAGCGAGGATTGGAAGAGATCATAAAACACTTCGCTTTGTCAGCGGCAACCAAGGTAATTGCCGTCAGTAATTCCATCCGCATCGATTCGTATAGTGATGCTCTCGTAATTGGAAATCCTTATGACAACGACCTGTTTAGAAACTATCTTTCTCCTAGGCGGCCTTTTTCAATTGTTTTTCTTGGGCGGTTGGTTAGCGATAAAGGTGCCGACTTGTTGTTGCGCTCATTTGCTGAATTAGACCTTCCATTGGCCCGCCTTACTATTATTGGAAGTGGACCAGAGCGACAGAGCCTGGAACAGCTAGCTCGTGAACTAGATATCGACGATTCTGTATTATTCGTTGGACCTCTACAGGGCTCAGCACTTGTAGATTTACTGAATCAAAATGAAGTGATGGTAATACCGTCCATATGGCGCGAACCTTTTGGAATCGTAGCTTTAGAGGGCTTAGCTTGTGGTTGTGTTCCATTGGTCTCGGATGGTGGTGGGCTTGTTGATGCAGTTGGGCAGGCTGGGCTAAGCTTTAAGCGTGGAGACATTCACGATCTTACTGATAAATTGCGATTGCTCCTTAGCGATCAGGAACTACGCTCTAATCTACGTGCAAAGTCAGCGGCCCATCTGTCAATATTCGAAAAGCACAAGGTATCACGTCAATATTTAGATGTTCTCAATTTGTGCTTAAGAGCACCTCGAAAAAATCAGAACCCTGCTCACTCCAGTCAATGAGGTTCATGTCCTCCTATGCTTCCCCAGAGTTCAGGAAAGATGTCCCCCCTCTGATCAGTACATCCGGGGGCTTGAGGACATTACCAATGCTT
>JAHLYQ010000007.1 GCA_025127975.1 Synechococcus sp. CS-1331 | reverse complement strand
GCTTGCCATCGGCCAGCGGTCCCCACACTTCCGCGGTCCGCTCTGCTGGGATCAGCAACCAGCCCAGCCGGGCGCCGTTGCGCTGGTAGGCGGCCATCTTCTGGCGCAATGCCGTGATCCCGCGCGGGCCGTCGTCGCTGGAACTTGCCAGTTCCACCACCAGATCGGGGCAGAGCGGTGCGAAGCCACGGCGCTCTGCCTCGCTGAGGGCCTGCCAGCGATCCAGTTCGACCAGCGAGACATCAGGGCTGAGCACAGAGTTGTCCGGCAGGCGAAAACCGGTGGAGCTGTCGAACACCTTCCAGCCGCCGGCGGCACGAGTCCAGGCCTGAATCTGAAAGAGCAGGTTGGCGTTGCGGGCTCCTGTTTCGCTTCCGGTAGGAGTCATCGGGATCAGGGAGCCATCAGCCGCCAGCTCAAGCACGGACTCAGGATTGGCCTGGCACAGCTCGGCGAACTGCTCTGGGGTGAGCCTCAGGCTGCCGCTGAGCGGAAGCGGCAGGGTAAGCGAGCCGCACGGTTGTTCCGGGATCAAAAGCCCAGGGCAGGGCGAGCCAGTGCAGGGCGGCTTGGGGGAGAGCGGCGCCTCGGTACTGGCTGGGGCGAGCGTCATGTCCCTACCGAAGGGTGGCCCAAGGCTAAGGGCAGCAGCTCCAGGATCACAGCATCGACTCGAGTATTGCGGTACGCTTTTACGTACGTTCTCCGAGGTCCCTGTGACCATTGTGTCGGCCACGGAAGCTCGCAGGCGCCTCTACGCCTTGATTGATGAGGTGGGGCAATCCCATCAACCGGTGCAGATCCACGGCAAGAGGGGGAACGCGGTCCTGATTTCCGAGGCCGACTGGCGCTCGATTGAGGAAACTCTCCATCTGTTGGCCATCCCCGGGATGCGCGAGTCGATCCTGGAGGGAATGGCCACCGAAGCCTCAGAACTGAGCAGCGAACCAGGCTGGTGAGCTGGACCATTTTATTCACCAAACAGGCTCAGAAGGATGCCCGCAAACTTGCCTCCGCGTCGCCTGCTTTAAAGCAGAAGGCCCAGGCACTGCTTGATCTGTTGGCTGCTGATCCCTACCAACAACCACCGCCCTACGAAGCCCTGGTGGGAGATCTCCGCGGATACTGCTCCAGGCGCATCAACATCCAACACCGGTTGGTATATCAAGCGCTGGAGGACTTGCTCGTGGTGAAGGTGTTACGGATGTGGACACACTACGAATAGGCGGAACTGGCTGGGGCGAGCGTCATGGCCCTGCCGAAGGGCAGCCCCTCACTTCACCCACACCACGCTGCAGCCCGAGCCCCCGTCGCCCTGCTCAGCATCGCTCACCCGCTCCACGTAGGGCACCGTTGCCAGCCAGGCCCGCAGGCCAACCTTGAGCTTGCCGGTGCCGATGCCGTGGATCACCCACACCGGGCCATTGGCCTGGCGCAGGCGCTCCTCCAGTTGGGCCTCCGCCTCATGCACCCTGAGGCCGCGCACGTCCACCGTGTTGCGCTCACTGCGCACGCTGGCACCCCTGCCGCCCAGCCCCCGCTGCCCCTTGACCTGCACCTGCACCTCAGGGGGTGAGGGTTTTTCGCCATGGAGCCCCTCGATCGCGGCCAGCTCCAGGGTCAGCCGCATCAGGCCGCAGCGCACGGTGAGCTCCCGGCCGTCATCGGAGAGGGCCAGCACCTCGCCGGCCTTGCCCAGGGACAACACCCGCACCCGATCGCCAACCACCGGCATCCAGCCGCGATGCTCGCGCCGCTCCGGGGTGGGGCGGTGCTGCTGCTCGAGGTGCTTGAGCCGCTGGCCGGCCTGGCGGGCGGTTTCACCCAGGGCGGCGCTGCTGGCGGCCCCCGAGCCTGAACCCTGACGCAGCCGGCGGATGATTCGCTTCACCTCATTCTGGCCCTGGCGGATCGAGCGCTCCAGCTGCTGGCGCCGCTGCTCCTGCAGCTCGGCGCTCTGCTGCTTTTGCTGCTGCCAGCGCTCCAGCAGCTCCTCATGCAGCAGCTCGGTGCGGGCCAGCAGAACAGCGGCCTCCTCGGCGGCCTCCTGCTGGCGCTGGCGCTGGTTTTCCAGCCCGGCGATCACCTGGTTGACCTCCCCCTCGCCGCGCGGCGCCAGCAGCGCTTCGGCTTCGCTCAGCACGGCGCCATCGAGGCCGAGGCGGCTGGCGATCGCCAGGGCATTGCTGCGGCCTGGGATGCCCCACTGCAGGTGGTAGGTGGGCGAGAGGGTCTCCACGTTGAACGCCACCGAGGCGTTCTCGAAGCGCGGGTCGTTGTACTTGAGGGCCTTTAGTTCGCCGAAGTGGGTGGTGGCGATAGTCAGCCGGGCCCGATCGGCCAGGTGCTTGAGCAGGGCCGTGGCCAGGGCCGAACCCTCGAGCGGATCGGTGCCGGCACCCACCTCATCGAGCAGCACCAGGGCCGGCCCCGCCAACAGACCTTCCCCAGCCCCATCCGGCAGGGCAGCCAGGATGCGGGCGATGCGGCGGATGTGGCCGCTGAAGGTGGAGAGGTTCTGCTGCAGGGATTGCTCATCGCCGATGTCGGCTAGCACAAGAGCGCACCAGGGCAGGCGCGGCGTGCCGCTGCAGGGCAGGAACAGGCCGGCCCTGGCCATCAGCGCCGCCAGGCCCACACTCTTGAGGGTGACGGTCTTGCCGCCGGTGTTCGGGCCGGTGATCGCCACCACCCGCAGCTCTGGGGCCACCTGAATCGTCACCGGCACCACCGGCTGACCGCCCTCCCGCTTGTGCTGCCACAGCAGCAGCGGATGGCGCAGGTCGCGCAGCTCAAAGGGGGCCGCCGAGCCGTCCACCAGCACAGGGCGCACCGCCCCCAGCCAGGCGCCGTAGCGGGCCCGGGCCAAGGCGGCATCCAGACGCACCAAAATCCAATGCAGCTGATCCAACGGCTCCGCCTGCTCCCCCACCAGGCCGCTGAGCGCCAGCAGCACCTCACGCTCGAGTTCCCGCTCCTGGCCCTGCAGCTCCCGCAGGCGGTTGCCCAGGGAAATCACCGCCTGGGGTTCGATGAACACCGTCTGGCCCGAGGCGGAGCTGTCGTGCACCAGGCCCTTCACCTGGCCGGCGGCCACGGCCTTCACCGCCAGCACTGGCCGGCCTGAGCGCTCCGAGATCACGCTGTCTTGCAGCAGGGGCCCGTAGCGGCGCACCAGCTCCTGCAGCCGCTCGCGCCGCTCGGCCAACGCCGCCTGCAGGCGGCGGCGCAGGGCCGCCAGCTCCTCGCTGGCCCGATCCGCCACCCGGCCACCCTCCTCCAGGCAGTGGTGCAGGCGCTGCTCCAGCTCCGGCAGGGTGCGCAGCTCGCTCACCAGCTCGGTGCAGACCGGTCGCAGCTCCGGATCGTCGATTTGACGCCTCAGCCGCCGCGCCGCCGCCAGGGTGCCGGCCAGGGCCAGCAGCTGCTCGCCACCGGCGCAGCCGCCCTTGGCGCACAGGGCCACCGTGGGGCTGATATCCACCGCCCCCAGGAAACTGAGGCCGCCCTCGACCAACCCATCGAGACCGAGCAACTCGGTGGTTTCGGCCAGCAGCCGTTGACTGGCAGCGAGATCGGCAGGCAGGGGCAGGGCGCGGCAGTGGCGACCACCGGCGTCGGTGCTGGCAAAGCTGGCCAGGTGGGCCGCCAGCCGCGGCCACTCCAGCAGCACCAGGGTTTCGGCGGCGATGGCGGCATCACTCACCAGCGTTGAGCGGCAGCCCCTGGGCCAAGGGGCAGAGTGATTGGGTTGGGACCGCAGCCATGGTGATGAGACTTGCTCTGACCATTCTCGGGCAATGCACCAGCGGCAGCGAGTTTGGGCATAGGGGAGTTAAACCAACTGGAATCCCACGACAAGCAACTTGCCTACGATGAATCCATGGCCAAGACGCCCCTGCTGACACCCCTACAGCGTGAACACTGGCAGCGCCGCTGGGCCAGCGAGGCCGGGCAATTGCAGCAGCGCCGCCGCCAGCTGCTGGAGGTGGCGGCGACCGTGGCGTCCGAGCTGCGTGCTCAGTGGCCCGAAGTGTCGCTCTGGCTATTTGGCTCGAGCCTGGGACCAGGCTTTCATGCCGATTCGGATCTCGATTTAGCTGTGGCACAGTTGCCGGCCGGGGACCTGATTGAGGCTTTGGATTTGGCGCAACGCTGCGCTGGTCGGGAACTAGACCGACATAAAGCCTCGCCTGTCGCCCTCGACCTTGTGCGACTGGAGGCGTTGCCCTTGTGCTGGCAGGAGCCGATCCAGCGAGATGGCCAACCCCTGCGCTGATTGCCATGCCACTTGATCCACCCCCGCCCAGGCGACTGCGCGATCTGGCAAAGCGAGGGCGCTGATGCCGAGCGGGTGGATGCGGCAGCCCTACGTCTGCAAAACCTCTACACGGGCATCGAGCGCTGCCTGCTGCAGATCGTGCGGGTGCTGAATGGCGGCACTCCTGAAGGTGCCGACTGGCACCGCCGGCTATTGGATCGCCTCACCCAGGCCACGGACCTAAGACCGCCCCTGTTGTCTGCCTCTACGGCTCAATCACTGGCGAAACTGCTGGGATTTCGCCATGTCGTCCGTCACCTCTACGCCGACGATCTGGATCCAGAGCAAGTGAACCTGCGGTTGGCAGGCGCCCTGGAACTCTGGCCGCGGCTAAGCGCCGATCTGGCGAGCTTCGATAGCTGGCTGAAGGAACTGATCACCATTGGAGAGGCAGGCCGCAGGCCCCTTGGAGGACTTGGTCAGCCGCCCAGGTTGGAGGGGATTCCGCCGGCGGGCTCATAGAGCATCTCCAGCCAGTTGCCTTCCGGATCCTGCAGGTAGAAGGAGGCCGTGCCATCGCGGTGGTCGTGCACCGGACCACAGCTATGGCCAGCCGCCATCAGGCTGGCATGAACCCCATCCACCTCCGAGCGCTGGTGAAAGTGGAAAGCGAAGTGGGGGCCTGCGGCCCGGTAGCTTTCGCTGAGCAGGGCGATGCCCGTGCCGCCGCCTGGCCATTCCAGGTAGGCCCAGTCGGGGGCATCCCAGGTGAGTTGCAAGCCCAAGGAGAGATAGAAAGCCTTGGCCCGATCCATGTCCTGCACCCGCAGGGCCACATGGCCAAGGCGATGGACTGGGGCCGGAGCCATGGACACCTGTTGCATAAAAGTCATTCTCGGGCGCTGCGCCAGCCAGTGTGGTTCTGGTGCAGCTTGACCACCAGCAGCAACCAGGCCGTGCCGACCAGGGTGTGCAGGGGGTAGGTCATCGATGGGGAGGGGATGACAAAGGGAAGCAGGGCGAGTCCATAGGCGGGGGGGCAGGTCAGTTGCGCCAGTTGCAGGGCCAGGCCAGTGACAAACACAGCCGAGAAGGCCGCCAGGGGAGAAACCCCCAGGGTTTCCACCAGCATTGAACCCGCCAGGGCGGCCACTCCCGTAACCAGCAACACTGCAAAGGGTCGCTCCTGCCAAGGGCAGTGATGGGGCTGGGCAAGCATTTCCCAGCAGATCACAAACAGGGGTGGGTAGAGCACCAGGCGCGAGCCGAGCAGCTGCACCAGCAGCAGCCCCCCGGCTACAAAAATTGCCAGGGGCAGCCATGGGGAGGGAATGGGGCCATGGCCAAGAGCTGGGCGAGGGTGGGGAATGGTGCCCAGGGCCAAGCGGCTGCGCAGCACCGCCAACAGGGCCAGACCTCCGGTGCCGACCAGGATGGTTGCCGGATACTGCCAACTTGTGATCCCCAGGGCCAGGGGCAGCATCCCGGCTGAAATGGCTGGCACGATCGGCGAGCGCAGGGCCCGGATCACCAGCAAGCTCAACAGCAGGATCAGCACCACCGAAACGGGGCCATAGGGAATCATGCGGCTGATTCCCACCCCCAGAATCGCCGTCAGCACTGGCGTCAGCACCAGCAGCCGGGGCGAGCGGGCCCAGCTGCCAGCGGGATCGCTGAACAGCACCGATGCCAGCGCTCCCAGCTCAGGAAACAATAGAAAAGGGATGGCGCTGGCTTTAGCAAGGGCCGTTATCAGGGCCAGATAAAGGGCCGTTGCCAGGGTGGGCCCCGATCGCAATTGAATCAACTCAGCCCTGCCTGAGCCACTGGGCCGCCTCGCAGGCGTGATAAGTGAGGATCAAATCGGCGCCGGCCCGTTTGAAGCAGAGCAAGGTTTCCAGCACCACCGCTCGCTCGTCGATCCAGCCCCTCTCTGCCGCCGCCTTGACCATGGCGTATTCACCGCTGACGTTATATGCGGCAATGGGAAGCTCGGTTTCACCCCGCAGCCGGTAAATGATGTCGAGGTAAGCCAGGCCTGGCTTCACCATGATGATGTCAGCTCCCTCCTGTTCATCTAGCTGGGCCTCGGTGAGGGCTTCACGGCCATTGGCCGGATCCATCTGGTAGGTGGATTTATCGCCAGGGATCGGCTTACCGGCGGCGGCCCGGGGAGCGGAATCCAGCGCTTCACGGAAGGGTCCGTAATAGGCGGAGGCGTATTTGGCGGTATAGCTGATAATGCCGATGTGCTCAAAACCCTCCTCATCGAGGGCCTCGCGGATGGCCCCAACCCGGCCGTCCATCATGTCGCTGGGGCCGATCAGGTCGGCACCGGCTCGGGCCTGGGCCACGGCCTGCTTGCAGAGCACCGCCACCGTTTCATCATTGAGCACCACCCCCCGATCGCTGACGATGCCGTCGTGGCCATCGCAGGAATAGGGATCCAGGGCCACGTCGGTCATGATCGCCATGCCCGGGTGCACCTCCTTGAGCCGGCGAATGGCTCGGGGGATCAGGCCATGCTCGTTGAAGCACTCGGCCCCGTCCTCCGTTTTGAGGCCATCGGCCACCTTAGGGAACAGCACCACGCAGCGGATGCCCAGGTCCCAGGCGCGGCCCACCTCCTCCACCAGCCCCTCCAGGCTCCAGCGCATGGCCCCTGGCATGGCCCCGATCGGCTCGTTGCTGGCGCCCTCATGCACAAAGAGCGGATAGATGAAGTCGGCGGCGCTGAGCTGGTGCTCCCGCACCATCGCCCGCAGGGCCGGGGTGCGGCGCAGCCTGCGGGGGCGGTAGGTGAGCTCCATGGGGCCAATCTCGCTAGGGCGGATCCTAGAGACGGGCGGCCTGAATCCAACCCGCCCGGGGATCGGCACTGCGGGCGGCTCGCAGCTGCTCCAGCAACTGCCGTTCCTCGGCACTGAGCTGGCCTGGCAACTTGAGCACCGGGGTGAGCAGCAGGTCGCCGCGGCCGTCCTTGAGCGGCCAACCCTTGCCCTTGAGCCGCAGGCTGCGGCCCAGGGTCATGCCGGGGGGCACCTGGACGGAGGCCTCTCCGTCGGGGGTGGCCACCCGCACCTCGCCGCCGAGGGCCAGCTCATCGAGGCTGAGGGGCAGCTCGGCCCGCAGCTGGTCGCCGTCGAGCTTCCACACCGGATGCTCCTGGAGCTGCAGGTTGAGGTAGAGGTCGCCGCGGCGGCCGGTGCCGGGCTGCAGATTGCCCTTGCCCTTAAGCCGCAGCCGGCTGCCGTGCTTCACCCCAGGGGGGATGCGCACCTGCACCCGCTCGTCGTTGACGGCCAGGGTGCGCTCGGAACCGCGGAAGGCGTCGGCAAAGGAGAGGCTGATGCTGGCTTCGGCATCGAGATTGATCGGGGCGCCGCGACCCCCTCCAGGCATGCCGCCGGAAAACCCACCCGAGAAGCCCGAACTAAAACCGAAACCGCCCGGGGCACCGCCGGAGGCGGGCCCGCCAAAACGTCCCAGCAGGTCGTTGATGAAATCGTCGAAATTGCCGTAGCGGCCGAAGTCAACGTCCACCCCGCCCGTGCCAGGGCCGCCGCCGGCCTGGCTCCAATACTGGCCAAACTGTTCGTAGCGGCGGCGCTTATCCGGGTCGGAGAGCACCTCATAGGCCTCGCTCACCTCCTTGAACTTGGCCTCGGCACCCGCGTCGTCTGGATTGACATCCGGGTGGTACTGACGGGCCAACTTGCGAAAGGCCCGCTTGATGGCGTCCGCATCGGCGCTCCGCTCCACGCCCAGCACCTTGAAGTAGTCGCGGTAGCCGTTTGCGCCCATCGACCTCCCTATCCACCGCTAGCTGACCATTGTTTCAGCCATGGGGCTGTTCAGCCGCCGCGCCGAAGGGCGGAAGGCCGAACGCCGGCGCCCCACCACTCCGCTGTGGTTTTGCGCACACAGCCCGGCCAGAGCCGGCCATCAGCCGTAGCCTCCGCCCGCTGACCCGCACCCCGCACCCCGATGCCCGAGTTCGGCTCCCTGCGTTCTGCCCTACTGATCGGCCTGAGCACGGTGCTGCTGGGCTTTACGGCCACCGCCAGTGCCGCCAAAGGAGCCAACGTTCCTGGCGCCTCAACCACCTCCAGCCTCGGCGAGGCCCTGGCCCCCTCCAGCCCGGAACAAAAGGCCCTCAGCGACCACCTGCGGGCCAAGGGGGCGATTTTCTATGGCGCCTGGTGGTGTCCAGCCTGCTTCCACCAGAAAAATCTGTTTGGCAAAGAGGCCGGCAACACCCTTCCCTACGTGGAGTGCGACAAAACCGACCCCGGTCGGGCCCGCTGCCAGGCGGCCCAGATCCGCGCCTACCCCACCTGGGACCAGCCAGGCAAGGAGCGCCGCGAAGGGGTCCAGACCCTCCAGGAACTGAAGAGCTGGAGCGGCTTCCCAGGCGGCACCCCCTAAGAAGCTGCCCTGCAGCCATCCCAACCGGAAGCGCGTGTTTCTCTCCCCAGCCTGCGAACGCAACAAGCAGCCGATCTTGGCCCTGCTTCAAGCCTGGCTGCCAGAGCGGGCGCGGGTGCTTGAGATTGGCTCCGGCAGCGGCCAGCACGCCGCCTATTTCGGCGCGAACATCCCAGCTTTGAGCTGGCAAGCCAGCGAGCGACAGGAGGGGCTGGCAACCCTGCAGGGCCAACTGGCAGGCCTGGCCCGGCAGGACCTGGCGCCAGCTGCCGAACTACCCAGAGCAATCCGCCTCGATGTGACCGAGGCCGGGCAGTGGCCTGGCGGCCGCTTCGACGCCGTATTCAGCGCCAACACCTGCCACATCATGCCGGCGGCAGCCCTGCCCCAGCTGCTGGCAGGAGTGCGCCAGGTGCTGGAGCCCGGTGGCCTGCTGCTGCTCTACGGCCCCTTTCACGACGGTGGGGTGCACACCGCGGCCAGCAACCTCAGCTTCGATGCCCATCTGCGCAACCTCGATCCAGCCATGGGGGTGCGGGATGCAGTGGAGCTAAAGCAGCAAGCCCTCGCCGCGGGCCTGGAGCCCCTTGACGATGTGGCCATGCCAGCCAATAACCGCACCCTGATCTTCAGCGCTGGGCCCTGGCAATCCAGCAGGATGTTGCCATGAGTCAACAATCATCCGCCATTGAACTGCTGGGCTACGCGGCAGCTTCTCTGACCACCTTGAGCTTCATTCCCCAGGCAATGAGAACCCTCAGCAGTGGCGACACCCGGGGGATCTCCCTAAGCATGTATGCCTTTTTTACCAGTGGGATTGCCCTGTGGCTGGTTTATGGCATTTTTACGCGCAATGGCCCTCTGATCATTGCCAATGCGATCACGGTTGTGCTCTCGGGCCTGATTCTGCAGCGCAAGCTGGAGGATCATTTAGGCGAAAAGCGCACCAACAGCAAACCCGGGTCTCGCAAAACCGGGAGAAAACATAGAATTGTCAGGCCGAAAGCACGACCCAATTAAGCATAAAACAAATCAAACAATTCAGTCTAATTAATAGTCCTAGCCAACCAAATAATCAGGGATTACGCTAAATAAAATTGCCAAGGCCAAGGCGGCAAAGCAATTCTCCAAGCCCTGCAATCCAGCAAACAGATTGCTCAAATCATTGCCAGCCGAATTAGTAATCCTGTAGAGCCTTACACTGCTAAAATACAACGAATAGCAGGAGTACATTGCCGCCAGGAAAGACGCCACTGCAAACATAATTTCCTGCCAGTTGGCAGAGGAGACATCCTGGAGGGCGCCCCCAGCCTTGATGACAACAAGCACGGCGATGGCGATGGCAGCAATCCTCTGCTTGGCCACAAGCTCCCTGAACTCAACATCCTGCTTTGGAGTGAATTCGAATTGGAATTTGGCCATTAATTCAGAATTTCCCAGCGGTCCCAAGCCTAGACCAGAGTTGATCATGCTCTGATTGAAAAAGCGAGCGCCAAAGCCTGATCGAGTGCAAGTCTGCAGGGTTTGAAGGAGTTGACCGGGCCCTACGGTGAATTTCTGCCCCCAGCTTCCTGCAGTGCACCCGAATACAGCCCGCCCGCCCGTAGCCCTGGTCACCGGGGCCTCCTCCGGCATTGGCCTGGCGGCAGCGCAGGCCCTGCTCGAACGCGGCTTCACGGTGGTTGGCGCAGCCCGGCGCCAGGAGCCGATGGCCCCCCTGGTGCCTGCCGGCCTGCAGCCACTGGCCCTCGATCTAGCCGAGCCCGCCAGCATTGCGGCAGCTGCGGAGCGCCTCGCCCAGGACCACCCCGGCGGCATCGACCTGCTCGTAAATAATGCCGGCTATGGCGTCTACGGTTCGGTGGAGGAAACGCCACTGGCTGTGGCTCGCCGCCAGTTTGAGGTGAACCTATTCGGCCTGGCGGACCTCACCCAGCGCCTGCTGCCGGCGATGCGACAGCGCCGTTCGGGGCGAATCATCAACGTCTCCTCAATGGGTGGGCGCATCTATGCGCCGCTGGGGGCCTGGTATCACGCCTCCAAGCACGCCCTGGAGGGTTGGTCTGACTGCCTGCGGCTGGAGCTTGCCGATTTCGGCATTCACGTGGTGGTGGTGCAACCCGGCATCATCCGCACCAACTTTGCCGAAACGATGCAGCAGCCCCTGCTGGAGCGCTCCGCCAACGGCCCCTACGGCCAACTCACCAAGATTTTGCTGGAGGGCTTTGCCGACATCTACGACGCCCGCCGCAGCTCCTCACCCAACCTGGTGGGCAGCACGATCGCAGCCGCGGCCTGTGCGGCCAAACCCCGCAGCCGTTACGTGGTGGGCTATCTAGCCCGGCCCCTGCTGCTGGTGCGCAACCTGCTTGGCGATCGCATCTACGACTCGCTCACAATGGCCAACTTCCGCCGGCGCTAATGCTGTGAAGGGCCCTTCCAGGCCCCATGGATCATTTGGGTGATAAGGCTGATCTCACCCCATCTCCCTTAAAGGGTCAGGCGGCCACGGGGGCGGTCTGACGGGAGAAACGAACGATGTTATTCGCTGTTACGGATTTGCTCTTACCGAGCAGGCTTCAGTCACCCTCCTTATACCCCGTCGAAACCATTGCAGCCCCGGGAAGGGGGAATGGAGCTGAGCGGAATCGAACCGCTGTCCGAAGCACCGGTGTGGATCACCTAGTCCGGCCGAAACCGGACTCCGTCATTGTGACAGCTTCAACCGCAGACCGCAGGGGTGGGCATCACCGACCAAGACACCAGCGCAATCAGCGGCGTGGCTGTGGTGCCACCGGGTCTTGAGGAAGCCGCAGCGGCCGAGCTCACGGCCCTGGGCTGTCAGGCCGGCCCACCCCTACGCCGGGCCGTGCGCTTCCAAACAAACCTGGCCGGCTACTACCGCCTGCACCTCCAGGCCCGCCTGCCCTTCCGGCTGCTGCGGGAGCTGGCCAGCTTTCCCTGCCACAGCCGCGACGAGCTCTACGCCGGTGTGCAGCGCGCCGTCGACTGGGGCCGCTGGTTGCCTCCCGGTGCCAGCTTCCGGGTTGATGCCACCGGCAGCGCCCCCGGCCTCAACCACAGCCACTACAGCGCCCTACAGGTCAAAAATGCCCTGGTAGATCTGCAGCGCCAGCAGTGGGGCGCCCGCTCCTCGGTCGACCTGGACGATCCCGACCTGGCCCTGCACCTGCACCTCGGCGGTGGTGCAGCAGCCCTGAGCATCGATGGCAGCGGCGCCAGCCTGCACAAGCGGGGCTACCGGGCTGCCATGGGCCTGGCCCCGCTCAAGGAAAACCTCGCCGCCGGCCTGATCGCCCTCACCGGCTGGGATGGCTCGGTGCCCCTAGCCGACCCCCTTTGCGGCTCCGGCACCCTGCTGATCGAAGCCGCCTGCATTGCCCTAGGCCGGGCGCCGGGGCTGGGGCGCCGCTTCGGCCTCGAGCGCTGGCCCGATTTCAACCCCCAGCTCTGGCAGCAGGAGCAAGAGGCCGCCGCCGCCCTGGCCCGGGAGACACTCCCCTGCGGCAAGGCCCTGGCCCCAATTGTGGGCATGGAGCAGGACGCCGGGGTGCTGGAGCAGGCCCGCAGCAACGCCAAGGCAGCCGGGGTGGCCGAGGCCCTCGATCTGCGCCAGGGCGACTGCCGTGACTTTGAGCCGCCGCCGGAGCCAGGGATCCTGGTCTGCAACCCGCCCTACGGCGAGCGCCTCGGTGGGGGACTAGGTGGGGGCGAGGCCCTGGAATCCCTCTACGCCGACCTGGGCCGCATGCTGAAGGAGCGCTGCAGCGGCTGGAGCCTGTGGCTGCTGAGCGGCAACCCGGAACTCACCGGCGCCCTGAGGATGAAGGCGAGCCGCCGCATCCCGATCAGCAACGGCGGCATCGACTGCCGCTGGCTGCACTATGAAATCCGCTGACAGCCCCATGCTGATTCCCCTGCTGCTGGCTGGAGCCCTGGTGACCTTGCACACGGCTCTGCCCCTGCCCGCTCAAGCCGACCCCAGCCAGCCGATGGCCCGCTATTTCGGCATGCGCCATGGCGAGAGTGTGCCGTCCTCCCAGCAAAGGATCTGCAGCGCCATGGCCGCAGGCATCGATCCCCGCAACGGGCTCACCGAGCGGGGTCGGCAAGAGGTCCAGGAGTCCAGCGATGCCTGGATTGCGGCCCATGGGGACACAATCCGCAGGGCCTGGCAGCAGGGTGGGCTGTGGATTGTCAGCTCGCCTTTCAGCCGCAGCCGCGAAACGGCGGAGATCCTGGTGGAGCGGCTGCAGCACTGGCATCGTCAGCAGGGTCCAGCCCTGGCGATTCGCCTCGATGCCGAACTGCGGGAGCGGGATTTCGGCCGCTTTGAAGGCCAGAGCCCGAGCGGGCCCCTCTACCGGCGCATCTGGGACCAGGACGCCGCCAACCCCGAAGGGAACCCCTGGGGAGTGGAGAGCGCCGCCGCGGCGCTGCCCTGATTGCCAGGCTGGAGCGGGAGGCCGCGGCGAATCCAGACCGGGTCACGGTGCTGGTGTCCCACGGCGACACCCTGAAAATCCTGCAGACCAGTGCCCAGGGGCAGAGCGCGGCCGCCCATCAGGACGCCAGCCGGGTGAAGCCTTTCCACACTGGGGAGATCCGGGCCCTGATCTGGACCCACCCACTGGATCCGGCTCCCAGGCCTTAGCGACCCAGGATCGCCCTGGTGGTCTTGCTCAGACCGGCGGTGGTCTGGGGCAGGTAGGGACCCTTGAGCAGCTGGCCGCCCACCCGCACAAACACCCCGGCCAGCACCAGATCCAAAGCGGCCACCGCCAAGGCGGCATGGATCCAGCTCAGCCCCTGGGCCGCGTGCAGCCACAGCAGCAGGGCCAGCTCGGCACCGATCAGGGCCAGCAGCAGCAGGGCCAGCCCGCCGCTGAGCAGCAGGGCACCGCTGATCAGGCGCCGCTTCTCCCGATCCACCTCCTGCAGGGCAATGCGCACGTGCAGGTCCATCACCGAGGTCAGCAGGGCGCCAACCCGGCCCGCCGCCACCCGGGCCACACCGGGTGAGGTCGAATCCGTCATGAGGAACGCCGGCCCGAGGCCAGCAGCAGGCCCAGCAACACCCCAACGCCCGTGGCAATGCCGATCGCCAGCAGGGGACGCTCCCGCACCGGCTTCTCAATCCGGGGCCGCAGGCTGGAATTGAGCTCATCGAGCAGGCTCTCCAGCTGGGCTTCGATCGGTGCCAGGTTTTCGGCCAGGCGGCTGGTCTGGCCGCCGGCCACCTCCAGCAGCTCGAGCAACTGGTCCTTGACCACCGTGGCGGTTCGACCGGATTGGCTGGCGATCACCTCCACCACCTCATCGAAGCTGCCCCGGGTGGCCTCAAGGGCCTGGCGGGCCACGGCCGGCCACTCCCGCTGAATGGAGGGGATCAGGGTCTCGAAACGATCGCGAAAGCCCTCGGGGCTGGCGCTGCGGGGAGGCGTTTCGGCGGTCATGGCGGAGGGGGAGGCAACTCAGCTCAACCCACAACCTAAGGAGGGGGTTGAGATTTCGAAACCCTCCGCTACATTTCTGCTGCTCGGCGCACGGGCCTGTTGGTTCACATCAATCAGGTCGGGCTCACCCACTTCAAGTCGTTCGGCGGATCAATCACGATTCCGCTGGAAGAGGGCTTCACTGTGGTGACCGGCCCCAACGGCTCTGGCAAGAGCAACATTCTCGACGCGGTGCTGTTCTGCCTGGGCCTGGCCAGCAGCCGCGGCATGCGGGCCGATCGCCTGCCAGACCTGATCAACAGCGCCATGCTGCGGGAGGGCAAGGCCGCCGAAACCTCGGTGAACGTGCGCTTTGACCTCAGCGAGTGGCAGCCCGACCCAGCCGAAGCGGGCCTGGAGCCCCCAGAAGAAGGCCCCTGGATCAGACCCGACCAGACCGAGTGGACCGTGAGCCGCCGCCTGCGGGTGGCCCCCGGCGGCACCTACGCCAGTAGCTTCAGCGCCGACGGGGTGCCCTGCAACCTGCAGCAGCTACAGGGCCAGCTGCGGCGCCTGCGGGTGGATCCGGAGGGCAGCAATGTGGTGATGCAGGGCGACGTGACCCGCATCGTTTCGATGGGCGCCAAGGATCGACGCGGCATCATCGATGAGCTGGCCGGCGTCGCCCTCTTCGATTCCCGGATCGAGCAGAGTCGCGCCAAGCTCGACGAGGTGCAGGAGCGCCAGGAGCGCTGCGCAATCGTCCAGCAGGAATTGCTGGGCTCCCGCCAGAAACTCGAGCGCGACTGCGCCAAGGCCCGCACCTATCAAGACCTGCGCCAGCGCCACCACACGGGCCGACTGCGGGAACAGCTACTGGCCTTCGAGGCGGCCCGGGCCAACCAGGCCGCCCTCAGTCGGCGCCGCGAAGAGCTCACCGCCCAGCAGCAGTCAGGCCGCGAGGCCATCGCCGCCGGCGAGCAGGCGCTGGGGGCCGCCGCCGCCGCCCTCGAGCAGCTGCAGGCGGAGGTCAAGGCCCTCGGCGAAGACCAGCTGATCGCCGTGCAGGCCGAACTTGCCGGCCTCGAAGCCAGTGGCCGCGAACTGGCCCGCCAGGGGGAAAAACACCAGCTCGAAGCAGAAGCGCTGCAACGCCAGCGGCAGGAACTGGCCCGCGGCCAGGGCGACCTGCGCCAGCAGCAGCAGGCCCTCGAGACCAGCTCCGATCTGGCCGAGCTGGAAGCCGCCGAGCAGGCCTGCCGCAGCGCTGAAGGCGCCGTGGAACTCTCCCGTCGCCGCCTGGGCGAAGTGGCGGGCCGCTCCGGCAGCTGGCTGGAGGAACAGAGGCAACGCAGCCTGGCCCGCCAGCAGCTGGCCGAGCAGATCGGGCCACTGGAGGCGGAGCGCCAACAGCTGCAGGAGCGGCTGCGCCAGCAGCAGGAGCGGCTGGCGGAGCTGGGGGCCGAGGAGCAGCAGGAGGGGATCAGCCAACAGGGCGTCCAGCAGCAGCTGGCGGCCACCGAAAGCGCCTGGCAGCAGGTGGGGGAGGCCACCCGGCTGAGGCAGCAGCAGGTGCAGGAGCTGGCCGAGGCCCTGGCCCTGCAGCAGCGCACCCGCAGCCGCCTGGAGCAGGAACAGGCCACCCTGGAGCGGGAGATCGCCCGGCTCGACAGTCGCCGCGAAACCCTGCAGGAAAGCCGTGGCACCGGCGCCCTGCGGGTGCTGCTGGAGGCGGGCCTCGACGGCATCCACGGGCCCGTGGCCCAGCTCGCTGAGGTGGAGGAGCGCCATCGCTATGCGCTCGAGGTGGCGGCCGGCGGGCGCCTCGGCCAGGTGGTGGTCGACGACGACCGCATCGCCGCCCAGGCGATTGAGCTGCTCAAGCAACGCCGGGCCGGCCGGCTCACCTTTCTGCCGCTCAACAAGATTCGGGGCGGCTCCGGTGGCGGCTCCGGAGGTAGTGGCGGAGCAGCCCTGCAACGCGGTGGTGCGGCAGGGGGTGGTGCAGGTGGTGGCGGGCTGGTCGGCAGGGCCGTCGACCTGGTGCGTCACGAGCCGGTATATGCGGAGGTGTTCCGCTACGTCTTCGGTGACACCCTGGTGTTCGACAACCTGGCCAACGCCAGGCGCGAGTTAGGCCGCTGCCGGGCGGTGACCCTTGAGGGCGAACTGCTCGAGAAGAGCGGTGCCATGACAGGCGGCAGCCTGCAGCAGCGAGGCGGCCAACTCAGCTTCGGTCGGGCCCAGGATGGCGACGAGGCCGAACCCCATCGCCAAAGGTTGCTGGAGCTGGGCGAGAGCCTGCTGGCCTGCCGCCGCAGGGAAGCCGACCTGTGCCAACAGCTCGAGCGCCTGCGGCCCCAGCTGCTGGAGCACCAGCAACGTCAGGCGGCCCTGGAGGCCGAGCGCAGCGCCGCCCAGCGCGCCCTGGCCCCCCAGCAGCAACGCCAGCAGCAGCTGGGCACCCGCCTGGGGCAACTGCAGGCCACCCTGCAGGCCGATCTGCAGCGCCAACAAGAGCTGGAGGGGCTCCTCAGCCCCCTCCAGGCCCAGCGCACGGCCCTCGAGGCGAGCGAAACCGCCGTGCAGGCCTCCGGCGACGCTGCCCGCTGGCAGGGGCTCCAGAGCGAGCTGGAGTCGGCCGACTCCGCCCTGGCCGCGGCCCGCAACCAACGCGATGGCCTGCTGGCAGCCCGACGCGAGCGGGCCCTAGTGGCCGAGCGGCTGAGCAACCAGCTTCAAGCCCTGGCGACCGATGAACAGCGGCTGGTGGCGGCCGTCAATGCCCTGGTGGCAGACCGGGCCCACTGGAAGGAGCGGCAGCAGGCCGACCAGCAGCGGCGCAGCGCCCTGGAAAGCCAGCAACAGGATCTGCAAACCCGCTTCGGCGAGCGGCGGCGCGCCCGCGATGCCGCCGAAGCCCAGCTCTCAGCCCAACGCCAGGCCCTGCAGCAGCAGCAGTGGGAGCTGCAACGCCTGGCTGAAGAGCTCGACTCCCTGGCCGAGCAGCTGCGCGGCGACCAACTGCGCCTCGAACAACTGGAGCGGGAGTTACCCGATCCCCGGCCTGAGATCCCGACGGAGGTGCGCGAGGCGGGCCTGGAGGCGTTGCAGGAAGAACTGCGCAGCCTCCAGGCCCGCATGGAAGCCCTCGAACCGGTGAACATGCTGGCGCTCGAAGAGCTGGAGCAGCTGGAAATCCGGCTGGCCGAGCTGGAGGAGCGCCTCGAGGTACTCAGCAAGGAACGCGAGGAGCTGCTGCTGCGCATCGAAACCGTGGCCACCCTGCGCCAGGAGGCTTTCCTGGAGGCGTTCACGGCGGTGGACGGCCACTTCCGCACGATCTTCGAGGGTCTCTCCGACGGCGAAGGTCACCTGCAGCTGGAAAATCCCGAATCCCCCCTGGATGGGGGCCTCACCCTGGTGGCCCATCCCAAGGGCAAGGCCGTGCGCCGCCTCAACTCGATGAGCGGCGGCGAGAAGTCACTGACGGCCCTGAGTTTCCTGTTTGCCCTACAGCGCTTTCGGCCCTCGCCCTTCTACGCCCTCGATGAGGTGGACAGCTTCCTTGACGGGGTCAACGTCGAACGGCTGGCAGCCCTGATCGCCAGCCAGGCCGACCAGGCCCAGTTCATGGTGGTGAGCCACCGGCGCCCGATGATCGCAGCTGCCACCCGCACCATCGGCGTCACCCAGGCCCGGGGAGCCCACACCCAGGTGGTGGGGTTACCGCCCGCGGCCTGACCGCCCTTACCCCAGCGAACCAGGTGGGCCACAATGGATCGACTGGGCCCCAGGTTCGACCCTTTCATTGACCTCCTCCATTCCCCCCTCCACCGATCTCGGAGCAGCCGCTGCCGCCCCAAGCGATCGCCTCTGGTTGCGCTCCGAGTTGATGGGCACCCAGGTGATCACCCGCGACACCGGCCGGCGGCTGGGGGTTGTCGGTGAGGTGGTGGTGGATGTCGACCGGCGCGAAGTGGTGGCGCTGGGCCTGCGCGACAACCCCCTGACCCGTTTCCTGCCGGGCCTACCGCGCTGGATGCCCCTCGATCGGATCCGCCAGGTGGGCGATGTGATCCTGGTGGATTCGGCCGACTCCCTGGCCGAGGGCTTCAACCCCGATCGCTACGGCAAGGTGATCAACTGCCAGGTGATCACCGAGGCGGGCGCCCAGCTGGGCCGGGTGCTGGGCTTCAGCTTCGACATCGAAACCGGTGAGCTGGCCACCCTGGTGATCGGCGCCCTGGGGGTGCCGATCCTGGGCGAAGGGGTACTCAGCACCTGGGAACTCAGGGTTGAGGAGATTGTCAGCAGTGGTCCGGATCGGATCATTGTTTACGAGGGGGCCGAAGACAAGCTCAAGCAACTGGGCTCAGGCCTGCTGGAAAAGCTGGGCATTGGCGGGCCCAGCTGGGAACAGGAGGAGCGGGAGCGCTACCGCTCAGGCATGGTGCCGGTGGAAAACCAGTTGGCCGCAGGCCAGCCCGCGGTGCAGGAGCAGCGCCGCATCCAGCCAGCCACCAGCCGGGCCCTGGAAGCAGAGGCAGAACTCGACTACGTCGAGCTGGAGGAGCGGCGCCAGCAGGAACCCCTGCGTCAACGCCGCTACCTCGACGAAGACGAACCCCGCTACGACGAGAGGCCTTTCGAGCAACCCAGATTCGAGGAGCCCAGATTCAAGGAACCCAATTTTGAGGAGTCCAGGTTCCCGGAGCGCCGCCCCGAGAACCCCCGCCGGCCCCTCCAGGCCGAGCCCCTGCCCCGGGCGCCCCAACGCCGCCCCGCCCCAACTCCCGCCCGAGAGCCGGTGGATGTGGAGGCCGAAGACCTGGCGGATCCCTGGTGAAGCTGGGCTAATGAAGCAGGCCTGATTTCAGGGCTGCCGGAAGACCAGCGAGGCTGAATTGACGCAGTGGCGGTGGCCGGTCGGGGCAGGTCCATCGTTGAAAAGGTGGCCCAGGTGGGCGTCACAGTTGGCGCAGCGGATCTCCGTGCGCACCATGCCGTGGGAGCTGTCGGTGTGGGTGCTGATGGCGCCCGCGCTCACGCCGTCCCAGAAGCTGGGCCAACCCGTGCCGGATTCGAATTTGGTGTCACTGCTAAACAGCTCGGCGTCACAGCAGATGCAGTGGTACATCCCGCTCGCCTTGTGGTTCCAGTAGGCACCGCTGAAGGCCCGCTCGGTGCCGCCCTGGCGGGCAATGCGAAATTGCTCTGGCGTGAGCTGCTGGCGCCACTGCTCCTCGCTGGTGCCCCGCGCCAGGCCGCTGTCCAGGCCGCAGGCAGAGGGGTCGGAGGGGATAGGGGTGCTGGCTGCGTCTGCCATGGGAGGGAACAAAACACTGGCCTAAACCTTAGGAACCCAGGCCCGGGGGCAGGAGCTCCAGAACCAGCTCCGCCAAGCTGGCCACCGCCCCCGGCTGGCCCCTCAAACCACGCAAATCAGCCCGCATCCCGGCGAGGCGCTCAGGGGCACCAAGCCAATCGGCGGCCTCGGCCGCAATCGACTCGGGCGTGATCACGCCCACCCGCTCGGGCACCAGCAAGCGACCCGCAGCGATGTTTGGCGAAGCCAGGAAACCCCGGTGGCGCAGGCGCCAGGCCGTGAGCAGCAGGCCAAACCCCCAGCGCAGCAGCGGTAGCCGCGCCACCAGTCCGGCCAGCCCATCCCAGGCCTGCATCACATGCAGGTGTTGGGTGGGCAGCAGCACCAGCATGGGCACCCCCAGGGCGGCCAACTCGGCCGTATTGGCGCCCACGGTGGTGAGGGCCAGGGCGCACTGGCTCAGGGCGCCGTGGGCAGGACTTTCACGCACCAGCTGGATCGGGGTGCCGGCCGGCGTCACGAGCAGATCCGGCTCCCGCAGCCGCGGCAACCCCGATCGGTAGGAGCTGGCAATCGGATTGGCGGGACCCGCCTGGGCAAGCAGCTCATCGATGCTGGTGGTGGGGGCGAGCGGCAACAGGAAACGGCAGCCCGGGCGCAGCGCCGCCAGGCGATCGGCCGTCTCCAGCAAAAACGGCACTCCCACCCGCAACTTGGCCCGCTTAGAGCCCGGCAACAGGGCCAGCCACTCCCCTTGGGGCAACGGTGCCTCGCTGCGGGCCGACTCGGAGAGATCGGCCATCAGATCTCCCACCACCGTGCAGCGCTGCGCCCAACGGGGGGACAGCCGGGCTGCGGCCCTAGGTCCCATGGCCGCAATGCGATCGTTCCAGCGCGGCCAGCGCGCCACCCATTCGGCATAGGTGAGGTGTCGGTAGCCCAGACGCGCCGACAGCAGCACCGTCCAAAACTGATCCCCCCCCAGAAACACCACCACTCCGCGCTTTCCCCAGGGACCAAACCTCCCGGGGGAAAGCAGCAGCGACCAGAACTGGCGCGCCGGCACGATGCGCTCAAACAACCCCCACCCCGCAGCAGCCAGGTGTTCGCGGCCCGTGCCGTTGGGACAGGGCACCAGCACCAGCTCCAGGCTGCAGTCCGCCGCAGCGGCGATGGGGCGCAGGGGGATGCGGCGCTGCAGGCGCTGGGCCAGGGGCCTGACCCAGGTGGACAGCTCCCCAGGGCCGTTGCTGACCAGCACTATCGAGACCGGTGGCGGCGGGGTCACCCTGGGAACCCGCTTCGGTTCAGGCAACGGCTGGCTGAAATGAAAAAGAAATGCGGATGACGAGACTTGAACTCGTAAGGCCGAAGCCACACGCCCCTCAAACGTGCGTGTCTACCAATTCCACCACATCCGCATCGATCTGGGATCACCGCAGGGTGCCCCGAGGGAGCAATATACCCATCGCTCTTCCCTCTAGCCCATTGGTGCCGGCCGGCTTGGGAAGCACTGATACAGTCCGCCTTGGCCCATATCAGCTGAGTCGCCGCGGATGCCCATCGGCAAGTTGCTGATCGCCAACCGTGGCGAGATTGCCCTGCGAATCCTGCGCACCTGCCGGGAGCTGGGCATTCCCACGGTGGCCGTGTTCAGCACGGTGGATAAAAACGCCCTGCACGTGCAACTGGCCGACGAAGCGGTGTGCGTCGGGGAGGCGCCCAGCTCCAAGAGCTACCTCCATATTCCCAACATTCTGGCCGCGGCCACCTCCCGAGGGGCCGATGCCATCCACCCCGGCTACGGCTTTTTGGCGGAAAACGACCGCTTTGCCGAGATCTGCGCCGACCACGGCATCACCTTTGTGGGGCCATCCCCCGAGGCGATCCGTTCGATGGGAGACAAGTCGACCGCCAAGGCCACCATGCAGAGGGTGGGCGTACCCACCATCCCCGGCAGCGAAGGGCTGCTCGACAGCACTGCCGACGCCGCCCGCCTCGCCGATGGGATGGGCTATCCGGTGATGATCAAGGCCACCGCCGGCGGCGGGGGCCGGGGCATGCGGCTGGTGCCCGGCCCCGACCAGCTCGAAAGCCTATTCAAGGCAGCCCAGGGGGAAGCGGAAGCCGCCTTCGGCAACCCCGGGCTCTACATGGAGAAATTCATCGACCGGCCAAGGCACGTGGAAGTGCAGGTGCTGGCCGATCGCCACGGCAACGTGGTGCACCTAGGCGAAAGGGACTGCTCAATCCAGCGGCGCCACCAGAAGCTGCTGGAGGAGGCACCGAGCGTTGCCATCGATGCAAATCTGCGCCGCCAGATGGGTGAGGCCGCCGTGGCAGCGGCACGCACCATCAACTACGAGGGAGCGGGCACCGTCGAATTTCTGGTCGACCGCCACGGCAAGTTCTATTTCATGGAGATGAACACCCGGATCCAGGTGGAGCATCCGGTCACCGAAATGGTTACCGGCGTCGACCTGATCGCCGAGCAGCTGCGCATCGCCGGCGGCGAACCCATCTCGATTACTCAAGACCAAGTAAAGCTCTGCGGCCACGCCATCGAGGCGCGGATCAACGCCGAGGATCCCCGTCAGAATTTTCGGCCCGCTCCAGGCAAAATCACCGGCTGGCTGCCCCCCGGCGGCCCTGGGGTGCGGGTCGACAGCCATGTCTACACGGGCTACGAGATCCCGCCCTTCTATGACTCCCTAATCGGCAAGGTGATCGTGTGGGGCACCGACCGGCCCCATGCCCTGCGGCGCCTGCGCCGGGCCCTGTCGGAATGTGCTGTCACCGGCATCCCCACAACGATCGATTTCCACTTGCAGTTGCTGGATCGACCCGAGTTCCAGGCCGGCGATGTGCACACCAAGTTTGTCGAGCAGGACATGCTGCCCCAGACGGGCGCCTAGGCGACAGCCCCCGCCCGCATCAGCACCTGGGTGATCAACCCCTGCTGCCCCACCAACAACTCGCGCACCAGGCTGAGCAGGCCCACCCAAACCACGGGGGTCACATCAACCCCCCCGATCGGTTGGATCAGTCGACGGGTGGGGGCCAACAGGGGCTCGGTGGGGCCGCCAATCAAACGCATCACCCCTCGGCTCAGATCCACCTGGGGGTACCAGGTGAGCACGATCCGAAACAGAAACAGCAGGGTCCAGATCGCCAGCCCGAGCCCCAAAACCAGATGGGCCCCTGACGCCAAGGAGTGCCACGACAGGTAAGACGAGGGCAGGGCCGTCACAAAGCTCTAAGCAGCTGGGTTCCCAGCGTAGGAACCCGCCACCACTGCCTAGGATTGGGGAACGGTTTACGTTCAAAACTGGCCCGCTATGACGCCTTCCCTAGCCAACTTCCTGAGCAGCCTCGCCTGGGGGGCCGTGATCGTGGTGGTGCCCATCACCATTGCCCTGGTGCTGATCAGCCAGAACGATCGCCTCGATCGTCGCCTCTGAAGAGCTGGGGCCTAGGCAGCCCAGGCAACCTGCCTACAGTGGGCAAATGGTTGAACGGGTGAGACACCGTGGTTAATGCCAGCCTGAATTGGGCCAGCATCGTGGGCATTGTGCTGGCCGTCGGCGGCGCCCTGCTCTATTTCATGCGGAGCTTCAAGCCCGCCCTTGCCCGCGACTACGACGTTTTCTTTGCGGCGATTGGCCTGCTTTGCGGCGGCATTTTGTTTTTTCAGGGTTGGCGCCTGGACCCCATCCTCCAGTTTGGCCAGTTCCTGCTGGCCGCCACCACCGTTTTCTTCGCCTACGAAAGCGTCCGGCTGCGGGGTGTGACCACCGAGCAGGCGCGGCGCTCTTCCTACTTCGACGACGACGAACCGATGCCCACCCCGGGGCCCGCCCGCGCCCGGGTGGGCGGAAGAACCTGGGGTGAAGCTGATGTGGATCGCTTTGACGAGCCCCAGCCCCTGCGCCGCCGCATTCCCTCCCGCGAAGACGAAAGCGAAGACGAGGACTTCTACAGGGCACGCCGGCCCAACCGCACGGCCATCCCCGAGCGGGCCGCGAGCCGCAGGCCGGCCCAGGCCGACTGGGCAAGCCCAAGCCAGGAGCCTGAGCCCAGCCGTTTCAGCGGCTCAGCACGGTCAGCCGCCAGGCCAGGCACCGATTTCGGCTCCCGCCGCCGCGAGCGTGATGCCACCCCAGAACCGCGCCGGGGCAGCCGACCCACTGCAGCACCTGAGGCCATGCCCCGCTCCACCAGGCGAGCCAGCACCCCTGAGGTTGCCCCCCCAACCGGGCCAGCCGGAATCCCCCAGGGTTCTCCCATCTCTGGGGCAAGCGAGCAGATCAGCGATGCAGACTTCACTCCACTGAAACCCCGCGTACCTGGCGAACCCCGGCCACGGGATAACAGCTCCCGCTTCGACGACTGAGGCGCCCTGAACCAACCCAATCCGGCGCCAGCCCTGGCAGCCCTGCTGCTGCCAGCCTGCCTCCTGCTCTTGGCAGGATGCAGCGGCGGCCCCTGGTTCGGCCGCCGCAGTGCCGGCCCGGCCGGCGGCCTAGGTGAAGCCAGCCGCCAGGAGCCGGCCCTAAGCGGCCAGGGGCGGCTGCTGGCCTCAGTGGTGGAGCGCAGCAGTGGGCCCACCCTGCTGCTACAGGAACAACCCAGCGGGCGGGTCGTGAACCTGCGCCACTTCCAGAGGCACCAGCCCCACAGCTCCCCCTCCCTGAGCTGGAACGGCCGCTACGTGGCTGCCCTGGTGCAGCAGGGCAGCCAGCGGGTGCCCTTGATCGAAGATCGGCTAAGCGGGGCCCTGCACAGGCTGCCCCTGCCGGCCGATCACACCGCCCTGCGGCTCAGCCTGGCCCCGGAGGCGGGTCGGCTGGCCGTGCAGGTGGCCCTCGATGGCCAGTTGCGGGTGCAGTTGTTTGATCTGACTGGCCTGCTGGAGCCCGACCGCCCGGGCGGGATGGCCATTCAGGGGGGCGGTCCTGGAGCCCCCCCATGAGGGTGCCTGTCCTTGCAACGGCCACAGGCACCCTCATGGCCATGGCCCTGCTGCTGGGCAGCTGCATGGGGCCGATGCCGAGGC
Organism: Synechococcus sp. CS-1331; assembly: GCA_025127975.1. Classification (GTDB taxonomy): domain Bacteria; phylum Cyanobacteriota; class Cyanobacteriia; order PCC-6307; family Cyanobiaceae; genus Cyanobium_A. Next base: position 39,193 of record JAHLYQ010000007.1, on the reverse strand, counting down.
CACTGCACCCAGTCAACAGCCGCCTCGAGGCCTTGGGCGCCACCCGGGAGCCTTCTCTCTCCGGTCGCTGGCTGGCCCTGATCAGCGGCCGGGGCGGGCGGGAGCAGGTGATGCTGCTCGATCTGGAGCGCCAGCAGCCCCAGCCCCTGATTGGCCTCAACCGGGCCGATGCCCAGCCCTTGAGCGTCAGTATCGATGCAGCTGGGGAAAAAATCGCCCTGGTGCGCCAGCTGGAAGGCCGCACCGAGCTGGTGCTCTACCGCCGCTCGCTGCAGAGCCTGCAGCCGATCGCCATGGTGCCCAACGGTGTCCCCAAAGCGGTGCAACTCCAGGCCGATGGCCGCCAGCTGGCCGTGCAGGTGAGCCGCAATGGGATCTGGCAGGTAGACCTGATCCAGATCCCCTGAGTGCGGCCCAGGCCCCCAGTAAGAAGCCTCCAGGGAGAGAACTCAGGGCGGGGGCTCAGGGCACCAGGCCAGCCCAGTGCAGGAAGGTGTCTCCGCTGATGGCCTCGATCAGCAGCAGGGCCGTAAAGCCCACCATGGCAAAACGACCATTGACCCGCTCGGCGTAGCCACTCCAGCCAAAAGCCGGAATGTCGCCGGTAGTGGCACTGGTGATTGGATTGGTGGTTGGAGTCTCAGCAGGCATGGGATCAGGCATGACGTCCCACGTCATAGCCGGCCGCTGGCAACAGTCGCCACTTACCACTGCCGTCGAGCTCCAGCACCGTGTCGTGGAAGGCGGTGAGGGTGGGGCGGTGACCCACGCTCACAAAGGCCATTTCCCGCTCGCTGAGCAGGGAATAGAGGTGGCGCTCCGTGGCCACATCGAGGGCGCTGGTGGCCTCATCGAGCACCACAAAGCTGGGTGAATTGAGCAGCAGGCGGGCAAAGGCCAAACGCTGCTGCTCGCCCAGGGACAACAGCCGGGGCCAGTCTTGGATGATATTTAGGTCGGGATAACGCTGCACCAGCTCGCCCAGGCGCACCTCCTCAAGCACATGGCGCAGCTGGCCATCGCTGAAGCGATCCGGCTGCTGGGGGTAGCAGAGCTGCTCCCGCAGGCTGCCCAGCAGCATGTAGGGCTTCTGGGGGATGAACATCAACTCCCCCTCGCTGGGCCGCTCCACCCGCCCGGATGCCGGCGGCCAAAGGCCGCTCACCATGCGCAGGAAAGAGGTTTTGCCACAGCCGGAAGGCCCTACCACCAGCAGGCGCTGGCTGCGATTCACCTCCAGGCTCAGATCCCGGATCAGGGTGCGGTTGGTGCGGGGCGGCACCAAGTCCACATGGCTGACCAGGATCGAGCCGTCGTCGCGGGCCCCACTGGTGGCCGCCAGCTGGGCCTCCAGGGCGGCGGCTTCAATGCCGATCGCATCCACCTTGCCCTGGAATCCCTCCAAACGGCTGATCGAAGCGGAGAAGGCGGCGAGACGATCGATGTTGTTAACGATATAACTCACCGAAAACAAAACCTGGCTGAAGGCAATGCTGGCCTGGGTAAATACACCAAAATCAACCTGCTTGGCAAAGTAGATCGGCGCAATTACCAGCCAAGGCAAAAATCTAGAGAAATAATCGTAGGAGCGCTGGATCACACTGATCAGGGCTTCCCAGACAATCAAACGGTCATAGTTTTTAATCGCCCCTCCCAGCCGCCGCTGGGCCTCGTTGGCTTCCTGCTGCTCTCCGCGGTAGAAGGCGATCGACTCGGCATTGTCGCGGATATGCACCAGGCCATAACGAAAATCGGCCTCAAGCTTGAGCTGCAAATAATTTAGATTGACCAGTTTACGGCTTGCAAACACAATCAAACCCGTGCCCCCCACCGAGTACACCAACAGGACCAAGGCAAGTTGGTCACTGATGTTCCATAGCACAATGATGAAACTGGCGAAAGTGAGCAGGGCTGCAATGATCTCAACAACAACGCTCAAACTAGTGCCCGTAAAACTGGCCGCATCTTGGGAAATTCGCTGGTCCGGATTATCAATTTCTTCGATCGACTCGTCGTTTGGATTGAGAATATAATAGGCTCGATTAGAGAGGTAGCGATTCAACAAACGCCCACTCAGCCACTCTCGCCATAACAAGCCAAGCTTGGGAATCAGGTAGCTCTGGATCGCCCGGATAGGCAGGGCCAGCACCAAACAAAAAGCATATATGGCTACGATTTTCCAAAAATCATCCGCCTTATAGGCCACCAGGGCATTTTCAATATTGCGAGCGATGAAGCTGATTCCCACATTTATCCCATTGATCACCAGGATCAGCAGGGTGATAACTCCCATCAGCAGCCAGGGCAGCCAGCGGCCCTGCCTCAATTTGCCGCGAAAGGCCACAAAACAGCCCAGCCCACCGGCCAGCAACACCATCACCAGCGGCCCGATCGGGCTACGCCAGATCGCCGCCACCTGCTCCGGCACCCCCGGCAAAAAGCGACTGCGCAATTCGGGGATCAGGGCCCCACTGAGGGCCAGCACCCCAGTCAGCAGTAGCAAGGTGCTGCCCACCACCACCGCCAGCAGGGCGGCCACCAGCAACAGGAACTGCCAGCCCCGGGTGTCGTCCACCGGCAGGAAGTAGGGCTGGGCGAGACGCTGCAGCTTGGCTAGCTGATCGCGTAGGGCCTTAAAGAAATTCATGGGGGGAGCTAGATCAGGCCATTGTTGCCGGGCCGCGCTCAGCCCGGGGGCCAGGCCAGGGGACGCCCACCGATCACGTGCACATGCAGATGAAAAACGGTTTGCCCGGCTGCCGCGCCGCTATTGATCACAGTGCGGAACGCCTCTAGCCCCTCCTGGCGGGCAACCCGGGCCGCCACCAGCAACAGATGGCCCAGCAGGCCCTGATCCTCTGCGCTGGCCTGGGCCAGCTCGGGGATGGGCTGGCGCGGAATCACAAGCACGTGCACCGGCGCCTGGGGAGCCACATCCCGAAAGGCCAGGCAGTGTTCATCGGCGAACACCTGATCACAGGGGATCTCGCCACGAAGGATGCGCGCAAAGATCGTGTCTTGGCTCACAGGGGCACCAGGGGTGGGACAGGGGTGGCACTAACAAACCAGTGGCCCCAGGCAGGATGTTGGCACGGTGCAAGACGGCGGCGCTGCTCGGGCTGGAGGCCCGGCCGGTGCTGGTGGAGGTGGATCTGGCGCCGGGGCTCCCGGGGCTGCAGATGGTGGGGTTGGCCGATGCCGCCGTGCAGGAATCCCGGGAGCGGGTGCGCTCCGCCCTGCGCCACAGCAACCAGAAAGTGCCCCAGACGCGGGTGGTGGTGAATCTGGCCCCGGCCGACCTGCGCAAGGAGGGGCCCGGCTTCGACCTGCCGATCGCCCTGGGGCTGCTGCTGGCCTCAGGCCAGTTGGCCGAAGCGAGCAGCGAGGCGGTATGGAGCGCGGGGGAGCTGGCCCTCAATGGGGAGTTGCGGCCGATCCGGGGGGTGTTGGCCATCGCCATCGCCGCGCGCCAGCACGGCGCCCGGGCCCTGGTGGTGCCCCAGGCCAATGCCTGGGAGGCCGCCCTGGTGGACGGACTGCAGGTGTGGGGTGCCAGCGATCTGAACCAGGTGCTCTGGCACCTGCAGCATCCGCACGCCAGCCATCAGAACCTGCAGCCGCTTGGCCCCCAGGCGCGCCGGCCCGGCCCAACTGGCCCGGAGGTCGGCGATCTCTCCGCCGTCAAGGGCCAGGCCCATGGCCGCCGCGCCCTCGAGATCGCTGCGGCTGGAGGCCATCACCTCCTGCTCTGCGGCCCGCCCGGCAGCGGCAAAACGATGCTGGCCCAGCGACTGGCCGGCCTACTGCCAGCCCTGAACCCCGCCGAGGCCCTTGAGCTCACGGCCATCCACTCGGTGGCCGGTCTGCTGGACAGCAGCCAGGGCCTACTCGAAACCAGACCCTTTCGGAGCCCCCACCACAGCTGCTCGGCAGCGGGCCTGCTCGGCGGCGGCGGCTTGCCGCGCCCGGGCGAGCTGGCCCTGGCCCACCACGGGGTGTTGTTCCTCGATGAACTGGCCGAATTCCGGCGGGCGGTGCTCGACCAGCTGCGCCAGCCGCTGGAAGACGGGGAAGTATGGATCCACCGGGCGCGACAACGCACCCGCTTTCCCTGTCAGATCACCCTGGTGGCAGCCACAAACCCCTGCCCCTGCGGCTGGCTGGGGGATCCGGAGCGCAGCTGCAGCTGTGGCGAAGGGCAAAGGCAGCGCTACTGGGGGCGGTTGTCAGGCCCCCTGCTGGATCGCATCGACCTGCAGGTGGTGATGCGCCGCCCCAGCAGCCACGCCCTCACAGCCCCCTTTCGCCAGCACAGCGATGGGGATGGGCCCGAGTCGACGGCCGTGGTGCGGCAACGGGTACTGCGGGCCCGCGAGCACATGGCCGCCCGCAACCCCGCTGGCTGCAGCAATGGCCGCATTCCCGGCGGCGTCCTGCATCAGGTGGTGCAGCTGGAGCCCCAGGCCCTGCTGGTTTGGGAGGGAGCCTTACGGCAGCGGCAACTGAGCGCCCGAGCCGGGGCCCGACTGCTACGGGTCGCCCAGACAATCAGCGACCTTGGCGCCCAATCTCAAATCAGCGCAGCTGCGATCGCTGAAGCTCTCACCTACCGCTCTTTTGACCAGATGCACTGAGCTGGTAACTAACTCAGCGGCGGCGGCGGCGCTGCTGGGCCTTGCGCTTGTATTTCTCTACGGGAGTTTCATGGTGGCGCAGGCGCTTGAGGTCGGCAAAGATGCCCGCCTTGGACACCTGGCGCTTGAAGCGGCGCAGGGCCGATTCAATGCCTTCGTTTTCGCCGACGGTGACCTGGGTCATGAAGCGCTGCGCTGCTCACGGAGTAGGCCAATGTAGCAACCGCCTCATACCTGGGGTTCGCCCGGCTGGGGCTGCACCGGCTGCACTACTGGTTGTACAGGTTGAACGGGTTGTACAGGTTGAACGGACTGGTCAGGATTGACAGGTAGGCCCGGCTGGGCCAGGGCATCGGGCCAGCCCTCGCGATAGACGTAGACGTGGCCCAAGTTGCGGCCGCCGAAGGCCCGGCGCTTGAGCTGCCAGCCCGGTTCAAACACCAGCTGCAGAAAACCCGTGCCGGAACCCTGGGTGCGAGCTACCACCATTTCCGGCCCCGCCCCGGCCTTGGTGGGCATGGCCAGCAACAGGTTGTCGCCACTTTTGCGCACGACGGTGAGCCGGTAGCTGGCAGCCAGATCGTCGCCGCCCACCCGCACGGAGTAGCCATTGGCATCGATAAAGCGGCTGCAGATGCCGGTGAAATCAAAGCTGGCCAGCAGCGGCTCTACTGGCGCCGGCGCGCCAGGCACGACGGCAAAGCAGGGCCGGGTGGGTTTCACCTGTTCATAGATGTTGAGTTGGGCTCGCGTGCCATCCCCGATCGGCGCCGCCACGAGCACAAAGCTTTCCTGGCTCAGGTCGACCGCTTGAAACAGGGCGCTGGCCCGGGAAGGATCGGGTGCCCAGACACCTAAAACGGCCGTGAATGCTGCCAGAGCAAGCGCAGGGGTGCGGGGATCGGGCAAACGCATCGCGGCATCAACTAGTTATCGATGCAATCGTATGCACCCTGGGAAGCCCCGGCTAGGCAGGCTTGTTGATGCGGATGGCCACCAGCAAGGCCAAGAGGGTGCCCGGCAGGCTCAGGCCCAGAATCCAGCCGGTGAGCTGGGTTCCCAGGTCGGGGTCGCCATAGGCGAGCTCAAACACCGAGCCGGTGGCCGCGATTCCGAGCAGGCAGGCCAGGGCCAGGAACAGCCCGGCCAAGGGCTTCATCGGCATGGGGAAAACCTGATTGGCATGGTGGAAAGCTCAGCGAATGGTGTGGACGTCGGCCCGCTGGAAGCCCTTCTCCTGGAGCCCCTCGTTGAGGCTGAGCTCATCGGTGACCCGGTCTACGAACAACACCCCGCTGAGATGGTCCATTTCATGCTGGATGCAACGGGCCAGCAGACCATCGGCCTTGAGCCGCTGGGGGCGGCCCAGCTCATCGCGGAAGCTGACCTCAACGGCAGCCGGACGCACCACATTGAGATAGACGCCAGGGATGCTCAGGCAGCCTTCCTCATAGGTTTCGATGGCGGCCCCAAAGGAGCTGATCTCCGGGTTGATCAGCACCAGCGGCGGGGCGGCGGCATTTTCGGGATCGAGATCAATCACCAGCAGTTGCTTGTTCACGCCCACCTGGGGGGCGGCCAGGCCGATGCCACTGGCGCTATACATGCTGCGCAGCATGTTGCGGGCCAGCTCGCGCACGCTCCCATCCACCTTGCTGATGCGCCTGGCGGTGGTGCGCAGCTCGGCATCGCCCAGGGTGTGGATGGTGAGGGGGGGCTGCTCAAGCGCCTGCTTAGGCACCTGCACGCCGCGGCTGGCCTGCACCGCGGTGCGAGCCATCTGGGCAAAGCTGGCAGCGGAGCTGGGGGCCAACGGATACTTGGATAGATAAATCTGATTCTAAGCCGGTCCGCTCAAGCAGCCGCCCGCTGCTGGCGGGTAAGGCGGCCAAGTTGGGCGGCCAGGCTGAACAGCCAGGTTGGGGGGCCAGGCTGAACAGCACACTCTTAAAATCGCCTTTGAACTCGCCTTGAACTCCCCGTTGGACTAGCCGTTGAACGATCAGTTGGGCCCAGTATTGAAGCCATCCTTGGGGGGCCCGGCACGGGCCGAACTGGAGCAAGGGCCCCTGGCCGCCTCGCTAGTGGAGGGGTGCATCCCAACGATCAAGGAGCCCAAGCTCAGGGGTGGACGGCTGCTATGGCTGGAGCAACGCCCCCAGGAGCAGGGCCGCACCACCTTGATGCTGCGTGAGCCCGCTGGGCTCCAAGCCCGCGAGCTCACCCCCGGCCACTGGAACCTGCGCAGCCGGGTGCACGGCTATGGCGGCGGCGTTTATGCCCTGGCCAACGACACGCTGGTCTTCGTCGATGACGGCGACCGCTGCCTCTGGCAGCTCCAGCTAGCTGGGGCCGCCCCCAGCCAGCCCAGCCGACTCACCAGCCCCACCGATCGCGCCTTCGCCGATGGGCTGATCGACAGCCAGCACCAGCGCTGGCTGGGCGTAATGGAGGCCGGGGGCCGCGACCAACTGGTGGCGGTGCCCCTAGCTGGGGGCGAGCCGGAGCTCCTGCACCTGGCAGCCGACTTCTGCGGCTATGCCGCCCTCAGCCCCGATGGCGGGCAGCTGGCCTGGGTGGAGTGGCACCAACCCTGGATGCCGTGGCAGCGCAGCCAGGTATGGCTGGCCCGGATCACCGCCGCCGGAGCCCTGGAGGATGCCCGGCCGGTGGCGGGTTCCGGGGAGGAAAGCCCGCTGACCAGCTCGATATTTCAGCCGCTCTGGGTCAGCCCCACCGAGTTGGTCGTGGCCAGCGACGCCACGGGCTGGTGGAACCTGCAACGGCTGGAAACCGGCACCGGCAGCTGGCAGCCCCTGCTGCCGCTTGAGGCCGAATTCGCCATGCCCCAGTGGGTCTACGGGATGGCCACCACAGCCTGGGACGGCGAGCAGCTGATTGCCGCCGCCTGCGCCGGTGGCGTCTGGCAGCTGGGCCGGGTGGATCTGGCCGCCGAGCGCGTGGGCACCCCAGAGGCCTGGCGGCCCCTAGATGTGCCCTTCGACGACCTGGCCGCCCTCTGCGCCGAAGCCGGCCAGCTGGTGGCCGTCGCAAGCAGCCCCACCATCCCGGAAGGGCTGCTGGAGTTGGAGCTCGCCAGCGGCAGCTGGCGACACACTCCCGTGGCCCCCTGCCCGCTGGCCCTGGAGGCGATCAGCCAGCCCGAGCCGCTCTGGTTTGCCGGCCATGGGGGGCAGCAGACCCATGCCTGGTTCTATCCGCCCGCCACCGGGGCCTGCACCAGCTCGCCGCTGCTGGTGAAGGGCCACAGCGGCCCCACCGGCATGGCCCGCCGGGGTCTGAACCTGGGCATTCAGTTCTGGACCTCGCGGGGCTGGGGCGTGCTGGATGTGAACTACGGCGGCTCCACCGGCTTTGGCCGGGCCTACCGGGAGCGACTCGATGGCCAGTGGGGCGTGGTGGATGTGGCCGACTGTGCCGCCGCTGCCCAGGCCCTGGTGGCGGCGGGAAAAGCCAGCGGTGCGCGCATCGCCATCGAAGGCGGCAGTGCCGGTGGCTTCACTGCCCTGGCCGCCCTTTGCTTTACGGATGTCTTTCGCGCCGGCGCGAGCCGCTACGGCGTCAGCGACCCCAGCGCGTTGGCGAGCGAGACCCATCGCTTTGAAGCCCGCTATCTCGATGGGCTGATCGGCCCCTGGCCCCAAGCGCGCCCCACCTACGAGGCCCGCTCACCCCTGGCCCATGCCGAGCAGATCCACTGCCCCGTAATCTTCTTCCAGGGCGTCGATGATCAGGTGGTGCCGCCGGCCCAAACCGAGCGCATGGCCCTTGCCCTGCAGACCCAAGGCATACCGGTGGAGGTGCATCTGTTTGCCAATGAGGGCCACGGCTTCCGCAGCGGTGCGGTTCGAATCGAGGTGCTGGAAGCCACCGAAGCCTTTTTCCGCCGCCACTTCCAACTGTGAACCCACCCGAACTCTGGATCGAGGCCCTGCCCAAACTGGGCTGGCTGGTACTGGCCATCGCAGCCCTCAGCCTGACCCTGGCCCTGGGGCGGCGGATCGGTTCAGCTCTGCAGCTACGGCTCTGGGGGATCCCGGAAGCCCTGGTGGCCGGCTTGCTTGGCCTGCTGCTGGCGCCGGGCGGCCCCTTGCCCCTGCTGCCGCTGCCGGCGCTGGAGCTATGGGCCGATCTGCCGCTGGTGCTGCTCACCCTGGTATTTGGCTCGCTGATGCTCAGCAAACCTCTGCCCCAGCTCGGCAGCCTGTGGCGACCGGTATCGGGCCAGGTGTCCCTGGCCCTGGTACTGGCCTTCGGCCAGTACGTGGTGGGCGGCCTGGCGGTGCTGCTGGTGCTGCAGCCCTTGCTGGGGGTCAGCCCGGTGATGGCCTGCCTGATCGAAGTGGCCTACGAAGGCGGCCATGGTTCCGCCGCGGCCATGGGCCCCAGCTACGCGGCCCTGGGCTTCCCCGGTGGACAGGATCTGGGCCTGGCTATGGCCACCGTGGGACTCCTGAGCTCCACCCTGGTGGGAGGCCTCGTGGTGGTGCTGGCCAGGCGCCAGGGCTGGTTACTGGCAACCAGCCCGACCAAACCCACCCAGGGCGAAGGGGCCAGTGCGGCCGCCAGCCCGGCTGGACCCGCCGCCTGGGCCGTGAATCTGGCCCTGGTGGGGGTGGCTGTTTTGGTGGGAGAGCTGCTGCTGCTGGCCCTGCGGGCACTCACCCTGCCCCTGGGCGGGGGCGTGGCCGCAGTGACGCAGGCCCTGCCGGTGTTTCCCCTGGCCATTTTGGGTTCACTGTTTGTGCGCTGGGTCCTGGAGCGCAGTGGCCGTAGCCAGTGGGCCTCGGCGCCAATCCAGAGCGAACTCAGCACCCTTGCCGCCGATCTCCTGATCACGGCAGCCACCGCAGGTCTAAACCTGAAATTGCTGCAGGCCGACTGGCTGCCGCTGACGGTTCTGGCCCTGGGGGGACTGGCCTGGAACCTGGCTGTGGTGCTGCTGCTGGCGCCGCGGGTGCTGCCGGCCGACTGGTTTGAGCGGGCGGTGATCGAATTCGGCCAGGCCACCGGCGTGGCCGCCAGCGGCCTGCTGTTGCTGCGCATGGCCGACCCGGAAGACCAGAGCGATGCCCTGTCCGCCTTCTCGATCAAACAGCTGTTGCTGCAACCATTTCTGGCGGGCGGGGTGATCACGGTGGTGGCCCCCCTGGCGGTGGTGGGCTGGGGGTTGCCGGTATGGACGGGCTTCTGCTTTGGCCTGGTGCTGCTGGCCGGCGGGGCGGGGCTATGGTTGGCGCGCTCTCAGCCGGCGGCCGCACCTGCGCCGTAGTGCAGCTCCCGGAACTGCCGCTGCACCACCGCCATCTGGCTGGGCGAGAGCTGGGGCGGTTCGCCCAGCTGCAGGGCCTGCAGATACATGTGGGCAAGGGTTTCCACCTCGATGGCGATGCGCAGGGCCTGGTCCAGGCTGTCCCCGAGAGCTACCTGGCCGTGTTGGCCCAACAAACAGGCCAGCCGATCGGTGAGGGCCTCCAGGGCGAGGCCTGAGAGCTCGGCAGTGCCAAAGGGGGCGTAGGGGGCACAGCGAATGTCATCGCCGCCGGCCACAGCCGTCATGTAGTGGAAGGGCGGAATGGCGCGGCCATGGCAGGCCAGGGCCGTGGCCTGGATCGAGTGGCAGTGGAGCACCGCCTGAATCTCAAGGCGGCTGCGCAGGATGTCGGCATGGAGCCGCCACTCCGAAGAAGGGCGCCTGGCGCCTGCATCCCTGGGGGCGCCGGCCAGATCCAGGGCCACCAGATCGGCCGGTTCCATCTGCTCATAGGGCAGGGAACTGGGGGTGATCAACATCCCGCCAGGGATACGCACCGACAGGTTGCCCGAGGTGCCCTGGTTGACGCCGCAGGCATTCATGCGCCGGGCAGCGGCCACCAGCTGCCGGCGCAATTCGGGCTCGGAGCCGGGGGCGGCAGGCAAGGGCAGGGGGCCAGATGGCCTGACGCTAGGTGGGCGACGCACTCCGATCTCAGCCCGCGTAGAGCTGCCCCAATCCAGCTTCGGTGGCTGCAGCCACGCCCCGCTCGGTGATCAGGGCCGTCACCAGTCGCGCCGGCGTCACATCAAAGGCCGGGTTGAAGCCGGCGCTGCCCGTTGGCGTTAGCTGCACCGTGATGATTGCGCCATCCGGCGCCCGCCCCTGGATGTGGGTCACCTCCTCGGCGCTGCGGGCCTCGATCGGGATCTCGGCCACGCCATCGCCAATCGTCCAGTCGATCGTGGAGGCGGGCAAGGCCACATAAAAGGGCACGCCGTTGTCGTGGGCTGCCAGGGCTTTGAGATAGGTGCCGATCTTGTTGCACACATCGCCGCGGCGGGTGGTGCGATCCGTGCCCACGATCACCGCATCCACCTGGCCGTGCTGCATCAGGTGGCCGCCGGCGTTATCCACGATCACGGTGTGGGGCACGCCCTCCTGCCCCAGCTCATAGGCGGTGAGCGAGGCGCCCTGGTTGCGCGGCCGGGTCTCATCGACCCACACATGAATGTTGAGCCCGGCGCGGTGGGCCTTATAGATCGGCGCCAGGGCCGTGCCCCAGTCCACCGTGGCCAGCCAGCCGGCGTTGCAGTGGGTAAGCACATTGAGCCTGGCACCGGGCCTGGCCGCCGCCAGCTGCCGGAAGATTGCCAGGCCGTGCTCGCCGATGGCTTCGCCCATGGCCACGTCCTCATCGGCGATCGCCGCGGCCTCCAACCTGGCCGCCTCGGCCCGCTCGGCCGGCGGCAGCTGCTGCACCTTGGCCCGCACCCGCTCCAGGGCCCAGCGCAGGTTGATCGCCGTGGGCCGGGTGGCATTGAGTTGCTCAAACGCCGCCGCCAGGGCGCCATCGCTGGGGTCGGCCTGCAGGGCCAACATCAGCCCGTAGGCGCCCGTCACGCCGATCAGCGGCGCCCCGCGCACCACCATCGTGCGGATCGCCTCTGCCGCCTCAGCGCAGCTGCGCAGGGTGCGCGTCGTGAACTGGTGGGGCAGCAGGGTCTGATCGATCACCCCCACTGCGCGGCCATCAGGCTCCAGCCAGATCGTGCGCCAGGCCTTGCCGTCGATGTTCATGGGCGCGGGACTTGCGAGATCAGCCCTTGATCATCCCTGGAGGCGTTTTGAATTCAAACCCCAGGCCAAGGCTCCTCCACCTGCCGCAACAGGTTTGCGACCAGCGCCAAGCAGGCCAGCCAATCGGGGGACTCAACCTCAAGTTCATCGTCGTAACGCAATTGCACTGCAAAGAAGTTGAGCTCGGTGAGGCTCTCATATTCAGCCATCGAGCACTATCCCCTCACGGCAAGCCACCGTGGTCACCGCCTGACGACAGTCGCGACGAGCAGCCACCTCACTCTGGGAGTACAGCAGTAGATCAAGAGGCAGGCTGTGGCTCGAAAGCTTTCGGCTCAGCCGACCGATAACCACAAGCCGGCTGTGCTGCGCCAGCCAGGCATCCGGGACGATTATCAACAGATCTGCATCGGAATCTGGGCGCCCCGTCCCTCGAGCCCGCGATCCGAACAGGCGCACGTCCGAGTAGGGGATCTCCGCCCGAATCGCAGCCGCGATCTGAAGAATCCGAGGATCGACAACAGACGTAATGGCGCTTGCGGTCATGAAATCAGTCTGCCTGCTGCTGCGAGCGCTGCAGCGGCCCCAATCAGCTCAAATCGGCCGGTAGCCAAACCAATCCGGCACCTGGCTCTGGCTCAGGCCCTCCGGGTGGGGCTCCAGCTGCACGTGCCAGCGCTCGCCGCCCAGCAGCTCCAACTGCTCGATCGCCAGGCAGTCGTCTACGCCCACCAGATCGTCCTTGTGCTGCTGCAGGGCGCCGCGCAGCCACTGGCGCTTGGCCGCCGCCTTGGCCGCCTGGGGTGAGCGGGCCACCACCAGGCCGAAGTGGTGCAGCTCCGCCAGCGAATCAGGGCGGTAGGCGCCCAGGTTTACAAACCAGAGCCGCTCGGGCCGGGGCGCGGACGGCTCGCGCCTGAGGCTAACCGCGAAGCCATCCACCGCTCGCACCGCCATGTAGCTGTCCAGGTGCAGGCCCTCACGCCTCCCGAACCACTGCCTCCGCAACTCTGGAAGCGCCGCTTCGATCGTGGCGCCGGCCACGAAACGCACGTCGTGGAGCTCGATGTGACAGCCCGGTGCACGGCCACCCAGCACCACCAGAAACAGACTTGGGGCGTTGCGCGTCGCCATCGGGACTCGGACGTTTTTCCAGCCTATGGCGAGCACAATGAACAGGTTGCCGAGCGCCCATGGACTTCTTTGAAAACCAATGGAGCACCTATAAAACAATCGTGCAACACGATTTCATGCACCATCGGGCCCTGGTTGGGTCGGTGGAGCAGGTTCTCAAGCACTACTTCAATAGCGCCCCAGCTGGGCACCGCCCCCACTTTGTAGACCTGGGCTGTGGCGATGCCGACCCCCTGGCAGCAGTGCTGCGGGACCTCCCCCTCGGTTCACTCCTGGGTATGGATCAGGCCAGCAGCGTGCTGCCCCTGGCTGCAAAAGCCCTGGGGGAGGTGCCCTACCCATGTGACTGGATCCAGGCTGACCTGCTGGAGTGGGCCACGGCGGCAACGCCACAAACCAATCCGGTGGACATCCTCTATTCCTCCTTCGCCATCCACCACCTGGATGGAAAGAGCCAAGAGGCCTTCCTGGCAGGGGCCCGCCGGAAAATCAGCCCCAGTGGCATTTTTCTCTGGGCGGACATTTTTCGGGAACCCGGTGAAACGGTTGACGACTTTCGACTGCGCTACACCCAACGGATGACCAACCTCTGGGGGACTGCTCTCGAGCTGCAGCAACTGGCCCATGCCTGCTTCCACGTGAGCAACTTCGACCTGCCCGCTGACCGCGAAGCGATCGGAACCACAGCCCGCAACCAGGGCTGGACCCTTTCCTGGATTTGGGCTGGACCCGACAAGGCTGAAGCCCTGGCTCTGCTGACGCCGGCCTAGCTAGCTGTGCTCGCGCAGGAAGGCGATCGTGCCCTCCAGTTCCTCAGCGAAGCGATCGATCTCTTCAGGGGTGGTGGTGAAGCCCAGGCTGGCGCGGGCTGAGCCCGGGATGCCGTAGAGGCGGTGCAGGGGCTGGGTGCAGTGGTGGCCGCTGCGAATGCAGATGCCGGCTGAATCGAGCAGGGCAGCTATGTCGTTGGCATGCAACCCGTCGACGGTAAAGGCCGCCAGGGCGCCGCGGTCGGGTTGTTGCTCGGGGGTAGGGCCCAGGATCCGCACCCCCTCGATCGCCTGCAGGCGCTCAAACAACTGGCGGGTGAGCAGCTGCTCCCAGGCATGGATACGTTCGATGCCCAGGGCACTGAGGTAGTCGAGGGCGGCACCCATGCCGATCGCCTCAGCGATCGCCGGTGTGCCGGCCTCGAATTTATGGGGCAGCTCGGCCCAGCTGCTGTGATCCAAATACACGTCCTGGATCATTTCGCCGCCGCCCAGGAAAGGGGGCATGGCCTCCAGCAGGGCCTCGCGGGCCCAGAGGAAGCCCATGCCGGTGGGGCCGCACAGCTTGTGGGAACTGCCCACCAGGAAGTCGGCGCCGAGGGCCGCCACATTCAGCGGCAGGTGGGGCAGGCTCTGGCAGGCATCCACCAGCACCAGGGCGCCGGCGGCGTGGGCCAGAGACGCCACCTGCTCGATCGGGTTGAGGCAGCCGAGGGTGTTGCTCACCTGCACCAGGCTCACCAGCTTGGTGCGCTCAGTGATCTGGCTGCGCAGATCGTCAAGATCGAGCTCGCCGGTTTCGGTGAGGCCGGCGTGACGCAGCACGCAGCCGGTGCGGGCCGCCAGCAACTGCCAGGGCACCAGGTTGGAGTGGTGCTCCATCACCGTGAGCAGCACCTCATCGCCGGGGCCGAGATTGGCATCGCCCCAGCTGCGGGCCACCAGGTTGATCGCCTCGCTGGCGTTGCGGGTGAACACGATCTCCCGCGCACTCGCCGCACCTATGAAGGCGGCAACCTTGGCCCGGGCAGCCTCAAAGCCCTCGGTGGCGCGGGCGCTGAGCTGGTGGGCGCCGCGGTGGACATTGGCGTTGTCGTGGTCGTAGTAGTGCTGCAGGGCCGCCAGCACCTGGCGCGGCTTCTGGCTGGTGGCGGCGTAATCCAGGTAGATCAGCGGCTGACCCAGGCAGGCCGTCTGGGCCAGCAGGGGGAAATCGGGGCGGGTCAGGGCCGCCAGATTTTCCGCCGGGGGCAGGGATTGGGCCAGCCCGGGAGTGGTAGAGGCTGGGGTCAGCGGGGAGGCGGTCATGGTCATGGGCGCTCCCGCAGCAGGAGCTGGAGGGGATGGGCAGAAGCCGCGGCGGCAGGCAGCTCACGCAACACCTCATCGCAGTAGCCCCGCAAGAGAAGCCGGGAGGCTTGGTCGACGGCGATGCCCCGACTTTGCAGATAGAAAAGCTCATTTTGCTGCAGTCGGCTGACGGTGGCGCCGTGGGCACACTTCACGTCGTCGGCGACGATCTCAAGCTCGGGCTTGGTGTCCACCCGGGCCCGATCCGAGAGCAGCAGGCTGCGGCTGAGCTGGGCGGCGTTGGTGCGCTGGGCGCTGCGCGGCACCCGCACGGCGCCGTTAAAGACACTGCGGCCAGCACCATCGGCCACCACCTTGTGGAGCTGGTCGAGCTGGCCATCTGGTCCGTTGAATTGCACCTGGCTATGGGTATCGGCCAGCTCCTGGCCAGCCACCAACTGCAGGGCCCGAAGGCGGGTGAGGGCCGCACCTTCGCTCTGGCAGATGCGGGGCTCGAATCGGCTCAGGGCCCAGCCCCCCACGGCGGTGGTGAGCTGCAGCTCACTGGCGGGGGCCTGGCTGATGGCCAGGTGGCTGAGCAGGCTGGCGCGGGCGTCCCCGGGAGCCAGCACGCCAAGGTTGAGCTTGGCCCCTTGGCCCAGCTGGGCCACCGTCACCAAGCTGGTGGCATTGGCTGCTCGCGACCCGTGATGCAGCAACAGCTCCAGGCTGGCCCCCGGCTCGAGCACCAGCAGCAGCTGCAGGGCCAGCAGGCCCTGGCCTGCGGCCGCATCGAAAGTCAGCTGCAGGGGCTCGACTGAGCCGCTCACCCGCAGGGCGAGAAAGTGGGGAGACGCGCCCCGGTTGAGCCGCACCGGCCAAGCGGTAGAACTGCCGGTGGCTTGCAGACCCTGATCCAGCAGCAGCTGGGCCTGCGCGGGAGCGATCCGGCTGATTCCCCCGGGCAGGCTGCACTGGCTGAAGGGATCGGGCCCCGACCACAGCTCGGCGGCAACGGCCTGCAGCGGGGCGAGATCGGTGAAGCGCCAATCTTCCTGACGGCGGCCCGGCAGGGGCTCGCCCGCCAGCTCGGCCAGCCAGGCGGCGGTTTTCGGCAGGGCCAAAGCGGGCATCAGGCCACCTCCTGGTCCACCCAGTCGTAGCCGCTGCGCTCCAGTTCAACGGCCAGCTCCTTGCCGCCGGTGCGCAGGATCCGGCCGGCGGCCATCACGTGCACGTAGTCGGGAGTGATCAGATCCAGCAGGCGCTGGTAGTGGGTGATCAGCAGGGTGGCGTTGTCGGGGCCGGCCAGCTGGCAGACCCCCCCAGCCACTATCCGCAGGGCGTCGATGTCGAGGCCGGAATCGGTTTCATCGAGGATCGCCACAAGCGGCTCGAGTAGCGCCATCTGCAGGATTTCATTGCGCTTCTTCTCGCCCCCTGAGAAACCCTCATTCACCGAGCGCTCCAGGAAGGCAGGATCCATCTGAACAAGCTTCAACCGCTCGCGCACCAGATCCTCAAAGGCGAAGGTATCGAGCTCCTCGTCGCCCCTCTCGACCCGGCGGGCATTGGTCGCCACCCGCAAAAATTCCAGGTTGCTGACCCCGGGGATCTCCACCGGATACTGAAAGCCCAGGAACACGCCAATCCTGGCCCGCTGCTCCGGTTGGAGCGCCAGCAGGTCCTGCCCCCGAAAGAGCACGCTGCCGCCGGTCACGCTGTAGGCGGGGTGGCCGGCCAGCAGCTTGGAAAGGGTGCTCTTACCGCTGCCGTTGCGGCCCATCACCGCATGAATTTCACCGGCACGCACCGAGAGGTTGACACCCTTGAGGATCGGTTGATCCTCCACACGGGCATGGAGATCACGGATCTCAAGCAACAGTGGGGCGTCGGGGCGAATCACAGCGTGGCAATAGGAAGGGAAAGGAATAGATAGGAGTAAATAAATAACCAGGAAAATTCAGCCCACTGATCCCTCGAGCTTGAGGGCAAGCAACTTGTCAGCCTCAGCGGCAAATTCCATCGGCAGCTGATTGAACACGTCGCGGCAGAAGCCACTCACCATCATCGAAACGGCCTCTTCAAAGCCAATGCCCCGGCTTTGCAGGTAGAAGAGTTGGTCGGCGGAGATACGACAGGTGCTGGCCTCATGCTCCACCACCGCGTCGGGCTGCTGGGAGCGGATGTAGGGGTAGGTATTGGCGGCTGCCTGATCCCCGATCAACATCGAGTCGCATTGGCTGTAATTCTTAGCCCCAATCGCCTTGGCCCCCATCTGGACCAAACCGCGGTAGCTATTGGATGAGTGACCAGCACTGATGCCCTTGCTCACAATGGTGGAGCGGGTGCGGGCCCCCACATGGATCATTTTCGTGCCCGTATCTGCCTGCTGATGGTTATTTGTAAGTGCGACGGAATAGAATTCTCCAACCGAATCAGCTCCCTGTAAAACACAGCTGGGATATTTCCAGGTGATTGCCGAGCCCGTTTCTACCTGGGTCCAACTGATCCGACTGCGATCACCACGGCACTGGCCGCGTTTAGTCACGAAATTATAGATACCGCCGACGCCGTTCTCATCGCCGGCATACCAGTTTTGCACCGTTGAATACTTGATCGAAGCATCGTCTAGCACCACCAGTTCTACCACCGCCGCATGGAGCTGGTTGGTATCAAACATCGGCGCCGTGCATCCCTCGAGATAGCTTACGGAGGCACCTTCCTCGGCCACGATCAATGTGCGTTCGAACTGGCCGGTGTCAGCAGAATTGATCCTAAAATAAGTAGAGAGCTCCATCGGGCACTCCACACCCTTGGGAATGAAGACAAAGGAGCCATCACTAAACACGGCGGAATTGAGCGCCGCGAAGTAATTGTCATTACCTGGCACCACCGACCCCAGGTATTTCTCCACCAGCTCGGGATAGTCCTTGACCGCCTCGCTGATCGAGCAGAAAATCACCCCATGTTCCGCCAGCTTTTCCCTGTAGGTGGTGGCTATTGAGACGCTGTCAAAGACCGCATCCACCGCCACATTGGAGAGGCGCTTCTGTTCGCTGAGCGGGATACCCAGCTTCTCAAATGTTTCCAGGAGCTTGGGATCCACCTCGTCGAGGCTGGCCTTTTTTTCCTGCTGCTTGGGGGCGGCGTAGTAAATAATATTTTGATAATCAATCCTGGGATGGCCCAGCGCTGCCCAGTCGGGCTCTGCCATCTGCAGCCACTGGCGGTATGCCCTCAAACGAAAGCGCAGCAGAAACTCCGGCTCATCCTTTTTGGAAGAGATCAACCGGACCACGTCTTCACTGAGGCCCTTGGGAATCTTCTCGGTTTCAATATCTGTAACGAACCCGTGTTTATACGGCTGCGAAACCAGATCGCTAACAGTTGCGGTGCTCATCTCGGTCAGCGGACTCAGCCGGCAGTAAGGGCCTTGACTTCATCGAGGGCAATCGACTGCTTGTCCCCGCGGAAGGGGTTGTCTTCGGTAAGGAAGAGCATGCAGTGGCATTCCTTGCGTTCTCGCATCGGCACGCAGGGGCAGTTCCAGAAAGCCTGGGAGACCTCTGCTTGCTTGTCTTCGTAGTGGCGACAAGGGCAAAGGGCCCCACCCAGCTCATCCTTGTTCTTGGCCAGACCCGCCAGCACCACGGCGGTGACGCCGGGATCACTGCAGAAGTAGGTGCCGGTGCGCTGGGCGTAGGTCTCAGCAAACTTGCGAATCACCTCAAGGCTGTCAGCTGCAGAGCTGGCAGCGGCAGGGCTGGCCGCAGAGTCGGACATGGCTCGAAAGTGGGTTGATGATCTGTGCGCGCTCGGGAAACGCGACCGAAAGAATGCCGGACGGCGATTTCAAAGCCCAGTTACGAAACATCTTCGTTTCGTTACCTAACGAGCCTAGGGCACGGGCCTGGAGACTGGGGGCCCCAGTCTCCGTTGGGGCGTGGCATGGTGATGGAGTTCGGCGTCAGCCCTGAGCGCCAGCCCCCAAATGCCCCGCCAGCAAACCGACCCTGCTCCCACCAGAGAGGCTGCTCCTACGAGAGAGGCTGCCCTCACCGTGTTGGTGCGCCAGGGCGAAGCCACCGCCGGCGACCTGGCCGACCACTTGGCGGTTTCGGTTCAGGTGATGCGCCGTCACCTGCGCAGCCTCGAAGACGACGGCCTGGTGGAGGCCAGTTCCGCCCAGGAAGGGCCGGGCAGACCAAGCAATCTCTGGCGTCTCACAGCCAAGGGCCAGGGCCAATTTGCCGATGGCAGCGACCACTTTGCCCTCGGACTGCTGCAGTCGATGGCAGGCAACCTGCCGGCGGAAATGCTCCATAATCTGCTCGAGCAACAGGCCCTGCAGCAGGCCGGCACCTACCGGGGAAGGATCGGCGAGGGGGCTCTCCCCCAACGGCTCGAGCGGCTGGTGGAGCTGCGTCGCCAGGAGGGATACCTGGCCGAGTGCAGCCCAGACCCCGAACACCCCGATGGCTGGCTGATCAGTGAATTTCACTGCTCTGTGATGCGCATCGCCGAGCAGTTTCCCTGCATCTGCGACCAGGAGCTGCAGCTGATCCGCCACACCTTTCCCGACTGCCAGGTTGACCGGGTGCAATGGCGCCTGGAGAAGGGCCACTCCTGCGGCTTCCGCCTGATACCCAGCAGTGGCGGCTGACGGCCCCCTGAGCCCGGCCGAGCTGGCCGAGCTCGAATCCACCCTGCTGCCTGCCATGGAGCGCCACCACCTGCGGCTGCTGGCCCACGGACTGCGCACCTTGCAGGCCATTGCCGCAGCCGATGGGACCCAGCATGGCAGCGACGAGCTGCCGGATCGGTCGGCGATCCGCAGCTGGGCCGCAGACCAGCCCCCGATCGCCCAGGACAGGGCCTTCATCGAAGTTCTCAGCAGCCAACTGGAGTCGGCCGGTCGCCAACTGGAGCAGCTCGCAGCCGAATTGGGGCGGCCGCCCCTCAGCCTCGAGCTGAGAGACCTGATCGCCTGGGCCCGCAACCAGGCAAACCAACGCATTGCGATCATTTCTGCAGTCAACTTGCCCCCGTGAGCGACAACCGGCCCCTATCGATCCCCGATGCCCTCAGCTTTTTCCAGCTGAGCTGCGGTCGCTGGCGCTCCCAGCGCAGCAGCCACCACCTCCTGCACCGGCGGGCAGAGGCAGGCAGCTCCTTCATCGAGGTGGTGGAGATCGCCGCCGCAGATCCGCGCCTGATCGCCATCGCGGTGATGCACGGCGAAGACCCCTCCCGCCTAGTGGGCGGCTGCCGGGTCACCTGGAACGCCTCAATGGCCTGGGACAGGGCTGGTGAGGCCCACGACGGGGAAAGCTTGTTCGGCCTGATCCCCACCGATGGCCATGGCCGGACCGGACTGCTGCTGCGCGACCGGGGCTATGCGGAAACCGCCGCGGTGGCTGGCCATTTCGCCATGGATGAACGGGATGGCCTGCTGCTCACCACCGGTTACGAGACCATGAACAGCCTGGAGCACTTCAGCTTCGCGGGGCCCGATGTGCGCCTGCGCACGAGCACGGTGGAGGGCCTCTCCAACACCGCTTCCTTCTGCGTCGAAACCAGGGTGCTGGAGGCCCAGGTCCCGAGCTCCGCAGGAGCAGCCGAGGCGGCCGCAACGGGGCCGACGCTCTCACCGCTGGGATGGTGACGAACGTTACGGACTGTGAGCCCTGCAAGAGCCATGCGAACCCCACTGCAGCCGCCCCAATACGATCCTGGTTGACGGATGCTGATGTCGTGTGGCCCTGCCCCTCCTGAAGTACGCGCCCACCACCCAGAACTCGCGGGTCAACCCGCTGCGGGTGGGCTCGGATGAGGACTCCAAAGCCGCGTCCATGGACAGGGCTATGGATCCCAAAGACCTAAATCTGCTCATTGAGTCTTGTTATCGACAAATTTTCTTCTACGCCTTCAAGGTCGACCGCAACTTGACATTGGAGAGCCAGCTGCGCGACGGCCAAATGAGTGTGCGGGATTTCATTCGCTCCCTTTGTCTCTCAGACACATTCACCCGCAGCTTCTACAACCTGAACAGCAACTACCGAGTGGTGCGCCACCTGGTGGAAAAGCTTCTGGGTCGCCCCACCCACGGCAGGTCTGAAGAGATCGCTTGGGCAGCCGTGCTTATGACCCGCGGGGTAAGGGGCATGGTTGACGACATTCTCAACGGCCAGGAATACCTGGACGCCTTCGGCTACGACACCGTTCCCTACCACCGCAACCGCGTGGTGGGCTCCCGGGATCTGGGCGAAACCCCCTTCAACATCACCACTCCGCGCTACGAGGCCTACTACCGCGGCATCCTGGGCTTCCCCCAGATCGTCTACAGCGGTGGCATGAAAACCATCCCCGCCCGCTCCCGTCAGCGCCGGGGGGGCTTCCCCGAGGACTACCTGCCCTGGGTACGCAACCTGCCAGCCATGCGCAGCCAGGGCGGTGGCTCCGGCAACGCGAGCATCGATTACCTCGCCAAAGTTCCCTACCGCAGCATCGGTCGCTGAATCGGCCGGCACCACTGGCTTCATCAAGCCTGTAAGGCGGCCCAAGGGCCGCCTTTTTCAATGCCTTGCCAGGGCCCAGGCGTCAGTGGATGCTGACCGCCGGGCCGCAAGGCCGACCGTGGGCAAGAAACTCATCCAGAGTGATACCGAAAGAATTCTGTTGTTATGACCCAAGCTCTCGCTGCTATGGCTCGTATGACTCTGAGGCATTTGCGTCAGGTGGCCAGCGGCCTCGGTGTGAGCCTTTACAGCCGTAAGTCCAAGGATGAACTCCTGGCCGCCATCAACGACCGCCAAGACGAGGATCCGCCCAGCCTCGAGGCCATAGAGGCCGAGCTCCCCCCGGCGCCCCGCCCGAGCTCGGTGGCGACCAATGTGGTTTTTCTGCCGCGCGATCCCCAGTGGGCATACGTTTTCTGGGAAATCTCCCCGGCCGATCGCAGCCAGGCCCAAGCCGGTGGCGCTTCCCAGCTCTGCCTGCGGGTTGCCGATGTGACCGGGCTGCCCATGGGTTCGGCCCATCCCCACGCCCTGCAGGAAGTGGTGGTCGACAGCCATGCCACCGAGTGGTACTTGCCGGTGCCCCTGAGTGACCGTGACTACCGGGTGGAGCTTGGCTACCGCCTAGGCAATGGAGGCGGCTGGATCTCCCTGGCCTTCTCTTCGGTGGCCCGGGTGCCGGCCCTCCATCCCAGCGAGCAGATCCTCGACCAATTTGTGCCCTTTTCGCTAGAGACCTCCCCGGGCGTCAGCATGCCGGCGATTGCGGCTCCTAGCCCCGACTCCGGCCTGCATGAAAGGCTTTACCAAACCGCCACCTCCCGCTGGCGTCGCCTGGGTCGCGGCTCTGAAGCCTTCCACGAACTGGAGGAGGCCGGCATCGACACCAGCGAGCTCCACGCCTCAGGGGCCGGCATTTGGGCCAGTGGCCGCAACGACTCCGGCCGGGGCGGCGTGGGATCTCGCCAACGCTCCTTCTGGCTGGTGGCCGACGCCGAGCTGATCGTCTACGGGGCCACCGACCCCTCGGCGCGGCTGTGCATCGGCGATCAGGAAGTTCCCCTAACTGCGGACGGCACCTTCCGGGTGCAGGTGCCCTTCCGTGACGGCCAACAGCTCTACCCGATCGAGGCGGTAGCCGCCGATGGCGAGCAGAAGCGCAACATCACCCTGGAATTCAACCGCACGACCCCTGAAGACAACAGCAATCCTGCAGACAAGGCCATAGGCGAATGGTTCTGAAGCGTATCGCCGTGGCCCTTACCCCCATGGCAGGGGCCCTGGCCTTCCCCCTGATCGTGCCTGTGGTGCTGATCCGGCTGGGACTGCCAGCCGCCATGCTCAGCGCCGTGTTGATTGGCACCGTCTGGTTTGTGGTCATGCTGCGCAGCGCTGAGATGCCCGGGCACCACTAGGCGCCCCGGGCTAAGAAACAAGCCTGTGGGAACCATGGCTGCAGTCGCTTCTGAGCGCGATCAAACCCTCCAGCCCATCGTTTGCACCGCTGGCCTGGGCCAGTTTGCTGGGGCTTGGCCTGGCCAGCTGCAGCGCCGAAGCCCAGCTGCTGGGAAAGCCCGCCAAGCACGCGCCCCTGCCCAAGGGCATCGAGCTGGTGTTCAACCACTCAGACACCAGCCGCTACCGCAGCCCGATCACGGGCCAATGGCGCCAGGGCGACGACCTGGAGGCCTTTGTGCTCGCCAGCATCCAGCAGGCGAAGCGGGAGATTCTGGTGGCGGTGCAGGAGCTCTCGCTGCCGAAGGTGGCCGAAGCCCTGGTTGCCCGCCATCGCGAGGGACTGACGGTGAAGGTGGTGCTGGAAAACACCTACAGCACTCCATGGTCTGAAGAGAATCCGATCGGTTTGGCGCCGCACAAGCGCAACCGACACCACCAGCTCCAGGCGCTCGGCTGGGGCGATGCGGTGGCCATCCTGCAGCGGGCCGGTGTGCCCATGATCGATGACACCGCCGATGGCAGCGCTGGCAGCGGTCTGATGCACCACAAATTCATGGTGGTGGATCGGGCAGTGGTGGTCACGGGGTCGGCCAATTTCACCCCCTCGTGCATCCATGGGGATCCCGGTGGCGAACCAAGTGGCGATCCGGGTAGCAATCGCAGTCGCGGCAACGTCAACCACCTGCTGCGGCTGCACAGCAGCGCCCTGGCCGCGAGCTTCGTGGCCGAATTTGAACGGATGTGGGGCGACGGCCCCGGCGGCCAGAGCGACAGCCGCTTTGGCCTGGCCAAAGGGGGTGGGGCGGCCCAGCGGGCGCTGGTGGGGCAGACCCCGGTCACGGTGCTGTTCGCTCCCCACCGCCGCAAGGATCCCAACCAGGGCTTAGGGCTGCTGGAAAAGTTGCTCCTGGGCACACGCAAACAGCTGGATCTGGCCCTGTTCGTGCTCTCAGAGCAGGGCCTGGCCGATGCCATGGCCCGCCTGCAGGAGCGCGGCGTCAAGATCCGCCTGCTGGCCGACCCTGGCTTCGCCAACCGGGCCTTCAGCGAAGTGCTGGATCTGCTGGGCATCCAGCTGCCGGACCACCGCTGCGGCCTGGAGGCAGGCAACCGGCCCTGGCAAAAGCCCCTGGAGGGAGTTGGCACCCCGCGGCTGGCCAGCGGCGACAAGCTCCACCACAAGCTGGCGGTGATCGACAACCGCACCGTGATCACCGGTTCCTTCAACTGGAGCCCCTCGGCGGCCCATCAGAACGACGAAACCCTGCTGGTTTTTGACTCCCCCCAGCTCGCCGAACACTTCACCGCCGAAATCAACCGGCTCTGGAAGGGGGCCGAGCTCGGCATCACCCCCCGCTTGCAGCGCAAACTCGAGCGCCAACGGCTGAGTTGCGGCAGCGGGGTGCAGCGGGGGATCACCCAGACGAACACCACTCAAGGGGACACCACCCAGGTCAACACCACCGGTGGATGAGCTGACAGGCACATGCCACCACATCTAGTGGCCCAACCCTATGCTTACCCGGTCAGTCTGGCCGCGTTTCAGCCATGGAGACCCTGCAAAAGACCGGCAGCCTCTTAAAGACCGGAAGCCTGGTGAAGTCACTGGCCCAATCGCTGATCACCCCGGCCGAAGACACGGCCCCCGCAGCGCCGGTGGTCTACACCACGGCAATCCGTAGCACTGGCAGCCTGGGCGAATCCCTGACGGGGATTTCCCTGCTGGCCACCCAGCTGGGCTTCACCCATGCCACCGAAACCCTCTATGCCGCCGACTGCCACAGCGCCGCCTTCCACGCCGACCACGCCATCCGGGCGGTGAGCCTGGCGGTGGAGTGCAATCCCCGCCAGCAAACCGTATCCCTGGCCGTGAGCGGTCTGGAAACCCAGGACACCTTCGACACCTTCCAGGCCGTGGCATCCGCCCTCTTCGGCGACTGTTGAGCAGCAGGGCAGCTCCTAGGCTGGCAAATAGTTTTTCTCCCCAGGTTGAATGGATTCCCCGCAGGCCACTCGCTCTACATCAGCGACCCTGGATGCAATCCAGCTGATGCTGCGTGACCTGCACACCAGGCACGACGACATCCGCCACCGGGCGGCCTTCCGGGGCTGCACCACGGAGCTGCTGGCCGTGCAACAGGAGCTGGTCGACTACCTGCTCACTAAAAAAAGCCAGCTGACGGGCCATGTAGATCCGGTGAGCGGCGCCACCCGCAACTACAACTCCTTCGTTTGAACCGGCCTCGCACCCATCCCCAGGTGGTGGTGGTGGGTGGTGGGCCAGCCGGGGCCAGCCTGGCCCTGGTGCTGGCCCGATCAGGGCTGGCCGTGACCCTGGTGGAAGCCCGCACCAGCCTGGTGCGCCAGTTTCGGGGGGAGGCCCTGATGCCCTCAGGGCTCGATGCCCTCGGCGCCATGGGGCTGGCCGAACTGTTGCCTGCCCTGCCCCACCGCCCCCTGCAGGGCTGGCGCTTCATCGTCAACGGGCGGGAGCTGTTCAGCGCAGCCGAGCCCCTCGGTGGGAATCCCCGCCGCCCCTGCACCCTGGTAAGTCAGCAGGCCCTGCTTGAACTGCTGATCAAGCAGGCCCAGGCCTTCCCTGGCTTCGTCCTTGAGCGCGGCCAACCCGCTGTCGACCTGCTCTGGCGCCAGGAGCGGGTGGTGGGGGTGCAACTGGGCGATGGTCGGCGCCTGGAGGCCGATCTGGTGCTGGCCTGTGATGGCCGGGCCTCCCTGCTGCGGCAGAAGGCCAAACTCAAACTGGTCGATGGAACCAGCCCGATCGATCTGCTCTGGTTTCAGCTGGCCTGCCCGGCCGGCTCACCCCTGCAGGGGAATTTCACCACCCTGGTCGGAGCGACCGGCGTTTTCAGCGCCTTTGAGAGCGCCGCCGGTGGCCTGCAACTGGGCTGGGTGCTGGCCGCCGGCGACCGCGCCCCCGCCCTGGGCCAACCCGAGTGGATCGAAAAGCTAGCCGGCCTCTGCTCGGGCGAGCTGGCGCTCTGGCTGCGCCAATGGGGAGCAGGCCTGAGCGAACCCACCAGATTGGCGGTGAAAGTTGCTCTGGCGGAGCGCTGGTGGCGACCCGGACTGCTGCTGCTGGGAGATGCGGCCCACCCGATGGGCCCCGTGCGCGCCCAGGGCATCAACATGGCCCTGCGGGATGCCTGCGTGGCCAGCGCCCGGCTGCTGCCCCTGCTCTGCGGGCAGGCCACTGATGGGGGGCAGGCTCTCGATGGCACCCTTGCAGCCATCGAGGCCGAACGCAGGCCTGAAATCGAGGCCATCCAAGCCCTCCAGGCCTTGGAAGCCGCCCGGGGGGAACAGCTGCGCAGCCAGGCCTGGTTACGGCGGGGGCTGGCCCTGGCGGCACCCCTGATCGGCCCAGCGATCGCCTCCCACTGGAGCCACCAGCAGCAGCCCCTGCGCCATGGCCTGAGCGCTCTGCCAAAACCGCCATGATGGGAGCACAGCCGTGCACCTATGGCCGCCGATCGGATCGACCCAGTCTGCGCTCCCTGGCAGTCAGCCAAGCTCCTGCCGGGGCTGGGGGCCAGCCTGATGGGCCTGCTCCTGGCCATGCCCCTGCAGGCGGCCCCCAAGGATCCGCCCTATCCCACCATGGAGGAGCTGCGCGAGCTCCAGCTGCTCACCTTCACCTGCGGTCGAGAGAACACGGCCGAAAGCTGCAATAAGGCCAGCGCCATGGCGGATCCCCTGATGGACCATCCCCGACTCGGAGCTAACTGTAAGGACGCCATCTGGACCATCCGCGAACGGGCCAAGCCCGCTGCCACCAACAGCTACGAGCGGCGCGAGACCATCAACCGAGCTGGCCAAGACCTGATCCCCTTCTGCAAGCTGCAAAACCGCACTGTCGTGCCGAGCAAGAAGGAAGAAAAGCCCAAGGAGAAAAAAGGCTTCGGCCTGATTCCGGGCTCCTGAACCGGGCCTGGATCGCAGGAATCAACGCTCTGGTGCGGTGGGCATCAGCTCGAGCACCTGGCGGGCTGTGCTGTCCATGAAGGCCAGCGACCACCCCATCTGCACGACGGCCTGATCGGCCAGGGCGCAGAGCCCACCCCGCTGGCCGGCAGCCTCGCAACTGGCCGAAAGGCCCAGTAAGGCATTGGTGAGCTTGCCCCGCAGGCACGTTTCCTTGCCCCGGCGATGGATCACCGCCTCCGCCGCCAGCAGGCTGCGCTGCAGGGCCTGATCCATGGGAATCGCCCTGGCCCCACCCACAACCTTGCTGGGTCCAGCAGCCCCCGCGACGCCGGCCGGAGCGAGCACCAGCAGGCAGATCAGCAACCGGACTGCCCGGTTGGGAATAGGGCAGCGCCCGGCAGCACGAGTCGACACGACAACTGTTCTTTTCTGGACCCTAGCCAGCCCGGCCAGGGCCGCAGGCAAGGGCTAATTTGGTGCCCCCTGAGCCCCAGTGGGCTTGGCCGATGACCTGCAGCAGTTCCATGAACGTCCAGCACATCGCCCTCGCCCGGCCCTTCAGCGACCAGAAACCCGGCACCTCCGGCCTGCGCAAGAGCAGCAGGCAGTTTCAGGCTCCCCACTACCTCGAAAGCTTCATCGAGGCGAGCCTGCGGGTGCTGCCAGGCGTGGCCGGTGGCACCCTGGTGGTTGGTGGCGATGGTCGCTACGGCAACCGCCAGGCCATCGCCGTGATCGCCCGCATGGCCGCCGCCCATGGCGTTGCCAGGCTGATCACCACCACCGGGGGCATCCTCTCAACTCCCGCCGCGTCCCACCTGATCCGCCAACACGGTGCCGTGGGCGGCGTGATCCTCTCGGCCAGCCACAACCCCGGCGGCCCCGACGGCGATTTTGGCGTCAAGATCAACGGCGCCAACGGCGGCCCCACACCCGAATCGATCACCGACGCCATCTACGCCGCCACCCAGACGCTCGACGGCTACCGAATCTGCGAAGGCGGCAGCGATCCCGACCTCTCGACGCCTGGCCGCAGCAGCATCGGCGACCTGCAGGTGGATGTGATTGACGGCGTCGACGACTACGTGGCGCTGATGCAGCGCCTGTTCGACTTCGACCAGATCGGCGATCTGCTGCGGGGCGACTTCCCGATGGCCTTCGATGCCATGCATGCGGTGACCGGCCCCTATGCCAGCCGCATCTTCGAGGGGATGCTCGGAGCCCCCGCGGGCACCGTGCGCAACGGCATCCCCCTGGAGGATTTCGGCGGCGGCCACCCCGACCCCAACCTCACCTATGCCCACGAGCTGGCCGAGCTGCTGCTGGGCAGCGACGCCTACAGCTTCGGTGCCGCCTGCGACGGCGACGGCGACCGCAACATGGTCCTGGGGACCCGCTGCTTCGTGAACCCCAGCGACAGCTTGGCGGTGCTCACCGCCAACGCCACCCTGGCTCCGGGCTACGGCGATGGTCTGGTCGGTGTGGCTCGCTCGATGCCCACCAGCGCCGCCGCCGATGTGGTGGCCAAAGACCTGGGCCTGCCCTGCTTCGAAACCCCCACCGGCTGGAAGTTCTTCGGCAACCTGCTCGATGCCGGCCGCATCACCCTCTGCGGCGAGGAGAGCTTCGGCACCGGCTCCGATCACATCCGCGAGAAGGACGGCCTCTGGGCCGTGCTGTTCTGGCTGCAGATCCTGGCCAGGCGGCGGGAGCCGGTGAGCCAGATCATGGCCGAGCACTGGGCCCGCTTCGGCCGCCACTACTACTCTCGCCACGACTACGAGGCGATCGCCAGCGAGGCGGCCCACGGCCTCTACAACCGGGTTAAGGAGATGCAACCAGGGCTGGTGGGCCAGAGCTTCGCCGGCCGCAGCGTCGCCACTGCCGACGACTTCGCCTACACCGATCCGGTGGATGGCTCCCTCACCAGCGGCCAGGGCCTGCGCCTGCTGCTCGACGACGGCAGCCGGGTGGTGCTGCGCCTCTCGGGCACCGGCACCCAGGGCGCCACCCTGCGGGTGTACCTGGAGAGCTATGTGGCCCCAGGCGGCAACCTGGCCCAAGATCCCCAGGCCGCCCTGGGCGATCTGATCAGGGCCATCGACGCGCTGGCTGAAATCAAGACGCGCACCGGCATGGATCGCCCCACCGTGATCACCTGAGGCGATCAGGTGCCACCGGCAGCACCCACCAAACCCTCAGCACGCCGATCAGCAGCAGACCCGCGAACGTGATCAGCATGCCGTTCTGACGACCCACGGTGCCGGAGAGATAAGCCACCGTCATGGCGCTCACGGCCGCCAGGGCGGTGCCACCCACCAGCAGCTGCCGGGCGCGGGTGTTGCCCGGCAGGGCCACCCGCAGGCTGGAGAGGGCCACCAAGCCATACACCAGCAGAAAGCCGAGCACGGTGAACCCACCAAACAGGCCGAAGATCTGGTTGATGGTGAGATTGCGCTGCACCACCAGCGCCCCTCCGGCCACCAGGGGCAGACCAGCCGCGAGCAGGGCGCAAGACGGGGTGCCGAAGCGGGGATGCACCCGGGCCAGAGGGGCCGGCACCAGCTGCTGCTCGGCCAGGCCGAACAGCAGCCGGGCCAGGGCGGTGAGAACCCCGATGCAGGTGCCGAATAGACACAGCAACGCGCCGACCTTGATCCAAAGCCCCGCCCCGGGGATGCCCATACGATCGGCCAGGGCACTGAGCGGATCGAGGCCCTGACGGGCCGCCACCGGCAGCCAGGCCAGCCCCTCCGGCAGGAATGCCCCCCAGACCACGAACAACCCGCCGGCGATCAGCACGGCGGTGCGGATGCTGCGCGGCACTGCCCGCTCCGGCTGGAGCGCCTCGCTGCCCAGGTTTGCGGCGCTCTCAAAGCCGATGAAGCTGAGCACTGCCACCATCAATCCGGAGCGCACTTGAGCAGCGGTGTCGTTCAGGGGATTGATGGCCGCCAGATCCGGGGCACCCCAGCCCTGCCGTACCACCGCCGCAGTGAGGCTGAGGATGATCAGGGCCGAGAGACTCTCGGTAACCATCATCGTGCGAGTGGAGAGCTGCACGTCGCGGCGGGCCAGCTCCAAACAGCCCAGGGCCCCGATCAAATAGGCCAGCAGCCGCGGCGCCTGCAGGCCCAGATGCAGGGCCAGCTGCTCGAGGAAGAATCCAAAGAACACCAGACAGCCCAGCAGCGTGGCGCCATAGCCCAGCAGCAGGGCCCAGCTGGCGACAGCGCCTGTGCGCGGGCCCAGCCCAGCGCTCACATAGCCGGCAATGCCGTTGGGACTGCCGGGCAGCTGGCGGAACAGCACCAGGGTTTCGCCCACCAGCAGCACCACCACAAGGGCCAGGGCATAACTGATCCAGGTGGCGGAGCCGGCAGTGCGCATCGCCTCAGGGATGTTGAACACCGCCGTGAGCGTGAGCCCCACCGTGCCGATGGCCTGGGCCGTCACCGCCACAGGGCCCAAACAGCGTCGAAGCAAAGCTCAGCCCTCCGAATCGCTGGCCCGGGCGATGCCTGCCAGCTGGCGCAGCTTTTCACCCTAGGCGCCGCACCCTGCTGCAGCTCCGCAACGGAGAGCAGTCTACGGTAATCGAGGAGCAGGAGCCCAGCAAAGCGACCGAGATTGAGCAGTGGCTGAATCGGGTGTGCGACACCTTCAACATCCTCCCGATGGATTGCCACGCCCTCATGGGTTCCTCCCTGCGCCGCCAGCTGCCCCCGGTTTCAGGACTACCCCTGCTCTGAGCTTGCTCGCCAGAGCTGATGCCTCTGGCCAACCGGCCTTACGATGCCGTTATCAGATTGCGTTATCACCGTGCGCACCATCGTGGATCTGCCGGAACCGGAGCGTGATCAGCTCGATGCCCACTGCCGGCAGCGGGGGATTTCCCGCGCCGAGGCAATGCGGGAGGCGTTGCGCCTCTGGTTGCAGCAACAACAGCCGCAACATCGCCAGGTCTTCGGCCTCTGGCATGACCGGCCCGAGGATGGCCTCTCCATCGAGGACAGCTTGCGCCAGGAGTGGGCAAG
The DNA here is from genome assembly GCA_025127975.1 of Synechococcus sp. CS-1331. GTDB lineage: Bacteria > Cyanobacteriota > Cyanobacteriia > PCC-6307 > Cyanobiaceae > Cyanobium_A. The sequence continues at coordinate 8,326 of JAHLYQ010000007.1, read as the reverse complement.
CCGCTGATGCTGCTGCTGGATACCAACATCCTGATTGACGTGCTGCGCGGACAGGAGCCGGCCCTGCGCTGGCTGGAGCAACAGCCCCAGAGCGCCATCAGCGTGGTTACTTGGATCGAGGTGCTTGTGGGCAGCCGGGATGGGGAAGCCGAGCGGCTCGAACCCTGGCTGGAGAGCTTTCCTCGCATCGGGCTCGATCAGGCGATTGCCAGGGAAACGGTGCAGATACGCCAGCGGCACGGGCTCAAGGTGCCCGACGCGATCATCCTGGCGACGGCCACCTGCCATGGCCTCACCCTTGCCACCCGCAACAGCCGCGATTTTCCCTTGAGCCTCGGCGGTGTGGTGCACCCCTACAGCCTCTGACTAGGTCGTCTAGGTGCGTATGGGGGCATCTGGTGCGGAATTGCTGGAGCAGATTCAAAAACTCGGTTGTGCAAATCAGTGTTCATGCGGATGTGGAGCCAGGCCGGCATCGAGCTCAGCCGCGACCAGGACCCACCAAAGCGGCCGAGATTGAGCAGTGGCTGAATCGGGTGAGCGACACCTTCAACATGCCTAATGGGTGGCCCCGCCTTCCGCTCCTGGGCCCATTGATGCATCGAAAATCCAACACGCATTACAAAGACGCGATGATTGCCGCCATCGCCAAGGTCCATCAGCTGAGGGTGGTGACGCCCAACCTCAACGACTTCAGCCGGTTTGACGTCCCTCTGCTGTATCCGTTTTCCGATGGCCTCACGCCGCGCTGAGCGGCCTCCCCTGCCATGCGTTCCTCCCTACGCCGCCAGCTGCTGCACCTCGCCACCGATCTCTCGGCCTTGGCGGCCCACCCCGACGACCTGGGCCACGGCTTCGATCTACTCACCCGCAGCTACGCCACGCCGGTGGCAGAGGCCGCCCGCGCCGCCCTGCGCCGCAACCCGGCGATCGCACCGCTGATCCGCGAGCGCTACTGGGGGCGCTGGCCCAGCCAGGCGGAGCTGCTGGGGCTACCTGAGGAGAGCCTCGGCCACGCCTACGCCAGCTGGTTCGCCGGTGCCGGCGGCCAGCCGCTGCCCGAACCGGTGCTGCAGGCCGGCAGCGATGGCGACGACACCTGGCTGAACCTGCGCGTACGCCACACCCACGACCTCTGGCATGTGGTGTGCGGCTGCCCGCCCACAGCGGCCGGGGAAGCGGCGATGAGCGCCATGCTGCTGGGGGCCGATCTGCTCCATCGCTGCCTGGAAGGTCCGGCCGCCGGTGAGGTGGACATGGGGCAGGCGACGGCCTACGGCCTGGAGCTGGGCCGAGTGAGTGCACCGCTACTGGCCCAGCGCTGGGAGCAGGGCTGGGATCGCCCCCTGGCCGAGTGGCGCGAGCAGCTGGGCATCGCCGCCCTGGTGGCCAACTCGCCCTTCAAGGCGGAGACGCCTCGGAGCTGAACGGCAGCAGACGGCGCATCAGCAGGGGCTGCAGCAACAGATCCGCCAGCACCACCACGAACAGCAATGCCAGCAGCTGAGACCCCAGGGGTTCCGCCAGCGCCGGGGCGACGCCGCGCAGGTGCGGCAGTTCCTCCGTCATCGACACCGCCAGCGCCAGGGGCACCGCCGCCCTCAGCCCGCAACCGGCAACGACCAGGCGATCCCTCCAGGGGAAAGGGGGCGCCGGCATCACTGCCCACACCGCCAGCAGCCGCGCCAGGGGGAGCACGATCGCCAGCGCGAGCCCGAGCGGCAGCACCGTGAGCAGCGCGGCGGGCTTCACCAGCAGGCCGAGCAAAAGCAGCACCGTGATTTCGGCGGCGGTGTTCAGCGGATGCATCACCAGGCCCAGGGCCTGCTGCTCAAAGCGACCGATCCGGTAGCGGCCATTGGAGAGCAGCACCCCGGCCACGAACACTGCCAGCAGGCCACCACCGCCCAGCAGCTGCCCGAAGCCAAAGGCCACAAAGGCCAGCGCCACCGCCACCAGCAGCAACATGGGCTCGGAGCGCACCAGGGCATCGATCAGGCGCGGCGCCACGACGCCCACGACCAGCCCGGCCAGCAGGCCGGCCAGAAGATGCAACCCCAGAGCTCCCAGGTGCTCTGGCAGGCGACTGGCCAACAGCCCATGCAGGGCCTGATGGTCGCCATGGGGCTGGGCCTGCAGCAGACCGGCCACCAACCCGAAGACCAGCAAGGTGACCACCGTGCTCACCGCCACCTCGAACTGCAGCAGATGGCTCAGGCGGCCGCGGATTGAATGGCCCAGAGCCACCAGCAGGTCCTCGATGGCGCCGCTGTCGGTGGCCCCCAGACAGCACACCGCCAGCACCGCGGCGGCTGGCGGCAAGCCATCCGGAACCAGAGGCGCCAGCAACAGCAAAGCCAGAGCCGTGATCGCCATGGTGATCAACACACCGCCGCAGCCCAGCCGCAGACCTGCCGCGGTCATGCCACGGATGCGGCGCAGGTCGGTCTTGAGACCGGCGTAGAAAATCAGCAGCGCCAGGCTCACCCGGTGCAGGGTTTCCACCTGCACCGGGCCGAGGGGCTGGGCCTGGGTCAACAACTCCGCGGGAATCAGCAGGCCCAGCAGCAGCACGGCGGCCGCCCCCGGCAACCGCCAGGTCGCCGCCAGGCGATCCACGGCCAGGGCCGCCAAATAGATCAGCCCCAGACCGAGAAAAAAACCCCGCGGCAGCAGCGTGCCCTCCAGATGCGCATTGGGCAGGGGCAAGGAGATCAGAGGAGCAATCAGCACCTGAACCTGCAGCAACACCCAGGTAATCCTCGCCCCGGGATCGGCCGAGCAGCGCAAGCGTCCCTTTTGATGCAGTGATGTGTTGATGCAGTGATGTAGCCTATATTATATGCGCACCACGCTCGACATCGAAGACGATGTGCTGGCCGCCGCCCGGGAGCTGGCACTCCGCCAGGGCACCACGGCGGGCCAGGTGGTGTCGCGCCTGTTGCGAGCTGCGCTCAGCGGCGCACCCTCCACGGGCCAGGCTGCGGCCGGGGCACCACCCAGCGTGGCTGGATTTCGCCCCTTCCAGGCCCGGGCTGGGGTGGTGGTGACCAATGAGCAGATCGATCAGCTGCGGGATGAGGCCGGCCTCTGATGGGCCGGGCCCTGCTCGACATCAACGTGCTGATCGCCCTGCTGGATCAGGGCCATCTGCTGCATCAACCTGCCACCCGCTGGCTGGAGGGGCAGCTCGCGCAGGGCTGGGCCACCTGCCCGATCACCGAAAACGGCGTGGTGCGGATCATGGCCCAACCCGCCTACCCCAGGCGCAACCGGCCGCCCTGGTGGCCGCACGCCTGGCAGAAGCCTGCAGCCATGCCAGCCATGCGTTCTGGCCGGAGCCGATCAGCCTGCTGCAGGAGGGGTTGATCCGCTGGGACCGGCTGCTTGGCCCACGCCAGATCACCGATGCCTACCTGCTGGCCCTGGCCGCCAGCCAGGGCGGCTGCTTCGCCAGCTTCGATCAGCGCATCACTCTTGAAGTTGTGCCCAGCGCCGAGGCCCACCATCTCTGCCTGATTCCGTGCAGCTGAATCGATGGGGCTGCCCGTACCGCACAGGCTGGCTATCCCTGGAACGCTGCCCTGAAACCATGCCCGCCCGACTGCCCAATCCCGGCCGACTCGCCCGGCTCCCCCTGATCGTGCTGGCCCTGGCCGCCGGCAGCGCCGCATCGGCCACCCCACTGCCCTGCAGCAACGCCACTCTCAAGGGCACCTACCTCTACAGCGAGAGCGGCGTGCTCAATGGCAAGCCCTACGCCGAGAGCGGCCGTGAGGTGTACAACGGCCGGGGCGGCATCGTGCTGAGTTATCGCGGCTCCGATGGCTCCGGTGGCGTGGAGAAGGCCACCTACAGCGTCAGCGCCGACTGCATCGGCACGGCCACCTACCCCGACGGCCAGAAGGTCACCAGCTTCGTCAGCCCGGACGGCAGCCGCTTCGTGTACACGATCACGGCGGCGCCGGGCAGCCAGCCCACGGCGCTCTCCGGCTCGGAGGTGCGGGTGGCACCCTGAGGTCTCAGCACTGACAGAAGTGCTTTCAACACAGGAGGGAGACATCGATGGCCACCCTTACGATCGGCAACCTCGACGAGCACACCAAGGCGCAGCTACGCATTCAGGCCGCCCGCCATGGACGATCGATGGAGGAGGAAGCGCGCACGATCCTCCGTGCCGCCATCGAAGCCACCCAGCCCACCGGAGCCGGCAAGGGGCTCGGCCGGCGCATTAAGGCCCATTTTGCCCAGCTCGGCGGCGTTGAGCTGGCCCTGCCTAATCGTTCCTCCCCGCCCTCGCCAGCCCAGTTCAGCCAGGAAGGCTCGCGGTGATCCTGCTCGACACCAATGTCATCTCGGAGCTGATGCGGCCGAAGCCAGATCCTCCACGGCCTAGCCCGCTTACCGGCTGGACAACGCCAGTAGCAACTCCAACAGAGCCGGGAGGCGCTGGTGGCCGAGCTGTTCAGCGGGCGGATCTGGCCCTTCAGCAGCGAAGCCGCCCACTGGTATGCCGAAGTACTGCGGTGATCGCGGCCACGGCGCTGGCCAATGGGGTGCCTCTAGCCACACGAGACGTCGACGACTTCGCCGAGATCGGCTTGACGCCTGACAGAGAGCAGAGGTTGCCATCACCGCCACGCTCATCAGCGGCCCTCAGCAGCAACCTGCATGAGCGCCCCGCATGACTGAGGTTCTGCTGGCCCTCGGACTGATCGCGCTGGCCGGCAGCCTGCTGCGCTACCTGTTTCTTGATCTGGATGTGGAGGCCGCGCGCAGAACCATCGGCATGCTGGTGCTGAATGTGTTCCTGCCGGCCCTGGTGTTCCGGGTGATCTGCAGCGTGCCGACCGGAGTCGAAATGGTTCAGATCCCGCTGGTAATGGGGATCAGCGTGGCGTCCTGCCTGGCTCTGGCGGTGCTGCTCTTTCGCCCCCTGGGGCTGCGTTCGGAAGAAAAGGGAGCCCTGATTCTCGCCAGCGCCTTCGGCAATGTCACCTACCTGGGGCTGCCGGTGCTGCAGGGGCTATTCCCTTCGCTCTCCCTGCAGGTCGCGAAGGTGGCCATCCTCAGCGAGGTGACCACGACACCCCTCAATCTCAGCGTGGGAGTAGCTCTGGGCGAGAGCTTCAGCGGCAAGCCGCGCAGCGGTGTGCTGCGGCAGGCCTTCCTGGCCGTGGCCACGATGCCGGCGCTCTGGGCCATCGTTCTGGCCCTGGCCTGGACCGCCAGTGGCGTGCCGGTGCCGGGCTTTCTGATGGAAGCCACGCGGATTCTCGGTAACACCGTCACCGGGTTGATGATGCTGTCGCTCGGGATGGGGCTGCGCTACCGCCGCATCCACCAACCATTGCCGCTGCTGCTGGCCAGTGCCATCAAGTTACTGGTGTCACCGCTGGTGGTGTTTGCCGCAGCCAGCTGGATCGGCCTGCAGCAGCCATACCTACAGGCCGTGGTGCTGGAGGGGGCCATGCCCACCCAGCTGCTCACCTTCGTGATCGCCGATCGGGTCGGTCTGGATGTGGAGCGTCTGGCGGTCTGCATCCTGATCAACACCGCCGCGTCGTTCGTGACGATCCCGCTGCTCAATGGCTGGCTGTTCGGTTGATCCGGCCATGGGTGCGCTTGAAATTCCTGTGGGCACCTACCACCGCTCGATTTCAGGCAACGAAGACAGTCTCCTGCTCAACCAATCGATCCGCAATCCGGGCTTGAAGAGTTCACAATGCTGCGGCAATAGCTGGTCGAGCCAACCCTCTCACCCTGCTCCAAAGCCCTACAAGCAGGCGATCCAGGTGTGGATTGGCGTCGCAGGCCTGTCCTTGATGCTGGGCCCCCTTGTGGCGACTCTTCTGGGCTCCTGGCCAGAGTTTCTCCGCTTCTTTATCAACACGGGGTTCACCGTGGCTCTGCTCACCTATTGGGTAATGCCATTGCGAAACAAGGGAAGTGGATCCTGCTGGCAGAAGCAGCGGAGGCCGGGATTATCTTAAGCAGCTATCCAGCGACGCCCAAGCTATCGCAATTCCCCGAAATCGGCAGACTTCCGGGCATCGTGCTGGGAATAGTAGCTACCAAAACGATTCTCTTGCATTAGTGAAATCTATACAAGCAGAAATCGAGATATAATGCTTGCCAAATGCTGGCAATTATTGAGCGCAGGAGAAGTGGTCAATGGAGGTTTTGATTCCCGGCTGGAGCACCACTCAATTGATTATCTTTTCCAGAGGGTGATGATCTTGAGCGTGCAATCTGAAGAAACGAAAGCGGATAAGTTCTAGATCGAGGTCGATTTCAGGATCAGCCCAACCCTTCAAGAGCGGCAATGAAGCCTCAAGCCAAATCAGAACCAGCCGAGTGCCTGAGGGAAGCCAGATAACTGGTATGAGCAGGATGGCAAGAGATATCACGATACCCATCAGATGGGGCGGGACAGGCTCATCGATGCCAAACAAACAGCCTGATGGACCTAGACAATTCCTGTGAACACACCGAATCCACAAGTCTTTGAATGGCGAGGATCAGCAGCCATCAATCTGGTCCGGAGATGGTGGGAACGGCAACGGATCTGGAATCACCGCCGCCGCCACCAGCACCGCCGCCCTCACCAAACCAGCGCTCCTCGAGCTGCTTGATCACCACGTAGAAGGGCGGCACCACTCCCAGCGAAAGCACCGTGGCCACAAGCAGGCCGCCGAAGATCACCGTGCCAAGTGACTGCTGGCTGTTGGCACCAGCTGTGGTCGCCACCACCAGGGGCAGGAAGCCTGCCAGCGAGGCGATCGCGGTCATCAGGATCGGCCGCATGCGGGATTCGGCTGCGGCCATAGCGGCCTCGGCGATACCCATGCCCTCCTCCAGATGCTGTTCTGCAACCTCCACAATCAGGATGCCATTCTTGGCAGCTAGGCCGATCAGCGTTACCAGACCCACCTGGGCATAGATGTTGAGGTCAATAGAGCGCAATGCCAAAAACACCAGGGCGCCGAGCATGGCCAACGGCACCGTCATCAGAATGATCACCGGGGTGACATAGCTCTCGTACTGGGCCGACAGCACCAGATAGACGATCAGGATGCCCAGGCCAAACACCAAAACGCTGGCGCTACCGGCTGACAGCTGCAACGATGCCAGGCCCGTGAAGGCATAGCCAATGTTGTTGAATTCCAGTTTCTGGAAGATCTGCTGAATGGCAGTCAGGGCCTGGCCCGAGCTCTTACCAACTGCCTCAGCACCCTGAATTAAAACAGTTCGGTAAAGGTTGTAGTGGCTGATCACCGGCGGGGCGCTGGTGAGTGCAGACGAGGCAAACTCGCTCACCTGCACCAGCTTGTTGTCGCGGTTGCGCACGTAGTAACTGAGCACATCCTCCAGGGTGCTGCGCCCAGACGCTTCGGACTGCACATAGATGTTGCGCACCTGGCCATTTTCGTAGGTCAACCCGGAGTAGTTGCCACCGGCCAGCACGGCGATCGTCTGCATCGCCTGCTGAAAATCGATGTTCAGAGCGCCCATTATCGAGCGGTCAATCTTGAGCCCAAAGGCCGGGGCGCTGGGAATAAACTGGGTGTAGAGCGACGAAAACTGATCCGAGGCGTTACCCGCGGCCACCAGCTGCTGGGCCAGAGCATCAAGCTGGTTAAAGCTATAAGCACCGTTACTGAGGTCGTTGAACTGGAAATAGAAACCACCCTGGGCCGAGAAGCCTGGAATTGCAGGGGGCTGGGCAGCCACCACCAATCCACTGCTGATTTTGGTGAGCTTGGCGTTGAGCCGAGCAACAATCGCGGGAGCCTTCTGATCGGCGCCACTGCGCTCCTCTAGGGGCTTGAGGCCAAAGAAGAACACACCCTGGTCTGGGCTGGAGCCGTTGAAGCCGTACCCGCTCACCACCGAAGCCGCCGTGATGTCTGGCTCCTCCTTGAGCACCTTGGCGATCTCCAGGCCGGTCTGCTGGGTGAGGCTGAGGGAGGCGCCATTTTGTAGCTGGAAGATCCCCACTCCGTAGCCCTGGTCTTCCTCCGGAATAAACGCCGAAGGCAGGGCTGAAAAGGCAAGCACGGTAAGCACTATGCCCCCGGCCAGACCAGCCAGCACAAATTTGCGCTTGCGAATCAATACCTGCAAAAGCCGGGCATAACTGGCCTGGAGCCAGGCAAAAAACTGGTTGAAGCGATCAAAAATCGTAAGCATTCAGGGGTCGGGACGCGCCGCCGCGCGAATGCGCGCCTCATCGCTCATCCCTGAGTGAGCAAAGATGCGGTGCCGCCCTTTCTTCTGCCCTCAGGGATCGCTCAGCAGTGACGGCATTACCCCACCGCGGTGG
>JAHLYQ010000006.1 GCA_025127975.1 Synechococcus sp. CS-1331 | reverse complement strand
GAATCAAGAAAATTCTATTGAGTTTTAAGAGCCGAGAGCTTTCAGTTTTCTTACCTGTCCGCCGAGGACAAGTGAGTTTGATCCTGGCATTCAAACCGCATTGGTTTCCATAAGTAATTATGGAGGCTGGTGGAGGTGAATCCAGCGAGAATCGGCCTCAACAGCCGCGCTTAGCTCGAGAAATCGAAGCTGCCAAGAACTGGAAGTATAATTTGGTCAAGCTACAAAGGGCTCACGGTGGATACCTTGGCACACAGAGGCGATGAAGGACGTAGTTACCTGCGATAAGTCTCGGGGAGCTGGAAACACGCTTTGATCCGGGAATTTCCGAATGGGGCAACCCCTAGAACGGCCGCCTGAATCCATAGGGCGGCGCGAGCCAACCCAGCGAACTGAAACATCTTAGTAGCTGGAGGAAAGGAAAGTAAAAACGACTCCCTAAGTAGCGGCGAGCGAACGGGGAAGAGCCTAAACCGATGGATTCGTCCATCGGGGTTGTGGGACAGCAACGTGGACCAACGGAGTTAGAAGAAGCGTTTGAATGGCGCGCCATAGAGGGTGAAAGCCCCGTATTTGAAAACAAAGTTGGCCTAGCTGTATCCCGAGTAGCACGGAGCACGTGAAATTCCGTGTGAATCTGCGAGGACCACCTCGTAAGGCTAAGTACTCCTGTGTGACCGATAGCGAAACAGTACCGCGAGGGAAAGGTGAAAAGAACCCCGGGAGGGGAGTGAAATAGAACATGAAACCGTGAGCTTACAAGCAATGGGAGCCCGACTAATCGGGTGACCGTGTGCCTGTTGAAGAATGAGCCGGCGACTTATAGGCACTGGCAGGTTAAACCGGAAATGGTGGAGCCATAGCGAAAGCGAGTCTGAATAGGGCGATCGTCAGTGTTTATAGACCCGAACCCGGGTGATCTAACCATGGCCAGGATGAAGCTTGGGTGATACCAAGTGGAGGTCCGAACCGACTGATGTTGAAAAATCAGCGGATGAGCTGTGGTTAGGGGTGAAATGCCAATCGAACCCGGAGCTAGCTGGTTCTCCCCGAAATACGTTGAGGCGTAGCGTCTAGTGCTCCAGCAGGGGGGTAAAGCCACCGTTTCGGTACGGGCTGCGAGAGCGGTACCAAATCGATACGAACTCTGAATACCCTGTGTGTAACTAGGCAGTCAGACTGTGGGGGATAAGCTCCATGGTCGAAAGGGAAACAGCCCAGACCGCCAGCTAAGGTCCCCAAATCAATGCTGAGTGATAAAGGAGGTGGGATTGCCCAGACAACCAGGAGGTTTGCCTAGAAGCAGCCATCCTCAAAGGAGTGCGTAATAGCTCACTGGTCGAGCGATCCTGCGCCGAAAATGAATGGGGCTAAGCATTGTACCGAAGCTGCGGATTTATTTGCTCTTTGAGCAGATGAGTGGTAGGGGAGCGTTCCATGTGGGGTGAAGCGTTAGCGTAAGCGGGCGTGGACTGCATGGAAGTGAGAATGTCGGCTTGAGTAGCGAAAACATGGGTGAGAATCCCATGCCCCGAAACCCTAAGGGTTCCTCCGGCAGGCTCGTCCGCGGAGGGTTAGTCAGGACCTAAGGCGAGGCCGAAAGGCGTAGTCGATGGACAACAGGTCAACATTCCTGTACCTGTGATGTTTTGGGAAGGGGGACGGAGAAGGCTAGCCAAGCCAGATGTTGGTTACTGGTCCAAGCGTTCGAGGTGTTGAGAACCGGTGAAAACGGTTTGAGCCAAGGCGTGAGTGCGAGCTGCTACGGCAGCGAAGTTGGTGATGTCATGCTTCCAAGAAAAGCCCTATACCCGTTAAGGCATCATGGCCTGTACCCGAAACCGACACAGGTGGGGTGGTAGAGAATACCGAGGGGCGCGAGGTAACTCTCTCTAAGGAACTCGGCAAAATGGCCCCGTAACTTCGGGAGAAGGGGTGCCACCGCAAGGTGGTCGCAGTGAAGAGGCCCAGGCGACTGTTTACCAAAAACACAGGTCTCCGCTAAGTCGCAAGACGATGTATGGGGGCTGACGCCTGCCCAGTGCCGGAAGGTTAAGGAAGCTGGTCAGCGCAAGCGAAGCTAGCGACTGAAGCCCCGGTGAACGGCGGCCGTAACTATAACGGTCCTAAGGTAGCGAAATTCCTTGTCGGGTAAGTTCCGACCCGCACGAAAGGCGTAACGATCTGGGCGCTGTCTCGGAGAGAGGCTCGGCGAAATAGAATTGTCTGTGAAGATGCGGACTACGTGCACCCGGACAGAAAGACCCTATGAAGCTTTACTGTAGCTTGGTATTGTGCCCGGGCTCGCAATGCGCAGGATAGGTGGGAGGCTTTGATCATCGGCTTGCGGGTCGATGTGAGCCAACGGTGAGATACCACTCTTTGCGAGCTAGGGTTCTAACGGCCACCCGTCATCCGGGGGCCGGACAGTACCTGGTGGGCAGTTTGACTGGGGCGGTCGCCTCCTAAAAGGTAACGGAGGCGCGCAAAGGTTTGCTCAGGCTGGTTGGAAATCAGCCGACGAGTGTAAAAGCAGAAGCAAGCTTGACTGTGAGACCAACAAGTCGAACAGGGAGGAAACTCGGCTTTAGTGATCCGACGGTTCTGAGTGGAAGGGCCGTCGCTCAACGGATAAAAGTTACTCTAGGGATAACAGGCTGATCTCCCCCAAGAGTTCACATCGACGGGGAGGTTTGGCACCTCGATGTCGGCTCATCGCAACCTGGGGCTGAAGTCGGTCCCAAGGGTTGGGCTGTTCGCCCATTAAAGCGGTACGCGAGCTGGGTTCAGAACGTCGTGAGACAGTTCGGTCCATATCCGGTGCACGCGCAGGAATATTGAGAGGATTTCTCCCTAGTACGAGAGGACCGGGAGGAACGCACCTCTGGTGTACCAGTTATCGTGCCAACGGTAAACGCTGGGTAGCCATGTGCGGAGTGGATAACCGCTGAAAGCATCTAAGTGGGAAGCCCACCTCAAGATGAGTATTCCCATGGCGTAAGCCAGTAAGGTCACGGGAAGAACACCCGTTGATAGGCTCTATGTGGAAGCGCAGTAATGCGTGAAGCAGAGGAGTACTAATAGACCGAGGGCTTGACCATTACTCGAGCTCTTAGGTGTCAGCGAAGGCACAGCTTTTTTCCAGATTGTCAGCCCTATCCACTTCAGAGGTACGTTGTAAGGCGTGTCGCTTGAGGTGAATGGTTGACTGTTCCTATGCAGTTCTCAGGGTTCAACCTGGGAGTGAATACTATCCTGGTGTCCATGGCGCAGTGGAACCACTCCGATCCATCTCGAACTCGGTTGTGAAACGCTGCAGCGGCAACGATATTTGGGGGGCAGCCCCCTGAGAAAATAGCTCGATGCCAGGTAAAACTTTCATTCCAATAAAAAGCCACCCCCAGGGGTGGCTTTTTTGTTGTTTGGCTGGTT
>JAHLYQ010000005.1 GCA_025127975.1 Synechococcus sp. CS-1331 | reverse complement strand
GTTGCTGCCTGAGCAGCGGCAGCAACTGCCAAGCCGGTGGGCGCAGGGCAGCCGTTGCCTCCGTGTAGCCATACAGGGTGGTTCCCACCCAGTCACAGCCAAGGGCGGCGGCGCGCAGACCGTTGGCAACGCTGTCGACATCGGCCATCAGCGGCGCCCCCAGCTCCCGCCTGGCCCGGCCGATCAGCTGCTCCAACTCCTCGCCGCCTGGCCTTACCCGCTCGGTGGCGTCAAGGGCGATCACATCTGCCCCCGCGCCCCACACCGCAAGGATTTCCTGCCAGCCCGGGGTGATGTACACCGAGCTGTCTGGGTAGCTGCGCTTCCACAGGCCCACAATCAGGGCATCGGGGCAGCGACGTCGCACCGCCCCGATATGTTCCGGGCTTTCCAGCCGCACCCCGCGGGCACCATTGCGCAGACTGGCCTCCGCCATGGCCGCGATCACATCGGGGTGGCGCATGGGGGAACCCTCCGGAGCCTGCACCGAAACGATCAGGCCGCTCGGATTGGGCCTAACTTCTGCCACCACTGGGCCTCCCTGGGGAAGATCTACCGCACTAGCTAGCCTGACAGCCCCCATCCCGACATCGCACCAAGCCAGGGATGACTAGGACAGCTTGCGATCGAGCAGGGGCCGAATCAACAGAAACAGTCCTGCCGCCAGCACCGCCAGGACCGCCAGGCAGGTTGCGGTGGTCATGGTGCCAAAGGGTGCTTCCAACACCACCGCTGAAAGGGAGAGCTCCCCGGCGTAGGCGGCGCGGATCGGTTCGATCGCAAAGGTCAGGGGATTGAGGGCCGCCAGCCAGCCGAGCCAGGTGGGCATGAACGACAGCGGAGCCAGGGCAGTGCTGGCAAATAGCAGGGGCAGGTTGGCCACAAAGATCACCGCTATCAGCTCGATGTGCCCAGGCAGGGCGAAGGCCAGGCCCAGGCTCAGGGCAGTGACGGCAAACACGAGCAGCAGCAGGGTGACCAGCACCAGCAGCAGGCCCCCTGCCCCTGGCCAGCCGTAGCCCAGCAGGGCTGCGGTGCCCATGATCGCCAGGCTCTGCACCAGGCTGAGGGATGTGATGTAGAGAACCGAAGCAAACACGATCGAACTGCGGGAGCGCAAGGGCGCTACCAGCAGCCGGTTAAGGAAGCCGAACTCCCGATCAAACATCACCGGCAGGCCGGCATTGAGGGCCGCGCTGAAGGCGGTAAAAACAATCACACCTGCCCCGAGGAAGCGTCCGTAACTGATGCCACCAGGCAGCAGACCCGCCGGGGCCTTGGCAAACAGGGCCCCAAACAGCACCAGCCAGATCAGCGGCTGCAACACCCCGGCCACCAGGGTGGAGGGTCGGCGTTGCAGCTGCACAAACAGGCGGCCGGTGAGGGCGAGGGTTTCCTGGCTGATCTCGGCCAGGGCTGAGGGGGCAGGAGAGGAGGTGACTGGAGAGGAGGAAGGGGAGATCGTCATCACATGCTCGCTTTGCGTTCGGCCTTGGGATCTCGGCTACCAGCTACGGCCAGCTCTGCATCCATCATGGTGCGGCCGGTGGCCTGGAGATAGACATCGTCGAGGCTGGGGCGACTCTGGGCCAGGGCAAACACCGGCAGGTCGGCTGCCGAGAGCTGGCGGCGCAGCTGCTCCACCACACCGTCATGCTCGATCACCAGGTTGAGGGAATAGCCCTGGGACTGGTTGACCACCACCTGGCGCACGCCCGCACAGGCGTGCAGCAGGGCACGCACCCGCTCGGCCTCTTCGGCGTCACTGAACTCCCGCACCCTCAGGGTCACCCGATCCCCGCCCAGGGCAGCCTTCAATTCGGCAGGGGCGCCCTGGGCGATCACCCGGCCGGCTTCGATGATGGCCAGCTGATCCGCCAGGGCATCCACCTCTTCGAGGTAGTGGCTGCTGAGCAGCACCGTGGTGCCGCCGTCGCGCAGCTGGCGCAGCACCGCCCAGATCACGGCCCGACTCTCAATGTCGAGGCCCACGGTGGGCTCATCGAGCACAAGTACCTGGGGCCGATGCAGCAGCCCGGCCGCCAGATCGAGGCGGCGCCGCATACCGCCGGAATAGCTGCCGCAACGGCGGTCGATCCAGTCGGCCATGCCGAGCAACTCGATCAACTCGTCAATTCGCTGGCTGCTTAGCCGCCAAGGCAGGTGGTAGAGATTTCCCTGCAGCCGCATCAGCTCGCGGCCGGTGAGGATCTTGTCGATCGCCACCTCCTGGGCCACGTAGCCCAGCAGACGCCGCACGGCCCGGGGCTCGCTCAGGGCATCCAAGCCCCCCACCCGCACCAGGCCGCTGTCGGGGGCCAGCAGGGTGCAGAGGATGCGCAGGGCGGTGGTCTTGCCGGCGCCATTGGGCCCAAGCAAGCCATAGAGGCAGCCGGCTGGCACCTCCAGGGAGAGCTGATCGAGGGCTACCACCCCCTGGCCTCGCCTTCCGCCGCCGTAACGCTTGCAGAGCTGCTGCAGTTCGATCACCGAGCCAGGGCGCCCCAATCAGCCAACCAATGTAGGCAGCATGGCCAGCCGGACGTTGAGGAGATCCGGACCCAGCAGGGCTGCCTGGGGCAGTCGGGCGATCAGCAGCAGCAGGCAGATGCCAAAGAGATAGAAAATTGACCAGCGGAACATGGCCTTTGCCCGCTGGGGGTTTTCAGAATCTCGGCGCAGCTGGGAGCTGAGCTGCAACAGGCGGGCGTTGAAGGGCAGCACCATCAGGCCATAGAGCAGGCCACCACTTGGCAGGGCCACTACCCCGAGCAGGCTGAAGGCCACCGTGGCCCAGGCGTAGTGACTGATGGCCCTGGTGGTGACGAGCACACCCTTCACCACCGGCAGCATCGGAATGCCGACGGAGCGGTAGTCATCCTTGAGCAGCAGGGCCAGGGCCCAGAAGTGGGCTGGCGTCCACAGCATCACCAGACAAAACAGCCACCAGGAGGACCAACCCAGGGCGCCGGTGGCGGCGGCAGCTCCTACCAGCGGCGGGATTGCCCCGGCGACGCCGCCAATCACAATGTTTTGGCTGGTGCGGGGCTTGAGCAGGGCGGTGTACAGCAGCACGTAACTGCAGAGCCCCAGCAGGGAGAGGCTTGCAGCCAGGGGGTTAACGCCAAACACCAGCACCACCACCGAGAGCAGCGTCAGCCCGATGGCCAGGGCGAAGGCCTGGCGCTGGGCCAGGCGGCCAGAGGGCAGGGCGCGACGACTTGTGCGCTGCATGCGGCCGTCGAGGTCTTGCTCCCAGAGGCAGTTGAGAACGCCGGCCGCTGCTGAAGCCAGGCTGCCTCCCACCAGGGTGCAGGCGATGGTGCGGGCGGAAAGGGAGCCGCCGCCACTGAGGGCCATCCCGCCCAGGGTGGTGGCGAGCAGCAGGGGAATCAAGCGGGGCTTGGCCACCTCCAGCCAGGCGGGAAGCTGCACAGACGGGCGAATCGGGGCCGGCCCCGGGGCAACAGCGGTTGCACTAACCATGGATCACCTTCGGCGCCAGCCGGGCAGAGGACACCGCTTTGCCAGGGCTGCCGAGGCAACGGGCCAGCACGGCTGCCAGCAGGCCTACCAGCAGGGCTGCAGTGAGCTGGTGGCCAATTGTTACCAGGGGTGCCTGGAGCTGGAGCTTCAAGGTCCAGACCCCCAGGGCCACCTGCAACCCCACCAGGCCAGCGGCAGCTAGGGCCAGGGCGGGCAATTGGCCAAGGCCCCGCGGCAGCAGTGGGGTCGTGGCCGCCAGGGCCAGCACCGCCAGGGCGGCAGGCATGGCCAGTTGGCGATGGGCCAGTAGCCAGGAGCAGCCATTGCCCTGACTGAGGCATTGGTCAGCTGCCCATTGGCTGGCCATGGAGCCGCCCAGGAGGCATTGGGCCAACACCAACCCCATGGCGATTGCCGCCAGAACCAGCCACCACAGGGGTGGGGCAGCAAGATCCCGACCCACAATGGCGAGCCTCTGGTAGAGGCCGCTGCAGAGGGCCACCAGCAACAGGGCGGTGGCCAGGTGGGCCGTCACCAGGGGGGAGGCCAGCAATTGGCTGACGGTCAGGGCCCCGAGGGCCCCTTGGACAGCTACCAGGAGCAGGGACCCAGCGGCGGCCCAGGGCAGCCAGCCAGGTAGGCGGCGGCGCAGCACGTAGCTCGCTGCGGTGAGCACCAGCAGGGCAACGCCAACCACGAAAGCATCTAGCCGATGGAACCACTCCAGAAAAACCTGGACGTTCATCTGGCGGCCGGGCAGGAACTGGCCGTAGCAAAGGGGCCAGTCTGGACAGGCCAGGCCCGCCTCCATCACCCGGGTGGCTCCGCCAATGCCCACCAGGGCCACCAGGGCCACTACCAGGTGGGAGGCCAGCAGGCTGAGGCGCTGGAGGAGGACCGGATCTGATCCAGGCCCCGTATCGGATTGAGGATTCGCTGCCATGGCAACGACCGTCTCTGTTAGTGGCAACAAGTTAGCCAGGTCGATCAGAGCAAGGGATCAGCAATCCCGCACATATCGAGGAGCGGGCCCATTGGTTTGGCAACCAATGCAACCTCCCCTGCGCAGCCACCGCTGCTGAGCCATAGGCTGGAGAAAAGCTTTGCGCAAAGCGTGCAGATCCGCACCACCTTGACTGTGCTGACGGCCGCCACAGCCCTAGTGCTCACAGGGCTTTGGGTAGGCAACAACGTCAACATGTTGCCCATCGGCGCCAGCAGCAACGCAGCCACCTACGACTCACTCTTTAAGGTTTTATTCAGCATTGGCACCATGCTGTTTGTCGGCATCGTGATCATGCTGGTTTACAGCCTGTTCAAATTCCGTCGTCGCAGCGGTGATCTGAGCGACGGACTGGCAATCGAAGGCAACCTGCCCCTCGAAATTGTCTGGACTGCCATCCCCGCCGTGGTTGTGCTGTTTGTTGGTATCTACAGCTACGACATCTACGAGCGCATGGGCGGCATGGTCGCCCTCAATGACCACTCGGCCATGGATCACTCGGCCATGGCCCAGCCAGCCATGCAGGCCTCGGCATCGTCCAGGGTTTGGGGGGGTATCGGAGCAGCCGGAATGGATGCGCCAAGTGTGGGCAAGGTGTTGCCGGTGGAAGTGACCGCCATGCAATTTGCCTTCATCTTTCACTACCCTGACGCCAACATCACCAGTGGCGAATTACATGTGCCCGCCGGCCAATCGGTGGAACTGCACATGGAGGCCAAAGATGTGATCCACGCCTTCTGGGTGCCCCAGTTCCGGCTCAAGCAGGACATCATCCCCGGCCAGCCGACCGTGCTCTCCTTCACGGCCACCAGGGCGGGCAGTTACCCAATCGTCTGCGCCGAACTCTGTGGCCCTTACCACGGAGGCATGCGCTCCAATGTCGTGGTGCATGAGCCCGAGGCCTACAGCGCCTGGCTGCAGCAGAACAGCCCGATCAGCACCACCACTACCTGAATAGCCATGACCCTTGCCAATCCAAGTGATTTCAATGGCAGCCTGCAGCCCCAGGGCTGGCTCAAGTATTTCAGTTTCAGCCTCGACCACAAGGTGATTGGTCTGCAATATCTGGTTTGCGGCTTCATCTTCTACCTGATCGGCGGGGCCCTGGCCGGTGTGATCCGCACCGAATTGGCCAGCCCTATCTCCGATTTCGTCAGCCGCGAAACCTATAACGAAGTGCTCACCCTGCACGGCACGGTGATGATTTTCCTCTGGATCGTGCCAGTGGTTAACGGGGGCTTCGGTAACTACCTGATCCCCTTCTACGTGGGCGCCCGGGACATGGCCTTCCCCCGGCTCAATGCGGTGGCTTTCTGGCTGATCCCCCCCGCCGGGATTCTGTTGATCAGCAGTTACTTCATTGCCGGGGCAGCAGCCCAGTCTGGCTGGACCGCCTATCCACCCCTGAGCCTCACGACCCCGGCGGCGGGTCAGGTGGTGTGGATCCTGAGTGTGCTGCTGCTTGGCGGCAGTTCCATATTTGGCGGCATTAACTTCATCGCCACCGTGCTCAAGTTGCGGCGCCCAGGGCTGAAACTGATGCAGCTTCCCATGTACTGCTGGGCCATGCTTGGCACCAGCATCCTGGTGGTGCTCTCAACGCCCGTGCTGGCCGGCACATTGATCCTGCTGAGCTTTGACATCATTGCCCACACCGGCTTCTTCAACCCGGCCCTGGGCGGCAACGTGGTGGTTTATCAGCACCTGTTCTGGTTCTACTCCCACCCGGCGGTTTACATCATGGTGCTGCCCGCCTTCGGCCTGGTGAGCGAGATTCTGCCGGTTCATGCCCGCAAACCGCTATTTGGTTACACCACTATGGTGTATTCGATCATGGCGATTGTCTTCCTGGGCCTGATCGTTTGGGCCCACCACATGTTCACCAGCGGCACCCCCCCCTGGATGCGCCTTTTCTTCACGATCGCCACCTCCTTTATTGCCGTGCCGACCGGCATCAAATTCTTCAACTGGCTTGCCACCCTTTGGGGCGGCAAGATCGCCTTGAACTCGGCAATGCTGTTTTCCTGCGCCTTCATCGTCAACTTCGTCTTTGGTGGCATCACCGGCGTAGCCCTGGCCCAGGTGCCCTTCGACATTCACGTGCATGACACCTACTTCGTGGTGGGCCATTTCCACTACATCGTCTATGGCGGCACCGTGTTCGTCATCTTCGGCTCCCTCTATCACTGGTATCCCAAATTCACCGGCCGCATGCTCAACGAAGATCTGGGCCGGCTCCACTTCCTGCTCACCTTTATTGGTTTCAATCTCTGCTTTGCCCCCCAGCACTGGCTTGGCCTCAACGGCATGCCGCGTCGGGTGGCCGAGTACGACCCGGCCTTCACCACCCTCAACCAGATCAGCAGCGTGGGCGCCCTGTTGATGGCCATCAGCACCCTGCCCCTGCTGATCAATGTCGTGCTCACGGCGATCAACGGCAAAGTGTCAGGCGACAACCCCTGGAACGCCCTGACCCCGGAATGGCTGACCAGCTCGCCACCGCCGGTTGAAAACTGGCTCGGAGAGGCTCCCCTGGTAACCGAACCCTACGGCTACGGTCAAAAGCAAGAGGTCACCCCATGACCAGCACCGCCCCCCTTCAGGACACCAGCACCAGCCTCCATGGCGACACCCCAGCCGAAGCTGGGGGCTACGGCGATTTCCGCCTGTTTGGCCTGGCCACCTTCCTGGTGGCCGACGGCATGACCTTCGCCGGCTTCTTCGCCGCCTACCTCACCTTCCGGGCCGTGAATCCCCTGCCGGAAGGGGGCAATTACGAACTCGAGCTGCTGCTACCCACCATCAATACCGTGGTGCTGATCATCAGCAGCTTCACCTTCCACCGGGCCGGCAAGGAATGTCGGGGCGGAAACCTGGGCGCCAGCCGGCTATGGCTGGCCATCACCGCAGCTCTGGGTGCGGCATTTCTCGCCGGCCAGATGGTGGAGTATTTCAGCCTGCCCTTCAGCCTCACCGACAACCTATTTGCCAGCACCTTTTACGCCCTGACCGGCTTCCACGGCCTGCACGTGACCCTGGGTGTGATCTGCATCACCATCGTGGCCCTGCAAACCAGGGCAGGCGGGCGGATCAGCGCCAGTGATCATTTCGGCCTGGAAGCGGCTGAACTTTATTGGCACTTCGTCGATGGGATCTGGGTGGTGCTCTACGGGATTCTGTATCTGCTTTAACAGGATTGCCGGAGCAGATGGTCTTCACACCCTGGCATTAATGGCCATATCCGGCTTAAGGGAACCTCGAAAAATCAAGAATCTTACACCTACAGAAGCTTACAAAAAAACGCCTTGCGGCGCCAAAGGGTCTAAGAAATTGTACATCAAAATGACTGAATTGACTCAAGCAGCTTCGTACTAATTATTGCTCATGCG
>JAHLYQ010000004.1 GCA_025127975.1 Synechococcus sp. CS-1331 | reverse complement strand
TAGTTTTGAGCTTGTCAACCCTCTGCTGCTCGTCCCAGAAGCCTCTTTGGCCCATACCAGGGATGCAATTAACTATCCAAATTATAAGCTATTGCCGCCTCAACGCAAGGGCTGATCGTATTTTTCGAGGTGCCCTAAAGAAAATCCTAGGAGCCATGGCTGATAGCGGCGAGAACGGCGCCAGGTCTTCACATCTCGATGAGCCGGGCGGCCAGGCCAGCCCTCCCCTGGTGCTTGTGCATGGGCTGCTGGATAGCCCGCTGGTGTTCAACGGCCTCAAACGTTGCCTGGCCAACCGGCGCCAGCCCCTGCTGCTGCCAGACCTACCCTTGCGGCTCGGGCTCACCCCCGTGCGGGAAGCGGCGGAACTGCTGGGCAGCCACATCGAGGCGGCCTTCGGGCGCGAGCAGCCCCTAGACCTGCTGGGCTTCTCGATCGGCGGGGTGATTGCCCGCACCTGGGTGCAACTGCTTGGGGGCCACCGGCGCACCCGCCGCCTGACCAGTGTGGGCAGTCCCCAGCAGGGCACCCTCACCGCCCACCCCTGGCCGGCTCGCCTGCTGACTGGCATAGCCGATCTCAGGTATGGCAGCCAACTGCTGGAGCAGCTCAACGGCAACCTCAGCAACCTGGCTGGGATCGAATGCTGCAGCTTCTACTCAGCTATCGATCTGGCGGTGCTGCCGGGCTGGCGGGCCGTCCTGCCGGTCGGCAGACGCCAGATGCTGCCGGTGTGGGCCCATCCCCAGCTGCTGCGCTCGCCGCGGGCCCTGGAGCCACTCACCGAAGAGCTGCTGCGGCCATGAGCGTGGGCGCTTCCCAGGCATTGGTGCAGTGCGCCCTGGGCTGGCTCAGCTGGAGCCTGCTGGTGGGAGTCCTGGCCAACCGGGTGCCCGCCGGCTGGCTGGCTGGGGGGCACTGGTTCTGGCGGCGACCCTGGCGAGAAAGCAGCCAGGGCTTCGAGCAGCGCCTGGCGATTCGCCGCTGGAAAGGCTGGCTCCCCGATGCGGGCAATGCCTTGCCGCAGGGGGTCGCCAAGGCAGCCATGGTGGGCCGCGATCGAGCCGATCTCGAGCGGCTGGTGCTGGAAACAAAAAGGGCAGAACTGGTCCACCTGCTGCTTTGGCCCTTCTGGATCGTCACATCCAGCTGGCTGGCGCCGGCGGGAGTGCTGCTCAACCTGCTGTTTGCCTGCGGTTTCAACCTGCCCTGTATTTGGATACAGCGCTACAACCGCCTGAGGCTAATCAGACTGCTGGAGCTGCGCCCTTAGAAGCGGAACCAGACCCGACGGCCGAGCACGGGCCGAACGGCCGAACTTTCGATCGAGCCGTAGGCGGCATAGGTGGGCTGGGGAGCCGGCACCGATTCCCAGCGCAGGGCTGGCCGATCAAGTTGAACCAACTCCATCGGATCAGGTGTGGCAACAATGGCCAGAACTTGGGAGTGGAGAATGCGCTCGTGGGCAGGCACCCGCTCCCAGCGGGGGTTGGCTGAGGCCAAGGTAACGCTTGGGGCAGGGGTGGAAGCAGGGCCAGGAACTATTTCCCAGCGGGGCTTTTGGGCCTGGGCAACAACTTCCCAGCCGGGGGCTGCGGCCTTGACCGGGAGCGCCTGGGGCTGGGGCTTTGCAGTGGCCAGGGCAGCCCTAGGCAGGGGGGGAAGGGGCGGCGGCGGGCCGAGGGTCCAGGTGAAGGCTGCGGCGGGGTGGGAGCCGCCCAACAACAGCAGCAAGGCGGCTGGCAGAGAACTAGCCATCGATCCAGCGCAGCAGGCCCTTGCCTTGCTTGCGCAGCTTAAGGAGCTGGGGCCGCAGGGGCCAGCCGGCAGCTGCGGTGGCAGGCGCATTGGCTTGATCAGATTCCCCATCGGCTTCGGCGTAGCCATATCTTTGATATAAGGTTTCGTTTGGAGATCTTTCTTCTTCCTTTATAGCATTAGTGATTAAACCGAGCAAGGGTGCACCCGTCGATCCGATTCTAGCCAGGGCCTCCTTGGGCAGGTTGCGATCCACCCCGTCGAGGGATACGAGCAGGATCAGGCCATCGAGGTGCTGGGCCAGCAGCGGGGTATCCGCCATGCCGAGTACGGGCGGTGTGTCAAAGAGGATCAGATCAAATTGGCCCGACTGGCTGATCTGTTGAAGCAGCTCCTTGATGCGGCCGGAGCTGAGCAGGCGGGTGGGATCGGGCGGACGGCGACCGGCAGGGATCACCCACCAGTTGTCGTAGCCGGGAACGGGCAGCAGGGCCTCACGCCACTGGTGGTCTTCAGTTAGCAGGCTGGATAGGCCCAGCAGGTTGTTGAGGCCAAGGCGATGATGGACCTGGGGTTTGCGCATATCAACGTCAACCAACAGCACCCGCTGGCCCATTTCAGAAATGGTTTTGGCCAGCAGCACATTCACCAGGCTCTTGCCTTCGTTGGGCGTGGAACTGGTCAGGCCGACAGTGAGGAGATTCTGGTCTGTGTTGAGGAAGCGGAGGGAGGTGTAGAGGTTGCGGAACGCCTCCTTGTAAGCAAAGCGCTGGTAAACCTGCGCTCCGGGCGTAGAGCCCGCCAAGTAGGGGCCAGCCATCGAGCCAAGGCTCGCCGAATCCCTGTCGAGCTCTTCAACCTCAAAGCGTCCGCTCTGCTGCACACCCTTGAAGAAGGGTAGGTGGGGGATGTGGCCCAGCAGGGGCACCTTGAGCTGATCACGCACCTCGCCGGAACTGCGGAAGACGTGATCGAAGCGATCCCGCAGGATGGCCGCTCCAAGACCGGCGACAATCCCGAACATCAGGGCTTTGAGAAGTCCCTGTCGCAGTTTGGGGCCGACCGGATTGCCATCCACGCCAGGCGGGGAGAGCAGGGACCAGGGCACCGCCTTCTGGGCCCGCTCCAGCTGGAAGGTGGAGCGGGTGGTGAGGAAGTTGGTGAGGTTGCCCTGGGCCACAGTGAGCCGCTGCTGGATCTGCTCGTAGTCCTTGATCAGGGCGGGCTGCTTCAAGAACTGGAGATCCACCTGGCGGCGTTGGCCCGCCATGGTGCTGGCCTGGTTGGCGTTGAGCTTGAGGGCCGTGTCGAGGGCTTCGAGCTGGTTGCTGCGCAACTGACCGGCCAGACGGGTGCGCAGGGCCGTAAGGCTCAGCATGCGGGGCGTATCGTTTCGGTAAGTGGAGCGGGCCAGGCTGAGTTGCTCCTCGACGCCCTGCAACTGGGCCAGCAGGTCGCTGTTGGCCTGTGTAATGGTGACCCCCTCCGCTGAACCTGTACTGAAACTTGAGGCCGTTAGGCTTCCCGCCATCACCCCCTGGCGCAACTTCTCGAGGTGGCTGCGTTCCGCATCCAGCCCCCGCTCCGAAGCATCAAAACCGGAAGACTCGCCCTTGAGGGCGCCGGCCTCACTCTCCGGATCGAGCAGGTTGTAGCGGCGCCGGAAGGCGGCCAGCTCCCCCTGGAGCTTGTTGACGGTGAACTGGAGCTTGGGCTCCTGCTCATCAAGGAACTTGAGGCCCTCATTGAGCTGGCGCTGGCGCTGCTCAATGGCGAAATTGAGGTAGGCCGTGCTGAGACTGTTGAGGGCTTCCTGGATCTCGCTGGGTTTACTTCCCGAAAGCGAAACAGACAGCACCCCATCGGCAACCTGGCTCACCTGGGCTGCACCGAGCAGCCCCCCGGCCGGCCCGAGCTGGCGGCGCAGGGGATCGAGCACCATGGGGCTGCGCAGGGTTTCCACCAGGGAGGGGAAATCGATGCTGGTGCGGTTGCGGGCCAAGGTTTCGACCGTGCCTCCCGCCCCACCGGCAGCATCGTTGCTGATGGGATCACTGATCAATAATTGGAAACTGCCTTGATAGACGGGCGAGAAGGTTCGCTCCCAGAGGGTTGAACCAAAGGCGGCGGCGGCCACGACAGTCCCCACCAGCAGGGCCAGACGGCGGCGGCGGCGCAGGGCTTGCCAGATCTCGCCCAAATTCAAGCCACCCTCAGACTCAACCGTGTTTTCTTCCCCACCTGGGCCTGGGCTAACTGGGAGCCTGGCTAGCTGGGCGGGGCTGGAAGCTACCGAAGGTTTATCAGCCAGGGGGGGGGAATTAGGGGTGGGATTAAATGATGGCATCTTAGCCAAGCGATTCGCATCGCCCAAGTTGCCGCAATCATAGCGAAGTTCAAAAAAATTGCCCCTTGCGTGCCCGCTACAATTACGTGACTTGATTAGGGCAGCAATGAAGCGAGGCCGATTCCGCCACTTTGCCGTAGCGGCTTCGCTTGTGCTGAGTCTCTCCACCCTGTCAGGGGTGAGAGCCCAGGCGCTGACAGCCGATCAAGATGATGCCTACATTCTCGGGCCAGGTGATTCCCTCGCACTGCGCTTCCTGGCGGCGTCGGAGCTATCTGGCCCCATTAACCTACTCAGCGACGGCACAGCCAGCCTGCCCCTACTGGGCAATGTGCGACTCACGGGACTGACCCTATCCCAAGCCAGCCAGTGGCTGGAAACGCTTTATAAGCGTCAGTTGCTGCGTCCGGAATTGCAGCTTTCGGTGGCCACCCCCAGACCCCTGCGCGTGGCCCTGGTGGGCCAGGTATCCAATCCGGGGCTTTACACGCTCTCGCCGGTCGGAAATGAATCTCGGGGGGACGTTGGCGTTTCCAACCAGGGCCTACCAACCCTGGTGGATGCCATCTCCAAGGCAGGCGGCATAACTTCCTTGGCCGACCTGCGCAGTGTGATGCTGCAACGCCGCTTGCCTGGCGAGGCAGGGGCCTACAAGCGCACTCGCCTCAATCTGCTGGCCCTTATTCTCGAGGGTGATCAGCAGCAGAATCCCCTCCTATTTGACGGCGATACGATTCGGATCGAAGCGGCGGCCGAGCCCGTACCGGAGATGATCGAACTTTCCTCCACCACCTTGGCTCCTCCAGATATCAATGTGAACGTGATTGGCGAGGTGAAGGGCGGCGGCCGCATTCAAGTGCCGGCCAACACCCCCTTGGTGCAGGCGGTGCTGGCGGCAGGGGGGCCAATCGCCTGGCGGGCTAACCGGGGCGACGTGGAACTGGTGCGGCTCAGCCGCAACGGCACTGTCACTCGTCAGAAGTTTGCCCTCAACCTGAGCCAGGGGGCCTCCAACAGCAAGAATCCGCCCCTGCGCGAGGGCGACACCGTGATTTTGAACCGCAGCGGCCTGGCGGTGACCAGCGACGCGCTAACTGCAGTAATCACACCGCTAAGTCCTATTTTAGGTATACTTGGCTTTATTGAAGTAGTCAACAACCGTTGACTTGTACTCGCGCCAATTGGCAAATGCCGAGCAAGAAAGCTCGATCTTAATTCAGGCCAAACATTAAATCTTGCTGGATTTATTAATGTTTCTTAATCATCAGATCGACTCTCCCAAAAGGGCTGCCCAGACCGCCCGGCTCACCCATTGACAGCTCTGATAAATGCGCTGAAATATCACCAGAAGCTTTATCATCGCCAAATGATCGCCATCTCAGCCTTTCCAGTAAGCTGGGTCTTAGTACAAGATTTGGCCCTCGGCCCCGCGCCGGTAGCTGCCAGACATCTCAACAGGCTGGAAGCGGAGGGCATCAAGGCGGTGCTCAGCCTCTGCTCCACCGAGGAGAAGGCCGCCCCGCCCGACCTGGAGCAGCGCTTCCACTGCCGTCGACTGGTGCTGCCAGACCACCGCAGCCAGGGCACCCTCAGCATTGGCCAACTTGAGCAGGCCCTGGCTGCATTGGCTGAGCTGCGCGGCCATGGGCCGGTGTTTGTCCACTGTGTGGCGGCGATCGAACGCTCGCCCCTGGTCTGCCTGGCCTGGCTGATGCGGGAGCATGGTCTGAGCCGGCAGAACGCCCTCGACTACCTGCTCCAGGTGCACCCCGGCACCGGCCCGTCGGCCGCCCAACTGATGCTACTTGCCCAGCTCAGCGTTGCCGCGCCGGCGGCACTGAAAATAGCCTGAAAAATAGGCTGAAAAAGCCTGATAGTTAAGATTGCCTGAACGTTAAAAGATGACCGTGAGCAACTCCGCCTGCAAAACCGCCCTGATCACCGGCGTCGCCGGCCAGGATGGCTCCTACCTGGCCGAGTTGTTGCTGGAGAAGGGCTACAGCGTGCATGGCATCAAGCGCCGGGCCAGCAGCTTCAACACCCAGCGGATAGACCACCTCTATCAGGATCCCCACGAGACCGGCAGCGAGGGCCAGGCCCCCAAGCTGCAACTGCACTACGGCGACCTCACAGACAGCTCCAACCTGATCCGGATCATCCAGCAGGTGCAGCCCGATGAGATCTACAACCTAGGCGCCCAGAGCCATGTGGCGGTGAGCTTCGAGAGCCCCGAATACACGGCAGACTGCGACGCCCTCGGCCCGTTGCGCATCCTCGAGGCCGTAAGAATCCTCGGCCTCAGCTCCAAAACCCGCATCTACCAGGCCTCCACCTCCGAGCTATACGGCCTGGTGCAGGAGATCCCCCAGAAGGAAACCACCCCCTTCTATCCCCGCTCCCCCTACGGCGTGGCCAAGCTTTACGGCTACTGGATCACCGTCAACTACCGGGAGGCCTACGGCATGTATGCATGCAATGGCATCCTCTTCAACCACGAATCGCCGCGCCGGGGGGAAACGTTTGTGACCCGCAAGATCACCCGCGGCCTGGCCCGCATTGATGCCGGGCTCGACGATTGCCTCTACATGGGCAACCTCGACTCCCTGAGGGACTGGGGCCACGCCCGCGACTATGTGGAAATGCAGTGGCGCATGCTCCAGCAGGAGGGGCCGCCGCAAGACTTCGTGATCGCCACCGGCCGGCAGGAAACGGTGCGCCGCTTCATCGAACTCACCGCCGAGCAGCTCGGCTGGGGGGGGATCGATTGGCAAGGGGAGGGGATCCATGAGATCGGCCGCCGCTCCGGCAGCAGCGAGGTGGTGGTGCGCATCGACCCCCGCTACTTCCGCCCCGCCGAGGTGGAAACCCTGCTGGGGGATCCCACCATGGCCCGCGAGAAGCTGGGCTGGGTTCCCACCACCACCCTTGAGGAGCTGGTGGCCGAAATGGTGGCCGCCGACAAGGAAGAGGCCAAAAAAGAAGCGATCCTGCGGCTCAAGGGCTTTGCGGTGGTGGGCTCGATGGAGAACCCGCCCACCAACCCCATGGCCGTCGAGATGGCCCGCGAAGCGATCCAGCCATGAGCAGCGGGCCCACCATGGGCAGCGCGCCCCTGATCCAGCCCCAGGATCGGATTTTCGTGGCCGGCAGCCGGGGCATGGCGGGCTCGGCGATCGTGCGGGCCCTCAGCGCCGCCGGCTATGGCCAAATCCTCACCCCCCCCCGCAGCGAGCTCGACCTGCTCGATGGGGCGGCCGTTTCCAGCTGGTTTGGCGCCCAGCAACCCTCGGTGGTGGTGCTGGCGGCCGCCAAGGTGGGCGGCATCCACGCCAACGCCACCTACCCGGCCGATTTCCTGCTGGACAACCTCAAGATCCAGACCAACGTGATCGAAAGCGCCTGGCGCTCAGGCGCGCGACGGCTGCTGTTTCTGGGCAGTAGCTGCATCTACCCCAAATTTGCCGAGCAGCCGATTCGGGAGGAAGCCCTGCTCACCGGGGCGCTCGAGCCCACCAACGAGTGGTATGCAATCGCCAAGATCGCCGGCCTCAAGTTGTGCGAGGCGCTGCGCCGGCAATACGGATTCGACGCCATCAGCCTGATGCCCACCAATCTCTATGGGCCGGGCGACAACTATCACCCCACCAACAGTCACGTGCTGCCGGCGCTGATCCGCCGCTTCCATGAAGCCTCCGAGCGCCCCGAGCAGGGCCTGGGCACCCAGGTGAGCTGCTGGGGCACAGGCACGCCGCTGCGGGAATTCCTGCATGTGGACGACCTCGGCGAAGCCTGCCTATTTGCCCTCGAGCGCTGGAGCCCTGGGCCCGGGGCAATCCCCTATCTCAATGTGGGCACCGGCCTGGATCTCTCGATTGGCGAGCTAGCCAAGGCGGTGGCCGAGGCAACCGGCTTCCGCGGCGAGATCGTCTGGGATTCCAGCCAGAGCGATGGCACCCCGAAAAAGCAGCTGGATGTCAGTCGCCTCAGCGCCCTGGGCTGGCAGGCCCGCATTCCCCTGGCCACGGGCCTGCAGAACACGGTGGACCTGTTTCGCCAGCAGCTGCAGCAGCAGCTGGTGCGCCTGTAAACCGAAGACTAGGCCTAGCCGGCGTCAAAGAATCGCTTGCCGTCTTTGCGCTTCTGGTTGAGCCGGCTGGCCTCCCTGCGGCTGTACTCGCTCACCGACGGGTTGGCCACCACCGGATCCACATGGGCCACCTGCTCCCAAAGGGCCCGCGGCGCCCAGCGCACCGTGTGCTCCACCCGATCAAGGCGGGTGACATGGCACCAGCTGCTGGTGCCGCAGGCCGGGCAGAAGAGCTCCTCGAGCCACTCATTGCTCAGCACCAGCACCGGATATGCCTGGATCACCAGCCGGGCCTTCTTATCGGGCATGCCCCGGGCCTGAAGCTGCTCAGCGGTGAGCAGGTGAAGGAAGTACTTCTTGCCGTTGCCCTCAATACGCTGCTCCGGATGGGCCGGGCAGAAGAGTTGGCGCCGCTGGGGCCGGCGGGAACGGGGCTTGGTGTCACCATCCGGACTCTGGGCCATCCCAAGGGCTACTTCGCTGGAGGCAAGTTTAACGTCCCCGCTTCAAAACCAAACCGGCTTGTGCCGACTTCAGAGCCGCAAGTTTGGCCTGGTCACAGCTGCTCCAGGCGGCGCGGGCCTCAGCGGTGGGAGGCACACCCAGCCGGCTGAGCTTGGCTAGGGCCTGCTCTCGCCCGGCGATAAGCGCCCCCCGGCGGGCCTGCTGCTGCTGCTGCCAGCGGCGTTTCCCGGCCCGATCGGCCTGGCGCCAGCGCTCCAGGGCCTGGCCATGGCGCTCCAGCTCCAGCTCCTGATCTTCCCGGGTGAAGCGCGCCAGCAGCTCCGGATCGGGAGCCAAGGGCCGCTGCAGCGGGATGTAGGTCTGCAGGCTGAGCCGGCTGAGCCGGGCGTTGCTGCTGGCCAGGCTCTCAACCTGCTGCCGCACCGTCGCCTGCTGACTGCGGCAGCGGCTCGACAGGGCAGTCAGTTGCCTTTGGCGGAGCTCGGCAGCCTCCTGCTGCTGCCGCTTGGCGCCATCACAGGACACCAGCAGAAGTGCCAGTAAGGGGGCCAGCAATGGTGCCAGCATCTGGCCCGTTCCAGCTCTCTGGTCCATCTGTGAAGCCTACCTACCGAGAACCTGGGCGGCCCGGAGCAGTTCGGCTTCGGTGGCGGCGTATACCGCCGCGGCCTCTGCGGCACTGCGGCCGATGCAGGTCATGCCGAGCTTGCCGTATTCGGAAAGGCAGCCCAGCAGATGAAAGACGCTGCCGCGCAACTTAGCTGGATCGAAGTGCAGGCCAGCCTCGGTGACGATGTCGACCAGATCCACCGGCAGCAGGCCGCGGAGCTCTGGCGCCGTGAGGTTATCGGTGGCCCGGTAATGCAGTTGCTGGCCGCTGGGGGAGTGATAGAGCCCGCTGGCCGGATCCAGGCAGCCGCCGCTGATTGCGCTGAGGGCGAGATAGGGGTGGGTGGTGCCCCCCTGGCGCAGGTTCACCTCGATCGCCTGCAGGTCCCAGCGGTCGCCGAAGCGCCGGGCGATGAAATCCACCGCGTAGCGCTCCAGCGCCCCCTCCGCCGCCAGCGCCTCGCCCACCGCCTGGCCATGGCGCATTAAGGCCTGCCGGTAGGGAGCGGCCGCCGGAAAAGTGCAGCCTTGGTAGGTCTGCCCGCTGGCGCCACCGAGCACCTGCTCATGGCTTGAGAGCATCTCTACCAGGCCGGGATGGCCAGGGTGGATCGTGCCCTGCACGCTGGGGGAGCTGAGCTCCTCGCCCCCCTCCAGCCAGGCCTCCACTAGGGCCCCCTGCTGGCCCAGCTGTTCACGCCAGCTGGGGGAGGGCATCGGCAGCTGTTCAAGGGCCTGGCGCAGCCGCTGGCGCCGCCCGGCGGCACCGAGCTCAGCAAGCTGGAGCGGGGCCAGGGCCAGGGAAGCGTTGCCCTCGCCGCCAAAGCCTTCGTTGAGCTTCACCACACACTTGCCCAGCTGGGGATGGGCCTCCCAGAGGTCGGCGGTGGCCTCCGTCAGGTCGTCGAGGCTGTGAGTGTGGGCCGAGCCGGGGGGATGGGGTACGCCGCAGCGGGCAAACAGCTCCCGGCTGCCGGCCTTGCTGCCCCAGTAGCCCAGGGCCGGGTCGGTGCCCAGCAGGGGCACCTGCAGCCGCTCCGACAACTGCCGCTCCAGATCGCTCACCACAAAGCAGTTGATGAAGCTGCGCCCTGGCCGCAGCAGCTCGGCAATGCGGGCCAGCAGGGCAGGCCGCTCCAGCAGCTTGGCGGTGAGGGGCCGGCTGGAGGCGTCATCGGTATCCAGCAGGTGCAGCCGCCGCCGCGCATGGGAGGTGGGCAGGCCCGGCAGCAACTCCAGCACCGCATCCACCACCAGCTCCCCCAAGGGCTTGCTGGTGGTGTAAACCATGCGCACCCCGGGATCCCGCAGTCGCATCAGGGCGAACAATTGCCGCTCCTCGTAGTGGTGGGCCCCGGTCACCAGGTCGATCTGGCGCTGGTCCATCGACAGCGACGGCACCATCAGCACATCCACATCCGGCCCCTGGGCCTGGGTGGTGCGGCCCCATTCGGGCTTCAGCTGGCGCTGGAGCTCGCGGAAGCTGAGCAGGGTCATGGCGGGATCAGGCGCTGTAGGCCTTGCGGGCCGGGATCGGGTAAGGGATACGACGGTGGCGCATCCGCCTCCACACCCGCACGAAGGCACGGATCAGCAGTTCTAGTTCGGCCCGGCTGATCCCGCTCTGCACCAGCTGGTTTTCAGCCTGGCGCGCCTGCACGATGCGACGCACCATCTGGCGGGCCTCCGCTTCGTTGGTGCCGGGAGGCAGGGAGCGCAGGGCAGCTTCACAGCCATCGGCGAGCATCAGGATTGCCGTTTCCCGACTGCGGGGCGTAGGGCCCAGATAGCGAAACCGCTGCTCGGGGGTACTGGGATCCCGCTGGCGCGCCTGGTGGAGGAAGTAGCCCATCTTCAACGTGCCCTGGTGCTCGGGGATGAAGTCGGCCAGGGGCCGGGGCAGCCGATAGCGGCGGGCCAGCTTCAGCCCCTCATCCACATGGGCCTGGAGGATTCGGGCGCTGGCGGCGGGGTCATCAAGGGCGTCGTGGGGGTTGCTGCCTTCCCCTTGGTTTTCGATGAACCACTGGGGGCCATGCAGCTTGCCCACGTCGTGGTAGAGGGCCCCGGTGCGCACCAGGTCGATGTCGGCCTGGATCGCCCGGGCCCCCTCCTCAGCCAGGCCGGCGATCATCAGGGTGTGCTCGAAGGTGCCTGGCGCCTCAACCGAGAGCCGCCGCAGCAGCGGCCGCTGCAGATCGGCCAGTTCCATCAGCCGCGCCCGGGTCACAAGCCCGAAGAAGGTCTCCACCAGTGGTGCCAGCAGCAGTCCCGCCATCAACAGCCCGCCCAGCAGCAGGGCCTCGCTGAGCAGGTCTACCTGCACCGCCGGGCTGCGGCTCTGCAGCAGCAGATACTGGACTCCCAAGCCCGCACCCGGCAGCAGCACGGCCAGCTGCAGCAGTTCGGCCCGGTTGCGCTGCCGGCCGGCCGTCACCGCCGCCGCGCTGCCCACGCCAACGGCCACCAGCAGCCGCAGGGCTACCAGGCCCGTGATCGGTAGGGGCCAGAGCAGGCTGGCCGCCGCTAGCCAGGCCAGGCCGCAGGCCGTACCCAGGCCCTGGGCCAGCAGCAAAACCGGCGGCACCAGCAGCACCATGGGGCTGGCCAGGGGGCCCAACCAGAGGGTGAAGCCCTGCATCACCAGCATGGCCCCCAGGGCCAGCAGGGCCTGCCGCGGCTCCAGACATGCCCGCCAGCGCCGCAGCACCAGCATCATCACCGCCGCCACGGCCAGGGCCTCAAGGAAGTGGCCCAGCCAGGTGAGGGGCCGGGGCCGTCGGTTGACCAAGCCGAAATAATCGAGCACATCCAAGGCTTGGGGACTGATGGGCTCCCCCTGGCGGGTCACCAGGTCGCCTTGCTGCACAACGATCGTGGGGATGCTCTGCTGGGTGATCAGGGCCTCGATGCGCCGCTGGCTCAAGCCCTGGTCACTGCGCAGGTTGGAGTGGCCCTGCAGCGAAGCGGCCAGCAGCCTGGCTCCCAGCCCCCTCGGAGTCTGCGCCAGAGAATCCAGTTGCAGGCTGGCGGCCTGCAGCAAGTGCCCTTCAGCCAAGCCGGGAGCCAGCCCCTGGCTGAGCATGCGCAGCTGGGCCTGGCGCACCTCCCGGGCCCAGGCCGTGAGCTCGGCACTGCCCAGACCCTGCAGCCAGCTGCGCTCCTGGGCGGTGATCTGCACCGGTTCGAGGCGTGGTTGGTCGGCGTTGGCCTGCTGCTCCACCGCCTTGAGACCCTGCTCCAACTTCTGGCTCAGCAGTCGGTTGGTCTGCCCATCCACCACCTGCACGGTGGTGCGGGGCACCAGCTCCTGACGGCGCTGCTCCAGGGCATCACTGTCGAGCACCCGGGCGGCGTTGGGGGCCCGCAGCGTGAACGGGGCCGCCATTCCGGGCCGGAGGCTGGGCTCCACCAGCCAGGGCCAGCTCGCCACCAGGGCCACCAGGGCGCACACCAACAGCACCGAGACCGTGTCTCGAGCGCGCCAGATTGCCGGCGACTGGCGCGGGCGCTCCAGTCGCAGCAGCTGACGCCAGAGGGATCGCAGCCGCCTCAACACCATTTCCAAACGCTAGCCGGCCCATTCGCAGCCGGGATTGCAAGCTGGGGAGCAGGTTGAATTATTTTTCCTATGGCCACCCTTCTGGATGGCCGCCGTCTCGCCGGCGAGATCGAAGCCCGGCTGCAGGCGGTGATTGCCAGGCATGGCACCCAGCTGGGTCGCCCCCCGGGGCTGGCCGTGTTGCGGGTGGGTGATGACCCCGCCAGCGGCGTCTACGTCGCCAACAAGGAAAAGGCCTGCGCCCGGGTGGGCATCACCAGCCTCGGGGCCCATCTGGCCGCCGGCACCGGCGCCAAGGAGGTGCTTGCCGCCGTGCGCCGCCTCAATGCCGATCCCTGCTGTGATGGGATCCTGCTGCAGCTGCCCCTGCCGGCGGGGCTGGCGGAGGGGGCCCTGCTGATGGCAATCGATCCGGCCAAGGATGCCGATGGCCTCCACACCCTCAACCTGGGCCACCTGCTCAAAGGGGAACCCGGGCCCCGCAGCTGCACCCCCGCCGGGGTGATGGCCCTGCTGGCCCGCCACGGCGTGGAGCTGGCCGGCCAGCGGGCCGTGGTGGTGGGCCGCAGCATCCTGGTGGGCCAGCCCATGGCGCTGATGCTGCAGGCCGCCGACGCCACCGTCACGGTGGCCCATTCCCACACCGCCGATCTGGCCGCCCTCACCCGCCAGGCCGACGTGCTGGTGGTGGCCGCCGGCCGGCCGCGCATGGTCGGCGCCGAGCACGTCAAGCCTGGTGCGGTGGTGGTGGACGTGGGCATTCACCGCACCGAGAGCGGCCTCTGCGGCGATGTGCGCTTTGAGGAGGTGGAGCCGATCGCCAGTGCCATCAGCCCGGTGCCCGGCGGCGTTGGCCCGATGACCGTCACCATGCTGCTGGTGAACACCGTGGTGGCCTGGTGCCGCCGGGCCGGGCTCGACCACGGCCTGGGCGATCTGGTGCCTTAACGGGGATTGGATGGTCCCTGGGCTGGTCAGGGTCTGGGGGGTGAGGGTCGAGGGGGTGGTGTTCTGCTGCTGTCTTTGATTCTGTACAGCTGTACAAAATCAAAGACACTGTGCCCAGCGAAGCCAGAGCTCTCGGCCGCAACGTTCCGCGCTCTTGAGCACCCTCTGCCACCCCGCCTGAGAGAATCCCCGCCAGGAATGGCCAGAGACCCAGCCCCCATGACCGCGGCGGTGACAACCACGTTTGATTTCGCCGCCTACCTGGAGGCCGCCCGCCTGAAGGTGGAAGGGGCGCTCGCTGCCTCCCTGGGGCCAGAGCGACCCGAGACCCTGCGGGAGGCGATGCGCTATTCGCTGCTGGCTGGTGGCAAGCGGCTGCGGCCGATCCTCTGCCTGGCGGCCTGTGAGCTGGCCGGCGGCGACAGCGAGCTGGCGATGCCGACAGCGGTGGCCCTGGAGATGGTGCACACGATGTCGTTGATCCATGACGACCTGCCCGCCATGGACAACGACGACCTGCGCCGCGGCCGGCCCACCAACCACAAGGTTTACGGCGAAGCCAAGGCGATCCTGGCCGGCGACGCCCTGCTCACCCGCGCCTTCGAGATGGTGGCCCTGCGCAGCCCCGGGGTTCCCCCCCAGCAGCTGCTCGCCGTGGTGGGCGAACTCTCCCTGGCTTCCGGCGCCCCCGGCCTGGTGGGCGGCCAGGTGGTGGATCTGGAGTGTGAGGGCCAATCCGTTGACCTCGCCACCCTCGAATACATCCACCTGCACAAAACCGGCGCCCTGCTGCGGGCCTGCGTGCTCAGCGGCGCCCTGATCGCCGGCGCCCCAGAGGCGCTGCTGGCGGCCCTGCGCA
Source organism: Synechococcus sp. CS-1331 (assembly GCA_025127975.1). GTDB lineage: Bacteria > Cyanobacteriota > Cyanobacteriia > PCC-6307 > Cyanobiaceae > Cyanobium_A. The sequence continues at coordinate 23,816 of JAHLYQ010000004.1, read as the reverse complement.
CCTACGCCCGCGGCATCGGCCTGGCCTTCCAGATCATCGACGACATCCTCGATGTCACCGCCAGCAGTGAGGTGCTCGGCAAGACCGCCGGCAAGGACCTCACCGCCGACAAGACCACCTACCCCAAGCTGATGGGCCTGGAGGAATCCCGCCAACGGGCCGATGCCCTTGTGGCCGAGGCCAAGGCGGCCCTGGCACCCTTTGCCAGCGGGGAGCCGCAGGCGCTCAAGGCCGCGCCCCTGCTCGCCCTGGCCGACTTCATCACCAGTCGCGACCGATGAGTGAACCTCTGCTGGCCATATTTGACAACGGCGTGCTGTGGTGGGGCCTGGCCGCCTGCGGGGTGGCCCAGCTCTCCAAGCTGGTGATCGAGCTGGTGGTTCATCGCCGCTGGAATCCGCGGGTACTGGTGGAAACCGGCGGCATGCCCTCAAGTCACTCGGCCCTGCTCACCGGCACCACCGCGGCCCTGGGCTGGGTGGAGGGTTTTGGGGGGCCACTCTTCGGCCTGGCGGCCGTGCTCTGTTTCGTGGTGCTTTACGACGCCTCCGGCGTGCGCCGTGCCGCCGGCCTCACCGCCGCCCGGGTGAATGCCATGGGTGAGATTGCAAAGGGTGATCTCGAGATAGATAGTGCCAATCCCCGCCAGCACGAGAAGCCCCTCAAGGAAAATCTCGGCCACACCCGACTGGAGGTGCTGATCGGCTCCCTGATCGGCCCCCTGGTGGCCCTGCCCGGGCTGGTGCTGGCGGGATCCCCCCTGCACCTGGCCCAGGCCCTGGGCTGGCTCGCCCCGATTGGCTGAAGCCCCCACCCTCACCGCCGACCAGCAGGCCGCCGCCACCGCCTTCGCCGCCTGGCTCGCCGCGCCCGGGGATGGGGCGCCGTTTGTGCTGGGCGGCTATGCCGGCACCGGCAAAACTTTCCTATCCACCCGGTTTCTGGCCCAGGTGGAGGCCACCGGCCTCTGCTGGACCGTGGTGGCCCCAACCCACAAGGCCGTGGGTGTGCTGCGCTCCCAGCTGGCCCTAGCGGGCCTTTCCCCCACCTGGTATCCCTCCACCATCCACCGGCTGCTGCGCCTCAAGCTGCGCCGCCAGGGGGACCTGGAGCGCTGCGAGGAAACCGAGCAGACCGCAATGGCCCTCGAGCACCTGGGCCTGGTGCTGGTGGATGAGGCCTCGATGGTTGACAGCAGCCTGCTGGAGATTGCCCTGCGCTGCGCCCACCCCTTCCGCACCCGGCTGGTGTTCGTGGGCGATCCGGCCCAGCTGCCGCCGGTGGGCGAGCCCGAGAGTCCGGTGTTCAGCCTGGGCCGGGCCTGCCGAGCCGAATTGCAACAGGTGGTGCGCCACCAGGGGCCGGTGCTGCGCCTGGCCTCCGGGCTGCGCCAGGGGGACCTGCCCTGCCGCCGGCCAGCCGCGCTGGCGCCGATCCGCACCGAGACCGGCCAGGTGGCCCTGCTGGAGCGGGGCGCCTGGCTGGAAGCCGCCCAGGCCGCCCTGCGCCGCAGCGCCGAAACCGACAACCCCGACCTGGCGCGGATTCTCTGCTACACCAACCGCTGCCTCGAGCAGCTGGTACCGATCGCCCGCCGCGCCCTCCACGGCGAGATGGCCGACCAGCTGCCGGTGCTGCCCGGCGAGGTGCTGATCACCCGCACGGCGGTGATGGCCCCCGCCTGCCGGGAAGGGGAAGATGCCGCCGAGGAGCCCGACATGCTGCTGGGCTCGAACCGGGAGCTGGTGGTGCGCGATGTCATCCCGGAGCGCTGCGACCTGGCCGACTTCGGCGTCACTGATGCGCCGGTGATCGACACCCTCACCGCCCGGGTGGAGGCGGGCGAGAGCCAGCTGAGCCTGCGGCTGCTGCCGCCCTTGGGCACGGCGGCCCGGATCGCCCTTGAGGCTGTGTTGGCCCGCCTGCGCCAACAGGCCAAGGACGCCGGCAAGCAGGAAGGCAGGAGCCTATGGCGCCGTTTTTTCCTGGTGCGCGACGCCTTTGCCTCCCTCGGTCCGGCCGCCGTTCTCACCGTGCACCGCAGCCAGGGCAGCACCTTCGCCGAGGTGTTCGTCGCCGGCGATGTGTTCTGGCCCAGCGACCCGGTGCTGCGCCGCCAGCTGGTGTATGTGGCGGTGAGCCGGGCCAGCCAGGCGGTCACCCTTGAGGCCAGCGCACCGGGCGCCGACCCCAGCTCACTCGCCGACCAGCAGCTCTGGCGCGACTGGTTGGGGCCAGATTGCTAGATGCGCAGATCGCTGATTGCTCAGGCCAGCTGCAGGCCCTCGATCCCCTGCCAGCCCAGGTAGAGCGCCAGGGCCACACTCACCAGCCCCACCAACAGGTCGCCCTTGGCGAACAGCCACTGCTTGCCCCGCTCCAGCAGCGGCAGGATGCGCTCGGGGCCAACCAGCAGCAGGGCCAGCAGGGGCGTCAGCAGCAGGCTGGCGCTCACCAGGCTGAACACTGCGGTGGCCAGCACTTCCGTTCCCCGGCCCAGGCCGGCGGCCAGCAGGCTGGTGGCCGTCTTGGCAAACAGAAACAGGTCGTCCGGGCTGGCCACCTGGAGGGCGGCGCTGATGGCCAACAGCAGGGGCAGCGGCATGGCGCTGAACTGATCCAGCCGGCGGGTCCAGCCCGGCGGTCCGGCGCCCTCCTCCTCCTTGCTGAGCAGCTCCTTGAGCCCCAGCCCCAGCAGGGCGCCGGCGGCCAGCAGATCCAGGCCGGTGCGGTGGCTGGTGCCCTTTTCCATGCTGAGCACCAGACCGTGACCCACCGTGAGCAGCAGGGCCACCGCCAGGGCGGCCGTCACCAGCCAGGCGGCCACAAACCAGCCGCCCCGCTGCAGGGGCTTGGGGCCAAGCAAGAGCAACAGCAGCAGGCCGATGTGCAGCGGCGAGAAACCGATCGCCAGACCAAAGGCCGAGAGCTCGCCCAGCAGGCTGGCCAGATCAGTCATTTCGCCGCAGCCGCAACGGGAACATTCCAGCGCACCAGCGTGCGCCGCTCGCGCTCATGGCCGAGCACGCTGAGCGTGGCCGTATTCAGATTGAACAGGGCGCCACCGGCCGGTCCCAACCCCAGCCAGGTGCCCGCCAGGCTGCGCAGGATATGGCCGTGGGCCACCAGGGCCACCACACCAGAACCGGCACCAGCCAGGGATTCAGCCAGGGCGATCACCCGCAGGCAGCGTTCCTCCACCTGGGTGCTGTCCTCACCGCCTGGGCAGCCGTGGCTCCACACGGTCCAGTGGGGCACCTGGCGGCGGATCTCGGCGGTGGTGATGCCCTCGTAGCGGCCGTAATCCCACTCCTGCAGGTCTGGGCAGGGGCGAGCTCCTTCCCCCAGGCCCGCCAGCTCGGCGGTGCGCCGGGCCCGCTGCAGCGGACTCACCAGCACGGCCGCAAAGGGCTGCCGCGCCAATACCGGGGCCAGCGCCCGCGCTTCCGCTTCTCCCTCCGGCAGCAGGGGCAGGTCGGTGCGGCCGGTATGGCGCCCATTCAGGGCCCATTCCGTGGCCCCATGGCGCAGCAGCCAGAGTTCCAGCGCCGGTGTAGCCAGCATGGGGTTCAGGTCCGCACCTCAAACCAGTCGGCACCGGTGGCGGCCACTTGGGCGCTGGCCACGCTGTTGACCACCGCTTGCGCTGGACCCTTTTCGCACCAGATGCGCAGCTCGGTGAGGTCTTGGGGGTTGCCCTCTGCCTCCAGTTCCACCGAGCCGTCAGGGAGGTTGCGCACCCAGCCACTCAGGCCGAGTTCCTGGCAGCGGGCAGAGCAGGCGGCCCGGTAGCCCACCCCCTGCACCTGGCCGCGCACGATCAGCCGCCAGCGCTCCTGCTGGATCAGGGGCTTGGGCTCATGGGGGCGGATGAAACGGCGCTCATCGGCAGCGGCACGGCGCGCGCGGCTGCGGCTGCCAGGCGTGAGGGAATCACCGGGCATCCAGCCCAGTGGAGATGCAGCCAGCTGGCGTGCACGTTCGGCGCTGTCCATCCTTCGCTCCGGGTTGCGGTCCCCCAGCCATCAAGCTGCCACAGCCCGTCGCCACTGGCTACAGATTCAAGCTGCCAGCGATGAAATTCATGGCCGCTAAAGGTTTCCCCAGGCCGCACCAGCAACCCTGCCGCCCTTGCCGTGGCCTGGCGATAGCCCAGGCTCAGCCCCCCCCTGCGCGCCTGGAAGGGCAACACGCCGGCCATCCGGTGCAGCCGGCCCTCGCCATCGGCCAGCTGCTCACCGAGCAGTAACAATCCGCCGCATTCAGCCACCAGCGGCACCCCCCCGGCCGCCGCGCGGGCCAGGTCCGCCAGGCTGCGCCGACTGGCCGCCAGCCGAGCGGCATGGAGCTCCGGATAGCCCCCCGGCAGCAGCACCGCCCGGCAGCCGGCGGGGAGGGGCTCGTCGGCCAGGGGGCTCCAGGCCACCGGTTCCAGGCCGACGGCCTGCAGCAGTTCGCCGGCCTCGGGGTAGCGGAAGTGGAAGGCCGCATCGCTGGCGATCGCCACCGGCAAAGGCCCTGACCCCCCGCTGGCTTCCAGGGGCGGTTGCTGGTGCCGCAGGCACCAGTGGATGGGGTCGCCGGCACCGAGCTGGGCCGCAGGCGGCGCTAACAGGGGCAGCAGCAACTCCAGGTTGAGCTGGCGGACGGCCAGCTCGGCCCACTGCTCCTGGCGCTGCTCAAGGTCGTGCAGCTCGCCGGGCGGCAGCAGCCCCAGGTGGCGGGAAGGGAGCTCCAGGCTCGGGTGGTGGGGCAGCACCCCCAGCAGGGGCACCTCAATGGCCTGCAGCGCTTCGGCCAGCAGGGCGTGGTGGCGCTCGCTGCCCACCCGGTTGAGCACCACGCCGGCCAGCCGCACCGGCGGCGGGCCGTGGTCGCGGAAGCCCCGCACCAGGGCCGCCACGGATCCCGCCTGGCGGGAGGCCTCCACCACGAGCACCACCGGCAAGCCCAGCTGGGCCGCCACCGCCGCCGAGCTGCCCTCGCTGCTGGGGCCGCGGCCATCGAACAGGCCCATCACCCCCTCCACCAGGGCCAGGTCGGCCCGGCTGCCATGCCAGTGAAAACTGCGCTCAACCCACTCCGGCCCGCAGAGCAGGGGGTCGAGGTTGCGGCAGAGGCGGCCACTCACTTGGCTGAGTAGCTGGGGGTCGAGGTAGTCGGGCCCCACCTTGAAGGGCTGCAGCTGGAGGCCCTGCCGCCGGGCCCAGGCCGCCAGGCAAAGCGACAGCAGGGTCTTGCCGCTGCCACTGCTGGGCGCGGCGATCAGGCAGGCCATTGCGGGCGGGGAGAGCGCGGGCTCAGGGGAGAAGTCTGGCGGCGATCGGGGCAGCTACCGCCAACAGGGGGTTGGTGGAATCGTGGCCGCCGGAGAGCAGGCGGGCCATCTCCATCTCCTCGCTTTCATTCGGCAGGGGAACCACCTCCTCTGCCAGCTCCATGCTGGCCATGCCGCCCGATTCGAGCCGCATGCAGCCGCCCGATTCCGAACACAGGATCACGCACAGCGGCGACCCCTGGCTGCTCTGGCAGATCAGGCGCAGGCCCACCATGGCGCCCGGGTGGGTCTTGGGAACGCCAACCGGCACGGGCATTTGACGGAAACGCACGGTCTGGCCATCGGTGCGCTCAAATTCGGCGCCGATCCCCTGGCCGGAGCCATCGCCATCGACGGCATAGGTCGCGGTCAGGTGCCAGCCCAAGCGGTCGGCCAACCAGGCCGCCAGCAGCAGCCCCTTCACGGGGTTGTCGCCCTCGACGTCCAGGTCGAGCTGCACCACGTGGTTGAGGGCATCCCGCCGAGAGGGGGGGTCGAACACCATGGCCAGGGATTCGCGCCAGCTGCGCAGCCGCATCCAGTTGAGGTCGTTGATCGGCTGGCCCGCCCCAACCCGGGCCACCAGCAGGTCGAGGCAGCGGCGCGGATCCCCTAGCGACGAATCCACCACCAGGCGGCGGTTTCCGCTGGCCAGGGCCGTCATCACCTCGGGCGCCTCATCGAGGCTGCTGTTCCACCACACCCAGCAGGGCAGCTCGGGGCTGATCAGGGGTTGCACCAGATCGAGGTTCTCGCGCAGGGCACCGGTGCCGCCCCGCAGCACCACCACATCGCCACAGGCATCGCCGCCGGCCCCCTCCTCCGGCAGGGGGCAGTAGGCCGCCACCAGGGTTTCCAGGGGTTTGGCGCCATCGAGGGTGGGGGCAAAGGTGATCAGTCGCCGGGGCATGTGGACGCTGATCGCCCCCTCGACAAACTGGCCCCGCAGGTCGGCGGCGTGGTGATCGCCACCCAGGTTGCCGATCGCCCAGGCCAGCTGGGGATCCATCGGCGCGGTGCTCAAAGGGAGCCCGCAGCTGATCGCGGCGGCCCGGGCCGCCTCCAGCACCGTGTCGTTGAGCAGGCCGGTGATCGGCCCATCCAGGCGGCCGCAGCGCACCAGTTGCTGCTCCAACCAGGAGCCCTCCCACACCACCAGGGTGAAGGTGGCTGCGCCGTGGGAGCTACCCAGCTCATCACTCCAGAGGCGCTCCAGGTGGCCGGGCACCTCTGCGGGGGGCAGAACGAGCGGGGCCTGGAGAGTGAGCTGGGTCGACATGGCGGATCAGGGATGAAAAATCAGGGGCGTCGCCAGATCAGGCCGTCATCGGCCAGCAGGCTGTCGGCGGCGCCGGGCCCCCAGGTGCGGGCCTCGTAGGGGTAGACCGGCAGCTGGGCGGGGGCGTCCTCAATCAGCTCCAGCAGAGGGGTGTAGAGCCGCCAGGCGGCCTCCACCTCGTCACTGCGGGTGTAGAGAGTGGGGTCGCCCAGCATGGCGTCAGCCAGCAGGCGCACATAGCCCTCGTCGCTGGGTTCGCCGAAGCTGTCGTCGTAGGAGAAGGCCATGTCCACCGGCCGGCTGCGCATGCCCGAACCGGGGGCCTTGACCTCGAATTTGAATTCCGCACCCTCGTTGGGTTGGATGCGCAGGATCAGCTGGTTGGGGGTGGGGGCGCCACCGGCCGCATCAAACAGGTGCACCGGCGCCTCCCGGAAGGTGAGCACCACTTCGGAAAGCCTCTTGGGCAGCCGTTTGCCGGTGCGCAGGTAGAAGGGCACCCCCTGCCAGCGCCAGTTGTTGATGAACAGCTTCATCGCCACGTAGGTCTCCGTGGTGCTCTCGGGGTTCACCCCGGGCTCCTGGCGGTAGCCGGTGATCGGCTTGCTGCTTGAACCCCCCGGCCCGTACTGGCCCCGCACACAGCACTTCCAGGGTTCGTCCTCATTGGCGAGGCGCGCTGCCTGCAGCACCTTGGCCTTCTCGTTGCGCATCGACTCGGGGTCGAAGCGGCCCGGCGCCTCCATGGTGGTGAGGGCCAGCATTTGGGTGAGGTGGTTCTGCACCATGTCCCGCAGGGCGCCCGAGCTCTCGTAGTAGCCGGCCCGCTCCTCCACTCCCACTGTTTCGGCGGCAGTGATTTGCACACTCGAGATGTAGTTGCGGTTCCAGATCGGCTCGAAGATCGTGTTGGCGAAGCGCATCACCAGGATGTTCTGGACCGTCTCCTTACCCAGGTAGTGGTCGATCCGGAAGATCTGATTTTCCTGGGCGCTGGTCTGCACCACCCGGTTGAGTTCCTGGGCGCTGCCGTAGTCGCGGCCGAAGGGCTTCTCGATCACCACCCGGCTGCGGGCCGGGTCACTCAGCAGTCCGGCGGCGGCCAGGGAGCGGCAGCCACTGCCATAGAAGGTGGGCGAAACCGAGAGGTAGAAGGTGCGGTTGTTGCGGGTGGCCCGCTGCCGGTCAATCACGGCCAGGCGTTCGCCCAGTCGCACCACCGAGGGGGGATCCTGCAGGTCGACAGGTTCGTAGAAGAGCCCAGCCGCAAACTGCTCCCAGGCCAGCGGGTGCTCGGCCACCTCATTTGCCAGGGCCTCGGCCATGCGGCTGCGGAACTCCTCGTCGCTCCAGGGGCGGCGGGCGCAGCCCAGCACAGCGAATTCACTGGGCAGGCGCCGCTGGCGGAAGAGCTCAAACAGGGCCGGGATCAATTTGCGGTGGGTGAGGTCACCGCTGGCCCCAAAGATCACCAGGCATTGGGGGGGAATGACCCGCTCCTGGCGAAGACCTACCCGCAGTGGATTGGTGAGCACAGCGCCCATGGATGCCTTTCCGGTATCCATGGTTTAACCGGCCCAGGGCCCTCTCCCCGCGCTTAGCCCACTTTGTGATGGTTTCTGTGTGGGATTGGCCAAAAACCGGCCCAGGGCTCAGTAGGTTTCCACGTGCCAGCGATCGGCCTTTTTGAGCTGGGGCCGCAGCTCAGACCAGTCGAGGCCCTTGGCCGCCGCGGCCACGCCCATGGCCTCGTCGATACCCGGCTCCATGCCCCGCAGACCGCACATGTAGACGTGGGTTTTGGGGTTTTCAATCCAGGCGAAGATCTCCTCGGCGTTCTCGCTGACCCGGTCTTGGATGTACATGCGGCCGCCCTTGGCGTTCTGCTGCTCCCGGCTGATCGCCTTGGTGTAGCGGAAGTTGTCGGGGAACTGGGCCTGGTAGTGCTCGAAGTCGGCGTCGTAGAGCAGGTTGGCGGTGGTGGGGGAGCCCATGAACAGCCAGGCCTTGCCACGGAAGGTCCAGCCGTTCTTCTCGCGCTCGGCCGGCTCGAACATGCGGCGCAGGTAGGTGCGCATCGGCGCGATGCCCGTGCCGGTGGCCAGCATGATCACGTTGGCCTCCTCGTCTTCGGGCAGGAGCATCTCCTTGCCCACCGGGCCGGTGATCTTCACCTTGGCGCCGGGTTCGATGTCACACAGGAAGGTCGAACAGACGCCGTTGATGGTCTCGCCGTCCTTCTCGTATTGCAGCTGGCGCACGCAGAGGGAAACGGTGTGGCCTTCGAGGTTGTCGCCGTGGCGGGTGCTGGCGATCGAATAGAGGCGCAGCTTGTTGGGTTTGCCGTTGGCGTCGGTGCCATCGGGAATGATGCCAATGCTCTGGCCTTCGACATAGTGCAGCTGGGGATCACCGCCCTTGAGGTCGAAGGTGATGTGGTTCACCCGGCCGATGGCGCCTTCGCCCACCAGGCCGTAGTTCTCGACGACGGTGCCCATGAAGGGGGCCTTCGGCTTGTAGAGGTTGACGGGAACGTCGGCGTGGGACACGGCAGCAGGTTTGGTGGGAGGGGTTGTCTGGGGAGCAGCTGGTGCTGGGGGGGAGGTCTCAGGGGGGCTGGCATCGCCGCTGAGCACGGCACTGATCCGCCCCCCCTGGCGGGCAATCGTCTGCATCAGGCCCTGCAGCAGGGCGAGCGGCACGGTGAAGCGCCGTTCGGCCTGGCGCTGCTTGCCCATGCCGAAGGCTTCCACCACAACGGTGAACATGCGGCTGTCGGACTGGGTGGCGCGCCCCGTGGAAACTCTCATGCAGACCCTTCCCGCTTAAAAGCGGGCTGATCATAGGGAACCCATCTGCTGCGATTTTGTGGCGAACACCGCTAGGTTTGCCAGCACACTGTGACCGTGCCTCCTTGGCGCAGATCCTTGTACCGTCAGCAGCCGCCGGTTTCCTGTCCCAAGGGGCAGTGAACGGGGCCGATCCAGCGAGCCAGGCTGATCCAGCTAGCCAGCAGCTCTGCAGCCTCGACACGATTCAGCAGGAGATGGAGAGGCTCCCCCAGGGGGCCCGGCGGCTGGCGGTGCAGCTGAGCCTGAGCCCAGACCCCCAATGCCTCTGGTCGGTACTGACCGATTACGGCAACCTCAACCATTACATCCCCAACCTGGCCTCCTCCCGCCAGCTCTGGCGTCGCGGCAACGTGGTGGGCCTGGAGCAGGTGGGAACCCAGCAGTTCTGCGGGTTGCGCTTCAGCGCCAGGGTGGAGCTGGAACTGGTCGAAGACCGAGATGCAGGCGTGCTGAGTTTCAGCATGTGCCGCGGCGATTTCCGCCGCTTCGAGGGCTGTTGGCAGATCGGCCGGGCTGGGGAAAGCACCCGGCTGCTCTATGAGCTCACCGTGCAGGGCCGGCCAGGCATGCCGATCGGCCTGATCGAACAGCGACTGCGCGAAGACCTGGCCAACAACCTGCGCGGCGTGCAGCGCGAAGCCGAGCGCCGCACCGCCCAGGCCTGAACCAGCTCTGGCCAGAAAGCAGCCAAAAACCTGCCAGAAAGCAGCAAAAAAACTGCCAGAAAGCTGCCAGGAAAAGTAATACCCCCAAGGGGATTCGAACCCCTGTCGCCTCCGTGAAAGGGAGGTGTCCTAGGCCTCTAGACGATGGGGGCCAGGCCACAACGCCCGGAGGCGCCGCTGGTTTGGAAGCTACGGGTCAGGGTGACCCTTCGTCAAGGCGGGCTGGCCCTGGCCGCTCCAGACCGGAACGGTGACATGGAAACAGGCCCCTTCACCGGGCTCGGAGGCCACCCAGATTCGGCCGCCATGAACCTCGGCAATGCGCCGGCACACCGACAGGCCCACGCCGTAGCCGGAGGTGGTGCCGGAAGTTTGGGGCAAACGCACCCGATCCAGGAAAATCCGCTCCTGCTCGCCCTTGGGAATGCCCGGACCGCTGTCGCAGATGCTCACCTGCACCCACTGGTCGGTGCGGTGCAGCAGGGCCAGCTGCACCCGACCCTGATCGGGAGTGAATTTGAGGGCGTTTTCCAGCAGGTTGAGCAGCACCTGGCGCATGCGGCGTTGGTCGGCAAACACATCCGGCAGGTCGGTAGGGATGTCGGTGAGCAGCTCCAGGTCGCGGCCGATCCACAATTTCTCCAGCTCCAAAATGGCCTCGGCCACCACCTCTCCCAGGGCCAGGCGCTGGGGGTTGAACAGGGCCTCCCAGCGGGTGGTGCCCACCTCGAGCAGATCTTTGGAGAGCTCCTGGATGTCGTCGAGCCGGCGGGTGAGCACGTCGCGGAAGCGGGGCTCGTCGATCTGGCCGAGGGTGTGGCTCTGGAGGGCGAGCTTGGCGGCGGTGAGTGGGGTGCGCAGCTCATGGGCCACCATCCGCAGCAGCCGCTCCTGCACCCCGAGCCGATCGATCAGGGTTTCGTTTTCCTGACGCAGCACCAGCACCTGGTCTTCCAGCTGCAGCTCCCGCCGGGTGCGGCTGCCGTCGATCTCGGCGGGCCGCAGGCTCATGCCCAGGCTGGTGACCACCTCCATCTGCTGCCAGCGCGGCAGCCAGCTGCGCAGCCTCTGGGTGATCCCATGGCCGGCCAACACCTGCTTGGGGAACGGATCGAGCTTCACCAAGGCGGGGGTGGCCACCAGCCGATGCAGTTCGAGCAGTTCGGGCTGGCGGGCCGGGTCAGCCACCTCCAAGCTCACCTTGAAGCCACACTCCTCGCCCTTGAGAAACTGCAGCAGGCTGCGCAGGTCCGGGCTGGCCAGGTGGTGGTTGGAGGCCACCAACAGCAACTTCAGCGCCTGGCGTTCCGTCGCTGGCGCGGGCCGTTCGGTGCTGGGCTGATCTGGGGTCACGCTGCTCACCCTATGGGGATGGGGCCAGTGCGGTCCATCCCCGCTATGACTGAGACAGTCAATGCCGTGAGCCCTAGGGCCGGGATTTCATGAGCAGCCTCCCAGTTCCCAGCCCACCAGTTCCCAGTCCACCAGTTCCCAGCTCACCAGTTCAGCCCCGCATCCAGCTCGACAGCAATCTGCGCCGCTGGTTTGCCCGCAATCTGGGCCTCTGGCGCTCGCGGCGGGTGTATTTCTTCCTCGATGAAGAGCCCCTGCGCGTCGACATGATGGTGCGGGTGGAGGCCTACCAGGAGCCGGTGGAGGGCGATGCGGCCTACCGCTTTACCTGGTGGCCAGAGCAGGAATTCGACTTCTTTGAGAAAAAGCCCACCTACTCGCGCAGCGGCACCATGGATGCCTACCTGTGTGGGCACCAGCTGCAACGCAGTCGCGGTTTTTACGGCGCCGCCGCCAACAGAAGCCAGATTCGCCAGGTGGATGAGCATGAGCTGACGTTTGAATCCCACTACGAGGGGTGGGACATCCTCGAGCACTTCCGCCTGGTGGACCAGGACCGCTACCGCTCCCGCTCGATCTATTCCTGGAAGGAGGGCGTTCTCGAACTGGCGGAGCTCCACCACGAGGTGCGGGTCGAGGCGGCCGGTCCTCCCCTGCCGCCTGGGGCTGAGCCCTGATGCAGCAGCATGGCCGCACCTGCCGCCCCACTCCGGCCCTGACGATGTCAAGTCCATCCCGGTCACGCCTCTACCCATTGCAGCTCCAAGCCCTGCTGGCGCTGCCCCTGCTGGTACTCCCCCTGGTGCTGGCCCCGTCTGGGGCCTGGGCGGCCCCCGCCACCGAGGCGGAGATGAACCTCTACACCCGGATCGCCGCGGTCAACGTGTGCATCGCCCGCGGCGCGGGGGTGCCCTTCGACAGGGCCGTGGGCATCGCCGGGGAAACCATCGCCCAGGTGATCCTGGGCCAGCACGAAGGGGTGATCGCCCAGGTGGGGGCTAAGCCCCTCGGCCTGGAGGACCTGCGCAAGGGCTCGATCAACTCGGCAGTGCTAGGAGCCGCCGAGATCTGCCCCAAGGAGGTGCCCGCCGACGTGATGGCGAAGGTGCAGGACGCCCTCAAGCAGCCCCCCGCGGCCAAACCGACTGCGGCGCCTACGGCCAAACCCACCCCTAACAAGTAATCCGAATGCCCCTGGTGCGCCTCGCCGACTACCGTCCGGCGCCGTTTCTGCTGGATCGCACCGATCTGGTGGTGCAACTGCACGCCGACCACAGCGAGGTGACGGCGCAACTGGCCTTTCGGCCCAACCCGGCCGCCGAGCCCGGCCCGCTGCTGCTGCAGGGGGTGGATCTGGAGCTGCTGGAGCTGGCGATCGACGGGCGCAAGCTGGAACCAGGGGCCTACCAGCTTGGGGTTGGCGAGCTGCTGATTGCCGAGCCCCCAACCGGAGCCTTCCTGCTGGAGAGCAGGGTGCGCCTCCACCCCCATAGCAACACCACCCTCGAAGGCCTCTACGTCAGTGGTGGGCTGTTCACCACCCAGTGCGAGGCGGAGGGATTCCGCCGCATCACCTTTCACCCCGATCGCCCCGACCTACTCAGTCGCTTCCGAGTGCGGATCGAGGCGGATCGGGCCAGTTGCCCGGTGCTGCTCTCCAACGGCAACTGCGTCGCAACAGGCGAGCTGCCGGCCGATCCCGTCAGCGGAGCGGCGCGCCATTTCGCCAGCTGGGACGACCCCTTCCCCAAGCCCTCCTACCTGTTTGCCCTGGTGGCCGGCCAGCTTGAGGAGGTCACCGACAGCTTCACCACCGCCAGCGGCCGCCAGGTGGCCCTGCGCATCCACGTGGAGCCCGGCGATGGGCCCTACACCGGCCACGCCATGGCTTCCCTGAAGCGCGCCATGGCCTGGGATGGGCAGCGCTATGGCCTCGAATACGACCTCGACGAGTTCAACATCGTTGCGGTGCGCCATTTCAACATGGGCGCAATGGAGAACAAGAGTCTCAATATTTTTAACTCCAAGCTCGTCCTAGCCGATGCGGAAACCGCCACCGATGGCGAGCTGGAGCGCATCGAAAGTGTGATCGGCCACGAGTATTTCCACAACTGGACCGGTAACCGCATCACCTGCCGCGACTGGTTCCAGCTGTCGCTCAAGGAAGGGCTCACCGTGTTCCGGGACCAGTGCTTTACGGAGGATCTGCACGGTGCCGCCCTCAATCGGATTGAAAACGTAGCCCTGCTGCGCAACACCCAGTTCCGCGAGGATGCCGGCCCCACCGCCCATCCGGTGCAACCCGATGCCTACCAGGCGATCGACAACTTCTACACAACTACGATCTACGAGAAAGGATCGGAGCTGATCCGCATGCTCCACACCCTGCTGGGGGAGGAGACCTTCATGGGGGGGATGGCGCTCTATGTAAGCCGCCACGACGGCACGGCCGCCACCTGCGAAGACTTCGTGCAGTCCATGGAGGATGGGGCCGCCCAGGGGTGGGCTGCCGATCCGCTGGCCCCGCGCTTTGATTTCTCCCAGTTCCGCCGCTGGTATCACCAGGCCGGCACGCCCCGGCTACACATCCAGCGCCACTGGGATGGCGACACCGGCGTGCTGGAGCTGGTGGTGCAACAGCACACCCCAGCCACCCCCGGCCAGAGCGACAAGCAGCCCCTGGTGATCCCCCTGGCCCTGGGCCTGCTGGACCAGGCCGGCGAGCCCCTGGCGGTGCAGTTGGAGGGGGAGCCAGCCGCCGCCACGCCGAAAGGGGCGGGCACCCGCCTGCTGGTGATCGACCAGCCCGAGCAGAGCCTGCGCCTGGTGGGCTTGCCCCGCCAGCACCACCCGCCTGCCCTGTCCCTGCTGCGCCAGTTCTCCGCGCCGGTGTTGCTGGAGATGGGCCGGCCCACCGCCGAGCTGGTGCACCTGCTGGCCGCCGACAGGGACCCCTTCGCCCGCTGGGACGCGGGCCAGGTGCTGTTGCGCCAGGCGGTGCTGGCGCGGGCCGGCGGTGGGGGTGATGGGCTGCTGGAGGAGGAACTTATTGACGCCTTCGGCCGGATCCTGGCCGACCCCTCCCTCTCGGAAGCCAGCCGCAGTGTGCTGATGTCCCTGCCCGGCATGGCCGAGCTGGAGGCTGCCTGCAGCGCAGCCGGCCAGGAGCCTGATCCGCCGGCCCTGTTTGCCGCCCTGCTGGCGCTGCAGGGGCGATTTGGCACTGCCCTGGCCGAGCCCCTGACGGCGGCCCTGGAGCGCTGCACGCCCCAGTGGGGCCTGGCCTGGCCCGAGGGCAACGGCGACCGCCTGCTCACCGGCACAGTCTGGAGTTGGCTGGTGGCGGCTGGGGGAGCTGGGGCGACTAAAGCAGCAGTGCCGGGGGCGGCTCGAGCAGCAGTGGCGGCGGTGCGGGGACCTTCGATGACCCTGGCCCGGGCCGGACTGCGGGCCCTGCAATGTCAGCCGATCCCCGAGCGCCAGCAGGCGCTGGACGCCTTCTACCAGCGCTGGCAGCACAGGCCCGTGATCCTCGATGCCTGGTTTGGCCTGGAGGCCTCAGCCCCCTTTGCCGATGGGCTGGAGCGAGTGGCACGGCTGCTGGAGCACCCCCGCTTCGATCCGGCCGCACCCAATTCGGTGCGGGCCGTGCTGGGCGGCCTGGCCGCCAATGCGCCGGTGTTCCACGCCGCCGATGGCTCGGGTTACGGCTTCATGGCGGAGCGCATCGCCGAGCTCGACCAGCGCAACCCGATCACGGCCTCGCGCCTGGCCAAGGTATTCAGCCGCTGGCAGAGCTACGGCCCGGCCCGCGCCGCGGCCATGCGCGGGGCCCTCGAGCAGCTGGCTGCCGCATCGCTCTCAACCAACAGCGCTGAGGTGGTGGGCCAGTGCCTGGGGGCGAGTTAGGCCCTCAGCGCCGGGGCAGCGGCAAAGGTGGTGGCGGCCGCAGCGGACCGCTGAGGCTCTGGTGCAGCTGGCGGAAGGCGGCCTGGCGGTAGGGGGCCCCCTCCTCGCCGGCATGCAGGCCCCACAGGCCCTCCCAGTAAAAATAGATCACCCCGTGGCCGCGGCTGGTGGCCAGCTGGGCTTTCTGGGCCAGGGTGGCCATGGCCGGGGTGCGGCCGCCGAAGCCCGCCAGGATGCCGATCTCCACCGGCATGCCCCAGCTGCGCGCCTTCACCAGGGCCGGTTGGTTGAGGTCCTTCTCGAACCCCTTCAGCGAGTAGGCGTAGTTCTGCACCACCAGGTCGTCGATCAGCTCCCCCAGGGCCCAGAGCTCCCAGTCCTGCAGCCAGTGGTTGTAGGCAAAGCGAAAGGGCCCGGGCGAGAGGCTGATCAAGGTGCCCGAACGCTTCAGCTGGCTGCGCAGTTCCCGCAGCAGTCCGGTGAGCTGCTGGCGCCGCCAGCGCATCCAGGCCCGTTCGGTGTGGTCATCGGGCGGTTCGAGGCCCGTTTCGGCGAGGTAGCGGGCACGGCTGAACGGGTCATAGCCCAGCTCCACCGGCCAGGCGAAATGGTCGTCGAGCTGGATGCCGTCAACGTTGCAACGCTGCACGATCTCGCCGATCAGGCCGAGGAAACGTTGCCGCACCCCCGGGTGGGCGGGGTTGAGCCACACCATCGGCTTGCCGTGCATCGCCATCTCGCTGCTGCCGTCGCGGCGTTGCAGCACCCAGTCGGGATTTTGGGCCACCACCGCGGCATCGGCCGGCTCCATCAGGCCATATTCAAACCAGGGAATCACCTGGAGCCCGCGCCGGTGGGCGGCCTGGGTGAAGCGGCAGATGGGATCGAGATTGGGGTTGGCCTTGGCCAGGGCCGGCTCCATCGGCGCATGGCGGGAGCTGTGGAAGGTGGCTCCTCGGCTCCACACATTCGGGTAGAGGGTATTGAAGCCCGCATCGGCCAGCTCCCTCACCGCCCGGTCGATCCGGGCGGTGTCGTAATAGAGGGGGCTGGGGCTATTGGTGAGCCACACGCCGATGCGGCGGGATGGGGCCGGCTGGCTCTGGGCCAGCAGGGGCAGCGGGGCCAGGGCCCAGGGCAGGGTGAGCAGCACGCTCACCGCAGCTGGCAGGAAGGCCTTAAGCCGGGCGAAGCGACGCAGGGGGGCGGATTTCAACGGGTTTCTACGCTGGGGCAAGTCAGCGGAACATCGAACTCACCGAGCTCTCATCGTGGATCCGCCAGATGGCCTCACCCAGCATGTTGGCCACCGAGAGCACCTGCAGCTGGGGGAAGCGGCAGGCTTCGCTGGGGGGGATGCTGTTGGTGACGATCACCTCCTCAAACAGGCCAGGCTCGGACAGCCGCTCGATCGCCGGCGGCGAAAACACAGCGTGGGTGGCGCAGGCCAGCACCCGGGTGGCACCGCGCTGGCGCAGCAGCCGGGCCCCGGCACAGATCGTGCCACCGGTGTCGATCATGTCGTCGATCAGAATTGCCGTCTTGCCGGCCACTTCACCGATCACGGTGAGGCTCTGGGCCACGTTGTGGCCGGAGCGGCGCTTGTCGATGATCGCCAGGGGGGCATCGTTCATCTGCTTGGCGAAGGCTCGGGCCCGCGCCACCCCGCCCACGTCCGGAGACACCACCACCAGGTCGGCGAGATTTTTGCTGCGCAGGTAATCCACCAGCACTGGCGAGCCGTAGATGTGGTCGCAGGGGATGTCGAAGTAGCCCTGGATCTGGGCCGAGTGAAGGTCCATGGCCAGCACCCGGTCGACGCCGGATTTGGCGAGAAGGTTGGCCACCAGCTTGGCGGTGATCGACTCCCGCCCGGCAGTTTTGCGATCGGCGCGGGCGTAGCCGTAATAGGGGATCACGGCCGTGATCTGGCGGGCCGAAGCCCGTTTACAGGCATCCACCATAATCAATAGCTCGATCAGGTGGTCGTTCACCGGAGCGCAGGTGGGCTGGATCAGAAACACGTCGCAGCCGCGGATCGATTCCTGGATCTGGATGTAGAACTCGCCATCGGCGAAGCGTTTGATCACCCGGGGGCCGTCGGGAACCCCCAGGTAGGCGGCGATTTCCCGGGCCAGGGCCTGGTTGGAGTTGCCGCTGAACAGCCGCAACCGCCGGGTGTCATGGGTCGACTCGATCGGGCTGCCTTGGGGAGCGACGCGATCAGCGGTGAGGAAACTGGTCACGGCGAGCGCGCAAGCGTCGGCTGGCAACTGATCGTAGAAGCGAGACTGGCTGCTGAGTGCAAACAACCATGACGCTTTCCGTGCCTCGGTTGGACCAGCCCCTGGTTGTGGTTGCTGGCGGCGCGGCCATGGCGGTGACGACACTGCAGCACAGGGCAGCACCGGCCCTGGCAACGGCCCTCGGACTGCCCTGGCGGGAGCCCCTCCGGCCGGAGAGCCCCCAGGTGGCCCTGGCGGCCCTGGCGGGCCGGGGCCCCGGCCTAGTGCCGCTGCCGATCGATCCGGGCCTGCCCCTGGAGGGGGGAGCGGGCCACTGGGCCGAGGCTCTCGGCGCCTGGCGCCAGCCGGCATTGCTGCTGCTGGCCGGAGAGCAGCTCAACAGTGGGCTGCCGGCAGCGATGACGGCCCTGCTGCTCCAGTGGCGGGTGCCCCTACTGGGGTTGGTGCAGGCCGATGGCCCCTGGGAAGCCCCCGCTCGCCGCGGGGATGGCCTGCCCTGGCTGGGGAACCTGGATGGGGCCGAGGGACTGGACCTGGCCCTGGCCCTGGAGCTGCGTTGGCGCCAGATCGGAGCCGACTGAAGCTCCAGGCGTCTAGGGAGTGGGGGCCACCGCTGGCCAGAGGGGCACCACCGCGCCGGGGTCGATTTGCCGCAGGGGCGGCACACCTGGCGGGGCCGGTGCTGGCGGCGCCGGTTCTGGCGGGGCAAGGGGCACGGCTGTGAATTGCACCGTTTCAGGTCGGCTGAGGCCGGCCGCCAGCAGGCTCAGGGTTTCCGCCTGGGTGAGGTTGGTGGCCATGCCCTCCCTGCTCAGAAATTGGCTCAGGCTGGTGAGCCGGCCCAGGTGCTCGGGCAGGGCCATTTCCCGCACCAGAGAGCGCAGCACCAACTGGTGGTTTTCCTGGCGGCTCTGCTCTGGGCGGCTGGGATCGCGATAGCGCACCAGCTGCTCCACCTGGCTGCCCCGCAGCCGTTGCAGCCCACCCTGCAGATCGATCGTGAAGCCCTGGCTTTTGTCGCTGTAGCGAAGGGAGCGGGTTGGGTTGGCGGCGATGCTGCCGAGGCCATCCACCAGGCTGCGCAGGGTGGCTCGACCCAGCACCAGATAGCGATCTGGCACACCTGGCTCCAGCCCCACCAGGCTGCTCACCGCGTCGGCGATCAGGGCGGGACCGCCCAGTCGGTAGAGGCTGCCAATGCCCTGGGGACGGCTCTGGCCGGGGATCTGCACCGCCAAATTGGCAGGCACGGTGAGCACCTGCAGCGGCCCCTGGGGATTGATCCGCAGCAGCAGCAGGGCATCGGCATTGGCGGGGCCAGGCGGGGCCGCCCGGTTGAGGGGATCGGCGGGGCGTTCGCTATCCAGGCCGATCACCAGCACGGTGACACTGCGGCTTGGGGCTTTGGCTAGGTTAGCTGGGGTGAGCTGCTGGACCAGCTGGCTAGAGCGGTCAGGTTCGGGCCAGATCCAGGCAAACAGGCCCAGCCCCACAGCCAGGCCAGCACCGGCCATGGCCAGTCGCAGCAGCACCGCTCCCCGGCGGCGCTTCGGCTGGTCTGAACTCTGAGCCATGGTCAGGCGGAGCGACGCCCACTTTGGACCACCCCCCAGCTGCCCGCACCCGATAGGTTGGGCCCCTGCTGATGCCCCAGGGCTGTCCGGTAATGGCTGTCAGTGCTCCCCATGAGCGGGCAAGGCCCCTGGCCAAGGGAAGTATCTATCCTGCCAAAGAGCTGTGTAGCCAGTGCGGCCTCTGCGACAGCCGCTGGGTGGCCTACGTAAAGCAGAGCTGCGCCTTTCTGACCCAGCGCTTTGAGGCGATGGAAACGGAAGCCCACGGCCGCAGCCGCGACCTGGAAAACGACGACGAGCTCTATTTCGGCGTGCAGCAGCGCATGCTCACCGCCCGGCTGCAGCGGCCCATAGAAGGAGCCCAGTGGACGGGCATCGCCAGTCGCATCGGCGTGCTTGCCCTGGAAACGGGCCTGGTAGATGCGGTGCTGTGTGTGGGCCAGAGCCCTGACGACCGCTTCACCCCCGTGCCCCAGCTGGCCCGCACCCCGGCCGAGGTGCTCGCCGCCCGGGTGAATAAGCCCACCCTCTCCCCCAATTTGGAGGTGCTCGAGCAGCTGCCCGGCAGCGGCATCCGCCGGCTCCTGGCCATCGGCGTGGGCTGCCAGATCCAGGCCCTGCGGGCCGTACAGCCCACCCTGCCGCTCGAGCAGCTCTACGTGCTGGGCCTACCCTGCGTTGACAATGTGTCCCGTCAGGGACTGCAGACCTTCCTGGAGAGCACGGTGAGCTCACCGCAGACGGTGGTGCACTACGAGTTCATGCAGGATTTCCGCATCCACTTCCGCCACAGCGACGGCCGCGAGGAAACCGTGCCGTTTTTCGGGCTCGACACCCCGAAGCTCAAGGACGTCTTCGCACCCAGCTGTCTGAGCTGCTTCGACTACACCAACGCCGGCGCCGACCTGGTGGTGGGCTACATGGGTGCGACCTTCGGGCGCCAATGGCTCACGGTGCGCAACCCCAAAGGCCAGCAGCTGCTGGATCTGGTGGAGGCGGAGCTGGATGTGGCTCCGGTGACCAGCAGTGGCAACCGCCAGGCGGCGGTGCAGCAGGGCATCGAGGCCTACGACAAGGCCGTGAAGCTGCCGCTCTGGTTGGCCCAGCTGATCGGCCTTGTGGTGGAGCGCTTCGGGCCGAAGGGCCTGGAATACGGCCGCTTCTCGATCGATTCCCACTTCACCCGCAACGCCCTCTGGTTGCGGCACAACCACCCTGAAAAGCTGGAGGCCCACATCCCGGCCTTTGCCCAGAAGATCATCAGCCGCTACCGGCTGCCAAAAACATGAAGGCCCCCGACCTGCGTCGTGCCGGCGTACTGCTCCATCCCACGGTCCTGCCGGGCCCAGGGGGCTGCGGCAGCTTCGGCCAGGCCTGCCAAGACTGGCTGGCCCTGCTCGGCCGCCACGGCATCGGGGTTTGGCAGTTGCTGCCCCTGGCCCCCACCGACGGCACCGGCTCCCCCTACAGCTCCCCCAGTGGCTCGGCCCTCAACCCCTGGCTGCTCGACGGCGAGCAACTGGTACAGCAGGGCTTTTTGCAGTGGGCCGACCTGGAGATGCTGCCTGGGGCGGCGGCTGGGGCAGGCCGCCTGAATCTGGACGCCATGCCGGCCCGCAGCCAGGCCATGGGGGAAGCCCTGGCCCGCCGCTGGCCGGCGCAGCCGGCCGAGCAAAAGCAAGCCTTCGCCCGCTGGCGCCTCCAGCGGGGCTGGTTGGCCGACCACGCCCTTTTCATGGTGATTCGGCGCCTCCAGGGGGGCCAGCCCTGGTGGCTGTGGCCCGAGCCCCTGGCCCGGCGTCAGGGCCAGGCCCTGCGCCGGATCGCGGCGCAGCAGGCCAGCGGGCTCCTGGCGGAAGAACTGCTCCAATGGCAGCTCCAGCGCCAGTGGCTGCAGCTGCGCAAGCAGGCCGAGCGCTCTGGTGTGCAGGTGCTCGGTGACCTGCCCTTCTACGTGGCCCACGACAGCGCCGACGTGTGGGCCCACCCGGCCCTGTTTTCGTTGCAGGGCGATGGTCGTCTCACGGCCCAGAGTGGGGTGCCACCGGATTACTTCTCAGCGACGGGCCAGCTCTGGGGCACGCCGGTCTATCGCTGGCCCCTGCACCTGTTCACCGGCTTCCGCTGGTGGTTGGCCCGGCTGCAGCGTCAGTTTGAGCTGTTTGATCTGTTGCGCCTCGACCACTTCCGCGCCCTGCAGGCCTTCTGGAGTGTGCCCGGCGATGCAACCACCGCTGAGCATGGCCATTGGGCCTGGTTTCCTGGCTGGCCCCTGCTGACCCTGCTCTGGTTGCGCCACGCTATGCGCAATGGCATGCGTCCAAATATGAGCTTGCCCCTGATCGCCGAAGATCTCGGCGTGATCACCCCAGAGGTGGAGGCCCTGCGCGACGGCTTCGGGCTGCCGGGCATGAAGATCCTCCAGTTTGCCTTCAACGGGGATTCGACCAACCCCTACCTGCCGGCCAACATCCAAGGCCCCCATTGGGTTGTGTACACGGGCACCCACGACAACGCCACCACGGTGGGCTGGTGGCAGAGCCTCGATGGAGACTCCCGCCAGAGGCTGGCCGAGGCGGTGGGGGCGCCGATCACGGCACCGGCCTGGCAGCTGCTCGAGTTGGCCCTTGCAAGCCCGGCAAACCTGGCCGTGGTGCCGCTCCAGGATCTGCTGGAACTGGACGATCGGGCCCGCTTCAACACCCCCGGCACCAGCTCGGGCAACTGGACCTGGCGGCTGGAGCAGCCGATCGCCGACCTGGAGGGCAAGCTGCAGGGCTACGGCGAGATGGCCGCGCGCTACCAGCGCCGCAGCTGACTGGCCGCCTGGCCCCGGGCCGCCAGCTCCAGGGGCCGCAGATCTGGATAGAGCTTGAGCAGGGCCTGCTCGGGACTGGGCGCCTTGACCTGCTCCTGGGGCGGCAGGGGGGGGATCGGTCGCAGGCCCAGCAACCCCTGGGATGCAATCTTCTGCTGCTGGAGATTCAAGCCATAGACCAGGGCCAGGGTGAGCACCCCGTAGAGAACCGTGCCCTGCCAGGTGGTGAAGACATCAATGGAGCCTGGGGTGAAGCGCAGTGAATCCCCTTGGCGCTGCTGGCGGGCCTGCTGCTGGTTGCCCCTGGCCAACATCGGATCCAGACAGCCGGAGGGCAGGTCCAGGTGCCGTTCAATCAGCGGCAGCATCGTGCGCAGGTAGGTGGCCTCCGGCAAGCGATCGGGCCAGCCCCGCTCCATGGCCTCCAGCACGGCCGCGCTGACCCGGGTATCAAGGGCCAGCTGCCGCAGGCTCAGACCCCGCTCCTCCCGCTGCTGCCGCAGCTGACGCCCGGCCGCCAGCAGGGGGTCGAGCTCGGGTTCAGGCGCAGCCGCTGGCTGGGAACGGGGTTTTCGCCCCAGCCAGCGGCCAAGGCCACCCCGAAGGCGCGTCGGTGGCAACTGGCTGGACGGGTTCAGGGGAGACGGGTTCAGGAGAGGAATTTTAATGCCTGCCATTCCTGGTGATCGAGGCGGCGCCAGCCACCTTCCGGCAGGTCAGCCAGCCGCAGGGAACCGATCGCCCAGCGCTGTAGGTCCAGCACCGGATGGCCCAGAAGCGCTGCGGTGCGACGGATCTGGCGGTTGCGCCCCTCCCCCATCACCAGTTCCAGCTCGGTTGCCTGGCTGGTTTGCTGGCTGGTTTGCTGGATCAGACGCAGCCCGACGGGCTGGCTGGGCTGGCCGTCCAGGGGGACGCCGGCGGCCCAGCGCGCCAGGGCCTGGGCCGACGGCCGCCCCTCAACCCAGACCCGGTAGGTCTTGCGGTGGCCGTAGCGGGGATGGCTGAGCCGCAGGGTCAAATCGCCCTGGTTACTGAGCAACAGCGCGCCGCGGCTGTCGGCATCGAGGCGACCGACGGGATGGAGCCCCCGGCCCTGGCGCAGCTCAGCTGGCAGCAGCTCCAACACCGTGGGCCTGCCCCTGGGGTCCCGGCAGCTGCAGAGCACGCCAACGGGCTTGTTGACCAGTAGCAGCATGGGCTCCGGCCTGGCCGCCAGGGCCTGGCCCCGCACACTGATCCGGTCTGAGGCGGGATCGGCCCGATCGCCGAGCTGGGCCAGGGCGCCATTGACCTGGACCAGACCCTGGCGCAGCAGGGTTTCGGCCTGGCGCCGCGAACAGAGGCCGGCGGCGGCCATCAGTTTCTGCAACCGTTCAGCGGCCAATTCACCAATGCATGACTCCCATGCTGCCTCCCGGCGGAGGATGGTAGGGTTACGAAACGAAAGAGTTTCGCAACCCTGATCAAGCCATGCCCGCATTAGATGGCGACCTGGTGCGCAGCTACCTGCGTGACATCGGCCGGGTGCCGCTGCTGAGCCACGAGCAGGAGATCACCCTGGGCCGCCAGGTGCAGGAGTTGGTCGCCCTCGAGGAAATGGAGCTGGAGCTGGAAAGCCGCCTGGGCGCCAAGCCCAGCCAGGCCGAGCTGGCCCAGGCCGCCGGTCTGAGTGCACCCCTGCTCAAGAAGCGGCTGCAGGCGGGCCGCCGGGCCAAGGAGCGGATGGTGGCGGCCAACCTGCGGCTGGTGGTGAGCGTGGCCAAGAAGTACACCCGCCGCAACATGGAGCTGCTGGATCTG
>JAHLYQ010000003.1 GCA_025127975.1 Synechococcus sp. CS-1331 | reverse complement strand
TTTTAGTTTTGAGCTTGTCAACCCTCTGCTGCTCGTCCCAGAAGCCTCTTTGGCCCATACCAGGGATGCAATTAACTATCCAAATTATAAGCTATTGCCGCCTCAACGCAAGGGCTGATCGTATTTTTCGAGGTGCCCTTGAATGTAGCGAGAAAATTAAAGAATCAAGCGCCCTATTCGTGAAATGGCTGTGGTTGGCCTACTTGCTAATAAATAGGCCAAAGCCTTCAGGGCAAACTAGGGCCTTGCAGCCAGCGAGCGGTGCCAGGTACCGAATCAGCTGGCGGAGCTGCTGGGAACGGAGTTGGTGCTGGATTTGATGCGCTTCCTAAGCTGGCGGCTGAAGCCGAAGGCAGCAGCAACGCCAAGGATAGGGAGAGGGCCGGGAACGGACGCGGTCGACTGCGCAGCAGTAGATGAGGAGGCTAGCGTGGCTGTTGCGTATGTCCATGCCTGTGTGGCGGAGAACGCACTACTAAACGGTACCTCGCCAGGATTAACCGGTACATACGCGTACAAGGAATTAACCGGCGAGTTCCGCGGTCCGTACGCAAAAAAGGGCCCCCATCCAAAATTCCCAGCCAGACCCGAAGAGCTCCCGACCACCGAAGCAAATTGACCGGCGAGTGCGCCACTGTCCCCTAAATTCCACCAAGGCATATCGGTTGTCGTGAATTTGCTCACGTTGTCAGCATATGTGCCAGTGAATGTGGTCACATCATAAAGCTGACTGTTCACAGTCACAGTAAGGGCCTTGGCTTGGCCGCCCGTAAGCGCCAACCCGGCGACTACCGCTCCGAGTGCAGCACCAAGCGCTCCCTGAAGGCGGGGACGACTGGAAATTAATACAACGCTGTCATTATTACATTGATTCATTTTTCAATTTCTTGATTGGGTTGGCGCTGAACCTGTCACACAATCTCATCTGCGACTCTGTGGATCGACTGGTTTGTGTGAAGGCCTCAGTCGGATGAGATGTCACCGAGGCAGGTGCACTGGGCCTGCGCCTGGGGCGGCCTGGTGGCCAGCACGGCTAGAGGCTGGTGAGCAGGGCTGCACGCGAGGGCTCTGAAGCCATGGTTCAGCCGCCGCTGGGCGCGCCGGTGTTGCTGTGAGAGCTTCGCTGATTGGAAACGTCGATCCGTAGAGCGCCCCTGCCGCAGCCACACCCTCGTAAGTCTTCCGCTCGGCCCGCTACAGAAGCACTTTGAGCTTGGTTGCCGGCAAATCAAGGGGCCGCCATCGGGCCGATCGTCTGGCCGCCGAAAAACGACAGCTTGCGCGCGCGGCGCTCGCCAATAGCGTCTTGATCCGGAGCTGGGCTCAGCAGTGGGGGGGGGCTCGGCTTGATCCTGCAGCGCAAGGCCCCGGCTGTGCTGAGGTGCGGGCGAGTTTGCGGTGCCAGTAGGTCCAGGAGCGCGGTGAGAACCAGCCCGCCTCGGCCCGAAAGCAGCACCTCGGCCAGATAGTTGTCGCCCAGCTGCAGAGCACGATCGCTTCGATCTGTGTGGGCGGCAGTTTGCCCTTGCGCCCGAGCAGTCCTGGCCACGCAACCGCTCAAAGCGCATGCGCTGCTTCTGTTGCACCTCTGTTCGTCTTCCCAATTGCTCCCGGGGCTAGCCCGAGCGACGAGCGGCCGCTGCAATGACGTAGTCTTATGACCATAGTCATTTTGGAGTGATGATGGTCCTGTCGTCCGCCGCGCTGCCGCCGGGTTCGCCGCGGCAGGTCTCGAAATCCCGCTTCAAGGCTCAGGCCCTGGAGCTATTCCGCCAGGTGGAGGCCAGCGGTGAGCCGCTCGTGGTGACCGATCACGGCCGGCCCACCCTGGAGGTGCGCCCCTATCGGCCGGCCCGGCCCGATGCCGACCCACTCGGGCAGCTGCGCGGTTCGGTGCTGCGTTTCGACGAGCCGTTCGAGCCGGTCGGTGAGAACGACTGGGAAGCCCTGGCGTGATCCTGCTCGATACCCATGCGCTGATCTGGTGGGCCGCTGGCAATCATCCGCGGCTGTCAGCGAATGCTCTGGCCGCCATAGATCAGGAGATCGAGAGCGCCGGCCGGCCGGGCGGTTCACCGGGTCTGCTGGTGTCGGCGATCAGCTGCTGGGAAGTGGCGATGCTGGTGAACCGGGGTCGACTCGCCCTCAGCCTCGATGTGGAGCGCTGGTTGGCGCTGCTGGCCTCCCATCCGGCGGTGCGGTTGCTGGGCCTCGATCCCGCCGTGGCTGTGGCCGCCACCCGCCTCCCGGAGCCATTCCACGCCGATCCCGCCGATCGCTTCCTGGTGGCCCAGGCCCGCGAGCTGGGGATTCCCCTACTCAGCGCCGACAACAAGATCCTCTCCTACGGCCATGTGCGCAGCCTCTGGTGAAGGCAGTTACCTCCCTCACCAGAGGCTGCACTGGCCCTGCTGGCGCAGCAGGTGATCGGCCAGCACCAGGGCCACCATCGCTTCCACCATCGGCACCGCCCGCGGCAGCACGCAGGGGTCGTGCCGGCCCTTGGCTTCGAGGGTTGTGGCCTCACCCCGCTCGTTGATGGTCTGCTGGGCCTTGCGGATTGTGGCGGTGGGCTTGAAGGCCACGCGAATCACGATCGGTTCGCCGTTGCTGATGCCGCCCTGGATGCCGCCGGAGTTGTTGGTGGCTGTGTGCAGGCGTCCATCAGCTGTCGGCAGGAAGGCGTCGTTGTGTTCGCTGCCCTTGAGCAGGGTGCCGGCGAAGCCGGAACCGATCTCAAATCCCTTGGTGGCCGGCAGCGACATCACCGCCTTGGCCAGGTCTGCCTCCAACTTGTCAAAAACCGGCATTCCCAGCCCCATTGCCGGCTTGCGCACGATGCACTCGATTACGCCACCGCAGGAATCGCCCTCCCGGCCGATCGCCTCAATGCGCTCGATCATGCGCTCGGCGGCTGCCCCATCAGGACAGCGCACGATGTTTGCCTCCACCGCCGCCAGCGAAACCTGCTCAGGGTCGATCGTTGCTTCGATGTTGTGGATCCGCTGCACCCAGGCGAGCACCTCGGTGCCCTGGGCCCTGGCCAGCAGCTGCTTGGCGATGGCCCCTGCTGCCACCCGGCCAATCGTTTCCCGGGCGGAGGCACGGCCGCCGCCACTGCGGGCCTGGATGCCGTATTTGGCCTGGTAGGTGGCATCGGCGTGGGAGGGGCGGTAGGCCACCTCCATTTCCCTGTAATCCTGGGGGCGCTGGTCCCTGTTGCGCACGAGCATGGCGATCGGGGTGCCCAGGGTCAGGCCATCTAGCAGTCCGCTGAGAATCTCAACCCGATCATCTTCTTTGCGGGGGGTGGTGATTTTGCTCTGGCCGGGCTTGCGCCGATCGAGCTCAGCTTGAATCGCCTCCAGATTGAGTGGGAGTCGCGGCGGGCAGCCATCTACAACCACGCCCACGCCCCCGCCGTGGGACTCGCCGAAGGTGGTGATGCGAAATAGCTCGCCGAAGCTGCTGCCCATGGGAAACCGTGGCTTGTGTCAGTGGCTTTTGTCAGGTTAGGAAGCGGCTTTCGCCTGCCCCTTGGTGGGGAGCCTCTGGGTGTAGATGATCCACACAATCAGCACAGAGAGCAGGGCGCTCAAATAACACCACACCGAGAGGAACGCCTGACGGTAGGCCCATTCCGCCACCAGGCCGCTGGCCAGCAGAGCCACCCCGAAGCTACGCAGCCAGGCGTAGGGGAGCAGCAGCAGGGGTAGGCCGATCACAGCGGCATAGAGGTAGCGAATCGATTCCGCCGGGCCGCCGCTCAGCAGCAGCGTTAGGCCGTAGTCGATCGACCCTTTCAGCACCACCGGTTCAAGCCGGGTTGGCTGCAACAGCAGGGGCAGCCAGAGCCCTATCCCCAGCACCAGCCCCGCCCCCTGCAGCGTCCACAGCAAGGGCCGGCCAGGCCAGTGCCGCTGCTGGGGCCAGAGGCTTAGGGCCACGTAGGGAATCCAGATCGGCCAAAAGGCCAGGGCAAAGAACAGATAGGCCAGGGCCCCACCCTTGAGTAGGGGGGCTGCAGGCCCATGGTTGAGGCCAAGCCACACCAGCCCTTCTAGGCCCTGCTGCAGGCCAAATCCCACCGGCATCAGAGCCAGGGGCAGCAGTTCAGGGCGATGGTCTCGCCATGTGCGCTCTACAGCGGCGATGCCCAGCGGCACCAGCAGGGCTGCACTGCTGAAACTGGCGGCGGCTGAGAAACACATCGCACGCCGCTTCGGCCCGGTTGCAGCTTCACCCTATGCACTCTGGTGGGCAGCTAATAAAAAGCCCCCTCTACGACCCCGCCGATCTGGCCCAGCAGGCGGGCGAGGCCCTGCAGGCGATGCGACGCCTCACCCGATGCCCCCCCCTGCGACGAAGGAAGGAGCTGAACTGTTCGACCGTTTTGAGAAACACCGACGAGCCCAAGGGCTGGAAGCCCCTCCTGGAAAGAGCATCGATGCCACGCTGGTACGTGTCCCCAGGCAGGGAAACACCCGAGCCGGGAACTATTCCATGAATGGAAAGACGACGATCCGGTCCATCCGATCGGCCGTGTTGAGGCCTGAACAGCCAAGATTCATGATCGTCAGATCAAGCCCCTTGGCTCTCAAGCTGAGACCCGCCCCCAAGGGTGCCGCCGGCACCAGCCTGCTGCGCAGACTGAAGCGGTCTTTTTAATCATATCTCCTAAGAGCAGTTGAACGAAAGAATGGGGAAATCAAGCGCCGCCAATCACCTATGCAGCAAGAATCGGAAGGGCAATTAACAAGAACAGCCCAGGGTCAAGCTTCCAAAACTCCGATTCCCATGCCATCTTGCTGTGGATCTGCAATAAACTCCCAGCAACGCCTGCCTCCCTGCTGTGACTTTACCTCTTGCCAAAACTCAGGCACGCCTCCAGACCAGCCAGGGCTTTCCGTGCCAAACCTAGCATGATGGTCCTTGACGATATCATGAAAGACGATGAGCCCGCCGTTCCTGACAAAGCCTTTATATGCTTCATAGTCTGCCTTTACGCCAGCATAAGTATGGTCCCCATCGATAAACAGAATATCGATTTTTTGATTGGCAAGCATACTGGTAACATGGGCGACCGTAGCTTGCTCATAAGAAGATCCATTGATTATGACACGATCAAGATCTTTTCTTGTGAACTCTGCTAAAAGCTTCCGATTACGGACATACAAATCGAGCGCGACAGAGAATGTCACTGATGACAATGCCTCCCCCAAAAGAAATTGAGTACCGCCTTCGGCAGTTCCAATTTCCAGAACCACTTTTGGGTTCAAGGCTGATGCCAAGCTGATAAAGTCTAGAATTTCTTTAGGCTGCTGGTGAGCGGGAAAAATTCGAGATGCAAAATCAAACAAATCTGAAGGACTTTCACATTGTTTCTTTGCCTGGTGGAGAGGCTGGGCGGCTGACAGCACTCCTTTGGCATATAAATCTTCTGGCAGGACTGTCCAAAATTTTTGCGCTTGAAGCTTCCTGGGCAAGCGTCGCTGCACTTTTGGCAACCAATGGCTAAGCAGGTGACTTAGCGAGACCCAAGTGTTATTCGGTCGGGACGATTGCAGAGTGCCGCTAGATGTCAGTTCGTTCATGATCAGGGTTTTAACTAAATTTTGGAGACTGTTGCGAATACCGCCCCACCTGGCAGGCATACAGGGTCGGAGGCCTTGTGAAGATATCATGAAAGATCCTGCTCGTCAATTTCAACAACTAATCTATATTTTAGGCGAGACTCTCGCACAGAGGTGGCCGTGGAATCGATCGCCTGCTGTGGCGAGGCTGAAAAGATCGTTGGAGAATCAGACGAGCCCGTAGATCCGCAGCGGCGTGGGCGCCTCAATCGTTCCCCTGACCCCGCTTCGCAGCGCCTCATGGGTCGTCAGGGCTTGACTCGCCCAGGGAACACACGTTCCCGCCCATGCAGGTCGATCATCGTGTTCAGGGCAACAAAAAACCCCCTCCGAGGAGGGGGTGAAGCACCGGCCGAAACCGGTTGGGGGATTCCTGAGAATTGATCCGCCGGGGATCAACCGATTGCAGGTGCGGTCAGTGCCACGGGGGTGGCAGTAGCAGCAGCCAGGTCAAGCGGGAAGTTGTGAGCATTGCGCTCGTGCATCACTTCCATACCCAGACCAGCGCGGTTCAGAACGTCTGCCCAGGTGTTCACCACACGGCCTTGGCCGTCGAGGATCGACTGG
>JAHLYQ010000047.1 GCA_025127975.1 Synechococcus sp. CS-1331 | reverse complement strand
CAGGGTCTGATTCCCCAGGGAGAGCACCTGACCAAGCGGTGCTCTCAGTGGGTCGCTCGGCAGGAGGTGGCGGTTGGGTGGTGTCCTGAGGGTGGGTGAGGTGCCTTGAGTGTGTCCTGTTGAACACCTGCGGCAATCACCCCATGACCTGAGTGTAAATGCCTAATAGGGTTGAAAAGTCGTCATGAGCGACGGGAAGCATGTCCCTGGCGGTGTCGAACCCGTCAGGGATTTTTTTGTGAACAAACCTTGCCCCTGCTCGCGCTCGATCCCAGTGCCTTCTTGAAATACACGCACTATGGCGGTGTTCGACCCGTCCATAGGTTGAGGAAGCGGGCGGAGATTTCGTCCCCGTCGCTCTCGCCCTGCTCCTCCCTCAACCAGCGCCAGGTCTGGGACTTTCTGGGCGAGCACCTGAAGCGATGGCGCTCGCGGTGGGTACCACGGCAGGAGGTGGCGGTTGGGTGGCGTCCTGAGGGTGGGTGAGGCGCCTTATCGCTCAGGTGCAGGAGTGCCTATTGGACACTGCACAGCAGGAGTGTTTGGCAACGCGGGATCTGAGTCAACGGGCAGCGTGATCAGCGCCTGCTCTCAACGGTCGTTCTTGTTCCTGGGAATTGTCCTCGTGTGGCAGGAGACGTGCTAGCAGGCGTTCTAGATCTTCTGAGCACATTTCTCCGTTTCGATCCCAATTCATCGTTGATGTCAGGAATGTGCCTTGGTCTTGCTCCATTGGTCGTTGATGCCATCTAGCAATGATGACGAAGCGCACCTAACGTTTGTGGTTGCTAGGAGCACTCTGCAGCGAAAGAGTTCCTAAGAACCCGCAGTGGCGCTGCAGTTGTCTGCATGGGGCGCTGGACCTCTTCTTGTTCTTGTGGGCGCTACAGAGGGCGTTGTGGTCCTTGTGGTTTGGTTAGAGGTCAGATGGCAAGGCGATATCGACGGAGGCGAAATCGTTTTGACCTAACCTCTGCTGGTATGGATCTGATGTCCCTGATTATCCACTGCGGTTTCATTGAATCTCGTCTGGTTATGTGAGATATTTTGTGAGATCTTGCTTTGAGACTTACCCAAAAATCGTCCATATCTGTTCCAGAGACTTCCATCCTGTTTTTAAGTCGAATCCCACCCTCTCCGTTTTGGACAAGTCTTGAGACGGTTCAGGCTGTTATGAATCGTTCCCGTAGCTGGGAATTTCAGGGCCTTCCTTGCCTCAGGGAGGCCCTTGATGTGTCGATTGGCCGCAGATAATTTTGGGGATATTTGCTTCCATGATGCTTACAAACTCCTGACGGATGCTCAGATCCATCAAGGCATTGCTTCTTATTCACAATTCAGGGAAGAAAATCAATAACGTCTGAGCTGGTGGCCTGTTCTTTGTAAATCTGCTAGTTGTAAATCTGTGCGTTGCCAATGGAATGATCCAACCCCGTAGAGGAATCCCAGCTGGAACGCAAAACTGATAAATCAGAGGTTCCTATTGGTGGGAATGGTATGCCCTTTGCGATCTACACCCACGACTCCTGGAGCGTCGTCAAGGTTGCGTCATTTAAGACCCTGGGCGAGGCGCAACAGGTTTTCTCCGCAGTCTGCTGTGATCCTTGGTATCAGCAAGATGGAGGCGTCAAGGGCGTGGAGTTGGTTCAGAATGCCGAGGATGGAGCAAGCCAAAGACTGGACTGGTTTGCCTTCAGGTAGTCATCAGTTTGCTGCCTGGGCTTCTGCACTCTCTGACACCGCATTGACTGCTAGTGTATCTGTATAGGCTTTGGCGATCATGGATTTAAGGGTGGATACCACTTCCGAAGAGGTCGAAGGCTTGCGCATCGTGAGAGAAATATGTTCGAGCGATATTGATCCAGTTAGACTCATCGAAAGGGATACAAAAACCCATTTTGACGTTTTAGTAGATCAAGACGGGCTGAAAATTATTGTGAGATTTCACTTTTTCGGTGGCAGTAAAAAAGTTGAGATCCATGACGGCGCAGATCCAACACTCGTAGAACTTGCCTCAGTCTCTGACCTACGCAAGTATGGCGAAAGAATTCGCACTTCCCTCAAGAAAACACTAAGCACGAAATGAACTGGGGTATGCTATGTACTCAAGGTTCCAGTGCTTTAGAGAGAATATCCATAGCCACTTCTGAAAATGAGCGCCCGGATTTCTCCGCTAGATAATTAATCCTATTTGCAACATTATCGCTTAATTCTAGCTCTATGCGCTTAGGGAAATCTTTGGGGTCGAGACGAAGGGAGGTTAGCCTGTTTTCAGATGTAATTAGTTAGCAGAAGGGGCGTAAACGTTGGGCTATTTATGAGAAGATACAACCTAACGACGTGTCAAACCCTGACAAGTCTAAACTTTCCAGCTGCGGCAGGGAAAATTTAACGAGGAATTGATTTTAGGACTTAATAGTCATCACCGTATTTTAGTTCTGATTTGGAGTTCATCAATTCCACTGTCGTTTGGTATCCTTGGGCCACTGTTACCTCGTGCTGAATGCCAATATCTCGCAGAGCAGTGACATCATATTCAGGGGCGGTAATCCAGCTAAATCCCTTGCCAAAAGTGTTGTCGGGATTCACCACATACCAGTGACAGGCGGTGTCAGGCACGGCTACGGAACACTTGGTCCAATCGTTGCTCCATTGCGGCACCTGAACAAAGGAAAGCATTGCAAACAGGACTCCCAGGAAACCGGTGATCACGGCGCGTTACAATTTTTCATATTGTAGCGGATTTGTTGCGCGATGGTGAGCATCGCGGTGAAATGGCCTTTTTTGTGCCGTCAGCTCCAGACGTCCAACCACCGGCGCTTGGCGGCCTGGAGGGTCAGCAAAAAATCCTGAATGTGCATTTTCGCACTGATGTATGTATCGCTACGGCATCCTTTCGGATTTGCTTTAGAAATGGGACCTCCTCGGGCTGCCTTATGGGTTTGTCTGGTTCCCCCTCCTTGCTTGCCTTTGCTGCCTTGGTGGGGTTTGTTTTGGTTCAGGCGGTGCTTAAGTTCGCTTTTTGACGACGATGGCCCTGATCCCTCGCTGGCGCTTCATGACCGATGAGGCCAAGGCGCTCACCAGGCGCACTGGGATCTCTGCCCTGGTGGTTCTGTTGGTATGGCTGGTCTTTCGATCACTGGTGCCTTGGGTTCTGTTGGCAGTGGTTGCTTGGTGGATCTGGAAGGCAGTTCGCAGCTAGTTACCCCCTGGGCAGTATCGACGTCTGCTATGCGGCTCTAACGCCGCCCCTGTTCCTTGCCCCAGATCTTTTCCAAGGTTTTGCGGAACTCTCCAGCACTTTGGGGCCGCGCCAGGTCACGTCTTCTAAACACGCTGCTGATCCACCACACCTGAAGGCCGCCAAACACCAAGGCGACCAGCCCAAGTTGGATATACCCCCAATTTAACTTGTCCATTTCTCAAACAGGCATTTAAATTGATTGGGCTGTTGCCGTGAGGGTGAATTTGTTTGTTGAATCAGCGAAGTAGCCAACATATTCAAGCTCCTCCCGCCATGCCCCTGGAAAACTGTAGCCAATTGCCAGATTGGGAGCGATTGTAGGATCGGTCTGAAAAGACTCGTTTGAGAAGGCCGAATCACTGGGCTCGTTTATTGGCACTGAACCTTCGATTCCTACCGATATCCCCACACACGTACAAAAACCAGTGGCTGCAGGCTTTGCCACCGTTTTTGGTCGTCCGCATGGCATGGATTGTAATAGTAGAACGAAACCACCATGCTAGCCCAGGTTTGATAAAAATATTTCCCGATATGTGCTCAAGTTTATTTTCCGGATCTGATTGCCATGATTGGCTTCTTTTGATCTTGATTCTTCCAATCGTAAATCCCTAAATCCTTTGCGGTCTAGGTTCTGGTTCACTTCTGCTAGTGGCATTGCCTCCCACAGAAAATCCTGAATGTTCAGGTGCTTTCGCTAGCAATAGTCAACTGGTATTAATGACGAATATTGAGCTAAAATGTGAATCCCTTGTTAGCCCGTTACCTGTATGGGGGCTTCACCCCGGCTGGAAGCTTCGCCAAACTCAATTGGTGTGACTATGGGCAGGAGGCTTTCTTATTGAGGAGCAATGTTAATTCATCATTGCCTGATTCCATGGCGCTAGTCATGGCGATCAGCACGTATTCGAGATCTTCGCCGCTTAACTCGCCAATGGAGTTCCAGTTTAGGGAAAAGAGAAGCGATGAATCCATGACGAAGGGCCTTAACTCCCTTCGCAGGAGGCTGGTGTATTTGTCCTGAAATCCTAACTGCCCAGCCGACCCTGTGCCCTTTTATTGGGGGTTTTCGGGGGTTAAGAGATTGTGAAAAAGATTCTGATGAACTTTTTAACTGATTTTGCCCCCGGGTGTCAGTTGTTGAAAAGGTCGATTTCCTGCCCAGGTGTCGCGGCGACAGCTGTTGCCACATGGCACTTACGGCACCTGGCCTCGTAGGCGCCGGCTGCTCCCACCACCACCCTCTCCTCCGAGTAAGCCAATCGCTGGCTGCGGTTTGCGGGGTTGCCACACACCACGCAGATCGCCAGCTCCTTGGTGATGAGCTCAGCGATAGCCAGCAGCTGGGGCATCGGCTCGAATGGCTTGCCCTGGTAGTCCTGGTCCAGTCCGGCGCAGATCACGCGTAACCCGCGGCTGGCTAGCACCTGCACCACCGACACCAGCTCCATGCCGAAGAATTGCACCTCGTCAATGCCCACCACCTTGGTGTCGGCCGCCACCGCTTGGAGAATTTGCAAGGCGTTCTGCACAGATGTGGCAGAGATCTTTAGCTGTGAGTGACTGACCACCGCCAGTTCGTCGTAGCGGTTGTCGATTTCCGGCTTGAAAACCTGCACCCTCTGCTGGCCGTACAGCGCCCGCTTCAGCCGGCGGATCAGCTCTTCTGTTTTGCCCGAGTACATCGAACCGCAGATCACCTCGATCCAGCCGGTGTCTTGGGCAAACTGTGAAATCATCTTCGAGCCGTGCAAGCGGTTGGTAATGGCGGGCCGGTTCCCAAGCCATCATGAGCGATGACTTTCAACACCAACGCCCAAAATTGCTGCATTGCAGGGCTCGGTCGCTTTGAACCCCACGGCGGAGCGGCAAAGGACCCTTGAGCGCCCTGCCCATTGCCGCACCCTCTGTATCACGGAAAACCTTCTTCGATGCCGCCTGGGCCTCACCGAAAATAAGTTTGCGAAGCCCCTGAATTCTTTATGTTTTCTCTTGTTTTTGGGCTTGATTTTGGCTGCCAGGGCGGCTTAGGAACAGCTTTGCTTTTCATCCCCGTATTGCCATGAGGGTTGTTCATTCCGGCGGTGACCACCTCCTCGTGCTCAATGATGCTGAAGCTGGCTCAGTTGCAGAGGCTTGTGCATTGATGGTTTTGGCCGTGAAGTCCGACGGCCGCCTCTCGATGCCTCCGGTGATGAACAGGGTGCTATGTGACCTCTTTGAAGGGCTGAGGGTTGCCTCCCCCGCCCTACCTGGGTTCGGCCAAGACGTCTGAGCGGGTCTTTCTGGTTAGCTGGCGGCTGACCAGGGGTGGGAACACTGCTAGGAGCTCCCCCTTCCAACATGACTTTGTTGCCTTCCGCCGCTCTCACCACCAGCGCCTTGCCCCTGGAGGTGTTGCGTGACAGCTTGCTGGCCCTAGAGCAGGTAAATTCCGGTGTCACCATGCTGGCTCTGATCGCTGCAGGCCGGCCAGAGCAATCCCCACGGCTGAGGTGCTTGTTGCAGGGACTGGTCGCCCTTGTTGAGTCGTGTGAGAGCGATCTGGGCACCTTTTTGCGCTGACACGAACTTCCAAGCTGTCAGTTTCGATACAGAACCAACTTGAGGCTGTGCGGGATCTGCATAGTCTCGGCCGTCATTATGCGCTATTTGCATAGATTTATTTGCGCGGTTCTGTGTAATATGACTCCGCTGTGATAGGCAATGTGGTCGTCTCGATCGAGGAACTAGCCTGTCTCGTCACATTGATTTGGTTGCGTTCGGGTGCCGTTGCCGCCGACCGGCTAGGCGTTGCCCAGTCGACGATCAGTAGACGTGTTAATCATGTGGCCAGATTGCTGAATCTTCGTTTCTTCAAGCCAAATGGAGAATGGGAGACGCTTGGTGATCAGACCATTCTTAATCTTGAGCGATTGGTGCACCAGCGATATCGCTAGTTTCATGGGAGGGTCTTAAGAATAGAGGCCCAATACTGCTCAGGGCCATTGTTTTGCGATCCTATCCCTGATGGATGGACTCCTGGCAATTTTGATTTCATGGAAATTCACACACCGTTGAGGCTGCTTCGCAACGGCGTGATTGATGCCTGGATTGGATGCCACCCCGACGTGCCTGACGAAGATGACCCCGAGTTGGCTTGCTTTCATCTGAATCGATTGCCAACCCACCTGGTTGTGGCAGTGGACCATCCGCTTCTGCATTTGGGAGATAACATAACTCTCGAGGATGTCAGGCGCTACCCATCAGTTGCTTTGCCCGACAATGCTTTCCCCAAGGTTCAGAGGATTCTGCAGGAGTTGGGTCTTTGGAATCTGCCCCTGCCAGTCCGGCGTTACAGCAGCGATAAGTGGGAGGGCATGATGACGCAGGATTTAAGGGTTGGTTATGCCAATTCCTTCACCATGCACCTTTTCTCTTCGCCCCACGTCGTTTTGCCTATCGATATTCCCTTGGAAACGGGTGACACCCTGGTTGTGCCTCGGGCCTATGTCAAGCATTTGCGCCTGCTGGAGTTGCTCGCCCACCTAAAGGGCACGGCGGCTATTTTGGCGGATCGATTCCCGGAGGTGCGCGCAGTAGGCGATGGTTGAGATTATGGATCTTGGAATTGTTTAGCCAATGGGTTTGGGCTGGGGTTGTTCAATCTAGATAGAAAAAAGTTAGGTTAATGCCCTCGCCCACGTCTTCATGCTTGTACCCACCTTGGTTGCTAGTGCCCCTTTTTTCAGTTGTTGCACCCGCCAGCGGCGTAATGGCGCAATAGTCGCTCTTGCCGTTTCGCTGGCAGTTCGGCGACCAATGGGCCTGGGCCCCACAGTTTTGTAGATCCTCGACCTGCGCTGTGCTCCCAGAGGCCAGCGGACCCTACTTTGGTTAGGCCCCCATCATTGGTCATGCCCTGGTTTGTCAAGCTCGAGACCGGTCTGGTGGGTAAGGCGCAATTTGATGCGGTGATCCCTGCCCATCTGGCCTGGTTGGGGGAGCTGGAGCGGTTGGGTCATCAGCCCCGCAGCGGCTACTGGGCTGACCGGGTGGGTCGCAGC
Source organism: Synechococcus sp. CS-1331 (assembly GCA_025127975.1). GTDB lineage: Bacteria > Cyanobacteriota > Cyanobacteriia > PCC-6307 > Cyanobiaceae > Cyanobium_A. The sequence goes on along the minus strand of JAHLYQ010000047.1, from coordinate 75,549 downwards.
GGTGACGGGGCCGGCGGCATGCTGCTCTTTTTAGCCCCCAACTGGGCTGCAGCAGAAGCCCTAGTGCAAACCGATCCCCTGATTCAGGAAGGTTGCGTCAGCTGGTGCCTGCATGAATGGGCCGTGGTCTTCCCCAAGCCAGCTGATCAGCTGTGAAAATTAGCTGTGAAAAAGCAACACCAGCCCCGCTTTGAGCTGGTGAAATTCCCGCTCTTCCCGGCTCAGGTCCAGCCCCACCTGCAGCCCTTCCTTGAGGGCGTCATCAAAGGGAGGGGCGGTGGGAGCAGCGCCCGCTTGCCAGAGGGCAGCTATTCCCACCGGCGTGGCATGCCAGCGGAAACAGGGCGTTTGGCCGATTTCCGGCTCCAGCAGGGCATCTTCCAACAGCTCGCGAATTGCCATGGGCCCATCAACCTGCCTGCAGCATCGGCAGGCGCTGGCGGCGGAGCAATCAGCTGAGAGTTTTTGTGATGAATGCCAGCACGGCCGCCGTAGCCAGCCACACCAGCTCTAGGCGCCTGCTCAGCTCGAGCATGTGGCGAACGGCGGCCCCATCGGGGGCGGGTAGCCCTTGTGCCAGCAGGGGTTTGCTGGTGAGCTGGCCGCCATAGCGGTTGCTGCCGCCCAGCTGCACTCCGGCAGCATGGGCATAGGCGGCCTGGGATACCCCCGCATTGGGGGAAGGGTCGGCGGCCCCGTCCCTCAGGGCAGCGGCCAGCATGGAGAAGCAGCGCCCCGGTTGCCCGGCCGCCAGGGGCAGGCCCAGGGCCACCAGGCGGCAGGGCAGCCACACCAGCAGGTCGTCGAGACGGGCGCCGGCCGTGCCCAGCCAGCGCAACCGGCCGCGCCGGTAGCCCAGCATCGAATCGAGGGTGCTGGCCGCCTTGAAGCCCCAGGCCAGGGCCAGCGGGCCCGGCAGGGCGGGGTTCAGGCTCCAGATTCCGGCCCCCACCAGCATCCAGAACAGCGGCGCAAATAGGCCATCCACCGCGTTCTCGCTGGCGGTTTCGGCGGCCGCCCGCAGGATCTCCGGGGCGTCGAGATCGGCCGTGTCGCGGCCCACTATCCAGGCCAGGGCCTGGCGGGCAGGCTGGAGGGCCACCAGACTTGGCTTGCCGCCAGCGTCGTCTGTCTGGTTCTTTACAGCTTGTAAGGAATTGGGGAGGGCCTCCAGCACCTGCAATACCGCCTGCTCGAGGCTGCGGCCGGCCAGGGCACTGGCCAGGGCCACCACCAGCAGGGGCGTGGGGGTCAGCTGCTCCACGACCCAGCCGGCTAGGCCGCTGCCGCCCACCAGCACCAGCGTGATTAAGCCCCCCGCCAGCAGCAACTTCCAGGCTCTGGTGCCCGCCCAGGCTTCAGCGCCGCGGCGCAGCAGGGTGATCCACCAGCCCATTACCACCACGGGATGGGGGCACCAGCGCGGGTCCCCCACCAGGCGATCGAGACCGCAGGCGAGGGCGACCAGCAGCAGGGGGTTGCTCAGCAGGGGCTGGATCAGGCCGCCTTCAGCCAGCTGAACATCGAGCGCAGGCCCTTGCCCACCTGCTCAATCGGATGGGCCGCATCGCGCTCGCGGATTTTGGTCATCTCCGGCTTGCCGGCGTCACACTCGGCCACGAAGTTGCGGGCGAAGGTGCCGTCCTGGATGTCGGCGAGGATGCGCCTCATCTCGGCCTTGGTGTCGGCGGTGATCAGGCGCGGACCGCTCACATAGTCGCCGTATTCGGCGGTGTTGGAGATCGAATCGCGCATGGCGGTGAGGCCGCCCTTCACCATCAGATCGACGATCAGCTTCACCTCGTGCAGGCACTCGAAGTAGGCCAGCTCGGGCTGATAGCCGGCTTCCACCAGGGTCTCGAAGCCAGCCTTGACCAACTCGGAAAGACCGCCGCACAGCACGGCCTGCTCACCGAAGAGGTCAGTTTCGGTCTCTTCCTTGAAGTTGGTCTCCAGGATGCCGGCTCTGGTGCCGCCGATGCCCTTGGCGTAGGCCATGGCCAGCTCGCGGGCATGGCCGCTGGCGTCTTGCTCGATGGCGAATAGGGCCGGCACGCCCATGCCGTTTTGATATTCCCAGCGCACGGTGTGGCCGGGGCCCTTGGGGGCGATCATCACCACGTCCACATCGGCCGGGGGTTTGATCAGCTCGAAGCGGATGTTGAAGCCGTGGGCGAAGCTCAGCACCTTGCCGGCGCTGAGATGGGGTGCGATCTCTTTGTCGTAGACAGCCTTCTGGAATTCATCGGGCAGCAGCACCATGATCCAATCGGCCTTGGCGCAGGCGTCGGCGACGCTCAGCACCTCGAGGCCATCGGCCTTGGCCTTCTCGGCCGAACGGCTGCCCTCGTAGAGACCCACCACCACGTTGACGCCGCTGTCTTTGAGGTTCAGGGCGTGGGCGTGGCCCTGGGAGCCGTAGCCAATGATGGCCACCGTCTTGCCGTTCAGCAGCGAGAGATCGGCGTCGGTGTCGTAATAGAGCTGGGCCATCGAGGCTTCGGGTCTGGACAGGGCTGGACCTGAGCTTACGCAAGCGCCTGCGGCGCGCCCCTTTCAACTGACAGGGGCGGAGGCCATCCCTAATATCTAGACTCTGTCCCAAACGCCATGGTCGTCGCCCAAGCCACTACTTCGCCAACGGCTGCCGCCCTGTTCGAGGCCCACATGCAGGCCGAGCTCAACGGCGATCTCGACGCCACCATGGCCACGATGGTGGAGGACCCCCATCTGATCAATCTGGCCTCTGGCACCGGGGGTCAGGGCGCTGAAGGAGTGCGTGAGTTCTACGCCACCCAGCTGATCGGCCAGTTCTTTCCCCCCGACGTGGAGTTCATCTCGATTTCACGCACGGTGGATGGCGAGCGGCTGGTGGATGAGCTGGTGATCCGCTTCACCCACACCAAAGCGATCGGCCATCTGCTGCCGGGCGTAGCCCCCACCGGCCGGCGCGTCGAGATGGCCCTGGTGGTGATCGTGGGCGTGCGCGAAGGCAAGGTGGCCTACGAGCACATCTACTGGGACCAGGCCGGATTGCTGGTCCAGCTGGGCTTGCTTGATCCATCCGGGCTGCCGATCGGGCTTGACACCGCCTCACGCCTGCTGGCCGCCACCGGCAAGGGCTGAGTTTAGAAATCTGGTCTTCTGAGGGCCTGGGCCTTAGAAGCGATCGGTGTGGTGATGCACCACACGCCAGTGGCCAGACTCCTTGCGGAAGATTGTGGTGGCGCGGATGTCGATCCGGAGCGCCTCACCGGCCTGGGTCATGCCGCTGGTGCGCTCCATGCACACCAGATAGCCCATCTCAGCGCTTTCAACGAAGCGACGATCGTCTGCCACCAGGGTGCCATCGAAGCCCATCGCAGACTCCCTGGTGAACTGCTCAAACACCGCCTTGCGTCCTGTGCAGAGATTGCCGGTGGGGCCGAGGTGGCTGATGTCGTCACCCTCAGACCAGATCTCCGCATAGGGGGCGCAATCGCCTGCAAGCATCTTGTTGCCCGCGGCGTAAAACAGGTCGGCAGCCTCGGAGAGGGTGTTGGGCATGGCGAGGTTCAGCGGCTAGGCGGTCAGCGGTGGGCCCGCGCCCTTCAAGCCTCGCCGGGGTGGGCGATCACCCGGTCGATCAGGCCGTATTCCTTGGCTTCGGCGGCGCTGAGGAAGTAGTCGCGGTCGGTGTCCTTCTCGATCTTGGCGAAGGGCTGGCCGGTCATGTCCGCCATGCTGTGGTTGAGCATGTCCTTGATGCGCAGAATTTCGCGCGCTTCGATTTCGATATCACTGGCCTGGCGCTGGCTGGTGCCGCCGAGGGGCTGGTGAATCATGATCCGGCTGTGGGGCAGGGCCAGCCGTTTGCCCTTGGTGCCGGCCGCCAGCAGGAAGGCACCCATTGAGGCCGCCAGGCCAACGCAGATGGTCACCACGTCGCTCTTGACGTATTGCATGGTGTCGAAGATCGCCAGACCGGCGGTCACCGACCCGCCCGGGGAGTTGATGTAGAGGTAGATCGGCTTGGAGTTGTCGTCCGAGTCGAGGTAGAGCATCTGGGCCACCAGGGCATTGGCCACGGCGTCATTGACCTCCGAGCCCATGAACAGGATCCGCTCCACGCCCAGCCGGGTGTAGATGTCAACCCAGCGCTCGTACTGGCTGCCGGGCAGGCGGTAGGGAACGCTGGGGGTGCCGATGGGCATGGGTCTGGGGTGGGGTGGAGAGGGGGCGCGAGGGTTCGGTGCTGAAACTCAGAAGTGCAGGTTCAGCCCAGGGCTGCCGGGGGCGTGGGCAGGCCCTTGAGGCTGGTGAGCACCCGGTCGATTAGGCCATACTCCTTGGCCTCCTCGGCGGTGAGGTAGGTCATCCGGTCGGAGTCGCGGGAGAGCTGCTCCACCGACTTGCCCGTATTCAGCGAAAGCATCTCCAGCAGGGTGCGTTTGTTGTGCAACACCTCCTGGGCCCGGATCTGGATATCGGTGGCCTGGCCGCGGGCACCGCTGCGGGGCTGGTGCAGCACGATCGAGGCATGGGGCAAGGCGGCCCGCTGGCCCTTGGTGCCGGCGCTGAGGATCATGGCTGCGGTGCCCATGGCCTGGCCGATGCAGATCGTGTGCACCGGCGGCTTCACATAGCGGATCGTGTCGGCGATGGCGAAGGCTTCGGTTTCAAAGCCGATGGCATCGCCGGTGAACCAGGAGGTGCCGGTGGAGTTGATGTAGAAAAAGATCGGCTTCTCCGGGTTGTCAAATTCCAGATACAGCAGCTGGGCAATGATCAGCTCGGTGACGTCGATGCCCATCTGGCGTTTGGCATCGCCGTCGCTGAACAGGGGCAGGCCCAGGTAGACGATCCGCTCCTTCAGCAGCAGGCTCGGCAGGTCTGGCGGCGGGGTGCGCATGACCGCGGAATCGCCGTAGTAGGGGGCTGACACCGACATCCGCGGTTAACCGAAAGCACGTTTGCGGAGCCTAGCGGGGGCTACCGGCCTGCGGATCGCTGGAGCCCGAATTGGCAGGGCTCGACCTGTTGCGCTCAGCGCGTTGTTTGCGCTTCGGGCCGGCTTCGGCATTGGGCTCTGCCAGCGGGCCATCGGTGCGGGCAAAGACGATCCGGCCGGTGGGGTTCTGCAGGGCGCCTGTGACGACCACCTCGAGCCGCTCGCCGATCCTGCCCCGGGCCCCTTCCACCACCACCATGGTGCCGTCGTCGAGGTAGCCGACGCCCTGGTCTGCTTCCTTGCCGTCGCGGGCAATCTTGAGCAGCAGCTCATCGCCGGGCCGCACCTCCGGGCGCAGGGCGATGACCAGCTCACTGAGGTTGAGCACCTTGAGGGCCTTCACCTCGGCCACCTTGGCCAGGTTGTAGTCGGCGGTCAACAGGGTGCCGCCGGTATCGGCGGTGAGCAGCAGCAGCTTGTCGTCGACCCCCTTGCCCTCGTAGCGGGTGCTGTTCACCACCAGGCGCCGGCCATAGATCTCCCGCAGCTCGCTGAGCAGCTTGAGGCCGCGCCGGCCCCGGCCGCGCTTCTCGCCATTGGCCGAATCGGCCAGGGCCTGGAGCTCATCGATCACGCTCTGGGCGACGATCACCTGGCCCTCCAGCAGGCCCGAATCCAGCAGACCGCGGATGCGGCCATCAATGATCACGCTGGTGTCGAGGATTTTGGCGCTGGCCGGCTGCAGCACCCCTTCGGCCACCAGCAGGGCCTCGGTGCTGCTGGGGTTGAACAGGCGCAGCAGGGTGCGGCCGTGAACTTCGGCCAGGTTGTAGCCCGACACCCCAAAGAAAACATTGCTGAGCACCGCCGCCAGCGGTTTGACGAACACCACCTCCCAGGGCAGGGGCAGCAGCAGGATCGGCGCCAGCAGCAGGTTTGCCACCAGCAGGCCCAGGATCAGGCCGACGGCGCGGCTCACCAGCAGGTCGGTGGGCATCGAGCGCACCTGGGCCATCAGCCGGCGGCGCAGCTGGCCGAAGAAGAAGCCCGCCAGCAGGCCGAAGAAGGCCCCGAAGCCCCCCAGGACCGTGCGCAGGCCCTCCGGTTTGTCCACCTGCAGCAGTAGCGGCTCTGGCAGCAGGTCAACCCCCAGCCAGCCAGCGGCCGTGCCGGAGACAACAAACAGGATCAGGATGAGGGTATCCACCATTCCTGTCTCGCCTGGAACCCTGTCGTGCAGGTGCGCAGCATGCCCGATTCCGGGACCTTTGGCCCCAGGGTGGTTCCCGCCCTTAATGATGTCTTCGCCCCGTGTTCCCCCCCCGCAGCGCCTACCTGCACATTCCCTTCTGCCACCGGCGCTGCTTCTACTGCGATTTTCCCGTGGTACCGCTGGGCGACAGGGCCAGCGCCGAGCCCGGAGCGCCGGGTGCCGCTTCGATCGCGGCCTATCTGACCCTGCTGCTCGGGGAGATCGCCGCTGCCTCCCCCGGCCCGCCCCTATCCACCGTGTATCTCGGCGGTGGCACCCCATCCCTGCTGCTGCCCGCCCAGGTGGGGGCCCTGCTGGCCGCCCTGCGGGAGCGTTTCGGCCTGGTTCCCGGTGCCGAGATCAGCCTGGAGCTCGATCCGGCCAGCTTTGATCAAACCCGCCTGGCGGCCTACCTGCAGTCGGGGGTGAACCGGGTCAGCCTGGGCGGCCAGAGCTTTGACGATGGGGTGCTGGCGGGTCTGGGTCGTCGCCACTGCGGCGCCGACCTGCTGGAGGCCGCCGGCTGGCTGGCCGCGGCCCAGCGCCAGGGGGCGCTGGCCAGCTGGAGCCTGGATCTGATCCAGGGGCTGCCCGGGCAGACCGTGCCTGGCGAGGCTCTTGCCAGCTGGCGCCAGCAGTTGGGCCAGGCGATCGCCCTGGCGCCGCCCCATCTCTCCATCTACGACCTCAGCCTGGAACCTGGCACCGTGTTTGCCCGCCGCCATGGCCGGGGCCAGCTGGAGCTTCCCGATGCCGATCTGGGCGCCGACCTGATGGAGCTCACCTGGGCCGAGCTCAGCGCCGCCGGCTACGGCCACTACGAGATCTCCAATTACGCCCTGCCCGGCCATGCCTGCCGCCACAACCGCGTCTACTGGAGCGGTGCGGGCTGGTGGGGCTTCGGCATGGGCGCCACCTCGGCCCCCTGGGGCGAGCGGCTGGCCCGGCCCCGCAGCCGCGAAGGCTATGCCGCCTGGCTGGCCGAGCCCGTGCGGGAGGGCGGCTCCGGTGTGCCCGTGGACGAGCGACTGCTGGTGGGTTTGCGCCGCCGCGAAGGGGTGCACCTGCCCCTGCTGCTGGCCCAGGTTGGGGTTGGGGCGCTGCGGCAGCGGCTGCAGCCCTGGCTCGAGGCCGGCCTGCTGCGCATTGAGGGCCCCCGCTGGCGACTCACCGATCCAGCCGGCTTGGCCCTCAGCAATGGGGTGCTGCGGGAGTTGCTGGCCTGGTGGCAGGAGCAGCAGGAGGGGCTTGAGCTGGCTGGGGCCAGGAGCCAATCCAGCTGCGCAGCGCCTCCAGCGCCAGGGCCCGGCCTGGCAGCAGCGCTGGACTGAAGGGCGGCTGGCGGCTGGTGAGGCCCAGCAGGTCGGCGGTGACGCGCACCTGGCCGTCGCAAGCCTCGCCGGCGCCGATGCCGATTACCGGCAACGCCAGGGCCCGCTGCAGGTCAGCGCCGAGCTCCGGGGGCACGTGTTCCAGCACCAGGGCAAAGCAACCTGCCTCCTGCAGGGCCAGCGCCTGGCGTCGCAGTTTCTCCCGGCTGACATCGTCGTTGCCCTGGCGGCGGTAGCCGAGCTGGTGCACCGACTGGGGCGTTAGGCCGATGTGGCCCATCACCGGAATGCCGCTGCGCACCAGCCGGTCGATCACCACCAGGGTTTCCGGTTCGGCGCCCTCGAGCTTGACGGCGGCGGCGGGGGTTTCTTTCAGCACCCGGCCAGCGGCCGCAACGGCCGCATCGGCGCTGCACTGGTAGCTGAGGAAGGGCAGATCACAGATCAGCAGCGGCTCCTGGCCGGGCGAGCAGACGCTGGCCAGGCCCCTGCCGGTGGCCCTGGTGTGGTGCAGCATCTCCTCGAGGGTCACCGGCAGGGTGGTGGCGTGGCCCAGCACCGTCATCGCCAGGGAATCGCCCACCAGCACCGCATCGGCACCGGCTTCGGCCACCAGCGCTCCCGAGAGGGCATCCCAGGCCGTCAGCACCGTGATCGGCAGTCCGGCCAGTTTGCGGCTCGCCAGGTCTGCGGGGCGCAGGGGCACGGGCATCGGTGCGGGGGGATGCCATTGCTAGCATCCAAACGACTCGGACCCATGCGGCTCCGACGCCCAAACCTGGTCAGAACCGGAAGGCAGCAGCCACACGGGATGCTCAGGGCAGGCGTGGACTCCGGGTCACCCCATTTCTGGTCGCCTCATCTAGTAACCCCTTGATCGGGGCAAACCAGCCGGGCCGGCCAACCAACCAGCCGGGCCTACAGGTTGGCCTGGTTCTGGCGGTTGAGCAGGAAGGGTGGGATCTTGGCGCCCCGCTCTTCCTGGCTGTTGTTGTACAGCTTGTTGCCACTGAAACTCGAGGTGCTGCGCTCATTGATGTAGGAGGCGCCGCTCTCGAAGCCGGTGGCGATCACGGTCACGTGGATCTCCCCCTCTAGGCGCTCGTCCACAACGGCGCCCACGATGATGTTGGCGTCGGGATCCACCACCTCGTAGATGACCTCGGAGGCGGTGGTCATGTCCTCGAGGGTCATGTCCTTGCCGCCGCTGATGTTGATCACGCAGCCCTTGGCGCCGTCAATGCGGGCCGACTCCAGCAGGGGACTGCTGATTGCCGCCTGGGCCGCTTCGATGGCGCGGGAGCGACCCGAACCCACGCCGATGCCCAGCAGGGCCGTGCCGGCGTCGGCCATCACCGAGCGCACATCGGCGAAGTCAACGTTGACCAGCCCCGGCTTGGTGATGATGTCGCTGATGCCCTTGACGCCCATGCGCAGCACGTCGTCGGCGGTGCGGAAGGCCTCCTGCAGGGGGGCTCCGGCGATCGCATCCCGCAGGCGATCGTTGGGGATGACGATCAGGGTGTCCACGCTCTCGGCCAGGCGGGCGATGCCTTCTTCGGCCTGACGCATCCGCTTACGGCCCTCGAAGCTGAAGGGCTTGGTGACGATGCCCACCGTGAGTGCGCCCACTTCCTTGGCCACCTCTGCCAGGATCGGCGCAGCGCCGGTGCCAGTTCCTCCGCCCATGCCGACGGCAATGAACACCAGATCGGTGCCCTGGAGCGACTCCTGCAGCTCGGCCCTGGACTCTTCAGCAGCCTTCTGGCCGATCACCGGATTGCCCCCTGCCCCCAGGCCCCGGGTCAGCTTCATCCCCAGCTGGATGCGTTTCTGCGAGGCCGACTGCAACAGGGCCTGGGCGTCGGTGTTGAGTACCCGATAGCCCACCCCCTGGAGGTCGGAGGCGATCATTCGATTCACCGCATTGCTGCCGCCGCCGCCAACCCCAATCACTTCAATCCGGGCCGTTTGGCTCGGTACGATCCCGCCCGAGGGCTGGGTTCCATTGCTGGGGATTGGGATTTCGGTCATAACGGCATCGGAGAAAGCGGAGCTTGGAACTGGCGGCTGCATTATGACCGTGGTTGCTGTCCCTGGATTTGGGCAGTGTCCCACCTTTGCAGAGGCAGCGGCGTAACTGCTGCTCGAATGCTCATGAAGGGGGCTGGGGCGGCTGGGCCGGCGGAGCCGCCGGGCCGGGCAGGCCAAGTTCCGGCTGCTCCGGATCGCTGAGGTCGATTGATGGAAGCCGGCGGGCCTTTATCTGCGCTGGCAATTGCTTCTGCAGGTGGCCGAGCACCTCCAGCCCCCGGGCCAGTTGGCCGTCTGCCGGGCCCAGACGCACCTGGCCGAGGCTGGCGCTCTCCAGCCAGATGTTGCCCCCGGGATCGAAGCGAATCTGGCGGAGATCGGAGCCCAGCTCGAGGCGCTCCCGCTGGGCCAGCACCAGGGCAAGAACTGGGCGATAGCTGGGCTGCCAGCCCAAAACCAGAAAACCCTTGCTGCCCTTGGTGGCCAGCGCCCTGCCCTGGCGAATGCTCAGCCAGTGGCCGAATCGGTCGACGTAGCCCTGTTCAATTCCCTTGGCGGTGCGGCGCTGGGCCCGGGCCACCGCCTGGCGATCCACCAGCTCGATGCGCAGCCGGGGCGGCGCCATCAGCCGGCGCACCTGCACCTGCTCCACCGGCAGGGCATTCACCACGGCGGCGGCGATCCGCTTGGGCTCCAGTGCCAGCAGGGGCTGGGGAAAGGTCAGCTGGGCAGCCTGCACCACGTGCTCTGGCCTCACCAGCTCACTGCCGATCACCTCCACCTGGCTGGGCCCGCTCAACACCCAGCCCTGTCGCAGCAGGCCATAGCCCAGGCCGCCGGAGAGGGCGAGTAGCACCACCAGCCGCCAGGAATTACGCAGCCGCTCCCTGATCCGCTGCTGCCGCAGCTGGCGCCGGCGCTCCGACCCGGGTGGCGAAGGGGTGCTCACCTCAAAAAGCCCCGCAACTGGCTCAAAGTTCGCAGCGGGAGCGAGACATCAGCTCCTCGATCCAGCGCCGCGCCCTTTCGGCATCGGCGAAGGGCAGATCTTTGCGCACCCCTGCCCCCACCAGCCGCAGCCGGCAGGCCCCCTGGCTCTCATCGGTGAGGGGGGCTTCGCCCGAGTGGAGGGAAAGGAGCTCCACCAGTTCCAGTTCTTTGATGACAAAGGAGCCCTCTTCCTGGATCTGGCCGGCTTCAAAGCGGCACCAGCTGAGCACCCCAGCCATCAGTCGGGCGCCGCCGCAGCTGTCGAGCTTGGCCAGTTCCGAGCCCTCAGCCCATTCGCGGAACAGCCGCTGGCGCCTTCGTTCCAACCAGCCCAGGGCCGTCACCAGCACAAAGACCAGCAGCAGGGGAAGCCAGAGCAGACCTTCTGTCATGGCGTAGGGGCTCCCAGGGATGGCTGGTGCCATTCTCGGGCCCCCTCGATCAATTCGCACACCAGTTGCGGCAGGGGAATGCCGCTGGAGGCCCAAAGCATCGGGTACATGCTCTGGCTGGTGAAACCCGGCATGGTGTTGATCTCGTTGAGCCACAACTCGCCGCTGGCTTCGCTGTAGAAGAAATCCACCCGGGCCAGGCCCATCGCCCCAACGGCCCCACAGGCCTCGATGGCCATGGCGCGGGCCCGCTCAGTGATCGCTTCGGGCACCTTCGCCGGGATCACGGTGTGACTCTTGCCCTCGCTGTATTTCGTGTCGTAGTCGTACCAGTCGGCATCGAAACAGATCTCCCCCAGCACCGAGGCCTGCAGGGCTGCGCCGCCGCCTCCTTTGACTGCGCATTCCAGCTCCCGGGCAGCCACGCCCTGCTCCACCACCAGGCGCGGGTCGAGGGCCGCGGCGGTGCGCAGGCCGTTCAGCAGGCTGGCTCGGTCGGTGGCCTTGCTGATCCCCACCGAGGAGCCCAGATTGGCCGGCTTGACGAAACAGGGGTAGCCGAGCTGGGTTTCGAGCTTCCCCATCAGGGCTTCGGGATCGGACGCCACCTGGCTGGCACTGACGCAGGCATAGGCCACCTGGGGCAGGCCGGTTGCGGCGAAGGCGGCCTTCATGGCCTGTTTGTCCATGCCCACGGCCGAGCCCAGTACCCCCGAACCCACGAAAGGCACCTGCATCAGGGTGAACAGTCCCTGGATGGTGCCGTCTTCGCCGTTGGGGCCATGCAGCACCGGGAACCACACTTCGATCTCCAGGGCTGCAGCTGGCAAGCCGCGGAAGCCGCCGCGCGCCAGGGAGTGGCCGCTCTGGCGCGCCGCCGCCTCCAGTTGCTCGGCGCTGGCTGGGCTGCCCTGGGCCAGCACCGCGTCGGCCAGTTCGGGGCCCCACCAGCGCCCCTGGGGATCGATGTAGAAGCAGTGCAGCGCGTAGCGCGCCGCGTTGGAGGGGTGGTGCAGGGCGGCGGCCACGGTGGCGGCGGAGCGAATCGAGACCGCATGCTCACCGGAGGCTCCCCCCAGGATCAGACCAACTGCGGTGGGGGAGCTGTTCATGCCGATCGGCTGGTGCCCACGGGGCCAAAACTCAGGCCAGTTTGCCGCTGAGGGAGAAGGGGCGCACCTCTTCGATTTGGACCGTCACCAGCTCGCCGGCGTGGATCGCTGTGCCATCGGGGCGCTGGCCGGGGAAGAAGGTGGGCCGGTTAGTGCGGGTGCGGCCCACGACCTGCTCGGGTTTCTTGGGGTTGCGGCCCTCCACCAGCACCTCCTCGAGCCGGCCGAGATAGCGCTCGCTGCGCCGGCGGGCCGTGAGCTCCACCAGGGCGTTGAGCTCCTGCAGCCGCTCCACCTTCACCGCTTCGCCCAGCTGGCCTGGCCAGTCGGCGGCGGGGGTGTGGGGCCGCGGCGAGTAGGCGGCGGTATTCACCAGGTCGAAGCCGATCTCTTCCACCAGGGCCAGGGTGCGCCGGAACTGGGCGTCGGTTTCGCCCGGAAAGGCCACGATCACATCGGCAGTGATGGAGGCATCGCTCATGCGCTCGCGGATCCGCTCGACGATGCGGCGGTAGCGATCCACCGTGTAGCCCCGGGCCATGGCCTTGAGCACCTCATCGTCGCCGCTCTGGAAGGGGATGTGGAAGTGCTCGCACAGCTTGGGCAGCTCGGCGCAGGCATCGATCAGCCGCTCGGTGAAGTAGCGGGGATGGCTGGTGGCGAAGCGGATCCGCCCGATCCCCGCCACGTCGTGTACGTGGTGGAGCAGGTCGGTGAGGGTGTGGCTGCGGCGGCCCTCCGGGGTGATGCCCGGCAGGTCGCGGCCGTAGGCATCGATGTTCTGGCCCAGCAGAGTGATCTCCTTGAAGCCGCGGGCGGCCAGGCCCTCCATCTCCAGCTTGATGGCGCCCGGCAGGCGCGACTGCTCCTGGCCCCGCACCGACGGCACCACGCAATAGGTGCAGCGCTCGTTGCAGCCGTAGATCACGTTCACCCAGCCGCAGACGCTGCTGTCGCGGCGGGCGGTGGTGATGTCTTCAAGGATGTGGTGCTCGCCGGTGGCCACCACCTGCTGGCCCTGCTCCACCTGGGCCAGCAGCACATCGAGCCGGTTGGCGTGCTGGGGCCCCATCACCAGATCCAGCTCGGGCACGCGCCGCAGCAGCGATTCCCCCTCCTGCTGGGCGACGCAGCCCGCCACCACCAAGGTGAGGTTGGGATTGACCCGTTTGCGCTGGGCCTGGCGGCCCAGGTAGCTGTACACCTTCTGTTCGGCGTTGTCGCGGATCGTGCAGGTGTTGTAGAGCACCAGATCGGCGCTGTGCTCGTCGTCGCCGGCCCGATAGCCCATGGCTTCGAGGATTCCGGCCATGCGCTCGGAATCCGCCTTGTTCATCTGGCAGCCGAAGGTGGTGATCCAGTAGCTGCCGCGTTGGGCCTGTGTCGCGGTCATGGCTCCAGTTTCGGCCATGGCTGGCGGCAGCGGCCGGCTTTAGAGATGTTCAGCCAGGGTCAGCTGCTGACCGCAGAGGGCCAGTTTGTCGCCAAGGTCTAGGGCGATCTGGCTCAGCAGGGCCATGGCAGCGGCTGGGGTGCTGAGCTTAAGTCGATCGAAATCGCGGCGATCCAGGAGCCAGCAGCTTCCATCGGTGTCGGCCACCACATCTGCCAGCCGCGGCCGTCCGGACAGGAAGCCCGCATCGCCGAACACCATCCCGGAGGTAAAGGTGGCCATCCGGGCGGAAGCCAAATGGGATCCGTCCCGCTGGACAGGTAGGAACAGGCTGAAGCGTCCGGTTGCCACGATGAACAGGTGGTGGCTCGCCTGGAGCTGGGCCATCACCTGTTTCCCTGGGCCGTACTGGCGCAGCTCCAGCAGCGCTTTGATGGCGGCCTGGTGCTCTGGGGCCAGGCGATCGAGCAGACCCTCAGAGGTCGCCGGCAAATCCGCACTGCCGTTGGGGCTGGAGGGGCGCAGGCTCAGCAGGTGATCTTCCGCCGCTTCCAGGGCGAGATCGAGGCTGTTGAAGCAGGGAATCGCTGCCAGGGCGGCTGGCTGCTCCAGGTGGGCAGCCCGGCAGAGCAGCAGAGATGTCTCGCCATTGCGGCGCTGCTCGGCCTGTTGGCCCAGCAGCGCAGCCCCTGAGGCAGGCAGCTCGATCACCTGGCCCAGATCGAGCACGATCACGGCCGTGCCGGCTGGGCAGCTGCCCAGCTCGGCCAGCAGCTGTTCCATGGCCGCGAAGTCGAGCACCCCCTGGGCATGCAGGATCGCGATCCTTCCCCGGCGGGGATCGAGCCAGGCGGCCTCCGCCTGGCTGCGCCAGCAGCGGGAGCGCCGCTCGGTTCCCCGATAGCGGCTGCGCACGGCGGACTGGCCCAGGGGGTTGCGGTCAAACAGGTGCAGGCCCAGGACCTCCGACAGTCGCCGGCAGGCGGCGATGCCCCGCACGCTGTTGCCGAAGGGGTCGAGCCTGGGCGAGAACACCGCGATCCCCAGCCGGCCCGGCACCACCGCCAGAACGCCCCCGCCTACGCCACTCTTGGCCGGCATGCCCACGTCGTATAGCCACTGGCCGGCGTAGTCGTACATGCCGCAGCTCCCCATCACCGCCAGCACCCTGGTGGTGGTGGCGGCATCCAGGGGCTGTTCCTGGGTCAGGGGGTTGCGCCCTTGGCAGGCCAGGGTTGCGGCCATCACGGCCAGGTCCCGGCAGGTGACGTCGATCGAGCACTGGCGGAAATAGAGGTCCAGCCCCGGCTCCGGCTCCGCCTCGATGACTGCGGCATTGCGGAGCAGGTGGCTGATGGCCCGGTTGCGGTGCCCCGTCTCCCGTTCGGATGCATATACGGCTCGATTCACGCTCAGGGGGCGTCCGGCCAGGGCCGAGAAGAAGGCCAAGATCGTGGCTTCGGCCCCGTCGCGTTCGTGGTGCCACACCTGGGCCGCCGTGGCGATGGCCCCGGCATTGATCATCGGGTTGCGGGGAATGCCGGACTGGGGGTCGAGGCTGATGGCGTTGAAGGAGTCGCCCGACGGCTCCACTCCCACCTTCTTCCGCATGAACGGCGGCGAGAGCAGGCGCAGGGCAAGCCCATACATGAAGGGCTTGGAAATCGACTGGATCGTGAAGGCGGTGTCCCCATCGCCAACGGCATAGACCCGGCCATCGGCGGTGGCCAGCACGATGGCGAAATTGTCGGGAGCGGCTTTGGCTAGCTCAGGGATGTAGTCCGCCAGCTTCCCCTCCCGGCAGGGGAGCAGCTCCCGGTGCAGCTGCTCCAGCACCTGCTGGATCAGGGCGGCGTGCACCGGCTCGCTCTGGTGCGGCGGTCGTGGAATCACTGAGGACAGACCGGTGGGTGGAATCGCCCTAGCGTGCCAGCGTGAAGCTGATTTGATCGGCGCGAGCCTGCCTCCCCGATGCGCCTGAGCCTGCAACGCTTTCGCCTCACCAAGGCCGTGCCCCTGGCCATCAGTCGTGGCACCACCGCCGCCGTGGAGCACCTGCTGGTCAGCCTTGAGCACGACGGCTGTACCGGCAGCGGCGAGACCGGCGGCTTCGACACCGGCCACCGCCACTACGCCACCGATGCGGTTGCGGCCGAGCTGGCGGCCATTGCCCCCCGGCTGGAGGCCCTGGCGCCCCAGCCCCTTCAGGCCCTGGAGCCCCTGCTGGCGGCCCTCAGCCCCCCGGCCCGCTGCGGCCTGGATCTGGCCCTGCACGACTGGTGGGGCAAGCGGTTGAACCAGCCGCTGCACCGGCTCTGGGGGCTGGATCCGGGGGCCTGTGTCGCCACCAGCGTGACCCTCGGCTTAGGCCCCCCCGAGGCTGGGCTGGCGCGGCTCGAGCGCTGGTGGGCCCAGTTGCCCGCCACCCGGATCAAGCTCAAGCTGGGCAGCCCCGAGGGGGTGGCCCACGACCTGGCCCTGCTGGAGGCGGTGGCAGGGGCCTTGGAGCAGCGGCGCCAGCTCACCGGCGGGCCCTGCGAGCTGCAGGTGGATGCCAACGGCGGCTGGGATCTGGCCACGGCCCGCTCGATGCTCCAGCCCCTGGAGCGCGCGGGGGTGGTGCTGCTGGAGCAGCCCCTGGCCCCGCTGCTGGATCCGGAGGCTGACAGCGCTGGCTTTGCGGCCCTGCACGGCGAAGCTCCCCTGCCGCTGGTGGCCGATGAGAGCTGCTGGGATCTGGCCGATCTGCTGCGGCTGGCCCCCCACGTGGACGGCATCAACATCAAGCTGCTCAAGAGCGGCGGCCTGGCCGAAGCCCTGCTGATGGCCCGTACGGCCCGGCGGCTGGGGTTGGGGGTGATGGTCGGCTGCTATTCCGATGCCGCCCTGCTCAATGGCGCCGCCGCCCAACTGCTGCCGCTGGTGAATTGGCCCGACCTTGACAGTCACCTAAATCTGGTGGATGACCCCTTCAGCGGCCTCCACCTGGACGCCGATGTGCTGGTGCCTCCTCCGGGGGCCGGGCTGGGCATCAGCCTGAGGCAGGAGCAATGTTGAGCGCCTCCGCCCCGATCGTGCTGCTGCAGCACGGCGGCCTCGACGACCTCTCGGGCAAGACCGGCCTGGCCATGCTGCGCTACCGCTCCGGCCCGATCGTCGCCGTGATCGATCCGGCCTTCGCCGGCGCCGAGCTGCGGGCCATCACCGGCATCCCCCGGGCCGTGCCGGTGGTGGCCGACATGGCCGCCGCCCTGGCCTACGGGCCCGCAGCGGCGGTGGTGGGCCTGGCCCCCTCCGGTGGGCGGCTGCCGGAGCTGATGCGCGCCGATGTGCTGGTGGGGCTCCAGGCGGGGCTCAACCTGGCCAGTGGTCTGCACAGCCGCCTGGGCGACGATCCCGAGCTGGCAGGGGCCTGCACCCGGCCCGGCCAGTGGATCTGGGACCTGCGCCAGGAGCCCCCAGCCCTGGCGGTGGCCACGGCGCGGGCGGCTGCTCTGCCCTGCCGGCGACTGCTGGCGGTGGGTTCCGACATGGCCGTCGGCAAGATGAGTGCCTGCCTGGAGCTGCAGGCGGAAGCCCTGCGCCGGGGGCTCGATGCCCGCTTTGTGGGCACGGGCCAGGCGGGGATCCTGATCGCCGGCACCGGGGTGGCCCTCGATGCGGTGCGGGTGGACTACGCCGCCGGGGCGGTGGAAGGGGCGGTGCTGCAGGCGGCCGCCGGGGCTGGGCCAGCAGCGCTGGTGCTTGTCGAGGGTCAGGGTTCCCTCTGCCACCCGGGGTCCTCCGCCACCCTGCCGCTGCTGCGCGGCAGCCAGCCCACCGATTTGCTGCTGGTGCATCGTGCTGGCCAGAGCCAGGTGCGCACCAGGCCCGGGGCGGCCCCAGTGGCCATTCCCCCCCTCCTTGAGCTGATCGCCGCCGTGGAGGCGCTGGCGGCCCTGGGGCGGCCCGATGGCCTGCGGCCCCGGGTGCGGGCCGTGGCGCTCAACACCGCCCGGCTCGCCAGCGCTGAAGCAGACGCAGCTCTGGCGGCCACCGCCGCCGAGACGGGTCTGGCCTGCGTCGATCCGGTGCGGCAGGGCGCGGGCCAGCTGCTGGATGCCCTGCTGGCCGCTGGCTGAATAAAAAAACCGTCCCCACCTGGGTGGAAACGGCTGGGCAACAAGGGCGAGCGAGGGGATTCGAACCCCCGGATGGCGGCACCACAAGCCGCTGCCTTAACCGCTTGGCGACGCCCGCCTTGAACAACCCAAATGTACCAAGCCTCCCGGCCAGGGGGTTTTCCAGTTCCTGGACCGATTTAGTGCCAACCTGGAAAGCCATTCAGCCACGCCTCGTTTGCCCGGCCGTCCGGACCCCCCCGCCCGTGCCCCCTGGCGCTCAGGCCTGCTCCTGCTGGCGCTGGTCAGTGGCGGCCTGGCCCTCACCAACCCAGCTTCGGCCGACTTCGAGGCTTTTGCTGCCGACCGGCTGGTCGATGAGATCAGCGATGAGCTCTGCGTCAAGGGCGGCCTGCCGGTGTTGATGCGGCTGGCGATCCCCAACTGCCAGGAGTTGGTGGAGGGCCAGCGCCAGGCCTTGGCTGGCGTTGTGGCCAGCCACACCCGCCGCACCAACCTGATGGTGGCGAGCCTCTACCGCAGTGAGGTGGGTGGCCAAACCGTGCTGGCTTGGCAGGTGCCGCGCTTCCGCTCCACCGTGCTGGCAGTGGCCGGCCAGTTTGTGCTGATCGCGGCCAGCAGCGACAACTCCCAGGAGGGGCCGTGAACCTTGCAGCTGGGCCCAGCTCGCTGCTGGTGCGCCTGCCCCGCGGCCTGCTGGATCCACGGCTGGCGGTGGGCTTTGGGGCCGATGCCGATGGTCTGGTGTCGCTGCGGCTCCGGATAGCAGCTGGCCAGATCACGGCGATCGAACCCCTGCCGGCCGCGGCGCCCCCTACGGCCGCCGGACTGCCGCTGGCGCTCACGCCCCTGGTGGAGCCCCATGCCCACCTCGATAAGGCCTTCAGCGCCGTCGCCTTTCCCAACCGCCAGGGCACCATGGCCGCGGCCATGGCGGCCAACCAGCGCGAACAGGGCGAGCGCACGGCCGAGCAGGTGGCCGAGCGGGCCGAGCGGGCCCTGGATCGGGCCTGGCGCAATGGTCTGCGGGCCATCCGCAGCCACGTCGACAGCCTGGGGCCGGCGGCCCAGCCCAGCTGGGAGGCCCTGCTGGAAGCCCGCCAGCGCTGGCTTGGCCGGGTGGAGCTGCAGCTGGTGGCTATGGCACCTTTGGACCACTGGCTCAGCCCCGACGGCGTTGCCCTGGCCCGCCGGGTGGCGGACGGCCAGGGGCTGCTGGGCGGGGTGATCGGCCCCCCCTATGGCCAGGGGCTGGCCCGCCGCATCGGCGATCGGGAGGCGTTGCTGGCCCTGCTTGAACTGGCCGAGCGCTGTGGCTGTGGCGTCGACCTCCATGTCGATGAATCCGACGCCTACCCCGGCGTCGGGGTCGCCCTGGTGGCTGGGCTGGCCCTGGAGCAGCGCCGGGCCGTGGCGATCACCTGCAGCCACGCCAGCAGCATGGGCCTGCTCCCAGCGCGGGCCTGCGACCGGCTGGCCGACCGGCTGGCCGAGGCGGAGATCGCTGTTGTGGCCCTGCCGACGACCAATTTTTGGCTGCTGGGGCGCCGGGTGGCACGCACCCCCTGGCGCCGCCCGCTGGCGCCGATCCGCAGCCTGCAGCGGGCCGGGGTGCGGCTGGCCATCGGCGGCGACAACGTGCAGGATCCCTGGTATCCCGGCGGGGATTTTGATCCGATCGAGTTGCTGCGCCTGGCGGCGCCGCTGTGTCAGCTGATGCCCTGGCAGCGCCTTGGCCTGGCCCCCTTCAGCACCGCCGCCGCCGCGGTGCTCCAACTGGCCTGGGACGGGGTGGTGCGGGTGGGTGCCCCCGCCGACCTGGTGCTGCTGGGGGCAGGCTCCTGGGGCGAGTTGCTGGCCCGGCCGCCCCAGCGGCGGGTGCTGCGCGGCGGCCAGTGGCTGCCCCCTCCCGAGCAGGAGCTGCCCTCCCCCTTCTTATTCGCCTCCGCCCCTCCCCTATTACCAGCCCCCGGCGCCGTCTCCCATGGCTGAGTTGAATCCCGAGTATTCCAAACAGCCCGAGTTTTCCAAGCAGCCCGATTATTCCGGCTTTTTTAGATATCCAGAGGCCCGGATCTCAGCCTTGGCGGCGGAGCTGGGCCGGCTGGATCCGTCCATGCCGCTGCTGGGTGCGGAGGCACCGGCCGAATTGGAGCGCCTCTCGCGCGACTACTTCGACTACTCACCGGTGCTGGTGGAGCGGCTGCGGGGCTGCCGGGCCCAGCTGGTGGCATCGGCCTCCAGCCTTGAGCAGGTGCGGCTGGTGGCGGGGGCCTGTGCCCGCCACGGCATTGCCCTGACGGTGCGGGGGGCCGGCACCGGCAATTACGGCCAGTGCGTGCCGCTGCAGGGGGGGCTGGTGCTCGATCTGTGCGGCCTTGACCGGCTGCGCCACTTCGATGCCGCCACCGGGGTGATCGAGGTGGAGGCCGGCAGCTTGATGGGTGGTCTCAACCAGCAGCTCGAGCCCCTGGGCCGGGCCCTGCGCCTGGTGCCCAGTACCGCCCGCAGCGCCACCATCGGCGGCTTCATCGCCGGCGGCTCCGGGGGCATCGGTTCGCTGCGCTGGGGCTTTCTGCGCGATCCGGGCAACCTGCTGGGCCTGGAGGTGGTGACCGTCGAACCCGAGCCCCGGCTGCTGCGGCTCGATGCGGCTGCCAGCACCCCGCTCAACCATGCCTATGGCACCAACGGCATCCTCACCGCCCTGCGCCTGCCCACCACCGAGTTGGTGGCGTGGCAGCAGCTGGTGGTGGGTTTTGACAGCTGGGATCGGGCCCTGGCGGCAGCCCAGGCCCTGCTCGCCACCGCCCTCCAGCTCCAGGCCCTGACCCTGCTGGAAGCGCCGATCGCCCAGCAGCTGCCCTGGCCGGGGGGCTGCCCGGCGCCGTTGGCGGCGGAACAGCGCCTGTTGCTGCTGGCCGCACCGGATGCCCTTGAGGTGCTGCCGGCCTGGCTGGCGGCCTTGGGCGGCCAGATCCACTGGCAGGCGCCCCAGGGCGGCAGCCGGGGCCTACCGCTGCGCGAACTCAGCTGGAACCACACCACCCTGCACTGGCGTGCCCGCAATCCGGATTGGACCTACCTGCAGATGCTGCTGCCCCAGCCGGAGGGCCCCTGCCTTGGCCTGCTGAGGGAGCGGTGGGGCGATGACCTGCTCTGGCACCTGGAGGCCGTGAGGCAGCAGGGGGGCGCGCGCCTGGCCGCCCTGCCCCTGCTGCGCTGGCGGGGCGAGGAGGCCCTGGAGCGGTTGATGGCTGACTGCCGCCAAGCGGGCGCCCTGCTGTTCAACCCCCATGTGATCAGCGTCGAGGATGGGGGACTGGGGGTGGTCGATGCCGACCAGGTGGCGGCCAAGGCCGCCCATGACCCGGCCGGTTTGCTCAACCCCGGCAAGCTCGGCGGCTGGCTTAGCAGCCCAGGCTGAGCCGGGTGTCGACGCCGGTGCCCGGGTGGGTACCCTCGGCGTCGCGGCAGAGGGAGCGCTGGTCGAGACGGTCGATCAGGGCGTCACTGAAGTCGGCATTGGTGACGGTGGCGCCATAGAAGCTGCTGCCCGAGGCAATCGCTCCAGTCAGATTGGCCCCGGTCAGATCAACGCCGGAGAAGTCCACCTTGTCCATCAGGGTGCTGCTCAGATCGGCGCCGGCAAAATTGGCCTCCGGGAAGGCCGCCTGGGTGAGGATCGCGCCGTGCAGGTCGGCGCCGCTGAAATTTGCCTGCCGTCCAGTGGCGCCGGCGAAGGAGGTGTTGGCCAGGTTTTGGCCGCTGAAATCCTGGCCGTTCTGGTTTGTCAGGGTGTAGTCAACCCCGCTGAACTCGGCGGCCGCCGGCATCGCTGGCACCAGGGCCAGAGCCAGAGCCAGGACCAGATTCAAAGCCAGCACCCTATTTAAGACAAGCACCCGATTCAAGACAAGCACCGAGGCCAGCGCATTGCGCAGGATTTTGCCCAGGGGATGGGCCATGGCGAGAGGGGGGGCGGGGCTTTCACTCTGGACCTTTTCTATCTAGGAGTGAACAATCCAGGAGTGCACCATCCAGGAGTGCACTACCGAGGAGCTCCCCGACCAGATAGAGGGAGCCGGCCACGATCAATGGTGCCGTGCTGGCTCCGTGCTGGCCGAGGGCTGTGGCCAGATCTGGGGCGGCATTCAGCTGGGGGGCGAGCTGGGGGCAGGCGGCGGCCAGGGCTGGCTGGCTCCAGCTGGGGTGGCCCGGCACCGGCACAATCGTGGCCCGATCGCCTGGGGCCAGCAGGGCCGTGACGATCTCTGGCCCCTGCTTGTTGGCCAGGATGCCCAGCACCCAGGCGCGGGGACCTGGCTTCAGGCCATGGCGGGCCGGCTCGGTGTCGAGTTCGGCCCGCAGGGCGATGGCGGCGGGCAGGTTGTGGGCCCCATCGAGCAGCAGGGGGCGACCGCCCCAGCTCACCTGCTGCAGCCTGCCGGGCCAGCGGGCGCCGGCGAAGCCGCGGCGGATGCCCGCCGCGTCGATCGGCCAGCCCCGCTCCGCCAGGGCCCTAAGCATCCCCAGGGCCACTGCGCCGTTGCTCGCCTGTACGGCTCCCGGCAACCCCAGGGGCCAGGCGTTCAGATCCAATGGCTCCACCCAGTGCAGCTCGGCCCCCACCGCCCCGGCCTGGGCGGTGAGAACCGCCGCCACAGCAGGGTCTTGGGGGCCGCTGAAGGCGCTGGCTCCCGGCTGGAGCACGCCGGCCTTCTCGGCGGCAATCGTGGCTGGATCCGGCCCCAGAATCTCGGTGTGGTCGAGACCGATCGAGGCAAAGCCGATCACGCTGCGGTCGGGATGGCAGGTGGTGGCATCGAGCCGGCCCCCCAGACCCACCTCCAGCACCACCAGCTCCAGTTCCGCTGCGGCGAAGGCCAGGAAGGCTGCGGCAGTCACCAGTTCAAACGGCGTCAGCTGGTGGCGGCGGGCGGCCGGCGTGGCCCTCTCCAGCTGGCGGCGCAGGTTGGCGACGCTGATCGGCCCGGCCCCGATCAGGATCCGCTCGCTCCAGCACACCAGGTGGGGCGAAGTGTAGAGGCCGGCGCGCAGGCCTGAGGCCAGCAGGGCCCGGTGCACCAGGGTGCAGATCGAACCCTTGCCGTTGGTGCCCGCCACCTGCACGGCGGCGAAGCGGCGCTCGGGATGGCCCAGCTCGGCCAGGGCAGCCCCGAGCCGCCCCAGGCCCAGGTCAACGCCGCGGCGGCTGAAGGGTTCGATCAGGTCGGCAAAGGGATCGCCACTGGCGGGCGGTTCAGGCAAGGCTCATTAGGGCGCGCTCGAGGCGGTCGACGGCCAGGCGCAGGTGGCGGGGCTGGATCACTAGCGGCGGCACGAAGCGCACCACCCGGGGGCCGGCGGGCACCAGCAACAGGCCCTGCTCGATCGCGGCCGTGACGATTGCGGGGGCGTTGGGGGCCTCCTCGCGCAGCACCAGCCCCTGCAGCAGGCCCCAGCCCCGGACCCCCTCCAGCAGGGTGGGGTGGCGACTTACCAGGGCGGCCAGCAGCTCCTGCAGCAGCGCCCCCATCCGCTGGACGTGGTTGAGCAGGTCGCGGCGCTCGAGTTCGGCCAGCACCGTCAGGCCGGCCCGGCAGGCGAAGGGATTGCCGCCGAAGGTGCTGGCGTGGTCGCCGGGGCGGAAGTGGTCCACCTTGGCCTTGACCGCCAGGGCCCCGATCGGGATGCCGCCGCCCAGCCCCTTGGCCAGGGTGATCGCATCGGGCTCCACCCCCAGCTGCTGGTAGCCCCAGAGCTGGCCGCTGCGGCCGATGCCGATCTGCACCTCGTCGAAGATCAGCAGGATGTTGTGGGCGTCGCAGAGTTCGCGAACCCGCTGGAAAAAGCTGCGGTTGCCGGGATGGACCCCGCCCTCGCCCTGGATCGGCTCCAGCAGCACGGCCGCCACCCGCGGCCCCTCGGCCTGGCAGCTGGCCAGCAGGGCCTCGAAGGCGGCGGTGTCGTTGTAGGGGAAGTAGCGGAAACCCTGCACCATCGGCTCAAAGCCCTGGTGGTATTTCGGCTGGCCCGTGGCGGTGACGGCGGCCAGGGTGCGGCCGTGGAAGCTGGCCTGGGCGGTGAGGATCAGGGGGCCTTGGTCTTCGCCGCGGCCGCCGCCGATCCCCCGCAGGTTGGCGTGCTTGCGGGCGAGCTTGATGGCGGCCTCATTGGCCTCGGCGCCGGAGTTGCAGAAAAACACCCTATCCAGGCAGCTGCGGGCCCGGATTAGCTCGGCCAGCTCTTCCTGCTCCGGAATCCGATAGAGGTTTGAGACGTGCTGGAGCTTGCCCAGTTGCCGGCCGAGGGCCCGTTTCATCCGCCCGTCGCTGTGGCCCAGGGTGCACACGGCGATGCCAGCTACGCAGTCGAGGTAGCGCTTTCCCTTGCTGTCCCAAACCCACACCCCCCGCCCCCGGGTGAGGCTGATCGGGAAGCGGGCATAGGTTCCCATCACTGCTGATGTGGACACCGGCGAGATAGGAGCGGTGGGACTCGAACCCACAAACCCGAAGGCGCTCGATTTTGAGTCGAGTCCGTCTACCAATTCCGGCACGCTCCCGCGATACAGAGCTTAGGCGGCGATGCCCGCGCCGCTGCCATGGACACTGACCCGCTGGATGCGGGCACCGGCGGCGTTGAGCTTGCCCTCCAGGTTGGCGTAGCCCCGATCGAGGAATTCCAGCCCCCGCACGGTGGTGATCCCCTCGGCGCCCAGACCGGCCAGCACCATGGCGGCCGAGGCCCGCAGATCGGTGCCCCGCACCGGCGCGCCGCTGAGGCGGGCAACCCCCTCGACGAAGGCGGTGTTGCCCTGCATGCGGATATCGGCTCCCATGCGCTGCAGTTCTGCGACGTGTTGCAGCCGGTTTTCAAAGATATTTTCCGTGATCAGGCTGGTGCCCCGGGCCGTGGCCAGCAGGCTCATGAAAGGGGCCTGCAGATCGGTGGGGAAGCCGGGGAACGGCTGGGTGCGCAGGTCAACGGCATTGATCTGGTCGGCCTTGATCGTGAGGCCGATGCCGTCGTGCTCGATGCTGCAGCCGGCCTCCTCGAGTTTGGTGATCACGGCACCGAGATGCTCGGGAATCACCGGCGACACCCGGAGCTGGGAGCGGGTGATGGCCGCAGCCAGCAGAAAGGTGCCGGCTTCAATGCGATCGGGGATCACCGCGTAGTCGGCGCCGTGGAGACGCTCTACCCCGACGATCGTGATCGTGGGCGTGCCCGCGCCGCGGATCCTGGCGCCCATGGCGATCAGCAAGCCGGCCAGATCCAGCACCTCGGGCTCGAGGGCAGCGTTGTCGATCACCGTCTCGCCATCGGCGAGGGCGGCAGCCATCATCAGGGTCTCGGTGGCCCCCACGCTGGGGCAGTCCATGTGGATGCGGCCGCCGGTGAGCCGATGGCCCCGGCCGGGGACGACTGCTGTGACGACCCCATGCTCAATGGTGACCTGGGCTCCCAGGGCCTTTAACCCCTTGACATGTTCCACCACGGGCCGGGTGCCGATCTGGCAGCCGCCCGGCAGGGGCACCTTGGCCATGCCCATCCGGGCGAGCAGCGGACCGATGCAGAAGAAGCTGGCCCGCAGGCTGTTCACCAGCTCGTAGGGGGCCGTGGAATTGTTGACCGCTTCGCCGCTGAGTTCCAGGCAGTCACCCTGGCGGCGCACCCGGCCACCGAGGCTGGTGAGCATCTCGCCCATGGCCGCGATGTCGGTGAGGGACGGCACGTTGCGCAGTCGAACCGGATCGCGGGTGAGCAGGCAGGTGGCCATCAGGACCAATGCCGAATTCTTGGCCCCGCTCACGTGGAGCTCGCCGCTGAGGCTGCGGCCACCACTGATCTCCAGCTGGGGGTTAAGAATGACTTTTGGAATCGTGCGGGGCTGGACAGCGTTCAAGCTCATGGAAGGGCTGCCCATCTAGTGCTGAGGCATATTGACAACAAAAGCTGAAGGCGTCTAGGCGGACGCTGACGGAACTGGCTTGATCTCAAGACACTGGGCTTGCATCTCCAGACATTGGGCTTGATTTCAAGAGCCCCCCCTGGCCGTTGATCTTGAGTTGACCTTGCGGTGAAGGGTCTCCCCTGATGTCCTATCTTTTCTGGGTCGCTTCGGCGACGGCCACGCGGATGTGGCGGAATTGGTAGACGCGCTAGTTTCAGGTACTAGTGGCAGCAATGTCGTGGGAGTTCAAGTCTCCCCATCCGCATTTTTTTTATGATCGTCCTCAAGATTTCGAATGCCTCCGAGTTGATGGCCTCGAAGTTGGGTAAGTTTCTGGAGAGCCTCACCCCCGCCGGCCTCGACCAGGCAACCATCGAGGACATGGTTCTCAAAAAGCTGGTCCAGAACCTTCAGGCCGAGGGTCTCAAGGGCGAAGTGGCTTCGGTGCGGGGTCTGGACCTGGCCGGCAAGGAGCTGGTGCTCCAGGACCAGTTGCACGTGCGCAGGCACCAGACCTTCTGAGCTGGTGACCAGCGCCAGGCTGAACAGCGCAGAACCGATCACCAGCCGGCGCAATCCATTGGTCAAGCGGCTGCGGCTGCTCCATCACGCCAGGGGGCGGATCCAGGAGGGTCTGCTGCTTTTGGAGGGAACCCACCTGCTCGAGGAGGTGCTGAGGCTGGGGCTGCAGCCGCTCGAGTTGCTGGCAACGTCGCCTTGGTGGGCCCGGCAGAGCTGCTTGGCCGCCGCCCTGCCGGAGGCCTGCATTTGTCACTTGGTCAGTGAGGAGGTGTTGGCGGCCATTGCCACAACCCGCCATCCCGATGGGGTGGTGCTGACCCTTCCGCCCCCGCCGGAGGCCAGCTCCGGCCCCTGGCCTTCCCTGGTTCTGGCCCTCGATGGCCTGCAGGATCCCGGCAATCTCGGCACCTTGATGCGCACCGCCCTGGCCAGCGGCGTTGAGGCCCTGTGGCTGGCTGACGGCGCCGATCCCCTCCAGCCCAAGGTGTTGCGCGCTTCGGCGGGGGCGGCCCTGGCCCTGCCGCTGCGGCGCGAGCCCCGGGCGGCCCTGGGGGAGCGGCTGGCTGCGGCGCGGGCCGCGGGGCTGCAGCTGGTGGTGGCGGTTCGCCCCGGGGCTGGACCGCCCGAGCCGATGCCCTACTGGCAGCTCGACTGGCGGCTGCCCACCGTGCTGCTGCTCGGCAATGAGGGGGCCGGCGTATCTGCAGACCTGGAGGCCCTGGCCAGCGTGCGGGTCACCATTCCCCACAGCGCGGCGGTGGAATCCCTGAATGTGGCGGTGGCTGCGGCCCCCCTGCTGCTCGAGCGTCTGCGGCAGCAGGCCGGAGCCTGAAGGGGGAGAATGCCCCCAACAACCGCAGTGCTGCCCGGTGAGCAACGCCCCCTCCCCCGGATCAGGTTTCGATTACGACGTGATCGTGATCGGGGCCGGTTACGGCGGCTTCGATGCGGCCAAGCACGCCGCTGACCATGGCCTACGGGTCGCCATCGTCGAATCCCGTGACCTGGGCGGCACCTGCGTCAACCGGGGCTGTGTGCCCTCCAAGGCCCTGCTGGCCGCCAGCGGCCGGGTGCGGGAGCTGGCCGATGCCAAGCACCTGGCCGGCTTCGGCATCCATGCCGCACCGGTGCGCTTCGAGCGCCAGAAGATCGCCGACCACGCCAACCAGCTGGTGGCGACGATCCGCACCAACCTCACCAAGACCCTCGAGAGGGCCGGCGCGTCCATTCTGTTGGGCAAGGGGCGCCTGGCGGCTCACCAGCGGGTAACGGTGCGGGAGAGCGGCAGCGGCGTGGAGCGCACCTATTCCGCCCGCGACGTGATCATTGCCACCGGCTCCGAGCCGTTTGTGCCCCGCGGTATCGAGACCGACGGCCGCACCGTGTTCACCAGCGACGAGGCGGTGAGCCTGGAGTGGCTGCCCCGCTGGCTAGCGATCATCGGCAGCGGCTACATCGGCCTGGAATTTGCCGATGTGTACACGGCCCTGGGCTGCGAGGTCACGATGATCGAGGCCCTGGATCGGGTGATGCCCACCTTCGATCCCGACATCGCTAAGCTGGCCGCCCGCAAGCTGATCGACGGCCGCGATATCGATGCCCGCGCCGGCCTGCTGGCCCGCAAGGTGACGCCCGGCTGCCCGGTGACGATCGAGCTGGCCGACATGGGCACCAAGGAGCTGGTGGAGACCCTGGAGGTGGATGCGGTGCTGGTGGCCACCGGCCGGGTGCCGACCAGCTCCGAGCTGAACCTGGCGGCGCTGGGGGTCGAGACCGAGCGCGGCTTCATCCCGGTTGACGACCAGATGCGGGTGTTGGTGGGCGGTGAGCCCTTGCCCCACCTTTGGGCCGTGGGCGATGTGACCGGCAAGATGATGCTGGCCCACACCGCCGCCGCCCAGGGCACCGTGGCGATCGACAACATCCTCGGCCACACCCGAGCGATCGATTACCGCTCAATTCCGGCGGCCACCTTCACCCACCCGGAGATCAGCTCGGTGGGCCTGAGCGAGGTCGATGCCAAGGCCCTGGCGGCCAAGGAGGGTTTTGAGCTGGGAACGGTGCGCAGCTATTTCAAGGCCAATTCCAAGGCCCTGGCCGAGCTGGAGAGCGACGGCCTGATGAAGCTGCTGTTCAACAAGAACAGCGGCGAGGTGCTCGGTGCCCACATCTACGGCCTGCATGCGGCCGACCTGATTCAGGAGATCGCCAACGCCGTGGCCCGCCGCCAGAGCGTGGTGCAACTGGCCACGGAGGTGCACACCCATCCCACCCTCAGCGAGGTGGTGGAGGCGGGCTACAAGCAGGCGGCGGCCGCCATCTCCCCTGCCCTTATCGACCCTGCCCTGGTGGGGGTCTGAGATGGAGTTCCGTCGCCGCCCCCCCAACCCCAAGGTCAAGGTGCTCCATCTGGAGTACGCCATCCGCCACAAGGAGAGCGAACCGCGCCACATCCTTGAGAAAATCGTCTGGGAAAAAGACCGTGAAGTGGCCGCGGCCAGGGAGCGGGTGCCCCTGGAGAAACTCAAGCAGCAGGTGGCCGATCTGCCTGCGCCCCGGGATTTTTCAGCGGCCTTGCGGGCGGCCTGTCGCAAGCCGGCGGTGATCGCCGAGATCAAGAAGGCCAGCCCCAGCAAGGGGGTGATCCGCGAGGATTTCGACCCCGAGGCCATCGCCCGGGCCTATGCGGCCGGCGGGGCCAGCTGCCTGTCGGTGCTCACCGATAGGCAGTTTTTCCAGGGCGGCTTTGAGGTGCTGGTGCAGGTGCGCCAGGTGGTCGACCTGCCCCTGCTCTGCAAGGACTTCATCCTCAGCCCCTACCAGCTATTTCAGGCCCGGGCCGCCGGCGCTGATGCGGCCCTGCTGATCGCGGCGATCTTGAGCGATCAGGACATGGCCTACCTGCTCAAGGTGGCCAGGGCCCTCGGCCTCACCCTGCTGGTGGAGGTGCATGACGCCACAGAAATGGAGCGGGTGCTGGCGCTTGAGGGCGTGCAGTTGATCGGCATCAACAACCGCAACCTGGCCACATTTGAGACGGATCTGGCCACCACCGAGCAGCTCACCGCCAGCTATGGCGAGCAGATCCGAGCCAAGGGCTGTCTGCTGGTGAGCGAATCGGGGCTCGCCAGCCGCGACGACCTCGACCGGGTGCAGAGCGCTGGCGCCGATGCGGTGCTGGTGGGCGAAGCGCTGATGCGCCAGGCGGATGTGACGGCGGCGCTGGAAACCCTGATCGGGGTTTGACGGGGATGGCACCGCCAGCTCTCGAGCAGCGGCCCCGCTACGACCTGGTGGTGGTGGGGGCCGGGCCGGCCGGCGCCACCGCGGCGGCGGTGGCGGCCAGAGGTGGGCTGCGGGTGGCCCTGCTGGAGAAGCAGCCCTTGCCCCGCCACAAGCCCTGTGGCGGCGGCATGCCGGTGCCGGTGCAGCGGGAGCTGCTCGATCTGGCCCCCGAGGCGCTGGTGGATACGCAGGTGCGCTACATGCGCCACAGCTGGTGCTTCGGCCGGGCGGTGGAGGCGCCGATCGATCCGCCCGGCACGGCCCCGGAGCAATCGCGCGGGCTGCTGATGGTGCAGCGGCCGCGCTTCGACCATGCCCTGGTGTGCCAGGCCCAGGCCGCCGGCGTAGAGCTGCTGGAGGGCCATGCCTTTGCCGGCCTCGAGCGCGCTGCTGGCGGTGTGACCCTGCAGGTGCGGCGGCGGGCGGTGGCCGGCCAGGAAGCCGCGGCGCTCACGCTGCTGGCCGATGCCGTGATCGGTGCCGATGGGGCCGCCGGAGGGGTTGCCGCCGCCGTGGGGCTGCGCCGCTCAGCGCGGATCGCCCTGGCCCTTGAGCTGGAGGTGCCGCACCGCTGGGATCCGGCCGATCCTCTGCTGCGCCCGGATCTGCTGCATCTGGAATACGGCGCCCTGCGCCGCGGCTACGCCTGGGTATTCCCCAAGGCCGACCACCTCAACATCGGCGCCGGCCTCTTCTACGGCCGCCAGCGCGACCTGCGCCGCGACTCCAGCGCTCGCGCCCGCATCATGGCGGCGATAGGGGCCTATGCCGCCGCCCTGGGGGTTGCCCCCGCTCGCCTCCAGGGCCTGCGGGGCCACGGCCATCCCCTGCCCATCTGGGACGGGCCGGAACCGCTGCACAGCGCCGATGGCCGGGTGCTGCTGGTGGGCGATGCGGCCGGCCTGATCAATCCCCTCTTCGGTGATGGCCTGTTCCATGCCATCCGCAGCGGCCGGCTGGCGGCCGAGGCGCTGCTGGCAGGCCAGCCCACCAGCCACACCGCCAGGGTGCATGGCCTGCTCGCCGATGATTTCGAGGCGGCGCGGCGATTGGGGCGGCTGTTTTACGGCCTGAGTGGCCTCACCTATCGCTACGGCATCTCCCAGCCGCGGGCCACGCCATTGGCGGTGCGGCTGCTGGGGGGTGAGCTGAACTTCCGGGGCCTGGGCCGCCGCTCGCTGCGGCGCATCGCCAGCGGGCTGTTGGGGGAGGTGGTGGGGATCGGCAAGGGGGCCTGAGGGTTCTTGCGAACGCCGGCCGATCGGCCGGCCAAAAAAAAGCAGCCCCAGCCGCAGCGGGGGCTGCTTGAAAAGGGATCCAGGAGGATCAAACCTTGCGGCTATAGAACTCGACCACCAGCAGTTCGTTGATTTCGAGGGCGACCCACTCGCGCTCGCACTTGCTGATCACCTTGGCTGTGAGCTTGTTCTTGTCGAGCTCAAGGTGGGGTGGGATGTTTGCCAGGCCCGGGAATTCCAGGTTGCCCTCAGCCAGCTTCTTGCTCTGTTTGCGCTCGCGGATGACGATCACGTCGCCGGCCTTGCACTGGTAGCTGGGGATGTCCACAACACGGTTGTTGACGGTCACGTGGCCATGGTTCACCAGCTGGCGGGCACCGGGCACGGTGGGACCAAACCCCAGGCGGAAGCACACATTGTCGAGGCGGCTCTCGAGCAGCTTCAGCAGGTTGGTTCCGGTGGAACCCTCCTGGGCGCGCGCTTTCTTGACGTAGCGCACGAGCTGGCGCTCGGAGATGCCGTAGTTGAAGCGAAGCTTCTGCTTCTCTTCCAGGCGGATGGCGTATTCGGAGCGCTTGCGACGGGCTTGGCCGTGCTGACCGGGGGGATAAGACCGCTTGGCGGACTTACGGGTGAGACCGGGAAGGTCTCCCAAGCGCCGCGTGATCCTCAGACGAGGGCCGCGGTAGCGAGACATGAAGAGGTATTCAAAGGACGAGGGAAGCGACAGGCCCCCATGGCGCCGTGGCTTCGAGCATGCTGGGTGAACCCGTCTGCTCGCACCTTGATGCGCCAACGATCGATCTTATCGGTTGGGCCGCGCGACCTAGAGCTGCAGCCCGAGCCGACGCTGGCGTCGCTCGAAGCTGCTGGCCCCGGGGGGGTGGCCGGGCTGGTGGCGGCTCTGTTGCTTGGCTTGATTGGCCTCTACCGCCGCTGGCTCTCGCCCCTGCTGGGCCCCCGCTGCCGCTTCATTCCCAGCTGCAGCGCCTACGGCCTCGAGGCGATCAGTCGCCATGGCCCCTGGCGCGGCAGCTGGCTCACCCTGCGG
The DNA here is from genome assembly GCA_025127975.1 of Synechococcus sp. CS-1331. GTDB lineage: Bacteria > Cyanobacteriota > Cyanobacteriia > PCC-6307 > Cyanobiaceae > Cyanobium_A. The sequence goes on along the minus strand of JAHLYQ010000047.1, from coordinate 43,938 downwards.
CGGCTACTGCGCTGCCATCCGTTCACCCCCTGCGGCTGTGATCCCGTGCCCGATTAGATGAATTCGCTGGTTCTGATAACCCGCAAGGGCTGCTGCCTGTGTGAGGGCCTTGGCCAGAAGCTGGCCGCCCTGGCGCCAGCGCCGCCAGTTGTGGTGATTGATGTGGACACCGAGCCGGCCCTGCAGCATCGCTACGGGCTGGAGGTGCCCGTGTTGCTGCTGCGCTCATCGGCTGGGGATCGGGAGTTGCCTCGGGTGCCGCCGCGGCTGGCCGGGGCCGGCTTGCAGGTTTGGTTGCAGAAGCAGGGCTTTTTCGCCCAGGAGGCTTAGAAAGGCCCCATTCAGCCAACTGGTGCCATGACCCAGCTGCTCCATCCGCTGCTGCGGCAGGTGGGTCTGGAAGTGCCGGCGGACTTGCCGGATGGGGAGCTGGCCGGCATCAGTTGCGATTCCCGCCGAGTAGGGCCCGGTTCCCTGTTTGTGGGGTTGCCAGGCACCCAGGTGGATGGGGGCTGCTTTTGGCCCCAGGCCCTTCGGGCCGGGGCTCTGGCGGCCGTGATCAGTCCTGCGGCGGCCGCGGCCCAGCTGCCTGGCCCGGGGGATGGGGTGCTGGTGGCAGCCGATCCCCTGGCCCGCTGGGCGGGGTTGCTGGCGGCTGAGTTTTGGGGCCAGCCAAGCCAGCGACTCTCCTTGATCGGGGTCACCGGTACCAATGGCAAAACCACCACCACCCACCTGATTGAGCATCTGGCCGCTGCTGCCGGCCGGCCGGCGGCCCTGTTCGGCACCCTGGTGAACCGCTGGCCCGGTCAGAGCGTCACCGCCCAGCACACCACCGCCTTCGCCGACCTGCTCCAGGCCCAGCTGGCCCAGGCCGTCGAGGCCGGTGCCCAGATCGGTGCCATGGAGGTGAGCTCCCATGCCCTGGATCAGCAGCGGGTGGCGGGCTGCCGGTTCGCCGGTGCCGTGTTTACCAATCTCACTCAGGACCACCTCGACTACCACCCTTCGATGCAGGCCTACTTCGAGGCCAAGGCCCTGCTGTTTGCCGAGCCGTTGCTGGCGGGCGGGGCGGTGGTGAACGCTGATGACCCCTGGGGTGCCCAGCTGGCGGCTCGGCTGGGCGCGAGCTGCTGGCGCAGCTCCCTGGAAGACCCCAGTGCCGAGCTGTTCATCGCTGAGCTGCAGCTCGGCGCAGCTGGCGTGCGTGGGGTGCTGCGGACGCCGGCGGGGGAGGGGCCATTCCACTCGCCGCTGGTGGGGCGCTTCAACCTGATGAACCTGCTGCAGGCGGTTGGAGCCCTGGTACAGCAGGGAGTCCCCCTGCCCCGGTTGCTCGATGGTCTGGCCAGCTTCGGCGGCGTGCCCGGCCGCATGGAGCGGGTGGTGGTGGGGGATGGCCAGGGGGCTCCGGCGGTGCTGGTGGATTACGCCCACACTCCCGATGGCCTGGAAAACGCCCTGGCGGCCTGCCGGCCCTTCACCAGTGGCCGATTGGTCTGCGTGTTTGGCTGCGGCGGCGACCGCGACCGCAGCAAGCGCCCCCAGATGGGTGCCATCGCAGCGCGGCTGGCCGACCAGGTGGTGGTCACCTCCGACAACCCCCGCACCGAAGACCCCCAGCAGATCCTGGCCGACGTGGTGGCGGGCATTCCTCCTGGAGGATCCACTCAGGTCGAGGCCGACCGGGCGGAAGCCATCGCCGCCGCCATCGCCACGGCCGCACCTGGGGATCTGGTGCTGATCGCCGGCAAGGGCCATGAGGACTACCAGATTCTCGGCACCACCAAGGTTCACTTCGACGATCGGGAAGAGGCGGAGAAAGCCCTGCGCCGCCGGCGGACCACCTAGGGGCTGAATGCTTCGGAATGTTCCTGATTGGGTAATTTCGCTAGGAGCTCGGGATAATCTCAGCCTGCTATTTCAGTAACCTTTGTGGCAACCTCTATTCCAATGGGCAGGAAGCTTCTTGCCGAAGGCTTCGGTACTTTTTGGCTGGTGTTGGGGGGCTGTGGCAGTGCCGCAATCGCCGCTAATTTCCCGTACATCACGGGAGCTGATATTGCCCCGGGCAATCCCTTTGGTCTGGGTTTTCTGGGCGTGTCGCTGGCCTTTGGCCTCACGGTGGTGACGATGGCCTATGCAATTGGCCACATCTCTGGATGTCACCTCAACCCGGCGGTGAGCTTCGGCCTTTGGGCAAGCGGCCGAATGAAGGGTTCGGAGCTGCTGCCTTACATATTGGCTCAGGTGATTGGGGGTGTGCTGGCCGGAGGTTTCATCAAGCTGGTGGTGGCCGGTGGACCGGCGTTTGATTTAGTAATGTCTGGCAGCAACCCGCTTGCAACAAATGGGTGGGGCAGCCATTCGCCGGGTGGCTATGGCTTCTGGGCGGCCTTGATCGTGGAGCTGGTGCTCACCTTCTTCTTCCTCTTGGTGATTATTGGGGCTACCGATCGTCTGGCACCATCTGGTTTTGCTGGCCTTGCTATCGGCCTCACCTTGGCGCTGATTCACATGATCAGCATCCCGGTGACCAACACATCGGTTAACCCTGCCCGTAGCACTGCAGTGGCTGTTTGAGGCCGGAGTGGAAGCGATGGGTCAGCTCTGGTTGTTCTGGCTGGCGCCGATTGTGGGCGCCCTGCTGGCTGGCTGGGTATATCGCAATGTGTTCAGCGACGAGGCTTCCTGATCGCAATAAGATCTAGGCAAGCTGGATCTAGATAAGGGGCGTAAGCCCCTTTTTTGTTTGGAGTTGGGAGCGACTCAGAGCGTTTGCAAAGCTCCAAGCAGCTGCTCGATCTCAGCTTCGGTGCTGGTGATGTGGGTGCAGGCCCGCAGGCAGTGGGGATCGTCGAGGCTGCGCAGCCAGATGCCCTGTTCACCCAAGCGCTTCACTACACATTCTGGATTTTCGCCGCTGAGCTCAAAGCTCACCAGCCCCGCTGGTGGCGGCAGCTCCAACAGGGTGCGGACCCGGGGGTTGGCCTGCAGTCCTTGCCAGAGATAGCCGCTGCGCTGCTGAATCAGGGCCAGGCGCTCTTCGGCTGTGCCTTGCGCCTCCAGCAGGTGCAGGGATTGCTCCAGCCCAGCGCAAAGGGGTATGCAGGAGGTGGCCACTTCAAAGCGCCGGCTGTCGGTGTGAAATTCGCTCTGGCCGCTGGCTGCGTGGCTAAGGCTGCGCCATCCGATCAGGGTGGGTCTGGCCTCGCGCACCACCCGCTCCGATAGGGCCACAGCGCCCAGTCCCTCGGGCCCACAACACCACTTATGGCCGGTGCAGCCGTAGATGTCGGCAGCCGCGGCTGCAGTTTCGATTGGAATGGCTCCAAGGGATTGGGCCCCGTCCACCAGCAGCCAGGGATGCTTGGGGTGTGAGCTGAGCTGGCTTGCCACCGCTGCAATCGGCATCACCTGGCCCGTATTCCAGAGCAGGTGTGAAAGCACAACCAATCGGGTGGCGGGGCTGAGCTGGCGATCCAATCGCTGCAGCACCTGCTTGTTTGTGTCAGCGGCAGTGCCGCGCAGATCCGCCACAGGCAGGGTCGAAATCGTCAGCGCCTGGCGGTGGGCCAGTTCGCGGCAGGCGGCCACCACCCCCGGGTGCTCGCAGTCGCTGATCAGGAGTTCGTCGCCGGCCTGCCAGGGCAGGCCCCAGAGCGGCAGTACGCAGCCACTGGTTACGTTTTCGCTGAAGGCCAGCCGGTGCGATGGCACGCCAAACCAGTCGGCTAGGTGCTGGCGCAGCTGGCTGGTGGTTTGTTCCACAAACGGCCAGACGGCGCCGGAAAATGGGCCCAGCTCCTGGATGGTGCGCCAGGCGGCCGTGATGGCCTCGAGGGAGGAGCTCGGCAGGGGGCCCTGGCCGCCGTAGTTGAAGTAGGTCTTGTTGGCCAGAGCGGGGAGCTGGGCGCGGAAATCAGCCGGCAGTTCGGGGCCTGTGTTTATATCCTGACTTTTTGAATCCTTGTTTGTCAATTTCTGAATTCGCATTGACTGCTGTTTGCTTCGAATTAATGCCGATCCCAGATTTCTCCTTGCTTCTGGCGAGCACGATTGTGCCCTTTGTGCTCAAGCTGGTAGGGGCCGTTGCCCTCTGGATTGCCGGTGGCTGGCTGATTCAGATGGCAATGCGCATTATGCGCAAAAGTTTGCGCCAAAGCGCCCTTGATGCCACTGTCGTCGCCTATTTGATCAACATCCTCGGAGCTGTGCTTCGGGTGATCCTAGTGGTGGCCATTCTGGGCTTCTTCGGCATCCAGACAGCCAGCTTCGCGGCCCTGCTCGCCGGCGCCGGCGTGGCGGTTGGGGCAGCCTGGAGCGGCATGCTCGGCAATTTCGCCGCCGGGGTTTTCCTGCAGGTTTTCCGGCCCTTCAGTGTGGGCGATTTCATCACCGCTGCCGGGATCACCGGCACTGTGGAGGAAATCGGCATGTTCGTCACCTCGCTGCTGGCACCCGACAACGTGCGCAACATCGTGCCCAACGGCAAATTGTTCGGCGACACCATCCAGAACTATTCCGTCCACGGCTACCGCCGGGTTGAACTGGTTGCCCAGCTCGACAACTCAGCGGACGTGGGCCGAGCCATCGCCTTGCTGAAGGAGGGACTCAAGCGGGTGCCCAATCAATTTGAGGGCATGGGAGGCGATGTGGAGGTGCTGGAATTCAGCGAGCGTGGGCCCCGGCTGGCTGTCCGTCCTTACACCCACACCGACAACTACTGGCAGGTGTATTTCGACACCAACCGCATGATTGTCGATGTGCTGGGCAGCAACGGTTTCCCCGTTCCCCGCATTCCCGTGGCGATGGCCGATCCCTCAGCCAACTGATCTCTCAGAGCATCTGATCTGATCAGAGCACCTGGCCGACCATCACGGCGGCCAGGGCGGAAAACAGGGTGATGGCTAGGGCCGTAAGGGGGTTCTGCCCCTGGGCCACCGCCACCGTGGTCACAACCCCGGCGCCCAGGCAGGCAACGGCCAGCTGGTTGACCATGTCCGGACGGCTGTGGGGGGTCGGGGTCATGGCGGAGGAGGCGTATGGACCCGACCGTAGGGGTATGAACTTGGGCTGAGTAGGCCTGGGGGCAAGCCTTGTTACCTGCCGTCTAAGTTCGTTACTCCCCGACATCAACTCGGCGCGCTGGCCAGCCTGGCCCGGCCGCCCCTGGCCCAACTCTGCAGGGCCTCCAGCTGTTCCCGGGCGGTGCGCGAAAGTGGCACCACCTGGCTGGCGGCGGCGATCAGGTCGGCCTCGCCGAATTCCCGCTGCTCGGCGAAGGCCAGGTGCATGGCCTCGATCACTGTCTGCTCGAGTTCGGCGCCGGAAAAGCCGCCCGTGCGGTCTACCATCACATCCAGCGGGATGGTGTGGCTGGGTCGCCGGCGCCCCAGCTGCAGATCGAGAATCGCCCGGCGTTCCTCGGCGCTGGGTAGGTCCAGCAGGAAGATCTCGTCGAAGCGGCCCTTGCGCAGCAGCTCGGCCGGTAGCTTGTCGACCCCGTTGGCCGTGGCTACCACGAAGACGGCGCTGGTTTTCTCCGCCATCCAGGTGAGCACCGTGCCCAGTACCCGCTGGCTGGTGCCGCCATCGCTGCGGGAGTCGCCCCCAAACCCCTTGTCGATCTCATCGATCCAGAGCACGCAGGGCGCCATGGCCTCTGCCCGCTGGATCATGTCGCGGGTGCGGGCCTCGGAGGCCCCCACCAAGCCGGCAAACAGCCGGCCCACATCCAGGCGCAGCAGGGGCATGCTCCAGCTGTGGGCGACCGCCTTGGCCGTGAGCGATTTGCCCGTGCCCTGGGGACCCACCAGCAGCACGCCGCGGGGCAGGGGCAGGCCATAGCGCATCGCCTCTTCGCTGAAGGCCATGTGGCGCTGCTCCAGCCAGTGCTTGAGGGCCTCGAGCCCACCGATGTCGGCGGGGCTGGCCTCGCTGGGGCAGTACTCCAGCAGCTCGCTCTTGGCGATCGCCTGACGCTTCTCCTCCAGCACCTCGGCCAGATCCTCCTCCCCGAGCTGGCCGCGCCGGGCCAGGGCCCGGGCAGCTAGCTGGCGCACCCGCTGCTCGCTGAGCCCGTGGCAGGCGGCGGTGAGCTGTTCGGCCACCCCGGGGCTCAGGGGATGGCCACTGGCATTGGCAATTGTGCTCAGCAGGGTTCGGATCTCCTCCGCAGCCGGGAGGGGCAGATCCAGCAGGGTGATGCTGTCCTCGAGCTCCCTTGGGATCGACCAGTCGGGGGCGGTGATCACCAGGGTGCGGGGTGCCTGGCGCAGGCTGGCCGCCAGGTTGCGAAGACGCCTGCAGACGCCGGCATCCTCGCAGTAGCGGTGAAAATCGCGCAGCACCAACATGGCCGCCTGCTCGGGCGGCAGCGGATCGAGACAGGCCAGGGCAGCCATCGGGTTGCGGGCGGCCTCCCCGCTGCGGTTGGGGGCGCCGCCCAGGCCCTCGATGAAGTCCCAGCGGAGCAGGGTGCGGCCGCCCAGCCGTTGGGCTGCCTGCTCCAGCAGGGCTTCAACCCGCTCCTCCTCCAGGCTGCGAATCCAGAGAATCGGCGTGCGGGCGCGGATCAGGAGATCGAGTTGGTCGCCCCAGCTGTCGGTCACGGCGGCTCGCCTAGGGGGTCAGGTTCTGCAGTGCCTGCCAGCGGGGGTCGATGCCGGAGCTGGCGCTGCTCCAGGTGGCAGGGCCCGGGCAGTGGCTGCCGCAGTGATTGACGATCGGCAGTTGCAAGCTCAGCTGCTCGAAGATCCAGTGCTCCGGATCGAAGCTGCCCCTCGGATCGAGCCTTTCCACTAGCTGGCCGTCATCGCTCTCTGCCGCGCCGATCAAGACCAGCTCCGTGCTGGCGGCGCTCAGGGTCATGTTGAAGTGCTGAAGGCAGCGGTCGCAGCAGAGGGTCATGATCGCTTCGGCATGGCCCTCCACCTCCAGCACATTGCCCCGGTGGGTGGCATGCAGTTCGCCCCGCACCGGCGTGAGCGTTGCCAGACCGCCGATCGGCTGGCCGATCTGCCAGTGGCGGCCCCCATCCAGGTGCTGCAGCTCCTGAAGGGGAAGCGGGCGCAGGGGATCGGGCTCGGATTGGTCGGGCAAGGGCTCAGGAGGGTGGGTTATTTCTTGCCCTTGGGCTCGAAGGGCATGCGGCTGCCACTGGCGCTGACCGTGACCGGTTGCTGGGCCATCTGCTGGTCGAGGATCGCCTGCAGGTTGTCCGGCAGGGCTTCGCGGCTGAGCAGGAAGGTCTGCAGGGCCTGGAAGATGTTGGCCACCACCATGTAGAGCAGCACCCCGGCCGGCAGGGGGAAGAACAGGAACATGCCCGTGATCATCACCGGCGTGATCTTGTTGGCCGTGGACTGCTGGGGGTTGGCCGGCATGCCCATGCCCGAGAGGATCTGGGAGGCAAACAGGCTGGCGCCGAAGCCCGCCACCAGGATCGCGATGTCCCAGTTCACGGCTCCGTCGGTCATGAAGCCCACCTGACCCAGGGCCTTGATGAACAGGAAGCCGCTGCGGGCCGCCAGGCCGGGGATCTTGGCCTCCACGGTGGCGTCACCGGTGCCCAGGGCTGTGATGGTGCCATCGCTGGAGACACTCACCACTCCCTCGCCCTTGCTGACGCTCCAGGTGGGGGAGAAGGCGTCGCCGTGCTCGATGGCCTGGAGCACGGAGTCAAAGCTCTCGCCTTCTTTGGTGTGCAGCTTCACCTGGGCCGAATCACCCACGCCCAGCTTGGTGCCGCCCTCCAGGCTGGCAATGACGGGCACGTGGCTGGTTTCGGTGATGAAGATCGAGTGGCTGGCGCTGTTGAAGGGTTTCGGCTCCACCGCGGCGATCTGCTCAGCGGGCAACACCTTGAGGTTGAGGGTGTAGGGCACATCGGCAAACGGTGAGCCCCGCAGGGTGGCGAACAGGGCAAACAGGATCGGCATCTGCACCACCAGGGGCAGGCAGCCGGCCAGGGGGCTGCCGAACTCCTTCATCAGCTGGCCCAGTTCTTCCTGCTGTTTCTGGGGGTTGGAGGCGTACTTGGCCTTGATCTCGGCCTGCCGCTTCTGCATGGCGGGCTGGGCAATGCGCATGCGCCGGGCATTGCGGATCGAACCGGCGCTCAGGGGGAACAGCGCCAGCCGGATCACCACCGTCAGGGCAATGATCGCCAGCCCGTAGCTGGGCACCAATCCGTAAAAGAAATCGAGGATTGGAAGCAGCAGATTGTCGGAGATGTACCCGATCACGGCAGAGGGGCTCTGGGGGTAGGGGGGAGCGTTGGCTCAGTGTGACTGATGGTCTAGGCGGCCATGCCCTTCGGTGTGGAGCTCTTGGCCTGTCGGCGTTCCTCGATGTAGGTCTCCAGCTCGCGGAAGCCAGGCACCGAGCGCATCTCCAGCTTGGAGCCGTCGTTCAGCACCAGCACCATGTCGCCCCACAGACCGAAGCCCCGGGGCACGCTGCGCACCTCCCGGATTTGGCTGTACACCACCTGGGTGCGATCGCGGCCCAGCCAGCCGCCGTTCACTTCGATCCGGCGACTGGTGATGCGGAAGCGCAGCCACAGGGCCCGCACGATCGCTCCGACGGCAAAGGGAATGCCGATCAGCGTCAGCCCCAGGAGCAGGTTGAACACCAGATCCCCCTTGGCCGGCCCACCCTCGTAAAAAACGCTCTCCTGGATGCTTTTGCTTTCTTTGCTCATGCCACTTTCTTTGCTCATGCTGCTGTCTTGGCTCATGGCGTCAGGCCTGCCTGGTGCAGAAGTTGGTTGCATTCTCCCAGCAGGGCCTGGCTGGGGAGATCGGCACTGCCCGGTTTGAGGCTGAGAAGCAGCCAGAGGGAGCGCCCACCTGCTCCGATCGACTGGGCCAGCAGGTGGCCGTGGAGCAGGCGCCGGAGTCGATTACGCCGCACGGCCCGCTTGTGAACCTTGCTGCTCACCACTACCCCACAGCGCCAGGGGCTCGGGGGGTGGAGCTGTTGCTCAAGGGGGAGCAGGCCGGGCTGGGCATCGAGGATGCGCAGCACCATGGCTGGACCCTGGTGCCGACTTCCCCTCTGGTACACCTGGTCAAACACGCGCTGCCCCTTGAGCCGGTGACGCTGGGGCAGGGCCAAGGGAAGGGCCCTAAACAGCCAGCCGGGCGCGGCCGCGGCGGCGCCGGGTGCGGATTACGCGGCGGCCGGTGTGGCTGCGCATGCGCACCCGAAAACCGGAGACGCGCTTGCGCTTACGGCTTGTTCCTTCCAGGGTGCGCTTGGTCATGGCTGGCTTGTTGCTGCGCTCGTCGCGTCGGTAATGGGCGTATGGGCCAACCTATCAGTTGCTGGGCGGATCGATCTGAATCAGCCAGCTGCCCAGATACCCGGCAATCGGCACATCGCCCGGGGCCTGGGCCAGGGCGTTGAACTGATACATGCCGATATTGAACGGGTTGAAGATATTCATGTAAACCCCGATTGTGCCCGTATCCGGTACGGGGGTGTCGGGAAATATCTCAATGGCGCTGCCGTTTTCAGCGATTTCGATCGTGGCCGGGATCGTCTCCTGGCACTTAGTGCGCGACATCATGCCGCCTTCGCTCATCTTGCAGAGCTTGACCCGTTTGGGATCGATCTTGGCATCGAAATAGCTGGGGATGCTGATGCTCAGCTTCAGGATTGCTGTTTTGCGGTCTTTCGGTCTGAGAATCAGGTAATACTCCGAGCGCTTGAGACGCTGGGTCTCGGTCATGAAGTAATAGAGCTTGCGGTAATCCTTGGTGTTGTCCCAGCGGAACTCCATCAGGCTCGGGGTGCCCTGGGCCCGGACTGGTTGCTCCAGCGCGCCAGGGGCCAGAGCTCCCAGCCCGGCCAGGGCTGCGGCGGTAGCCAGGGCAGGCAGGGATGCCACAAGGCGACGCAGGGGAGGGAAGCCCATCAGGGAGATACGGGTGAGTAATTCAATTCTCATCAGCCAGCGCCTGACCCGCTGGTCTCGGTGGTCGGCCCTGCAGGTGGCGGTCGGATCAGGGATCGACCCGGTCGGGCCTCAGCTGGGCCGCTGCCCGCAGGTAGGGATGGAGCGGTGCCTGCTGGGGGGGGAGCCAGGCATGGGCCAGGAGTCGGATACAGCGGGGCAGATCACCCACTACGGCCATCTGCTGGCAATCGAGCAGGGCCACCTGGCCCCAGCCGGACTGGCGTCGGGCGATGGCGGCCGGGAAGCAGGCATCGAGATCGCCGGTCACCGAAAAGGTGACCGACACCAGCTGCTCCGCCCCCAGGCCATTGCGCGCCACCAGGGCCTGCACCAGTTCGGCCACGGCAGCTTCGATCGCCTCGGCGGTGTTGGCGTCGGCGGTGGTGGCCCCGCGCAGGGCGCGCAGCACAGGGGACTGGCTCATGGCCGGTAGAGCCACAGCGGTTGGCCGTTCCAGGCGAGTTCGAGGCTGAGGGCCTGGCCCAGTCCCCGCAGCTGACTGCGGCCGGGCAGCAGCCCGGCGAAGCGTTTCGGCGGGCTGCCAAAGGTGATCGTTCGGGTTTTTTCTGGCTCGAGGCCGGCCAGCTCGGCGGCCAGCCGCCGGGCCGTCTCCTCATCGCCCAGGCCATCGACCAGGCCCAGTTCCTTGGCCTGGGCACCGCTGAACACCCGGCCATCGGCGAAGGTCCGCACCTTCTTCTGGTCCAGCCCCCGACCCGTGGCCACCGCCTCGACAAACTGGTCGTAGCTTGAGTCGATCAGGCCTTGCAACAGCTCCCTTTCCCCTTCGGTGAGGGCGCGATCGGGGGAGAGGATGTCCTTGTAGATGCCGCTTTTGACGGTTTCGAAGCTCACCCCCACACGCTTGAGCAACTTGGAGAGATTGTTGCCGCGCAGGATCACGCCAATGGAGCCGGTGATCGTGCCCGGGTTGGCAATGATCTTCTCGGCCGCGACGCCGATGTAGACCCCGCCGGATGCGGAGATATTGCCGAAGCTGGCGACAACCCTGCATCCCTTCTCCCGCAGGCGCAGCAGGGAGCTGTGAATTTCCTGGCTGTCGCCGACGGTGCCGCCCGGGCTGTCGATGCGCAGCAGCAGGGCGGGGCATTCGCGCCGCTCCACCTGGTGGATTGCCTTGAGCACCCGGGTGCGGGTGGCGCCGGCGATGGGCCCTTCGATGGCGATGCGCGCCAGGGTGCGACGGGTCTTGCGACGCCAGGGCCAGGGCATTGGGTTGCTGTGAAGTGGTTGGATCTTAAAAAGAATGCCCCCATCGGCCATCAAGCGCCATGCCCCAGGCCCTGCGATGGCCCCTGATGTTGCTGCCCTTTGCCCTCTGGGGCACGGCGATGGCGGCAATGCGTCCCCTGCTGGAGGGGGGCACTCCCTTGCAGGTGGCCAGTTTGAGGTTGCTGCCCGCAGGTGGCCTGGTGCTGGTGGCGGCAATGCTGCTGGGCCGCTCCCTGCGGGTCGCCGCCAGCGATTGGCCCTGGCTGCTGCTCTTCGCCCTGGTCGATGGCAGCCTGTTTCAGGGCCTGCTGGCCAGAGGCCTGGGCCAGACCGGGGCCGGTTTGGGCTCGGTTTTGATCGACTCCCAGCCCCTGCTGGTGGCCCTGCTGGCCCGCAGTCTGTTTGGCGAGGCGATCAATCCGGTGGGCTGGGTGGGCCTGCTACTCGGGCTGCTCGGCATCCTCTGTTTGGGTTTGCCGGCGCCGGTGCTGCGCCATTGGTGGCTGGAGGGTCCAGCGGCCCTGGGGGAGCAAGCCTGGAGCCACGGGGAACTCTGGATGTTGGCGGCGGCGGCGGCGATGGCCATCGGCACGGTGCTGAGCCGCTACGCCAGCCGCCAGAGTGATCCGGTGGCGATCACCGGCTGGCACATGCTGATTGGCGGACTGCCCCTGTTGGGCGGCGTTGGCCTGGCCGGCTCCCCCCTGCCCGCCTGGAGCCCGGCGGAGTGGGGCCTGATGGCCTATGCCACCGTGCTCGGCAGTGCCCTGGCCTATGGGCTCTTCTTCTGGTTTGCCAACAGCGGCGACCTCACCGGTTTCACGGCGCTCACTTTTTTAACGCCGGTGTTTGCCCTGCTCTGTGGCGTGTGGTGGCTCGATGAGCAGTTGCGCCCGCTGCAGTGGCTTGGGGCGCTGCTGGCCCTGATATCGGTGCTGCTGATCAGCCGCCGCCAGCAGCTCTGGCAGGGCGGTTCCCTGGAGCAGCAGGCCTGATGCGGATTCTGGTGGTGAGCACCCCCTTGGGGGCCCTGGGCAGTGGCTGTGGCGGTGGGGTGGAACTTACGGCCACCACACTGGTGGCGGGCCTGCTGGAGCGGGGCCATCGGCTCACCGTGCTGGCGGCTGGGGGGTCGGTGCTGCCGCCCGCCTGCGCCGCCGCAAACCTGTGGACCTGCACCGGCCGATCCCAGCCCAGTGCCCAGCACCAGGAGCGCAGCGCCCCGATCACGATGTTGGCCGATGGGCTGCTGCCGCGCTTTTGGCGGCGGGTGCTGCTGGAGGGCCCGGCGGCGGGCTTTGAGCTGGTGCTCAACCTGGCCTACGACTGGCTGCCCTTCTGGTTGACCCCCACGGCGCCGCTGCCGATATTCCATCTGGTCAGCATGGGCTCGGTGGGGGAGGCCATGGATGGGGTGATCGCCGATGTGGCCCTCTGGGACCAGCGGCGGCTGGCCTTCCACAGCGCCGTTCAGGCAGCGGATTTCGCCCTGCCCCAGGCGCCGGTGGTGCTGGGCAATGGTTTTGATCTGAGCGCCTATGGGTTTTGCGCCGAGCCGGAGCCGCTGCTGGGCTGGGCCGGGCGGGTGGCGCCGGAAAAGGGGCTGGAGGATGCGGCGGCCGCGGCGGCCCAGCTGGGCTTGCCCCTGGCGGTGTGGGGCCTGGTCGAGGACCGGGCCTATGCGGCGGCGGTGGAGGCCTCGGTGCCGGCCGGCACCCTGCAGTGGCGGGGCTTCCTGCCCACCGATCAGCTGCAGGAGCAGCTGGGTCGCTGCCGGGCCCTGCTGAACACCCCCAAGTGGAACGAGGCCTACGGCAACGTGGTGGTGGAGGCGCTGGCCTGTGGTGTCCCGGTGGTGGCCTACCGCCGCGGCGGTCCGGGCGAGCTGGTGCAGCCGCAGCTGAATGGGCTGCTGGTGGAGCCCGATGACGTGGGGGGGCTGGTGGCGGCGGTGGCCCAGGTGGGGGCAATTGATCGACGCGCCTGCCGCCAGTGGGCCCAGGCCAACGCTTCCCGAGAGGTGCTGGCGGAGCGGGTTGAGGCGTGGCTGCTGGCTGGTTTGGGTTTGTGAAACGGTTTGTTCAACGCATCCTGGGACCCCAATGTTGATGCTTGGTCGACTAAGCTGGTTGAATTAGGAAGGTGGATTACGGCCATGCGGCAGGTGAACATGCACGAGGCCAAAACCCACCTCTCGCGGCTGGTCGAGGAGGCAGCAGCGGGGGAATCGTTTGTGATCTGCAAGGCCGGCCGGCCCATGGTGCGTGTCACCCCCCTCAGCGAAGCAGGCACTGCTGCGGCGCCGCTGCGGCGCCTGGGCCTGCTGGTCGGCCAGTGCCAGGTGCCCGACGACTTTGATCAGCTGGCCGCCGCCGAGATCGCCGATCTGTTTGAAGGCGCCTGAGGCCAGCGATGCGCCTGCTGCTCGATACGCACTTGCTGGTGTGGTCGCAGGGCACACCTGAGCGGCTGCCTGCGGCTCTGGCGGCGATGCTGCAGGATCACGCCAACACGCCGATGTTCAGTGTGGCCAGCCTGTGGGAGCTGGTGATCAAACAGGCGCTGGGGCGGCCCGATTTCCGGGTGGAGCCGGCCGTGCTGCGCCGAGCACTGCTTGATGGCGGTTGGCAAGAACTGCCCATCCAGGCCCATCACGCCCTGGCGGTGGCCGCACTGCCGCCCCTGCATCGCGATCCCTTTGATCGGCTGTTGCTGGCCCAGGCCAGCGCTGATGGCCTGCTGTTGATTACGGCCGATCAGCAACTGGCGGCCTATCCGGGGCCGGTGCGGCTGATGGGCGGGATGGGCTGAATCAGTCTCCCCACCTTGGGGCAATGATCTCGTGCTTGACCGTCAGTTAGACCAAGAGATCGCTGATTCCAGTTTGATTTCTCAGGGGCAGAAGCCGAGAATTTGAGCCACGATCTCCTGCACCTGTTGGAGCTGTTCAGCCGAAACCACCCCCATGGGATGGGGCCTGGCGCCGCGAACCTTCCAGTCGAAGGATTTCAGCTGATGGCACAGCACGTAGCTGTGGGCATCCGGCCGATCCGGAATCGGACCAAGATCCACGGCCATGGAGGAGCCCTGGTTGTAGGGCGCTGAGGTCATGGCGCATCCCACCACCAGGCACACGGCGGAGTGAAAGGTAGCGCTCGAGAGCACCAGAAACGGATGCTGGTCCCTCATCTCCCTTCCGGCCTGAGGGTTGTGATCGATCCAGATCACCTCGCCGCGCTCGGGAATCCAGGTGCCACGCAGGCGCCGTGGTGTCATTGAATAGCTTCAGCGCCGAGCGGCTCCCAGGCCATGGCTTCGACCGGCTCAGCCGGCATCGGTACGTACGCCGCCAGGCGCTGCTCCAGCGACAGCCGGGGCTGGATGGGCCGGATCAGCACCCCGTCCTCCACTACACTCAGCTCGATGTCCTGGTCTTCCTGGAGATGGGCTGCGCGGGCGATAGCCACCGGTAGCCGTACACCCAGGCTGTTACCCCAGCGCCGTAAGGCCTGGCGGGATGGGCCAGCCGCCGACATTCCTCCTCTCGACACTTCTCCTCTCGACTTTTCTCCTGTCGACATTCCGCCCGTCACAGTTCCAAGCTCCCGTTTAAACATAGTTTAGTTCGTCGCTGCCCGCCAGAGAAGTCACACCCTTCTCTTTGCGCCTTTGACCAGGATCAACGGGTGGGTCTTGCAACGCTCCTGTGGCAGCTGAACATGCACGAGGGCTACTCGGCAGCGCCGGCTCGCCCGGCGGCGGGCCTGCTACCTGTTGAAGGCAAGCCTGAGCGAGCAACTGCTCCTCTCTGAGCCGACGGATCGACCCGGTTGATCGGGGTGATTGGGCTCGTCATTGCCTGACGGGAGGAAAATCCGGAGGCACCCTCACGATCTGCCCCCGTCAGGCGAACGGCCGGTACTCGAGCAGGAAGGCGATCAAGCCTCGGAGTTGTCGGGTGTGCTCTGGGGTGGGGTCGAGCTGGTGCTGGAGCTGCACAAGAGTGCATCTAGCTTGGAGTCGAGCTCGTCGAGCTGCCTCATCTTCTGCTCGTGAGCGATCGAGCGCTGCTCGTCTTCGATCTTCAGCTGCTCGCTCTCTTTCTGCAGCTGCTGCATTCTCTGCTTGTACTCGATCTCTCTCCGATCGAACTCGATCTCTCTCAGCTCGTAGTCGACGACGGGTCGCCAGTTCAACATCGCCAAGCAGCGGCGGAACCAGGACAAAGAGGAGTAGTACTCCGATTTGCTGGTCAAGGGCGACGGTGCCGATGAAGGGGATTGAGGCATGGCTGTAGGACGAGAAGAGAGTGATCAGCGCCAGCAGGTCGCCGATGACGAGGGTGATCCAGCCTTGGATATCGAAGACCAAAACCCTACCCAAGCCGAGCCCTCGCCGCTCACTGCATAGTACACCAGTACTTGCCAGCGCAAAGCCCGCGGCCTAAGTGAAAGGAGGCCACGGGCGGGCCGGCCTGGGGCTGCTGGCCGGCCCGTGTCAGGTGCCCGATGACTTTGATCAGCTGGGCGGCGCCGAGATCGCCGATCTGTTTGAAGGCGCCTGAGGCCAGCGATACGCCTGCTACTCCACACACGCATCTGCTGGTGTGGGCGATGGGCTCGCCCTAATTGCTCCTGCGGACGCCGCTCGGAGGCACCCTCACGATCTGCCCCCACCCTCAGGCGAACGGCCGGTACTCGAGCAGGAAGGCGATCAAGCCTCGGAGTTGTCGGGTGTGCTCAGGGGTGGGGTCGAGCTGGTGCTGGAGCTGCACAAGAGTGCATCTAGCTTGGAGTCGAGCTCGTCGAGCTGCCTCATCTTCTGCTCGTGAGCGATCCTGCGCTTCTCGAACTCGATCTCTCTCTGATCGAACTCGATCTCTCTCAGCTCGTAGTCGACGACGGGTCGCCAGTTCAACATCGCCAACCAACGTCGGAACCAGGGCAAAGAGGAGTAGTACTCCGATTTGCTGATTGAACTCAACGGTGCCGATGAAGGGGATTGAGGCATAGCTGTAGGACGAGAAGAGAGTGATCAGCGCCAGCAGGCCGCCGATGACGAGGGTGATCCAGCCTTGAATGTCGAAGACCAAAACCCTACCCAAGCCGAGCCCTTGCCGCTTTCTATATAGTACACCAGTACTTGCCATTGCGACTGCGCCAGTTGCTGGTTCTGCCCTGAAGTGCAAATTCGAGGGGTTGCGGCGCTTGTGGGTTTACCGCTGAGGTTGAGCTGGTCTGCTTCGCCATCCAGAGCCCGGCTGCTGGCGGAGTCCCATCAGGATCTGGCGTAGGCACGAGCACATCGGCCAGCATCGGGAAATGGCCGCGGTTGAGGGTGGCGAGGGTGGCGCCTGCCTGCTGCCATGGCTGGCGCCGTGCTGACGCCGCCACAAAGGCATCCAGGCGCAAATGCTCCTCGCCCTGGCGCACCCGATCCTGCTCCTTCACATACGGCTTACTGAGGTGGCCGTAGAGGGTGCGGCGCCGGGGGCTGTCGTGCTCCAATCGATCGCAAGGCCGTAGCCCCACGCCGGGCCACTACTCACCACCCGGCGCCTAGGAGGCTGTTGCGCATAGATCTGCGGCCAGCTTCTCCACAGACGCCTACCAATCTGCCTAGATCCCAGTGACTGCAATGGATCTGGGAGATAGAATGGCACATGCGCAAGACCTTTCGACCCTGGCAGCCGGAGCAGACAACGTTGCTGCCGCCATCGCCGAGGGAGTGGCTCTCAGGAGACCACCAGGTGTATTTCTTGCTGGACCTGGTGGATGAGCTGGATCTCTCAGCCATCTTGATCCCAGCGCAAGCCAAGGATCCCCGCGGCGAGAAGGGGTTTGACCCGCGGATGATGACGATGCTGCTGCTCTACGCCTACTGCGTGGGCACGGTCTCCTCCCGCAAGATCGAGCGGGCCTGCCACGAAGACCTGGCTTTCCGGGTGCTGACCGCCAACCAACAGCCCGACCACAGCTGCATCAGTGAGTTTCGGCGCCGCAATCTCGATTCCCTAAAGGGCCTGTTTATTCAGATCCTGCGGCTGTGCCAGAAGGCGGGGATGGTGAGCCTGGGCCATGTGGCCTTGGATGGCACCAAGGTGCAGGCCAATGCCTCCAAGCACAAAGCCATGAGCCACGAGCGGATGCTCAGGGCCGAAAAGGAACTGGAGAAGGAGATCAACGCTTTGATACGCCGGGCAGAAATCCTTGATGTCCAGGAGGATCGCCGCTACGGCAAGGGGAAGCTGGGCAGTGAGCTCCCAGATGAGTTGAGGCACAAGCAAAGCCGCCTCGAAAAAATCCGTCAGGCCCGCAAGGAGATGGAGGCGGAGACCGCCGCTGCCGCAGCGCAGCAGCGGCAGGAGGAAGCAGAAGAGGCCAGGGTCAAAGCAGCCGCAGCCGAGGAATCAGCGGCAGTGGAGCAGGCCGAACTGAAGAGGAAGGCCGAGGCTGCAGCAGCGAAGGCAGAAGCCGCGAGGGAAGCCGCGATCGAGGCTGCCGAGAACGCCGGTGTGAAGCCACCGGATCTGGAGCCCTTGGCCTCTGATGCGATGCCACCGCGTGGGCTGGCCAGGAAGGCCGACGGCACACCAACCAGAAAGAGCCAGCGGAATTTCACAGATCCCGAGAGTCACCTGATGCAGTCGGGAGGCTCCTATCTGCAGGGCTACAACTGCCAGGTGGCAGTAGACAGCGATCACCAGGTGATCGTGGCGATCGGCGTAAGCAATCAGCCCCCGGATGTTGAGCATCTGAAGCCCATGCTGGAGCGCATTGCCGCCAGCGCCGGTGCACTGCCCACGGTAATGACGCTGGATGCGGGCTACTGGAGTGACGCCAACGCAAAGCACTGCGAGGAACGCGGGATCGATGCCTACATCGCCACTGGCCGTCTATCGCACGGACAACCACTACCTCCAAAACGCGGACCGATGCCCAATGATGCCGATGCCAAAAGCCGCATGGCCCGAAAGCTCAGAAGCAAGAAGGGGTCAAGGATCTACGCCCGACGCAAAGCGATCGTGGAGCCGGTGAACGGCCAGATCAAGGAATGCCGGGGTCTGCGGCGTTTTCTTCTAAGGGGGCTGGAGAAGGTGAATGGCGAGTGGCACCTGATCGCTGCCACGCACAACCTTCTGAAGTTATTCAGGTACAGGCGATCACAGCAGCAGGCGCTGGCGGCGGCGACGGGATGAGGGCAGCGACCCTGGCCAATTGAGCCAGGGCTGGCTGAACTCCACAGCGACTGAGCCCACAAGGCGGAAAAACAGAGCTGCGGTCGTTCAGCTCAGCACCGATTCGCTGTGACCTGCATCTCGATGCCCTATTGGCGACAAACTCCTAGGGCCGCCCGATCGCGGCCGGCATGCATCAGCCAGCTGCCCAGCAGACCCACCAGGGCACTGAGCCTTGGGCGGTAATGACCGGCCTCCACACCAGCCGGCAGCGTTGCGCAGGTGCTGGTGGAGCAGCAGAAGGACACCAGTCGGTGCAGTCGGTGCTCAATCACCAGCTGGGTGATCGGCGTGAACTCGATCACCTGATGCCGCAAGGGAGCGGGGTCCTCTCCCCCAGCAAGGTGCCGCAGCGGCGGCAGCAGCTCCGGGCCTGATCCAGGATGGCTTGGCTGGCCGCCGCGTTTACGGCCACTACCCTTACGCTTTGGCGGCGACTTCTAGCCCGAAGGGCTTCCGCGCAGCGGTAACCCGGGCCTATCTATCGCTAGAGGGCGGCTTGGAGGAGTTGGGCGAGCTGCGGTCGATCCGGTCCCGCAGGCTGGTCAGTTCGATAGCCAGGGCGGTGAGTTGGCTGCGGAGCTGCTCGATCTCCGGCTGCTGGGCCAGGATGAACTGTCTGGCCTTGGGTCGCCACGACAGCCAATCCTCTTCTGGAATCCCGGCAGGAGATGTCGTCATCACAGGCGATCTCTGCCTGAGATGGAACCTGGACTAACGCCGACGTCAAGGATTCAGCAGTGACGATGTTCGCTACTAGCTGCCCCGCACCCTGAAAGCATACCGCTAGTCGAACTCGACGCATAAGTCGTTTATCATTTGATTCGCAACCCGACTGAAACTACGCACTCAGGCTATTTTGCGAAAGTAAACTTGATACAGTGGAACTTTGAGAGCGACAACCTTGCGGAAGAAGATATTAGAGAATGAATCAATCGCCAACTTAGGGCACCGAAGAGGATCGCGCTTTTCACCGGCAAATTCGCTCCAATTGTAATCGTCGAACGCGAGAATTCCATCTTTTCTGACGAGATAATAGCTCATTATTGCATCGGTGATTACGTCAACCGCTTGATGCGAGCCATCGATATAGACAAAATCAAAAAAACCCTCCTTGCCATTATCTAGGAGGCGTGCAAGAGCTTTATAGGAAAAGTCTTTGTGACGCACTAACTTGACTTCGGCGGGGGCTTTAGCGGCCAAAGCTAACTCCGTATTTGAGCAAAATCGCTTTTCAACCCCACTCATGTCTGCCGGAGCTATACCGCCTTGTTGATTTTCAAGCCCACCTTCCCAGGTATCAATGCAGTGGATCTCAATCTGCCCTTCTTGAGGAGCTAGTTTATCGATAAGATAACAGGTTGAGGCTCCCTCGTAGGAACCAATTTCTAGAATACGTTTGGGCTTGAGTTGGGGAATTAATTGATCCCAAGTGGAGCGAGCACTGGACTCGAACCAGGAATTCGTGAATTCGAGACTGAGTGGACTGCCCATTCCAATTTATCACTATTTGCTCATTGAAACTTACTCGGGATCTCGTGTCAACCAAGAGCTCGTCCTAGATCAGCGGTGACCGCATAAGAAGGGTTTATTACTATTTCCGGAAAGCCATCTGCGTACTCAGAGGCCGACAAGGATTCCTTCTGATCATTATATCGACGTGGCGCCTCAAGCATTCCATTGGATCTATGCTGAAAGCGCCCGGTGACCATGCCCTTCAGAGGGGAGCAGCGATCCTCTGGTCAAGGCCTCAAAATTATGCTGCCCCTTGCCATTGGCCTGAAAAAATGCAGGCTGATTCAATGCATAGACGTTGAAATCTTGCTGATAAAAAGACAATCCAATGTCAAAGGGTAACCAGCAAGAGTTGCACTGCTCAGCGCAATGTATGGCATGCTCCTTGTAGCTCTTGCTTAGGTAGAGAACAGCATGGGTGCTGAACATTCTCTCAATTCTGCTCAAGCTTGGATTGATCGGTTGCACGATGGGCTTCCCGTAGCGGGAAATGCCCACCCACACCGCGTTAGCATCAGCTGGCACGGCAAGCGTCCAGTTGGCATCCGCCTCTGTGGCCACATCATCTTCCAGAAGCAACAGCGGTTGATCATCCAGATGCAGTTCCAGAGCCCTTTTGTGCGCCAGCGCCACGGCCTGGGCGTGCATCCGTTCTGATCTGGAGCCGCTCTCCTGCAGGCGCACACCAGGGCACCAGTCCAGATCCTCAAAGCCCTGCTGCCGCAGGCTCTGCTCCAGGTGCCTCGAAGCGGCACTATCGCGCTCCAGGCTGATCCAGCGGCAGCGCACCTCCCGAAGATCGATCGAGCGCTGCCCTTGTAGACGCCCAGCTGGCGATTGCGTGTGAACCACATGGCTCGTCCTTTCCCCGGAGATCTGCAGACACGAATAACGCTGCAACCAACCCGCCAGCCAGAGGGCTTGCCCCTTTCGATTTGCAGCAAATTCATCCTGCCCCACATGGCTTTTTCCGGAAGGGGTGGGCGTAGGCCAGGGCACACTTCCCTCGCTGCGGAAACAGCGGTCATGCACCAGGGCCAGGGGCCGGATGCTGCCCCAGAGCAGATCGCGCAGGAACCACTGGTCCACATTGGCGGTTTCCTTGGCGGGTGGCCTATAGGTGCTCAGCAGCGCCGATAGATCCGGAAGCACACCGGCAATGCCGCCCCACAGGCCCGCCAGGATCGGATCGGAGTGGGTCCACCAGTCGCGCATCACGTGGAACCAGCACTTGGAGGCCAGCCACTGCTGCACCGCCGCCACCTCTCGCTGGTTCACCACCGAATCGCAATCACGCACCAGGAAGCGCCCCACCTCCGGATCGTTGGCCACCTGGAAGCGCCAGCAGAGCTTCTGGCGCAGGCTCTGGCCAGCGGGCATCAGCCGGACCTCAGCGCCAAGGCTTTGCAGCAGCTCCCTGAACTCCAAGGGCACCGTGGTGTCCAGGTGGAAGCGGGCCTGCCAACCGGGATAGAGGTCGGGGATCAGCAGGGCATTGCGTAGGGCACCGCGCAGATAGCGGGGGTGGCTGCCCCAGATCGAAAACGCGATCACATCCCGCCGCTGCTGGCGCCCGGGCCGCTCCAGATGCTGCTGGGGGGTGCCGGCCGGCGGCTGCCAGCCTGGCAGGGGCGGCCCGGCCTCGGTTTTCAGGGCCAGGGAGCGCTCGCCGGCCGCACGCGCCTCCGCAAAACGCTTGAGGCGGGCGAGGCTGGCGGCGAGCCCATCCCAGGCATTGGCGCTGCCGGGCGAGCGGGCTACCACCTGCTCTAAAATTTAAATCGCCTCAGCCGCCTTCCTTTGGCGGCTGAGCACGGCCGCCAGGTTCTCGAGGATCTCCAGATCTTCAGGATGCACCTGCAGCAGCCGGCGCAGAAAAAGCTCGGCCCCTGGCAGATCGCCCAGCTGAAAGATGTAATAAACCAGCTGCAGCCCCAGCCGCCGCGGGATTGCCGGCCGGGCGGCGTTGATGCGCTCCAGCAGTCGATCGATTGCCGCCTGCTGCTGCCCCTGCTCCCAGAGCGCCTGCACATCGCTCTGCCAGTTGTCGGCCAGGGGGGAGAGTGCCAACGTTTACGGGACGGCTGCCGAGCGCCTACTCAGCATGCCTTCTCCTTCCCTGCTATCGCCATAGGACGCCGAGCAGGATCGGGGCCAAGCTCCAGCAAGCGCCTCGAGTGCGGAGCTGCAGATCAGCAGTGGCCCGGTACCAATACTTGCCACTCCGCAGAGGCCATTCACCACACCGGCAGCAAACAACTTCAGCACCGGCTCTGGCTGGTAACCAAGGCGGAGTCCGCTCCATCAGTCTTGCAGGGATAGTTCATGGCCTCAAGTGGCTGGGCGCCAAGCTCCGCCGCGAAGGCATCGCTGCCATAGGCGGCTTGGTGAGGTGAAAGCGATGTAGGCTGAAACTGAGGCACATGCGTTTGCGCATGCAAGATACTCTTGCAATTGAGAATGGCATGTAAGCAGCAGCAGCGCTGCGGGCTGGCCTGCAGCCAGCCAATGGCTAGTTGGGGCCAGTAATATATATAGACTATTTTGAATAATTTAAAATGACAACTGTGATCAGCGGTAAAATTCAACTACCGCCGCGACGGGCCGACGACAAAAGGCTGCATATTGCCATTGCCACTCCTGCCTACAAAGGTGAATTCAGCTCTGCCTATGTCCGCAGTCTCTTTATGCTACTTACAGCGGCCCCGGCTATGGGTCTGCGCTTTTCCTTCAAAGTTTTTGACTACGCTGATATCGTCGCCTCAAGAAACTACCTGCTTTCTTATTTCTTCTATAACATGACCAATTGCAGTCACCTTCTATTTATCGACGCCGACATGGGTTTCCCAAGCCAGCTGATCGGCGAGATGGTGGCTCTTCAGGAAGATGTAGTTGGGGTAGTCTACCCAAAGCGATCAATAGATCTCGAGAAACTGCACGGCCTTTATGCTGATTCCTATGCAAAGGCCTACGCCAAAGCCTGCAGCTTCATCGGATCGCCAAAGAAGCCCCATCCCCGCAATCCAGGATTTCGCAAGGTTGACGCATGCGGCACAGGGATTATGCTTATCTCTAGGGAGTGCATCACCCTGATGCTGGAGCACTGCCCCTCAATCTTGGACGCCCTCCGCTTTAAGCGTATGCCTTGGGCAGACACCTTTAGCTCCTTTCTGACCCCGTTTAACAAAATCGAACTAGAGGACAGGGAATTCTCTGAAGATCTATCGTTTTGCAGAAGGTGGACAGAAGATTGCTCAGGCGCCATCTATGCGAATATCACCCATGATATTGAACATGTAGGAATTACAACCATCAAGACATCCCAGGCTAACCTGCACTGATCGCGTCACAGATTTTTTGATTTGGATCATGAAAGCCGCTGTCATCACCCCCTACTACAAGGAAGACATCTCGGTGCTCAGGAGATGTCACCTCAGTGTCCTCGATCAAGAGGTGAGCTGCAGGCACTTCATGGTGGCCGATGGTTTTCACAATGAAACCGTTTCAAATTGGGACTGTGAACACATCATTTTGAGCAAAGCTCATGCAGACAATGGGAATACGCCAAGAACCGTTGGGGCAATATCAGCTATTAACTCGGGCTTTGATATGATTTTATTCCTGGATGTAGATAATTGGTTTTCGCCCCAGCACATCTCAGAAGCACTACTGCTCAAGGCCCAAAAGCCAGACATCGACATTGCCATACTCGGAAGGCATATCATACTTCCCGACGGTACGGTGGTGGAAGGTGACACAGAGGATTCAACAAGAAGCCATGTCGACACTTCCTGCTATTGCTTCTTTGAATCTGCCTTTGGGTTAATCCCTGTCTGGGGGATGATGCAGCCATTTCTCGGGCCCATAGGTGATAGAATAATGTTTCTAGCAATTAAGCAAAGAAATTATAAATTAGCGTGGTCTAACAAGAAGACCTGTTATTTCACTAGCAATTATCGGTGCCACTACCTCCTGGCTGGCAAGCGCGCCCCCAGTATTACAAATGACCCAGTCATGGCTGAGATCGTATCCTCATTTAATCAGAATAGGGCGCACTTTCAAGCAAGAACGGGCCTCGCATTCAATATCAATTATCAGGAAAATGGGACTGCTTCTTGAGCTAGATAAATATTTCTAAGCCCATTATTTTATGTGGATATGAGAGGTGTTAGGTACTAGTATGGGCTTAAATCTCCAGGATGCACCTGCAGCAGCTGCCGCAACAAAACGCTCGGACCCGGCCACATCGCCCAGTTCAAAGATGTCATGCACCAGCTGCAGCCCAGGCCGCTGCGGGATTGCTGCCTGCTGGCGCCCCTGCTCCCACAGTTGCAGGGCCATGCCATCCCGCACCGGCGGCCCGCGAATCTGGCCGGGATAGGGCCGGGATATGTTCATCGCCTCCGCTCTGGCCGGATGGCCCCGCCGCCCGTCGCTTCGTTCCAGCGCCGCCAGGTGCTGTTGATCACGGCGGCGGTGGCCCTGGTGCTGTTTGGGTGGCAGCTGGGCAGCTCCGGCCTGGTGGACGAGACCGCTCCCCTGTTTGCCGCCTCGGCCCGGGCCATGGCCGAAACCGGTGACTGGTTGATCCCCCGGGTGAACGGCCTGCCTCGCTTCGATAAGCCGCCGCTGGTGTACTGGGCGATGGGGATGCTCTATGCCCTCCCCGGCCAGGAGCTCTGGAACCCCCTGGGCACTTGGGCGGCGCGGCTGCCCTCGGCCCTGGCTTGCGGCGCCGTGATGCTGGCCCTGGCAGACACCCTGCTGCGCCGGCCCCAGCGGCCCGGCCGGCCGGGCCTGGTCGCCCTGACGGCTGCCTTTGCCTTTGGCCTTTCGCCCCTGGTGCTGCTCTGGGGCCGCATCGCCGTCAGTGATGCCCTGTTTTCAGGGCTCCTGGCCCTCAGCCTGCTGCTGGGCTGGCAGACCTATGCCGCCCGGGGCCAGGGCTGGTGGCGCTGCTGGTTGCTGCTGGGCCTGGCGGTGCTGGCCAAAGGGCCGGTGGCCGTGGTTTTGCTGGGCCTTACCTTGGTGCTGTTTGGCTGGTTGCAGGCAGATATGGCCGCTCTCTGGCGGCGGCTGAGGCCCCTGCCGGGGCTGGCGATCACGGCTCTGGTGGCCCTTCCCTGGTACGGGGCCGCCCTCGTGGTGGCAGGGGAACCCTTCTGGCGTAGCTTTTTTGGGTATCACAACCTGCAGCGCTTCACGGTGGTGGTGAACAACCATCTGCAGCCCTGGTGGTTTTTCGCGCTGGTACTAGTGATCGCCAGCCTGCCGCTCACGCCCCTGCTGTTGCTGGGCCTGGCCCAGGGTGTGGGCCCCCTTCGCTGGAGCTGGCGGCCGGCGAAGCCCCTGGCACCGGAACTCTCGCTGCAGCGTTTCGCGGCCTGCTGGTTGCTGGCGGTGCTGCTGTTTTTCACTGCAGCGGCGACCAAATTGCCCAGTTACTGGCTGCCGGCGACGCCGGCGGCGGGCCTGCTGATTGCCCTGGCAGCCCAGCGGGGGCTGGGCTGGGCCTGGCGACTCAGCCTTGCCCTGACGGCCTTGCTGGCGGCCGGTTGGCTGGCGTCGCCCCTCTGGGTGCCGCTGATTGTGGCGCCGGAGATCCCGGGCCTGGCGCCGGAGCTGCTGGCCGGCGGCTGGCTGTTGCTGGGCGGAGGGCTCTACGCCCTCGCCGTGGTTCTGGGCTTGGCTCAGGGGCGGAGCGGTGGCGCCGCCGCCTTGCTGGCGCTGCAGCTGCCCTTGCTTGCCTTTGTGCCCTTGGTGCTCCAACCTGCCTGGCAGCTGGGCGATCGGTTGCGGGGTCTGCCGGTGCGGCAGATGGCCTCGGCGCTGGTTCGGCAAGCCCGCCCCGCCGAACCGGTGGCGATGGTGGGGATGCTCAAGCCCTCCCTGCACTACTACGGCCGCCGGGTGGTGATCTACGAAGGGGCCGAGCCCCACAACCTGGTCAACCTGGCCGACCGGCTTCGGACCGAGACCCGCCCCGGCCAGCCAGCCAGTACCCCGGGCGAGCAGCCCAGCCTGCTGATGGTGATCGATACGGGCACCGCCGCCCTGCCCTTCTGGCAGGGCCTCGAGCCCCAGCTGCTGGAGCGCCGGGGCATCTATGGCCTCTGGCGCCTGGATCGCCGCCGGCTGGAGCGGCGGGCGGCCCAGCTGCAGCGGCAGGGGGTCGCCGCCGACTGGCGGCTGCCGCGCCCGGAGCGCTATTGAGTTAGCCGGGGGGGGCGGGCTGCCAGGGCCAGCTGCTTCTGGCGGCAGAAGCTGCAGTGGCCCCAGCGGGCCATCTCCCCGGCCGGGGCCGGACTGCCGCAGCGGGGACAGGTGGCCATGCCGTGGACATCCACCCGGCTGGGGTGGGCTGCCCACACCTCCCCTTCCTGCAGACCGCCCGGGGGGGCTGCCGCCGCGGGGTGGTGCTGTTCCAAGCGCAGATCGCGCACCTGGAAGCCCTGGGCGCGCAGGGCACCGAGCAGCTGGTGGCGGTTGTATTGCAGGGCCTGGAGCCAGGGGCCGGGCGCGGCCCCCACGGTGAGCAGGCCGCTGTGCAGCCGCAGGGGCCTGCAGTGGGGGGCGAGCTGGGCGCCGGCGATGCGCGGCCAGGCCTGCCAGAGGGCCGCCAGGTGCCCGCCCTGCTGCCAGCGCTGCTCCAGCTCCCGCAGGCAGCTGGCCAGGCCGCTGGCGGGTGGGCGCGGCGCCGGCACCAGCAGGCTGAGGTTGCCGATCTGGCGGGTTTGCTGGCGGGAGGCCTTGGCCATGGGCTGACGTTATCGGCGGTGCGGCAATCCCGCTGGTAAACCGCCCCAAACTCTGGCTACCCTCAAGCATCGCCCCCGCCAGCTCCGATGGGCTTCTTCGATCGCCTCAGCCGCCTGATCCGGGCCAACGCCAATGCGGCGGTTGGATCCATGGAGGATCCGGCCAAGATCCTCGACCAATCGGTGGCCGACATGCAGTCGGACCTGATCAAGTTGCGCCAGGCGGTGGCCACGGCTATCGCCAGCCAGAAGCGCATCCAGAACCAGGCAGAGCAGGCCGAATCCCAGGCCGCCACCTGGTATGAGCGAGCCGAGCTGGCGCTCAAAAAGGGTGAGGAAGACCTGGCCCGTGAGGCCCTCGGCCGCCGCAAGACCTGCCAGGACACCGCCACGGCCCTGAACACCCAGCTGCAGAGCCAGGCAGGTCAGGTGGAGCAGCTCAAAAAGAGCTTGATCACCCTCGAGAGCAGGATCGCCGAGGCCAAGACCAAAAAGGACATGCTCAAGGCCCGCGCCCAGGCGGCCCAGGCCCAGGAGCAGCTGCAGAGCGCCGTCGGCAGCCTGGGCACCAACAGCTCGATGGCGGCCTTCGAGCGGATGGAGGAAAAGGTGCAGACCCTGGAGGCCCGCAGCCAGGCGGCCGCCGAGCTGGCCGGTTCAGATCTGGAAAGCCAGTTTGCGGCCCTGGAGGGGGCGCCCGAGGTGGACGATGAATTGGCGGCGCTGAAGAACCGCCTGGCCGGCGGAGTGGCGGCTCCCCAGCTGGAGCCCGTCAAGGTGAGTGAGCTCGATCCCGAGCTCGAGCAGCTGAAGCGCTCGATCGACAAGCTCTGAGGCCCCTGGCCATCCAGCTGGGGCTTCCCTCTCCATACAATCGGCTTAACACCAGTTGTTTGCGGGGCCTTGCCGTGTCCGTTGTTCAGCTCACCGACGCCAATTTTCAAACCGAAGTGCTGGACGCTGCTGCCCCAGTGCTGGTTGATGTTTGGGCCCAGTGGTGTGGCCCCTGCAGGCTGATGGCGCCGTTGATGGACTGGCTCGACGCCGAATACACCGGCCGCCTCGCGGTGGGCAAGCTCGAGGCCGATGGCAACCCCACCATCCGCGATTCCCTGCAGATCCAGGGTCTACCGACGCTGCTCCTGTTCAAGGGCGGCCAGGAGCTGGCGCGCCACGAGGGAGCCATGGCCAAACCCCAGCTCCAGGCATTTGTGGATGCCCATCTCTGAGCGGTTGTCACGGCTGGGCAGCGGCGTCTTTGCCCGCAACGACCTGCGCAAGTCCGCCTACGCGGCGTGGGCTGCGAGCGAGAACCTCACCCCCCTGCTGGACCTCTCGCTCGGCTCCACCGACCTGCAACCCCCCGCCGCGGCGATCGAGGCGATGGCTGCCCAGTTGGCAGAGCCGGCAAGCTCGGCCTACTGCCTGCATGGGGCCACCCTCCCCTTCCGCCTGGCCGTGGCCGACTGGGCCCAGCAGCGTTTTGGGGTGGCGGTGGATCCGGAAACGGAGGTGCTGCTGCTGGTGGGATCCCAGGAGGGCACGGCCCACCTGCCGCTGGCGGTGCTGAATCCGGGCGATCGGGCCCTGCTGCTCGATCCCTACTACCCCTCCCACATGGGCGGCCTGCAGCTGGCATCGGCCGAGCCGCTGCTGTTGGGGCTGGACGGGGCGGCGGGCTGGCGGCCCGATTTCGAAGCCCTGGGCCCTGGCCAGTGGGAGGCCCTGAAGCTGATGGTGCTGGGTTTTCCCCACAACCCCACCGCCACCACCGGCGAGCAGGCCTGGGTTGATCGGGCCGCCGAGCTGGCCCTGCGCCACGGCGTGGTGTTCGCCCATGACAACCCCTACGTAGATCTGGCCCTCGATGGCGAGGCGCCGGCGCTGCTGCGCTCCCCCCACTGGCGTGGCTGCGGGATCGAATTTTTCTCCCTCTCGAAGGGCTGGTGCCTGGGTGGTTATCGCCTTGCCTTTGCGATTGGGGCTGAGTGGTTGATCACCGCCCTGCGCCAACTCAAGGGGGTGGTGGATTTCAACCAGTCGCTGGCCCTGCAGGCCGGGGCGATCGCTGCCCTGCAGCAGGCTCCCCACTGGCCCGAGCAGCTGCGCTCGACCTACCGGCAGCGCCGCGATGGGATGGCGGCCGCCCTGGGGACCGTGGGCTGGCCGGTGCAGCTGCCATCGATGGCGCTCTACCTCTGGCTTCAGGTGCCGCCCCAGGCCACCGGCATGGGCTCGGAGTCCTTCTGCGCCGCCCTGCTCGAGGCCACGGGCGTGGCGCTGACGCCCGGCAATGGCTTCGGCCCGGGTGGGGAGGGCTGGCTGCGGCTGGCCCTGGTGCAGCCGCTGGCGGAGCTGGAGGCCGCTGCCGCCCGCATTGGCGTCTGGCTGGCTGGTCTTTGAGCTGGCAGCTGCGCCGGTTGCCGGTGTGTGCCAGCACGGAGCTGGAGCTGGATCGCTGGCTGGCCCAGCGCCAGGGCCATGGCTTGCCGCTGGCCAAGCTTGCTGTGCAGGCTGGGCGCCAGCGCTTCGGCCACGGCCAGCAGGGACGCCCCTGGCAGTCACCGGCCGGTGGGCTCTGGCTCAGTGCGGCCTTCCCCTGGGCCGGGGCCTTGCCTAGCTCGGCGGCCCTGGGGCTGGCGGTGGCGGTGGGGCTGGCCCAGCAGTTGGAGCAGCTGGGGGTGCCGGTGCAGTTGAAGTGGCCCAACGACCTACTGGTGCACAACCGCAAGCTGGCGGGCCTGCTGCCGCGGCTACGGCTGCGGGGTAACTCGATTCGCTGGGCCCAGGTCGGCCTGGGCTTGAACGGTTGCAACCGCGTGCCCGCCGCCGCAATTTCCCTTGCCCAGGCCCTGGGTGCCAGGCGCTGCCATCCCCAGGCCCGCCCCCAGCGGCTGCTGATCAGGCTCCTTGCCGCCTGCGACTGGGCCGCCGCCCACGCCACCGAGCCCGAGCTGGTGCGCAGCGCCGCCGAGGCCAGGCTGTGGCGGCCGGCGGCTGGCTGGCTGCACGGGGGTGAGACCTGGCAGGTTCTGGGTTTGGATGGCAGCGGTCGCCTGCGCCTGGCTCTGGGCAACCGCCAGGTGGCCCTGCAGCGCCATTTCTGAGCATCTCCAGCCCGCCGGCCAGCTTTGGCGGTGCGGGTGTCTACCCTTGGGAGCCGAGGTTTTTGCTTACCTGAGATGGTCCAGCGTTTGCCAGCTGTGGCGATCGCACTAGCGGTAGCGGCGATGGTTGGCCGGGCCATGGCCCAGCTTCCGCCACCTCCAGTTGAGCCGCCCCTCGCTGAGCAGCCAGTTGGGCAGCCAGCCCAGCAGCAAGCGCTTCCCCCCAGGGCGGCACCGCTGCGGCCCGATCCGGCGGTGCTGCCGAGCCGCCCCCCCACCCGCTTTGATGCCTCCCTCGACTCCCTTGTGCGCGATGGGGTGGTGTCCCCGGCGGAGCGGGCCCGGATTCGCAGCGGCTCCGGCATGACCCCCTTCAATGTGCCCGCCCACCAGCAGGCCTGCCGCAGCGGAGCCCTCTCCCAGCAGGAATGCAGCAGCGGCGTGGTGGTGCGCTGGCGAGGTCGCCTCAATGGAGGCAGCGGCCCGATAGCCGGCGAGGTGCCGGGCGGCTTTGCCAGCCCCCTGCCCCCCCTCACCGTGCCGGTTTCAGCCCTGCTGGCGGGAGCCGGCGGCACGTTTCGGCTTGCCGATGTCTTTGGCGTGACGCCCAGGCCCGCGCCGATCGGCGGCAACGGCAATCGCCGGCTGCTGTTCCCTCTTATTGGCTCGGCGATCACCAGCAGCAACTTCGGCTACCGGCTGCACCCGATCCTGGGCAGCTGGCTGATGCATGCCGGCCGCGATCTGGCGGCGCCGGAAGGCACGCCGGTGGTGGCGGCCCTGGGCGGCCGGGTGGTGAGCAGTGGCCTGGCGGGGGGCTACGGGCTGGCGATCGAGGTGGAGCACGACCGCCCCCGGCGCCGCACCCTCTACGGCCACCTCAGTGAGCTGTATGTGAAGGAGGGAGACCGGGTGCGCCAGGGCGAGGTGATCGGCCGGGTGGGCAGCACGGGCCTGAGCAGCGGACCCCATCTCCATTTCGAGCTGCGCCTGCCCGGCGATGGCGGCTGGGTGGCGGTGGATCCCGGCGACCTTGATCCCGGCAAGGGAGCTGCCGGCAGCGATGCCATTGCCCTGTTGATGGGGCAGTTGTTGCAGAGGCTCGAGCGGCCGCCTGCAGGGGCCCCAGGCGTCAGGGGCTGAGCCGGCTGGCGGGGCTTCAGCCCAAGATGTGGCCGTCGCGGAAGCGCACGATCTTTTCGGCCCGGGCGGCGACGTCGTCTTCGTGGGTCACCATCACCACGGTCATGCC
Source organism: Synechococcus sp. CS-1331 (assembly GCA_025127975.1). Taxonomy (GTDB): domain Bacteria; phylum Cyanobacteriota; class Cyanobacteriia; order PCC-6307; family Cyanobiaceae; genus Cyanobium_A. The sequence continues at coordinate 12,869 of JAHLYQ010000047.1, read as the reverse complement.
GCCCTGGTGTAGGGCATCAAAGATGTCCAGCACCTCTGCGGTCGTTTGGGAATCGAGGGCTCCGGTGGGTTCATCGGCCAGCAGCAGGGCCGGCTGGTTGATGATCGCCCGGGCGATGGCCACCCGTTGCTGCTGGCCTCCGGAGAGCTGGTTGGGCTTGTTGTTGAGCCGCTGGCCCAGCCCCACCCGCTCCAGGGCCGCCTGGGCCCGCTCGCGGCGCGCGGCGGCCGGCACCCCGGCGTACACCATCGGCAGCATCACGTTCTCGAGCGCGCTCAGCTGGGGGAGCAGGTGGAACTGCTGAAACACAAAGCCCAGATCCCGGTTGCGCAGGTCGGCCAGCTGGTCATCGCTGAGCCCTTCCACCGGGGTGCCATTGAGCAGGTAGCTGCCGCTGCTGGGCCGATCCAGGCAGCCCAAAATGTTCATGGCGGTGCTCTTACCTGAGCCAGAGGCCCCCATCACCGCCAGGTAGTCCCCCCGGTTGACGGTGAGATCGAGTTTGTCGAGGGCGTGCACGGCCGTGTCGCCACTGCCGTAAACCTTGTCGACGGCCTCTAGCTGGGCCACGGGGGAGCTCATGGGCGTGCTCTCCGGGGGTCAGCCAATCGCCTGCACCAGCATCGGCGTGCCGGTGACGGCCTGGCTGGCCCAGGTGAACAGGGGGTTGGAGAGAATGCCGCCCACGGCGGTAACAATCACGCAACCCACCAGGGCGGTGCGTAGGGCCGGTAGGCCGGCCACGCTCCAGGAGATGGTCGGGTAGGCCTTCACCACGTCGGAGGCTTCCTGGGGCTCTTTCACCACCATCATCTTGATCACCGAGATGTAGTAGTAGATCGACACCACCGAGGTGACCAGACCCACCACCACCAGCAGGTATTGGTGGTCGGCCCAGCCGGCAAAAAATAGATAAATCTTGCCGAAGAAGCCCAGCATCGGCGGGATGCCGCCGAGGGAAAGGAGGCAGAGACTTAAGCCCAGGGTGATCAGGGGGTCCTTTTGGTAGAGACCCGCGTAGTCAGAAATCCGGTCGCTGCCGGTGCGCAGCGAAAAGAGGATGATGCAGGCGAAGGCGCCCAGGTTCATGAACAGGTAGGCCGCCATGTAGAGCACCATGGCGGCGAAGCCGTCCTCGGTGCCGCACACCAGGCCGATCATCACGAAGCCGGCCTGGCCGATCGAGCTGTAGGCCAGCATCCGCTTCATCGAGGTCTGGGCCAGGGCCACCACGTTGCCCAGCACCATGCTCAGCACCGCCAGCACGGTGAACAGCAGCTTCCACTGGGCATCGAAACTCTCAAAGCAGCCCACCAGGATGCGCAGGGCCAGGGCAAAACCGGCCGCCTTGGATCCCACCGAAAGGAAGGCCACCACTGGCGTTGGCGAGCCCTCATACACGTCTGGGGTCCACTGGTGGAAGGGCACCGCCGCGATCTTGAAGGCGACGGTGGCCAGCACAAACACCAGGGCCAAGGCCGTTACCGGGGAGGCACTGGTGCGTAGGGCCACGGCCACCTCATCGAGGCCGGTGCCGCCGCCGGTGATGCCGTAAAGCAGGGAGGCGCCGTAGAGGAAAACGGCCGCAGCGGCGGAGCCCACCAGCAGATATTTGAGTGCGGCCTCGGAGCTGCGGGCATCGCGCTTCATGTAGCCCGCCAGCAGGTAGCTGGATACCGAGAGGGTTTCCAGCGATACGAAGATGCTCACCAGGTCGGTGGCGCCGCACAGGAACATTGCCCCCAGGGTGGCGGCCAGCAGAATTCCGGCGTATTCCCCCACCGGCGTGCCGCTGCGCTCCACGTAGCGCCAGCTCAACAGCAGGGAGATCAGGGTCGAGGCAGCCACCACGGCCCGGAAGGCGATGGCCAGGTTGTCGGCCAGGAAGGAGCCCACGAAGGCGGGCTGCAGGTTTGGGTTGTTCCACTGCAGGGCCAGCAGCACCAGGGCGCTGCCCAGGCCCGCATAACAAATCGGGGGCACCCAGCGGCTGGCGGCCTTCTCGCCGGCCAGATCCACCAGCAGGCAGCTGAGCAGGGCGATCAACACCGCCGCTTCCGGGGCGATGGCGCCGGCATTCAGCTGCAGATTCAAGCCCCCCGTGCTGGCACCACTGCCGATCGCATCGGCCACGGTGGAGAGGGCGCCGAGCAGAGACATCAGGGTGTTGGCGGTGAGCTGGGAGCCGTGACGAACAGGACTGTAGCCGTGCTGGGCGGTGGACCTGGTCGGTGGATGCGATAAAGAGGTATGCGGTTGTGCGCTGGTCTGTGGGTCACACCCTGGTGATTGTCGAGAGCCCAACGAAGGCCCGCACCATTCGCGGCTTCCTTCCGAAGGACTTCAAGGTGGAGGCCTCCATGGGCCATGTCCGCGACCTGCCCAATAACGCCAGCGAGATTCCGGCGGCCCATAAGGGCGAGAAGTGGGCAAACCTGGGCGTGAACACCGCCAGCAATTTCGAGCCCCTCTACGTGGTGCCGAAGGACAAAAAAAAGGTGGTCAAGGAGCTCAAGGACGCCCTCAAGGGTGCCGACCGGCTGCTGCTGGCCACGGACGAAGACCGGGAGGGCGAATCGATCAGCTGGCACCTGCTGCAGCTGCTCAGCCCCAAGGTGCCGGTGAAGCGGATGGTCTTCCACGAGATCACCCAGGAGGCGATCGGCCGGGCTCTGAATCAGACCCGCGAGCTCGACATGGAGCTGGTGCACGCCCAGGAAACCAGGCGGATCCTGGATCGGCTGGTGGGCTACACCCTCTCGCCCCTGCTGTGGAAAAAGGTGGCGTGGGGGCTGAGCGCCGGCCGGGTTCAGTCGGTGGCAGTGCGCCTGCTCGTGCAGCGCGAGCGGGCCCGCCGGGCCTTCCGCAGCGGCAGCTACTGGGACCTCAAGGCCCGGCTGGAGCAACCCGGCGGCGGCTTTGAGGCCAAGCTCAGCCAGCTGGGCGGCGTCAAGATCGCCGGTGGCAGCGATTTCGATGAGACCACCGGCGCCCTCAAGGCCGGCAGCAAGGTGCGGTTGCTGGCCGAGGCCGAGGCCCGCCAACTCCAGCAGGCGGTGCAGCAGGCCCCCTGGCGGGTGGCCGAGGTGGAGGCCAAGCCCAGCGTGCGCAAACCGGTTCCCCCCTTCACCACCAGCACCCTGCAGCAGGAGGCAAACCGCAAGCTGCGACTCTCGGCCCGGGAAACGATGCGAGCCGCCCAGGGGCTCTACGAGCGTGGCTTCATCACCTACATGCGCACCGATTCGGTGCACCTCAGCGACCAGGCCATCAATGCCGCCCGCAGCTGCGTGGCCGCTAAATACGGCAAGGAATACCTGAGCCCGGCGGCGCGCCAGTTCACCACCAAGGCCCGCAATGCCCAGGAGGCCCACGAAGCGATACGCCCCGCCGGCGACAGCTTCCGAGATCCTGCCGCCACCGGCCTCGATGGCCGCGATCTGGCCCTCTATGAGCTGATCTGGAAGCGCACCGTGGCCAGCCAGATGGCCGAAGCCCGGCTCACCATGCTGGCGGTGGAGCTCCAGGTGGATTGCGGCGCCCTGGGGTTGGCCAGCTTCCGTGCCTCCGGCAAGCGGATTGATTTTGCCGGTTTCTTTCGCGCCTACGTGGAGGGTTCCGATGACCCCGATGCGGCCCTCGAAGGGCAGGAGGTGCTGCTGCCCAGCCTCAAGGTGGGGGATAGCCCCGCCTGCAAGGAGGTAGAAGCCCTGGGTCACCAGACCCAGCCGCCGGCCCGCTACAGCGAGGCGGCCCTGGTGAAGATGCTCGAGAAGGAGGGCATCGGCAGGCCCTCCACCTACGCCTCGATCATCGGCACAATCGTCGATCGCGGCTACGCCACCCTCCAGAACAATGCCCTGATGCCCAGCTTCACGGCCTTTGCCGTCACGGCCCTGCTGGAGGAGCATTTCCCGGATCTGGTGGACACCAGCTTCACGGCCCGGATGGAGAACAGCCTCGACGAGATCTCCCACGGCAAGGTGGCGTGGCTGCCCTACCTGGAGAGCTTCTACAAGGGCGAAAATGGCCTGGAAACCCAGGTCGCCCAACGGGAGGGCGACATTGATCCGGGGGCCTCACGCACGGTGGAGCTCGAGGGTCTCCCCTGCGTGGTGCGCATCGGTCGCTTCGGCGCCTACCTGGAGGCCAAGCGGGTCGCCGAGGACGGCAGCGAGGAGCTGCTCAAGGCCACCCTGCCCCAGGAGATCACCCCGGCCGATCTCGATGCCGACAAGGCCGAGCTGATTCTCAAGCAGAAGGCCGATGGCCCTGAAACCCTGGGCGAGGACCCGGAAACCGGGGAGCAGGTGTATCTGCTCTTTGGCCAGTACGGCCCCTACGTGCAACGGGGCCAGGTGAGCGACGCCAACCCCAAGCCGAAGCGGGCCTCCCTGCCCAAGGGGGGCAAGCCCGAGGAGCTCAGCCTGGAGGACGCCATCGCCCTGCTGAGGTTGCCGCGCCTCCTCGGGGAGCACCCCGATGGGGGCAAGCTGGAGGCTGGGCTGGGTCGCTTCGGGCCCTTCGTGGTGCACCACAAGGGCAAGGGCGAGAAGGACTACCGCTCCCTCAAGGCTGAGGACGATGTGCTGCTGGTGGGCCTCAGCCGCGCCATCGAGCTGCTCGCCATGCCCAAGAAGGGCCGGGGCGGCCGCACGGCCCTCAAGGATCTCGGCACCCCCGAGGGCGGCGAGGAGGCCATCCAGCTGTTCGATGGCCCCTACGGGCTCTATGTGAAGCAGGGCAAGCTGAATGCGTCGCTGCCGGAGGGCACCACCGCTGACACCATCAGCCTGGAGCAGGCGGTGGAGCTGCTGGCCGCCAAGGCTGCCTCTGGAAAAACTGCCACCGGCAAGCCCAAGGGCCGCAAGCCAGCGGCCAAGAAACCTGCCGCCGCTAAGCCCGCCGCCAAGAAGGCCCCCACCACCACCAAGACCGGCCGGCTGCGGGCCAGTGCCGTGCGGGTGATCAAGGCGGCCGATCGCTGATGGCAGCAGCCGGCCGCCGAAGCTTGGTGCTGGTGGCCGGCTGCCTGCTGTTGGCGGGCTGCAGCGGCACGCCGTTTGGGGACCAGTTGGCTGGCAGCTTTTCGGCGCCGCCAACACCTGCTCCAGCCCCCACTCCTGCGCCCTCTGGACCCAAGCCCCCTGCCCCAGCAACGGCCACGAAAACTCCAGCCAGCAAAGGCACAGACCCCAAAGCCAGGCCAGCCGCGCCCCAGGCCCCCTCCCCCAGCAACAGCTCTCCCATCAATACCGCCCCCAGCAAACCCGCTCCCTACCGGATCACGATCCAGCTGCCCGCGGCCGATCCGGCGGCCCCCGCCGAGGCGGTGACCGAAGCCCTGCGGGCGGCCGGACTGCGTTTTGAGGTGGAGATGATCGAGCGGATCGGTTCCCCCGCCGCTCCCGCCGCTGCGCCCACGGTCAGCCCCGCACCGGCGCCGCGCTGATGGGGGATCCCTCCCGCCAGCTGAACAGGCGCCAGGCGCGCCAGTTGATGGACACCGCCTATCTGGCCGCCGCCACCGCCCTGCTCTGGGTGGCGCTCTACTACCTGCCGGTTGGCAGCCCCCTGTTTCGCCTGGCCCTGCCCCTGCCCCTGGCCCTGCTGCAATTGCGCCATGGCTGGCGCTGTGCCGTCGAGGGCCTGGTGGTGACAGCCCTGCTGCTGGTGGCCCTGATGGGCCCGATCCGGGGCCCCCTGGTGATCTTCCCCTATGGCTCCCTGGCCCTCTGGCTTGGCTGGTGTTGGCGGGCCAGGTCCGGTTGGCGCGCCAGTTGGTGGCTGAGCTGGAGCGTCGGCAGCCTGATCGGTGTGGCTGGCTTTCTGGTGCGGGTGCTGGTGTTGTCGGTGATGGTCGGTGAAAACCTCTGGGTGGTGATCACCAGCGCGGCCGCCGGTCTCTTGGAGAAGGTTGCAGGCGTGCTGGGCCTGGCCACTGGCGTTGAACTGGCCCAGGTGCAGCTGGCTGCGCTGGCCCTGGTCTGGGTGCAGAACCTGATTGTGGTGCTGGTCCTGCACGTGGTCGCCTACTGGATCTTTGCGCGCCTGCAGGCGCCGATCAGCGAGCCGCCGGAATCCCTGCGGGCCCTGGTGGCCCTCGATCCCCTCTGAGCGGGCCCGTGGCCGCCGACCCATGGACCGGGGCCTGGCGGCAGCGCTGGCGTGAGTGCTGGCGGGCCACCCGCACCCTGGTGCTGCTGGCCGCCACAGACACGGCTGCGGTGCCAGGGATCTCGGCTGCCGGCGCCACCCCCGAGGCCCGACTCGGCACGGCGGCGGCCGATGCCGAGCTGTTGCTGCAGGGGCCTGGCAGCAGCCGTAGCCACGCCTTGCCCCAGCTGCCGGCCGGGGTGAGTCCGGCCCTGATCAGCCATGTGGTGTTGCGGGAGCTGGGCTTGCTGGAGCGCACCCGGGTGGTGGATCTGGGCTGCCCGATAGCTGCCGCCGTGCCCCACCTGCGCCTCCCTGGGTTGGAAAGTGCCGGCCCCGCCCGCTGCCTCAGCAGCGGCCAGGCCCTGGATCCAAATCGGGTGGCGGCCCTGCTGCAGCGGGGGCGGGACTGGGGGCGGGGCTGGAACCCGGCCGAGCCGCTGCTGCTGGCCGAGTGTGTGCCGGGCGGCACCAGCACGGCCCTGGCGGTGCTGGAGGGCCTGGGAGTTGGGGCTGGGGGCCTGGTTAGTGGCAGCTTGCGCCAGCCCGCCCACGGCCTCAAGGCGGCCCTGGTGCGGCGGGGGCTCGCCGCTGCCGGCCTGGCTGGGCCAGGTGCAGGGGCAGGGACTTGCACTGGGGCCGATCCCTTGGCGGTGCTGGCGGCCTTGGGCGATCCGATGCAGGCGCTGGCGGCTGGGTTAGTGGGCGCCGCTGCCGCCAGCGGTGCGCCGGTGCTGCTCGCCGGCGGCAGCCAGATGGCGGCGGTGCTGGCCCTGGCCCTGGCCCTGGCGCCGGCGGCGGCCCGGCCGGCCCTGGCGCAGCGGCTGGTGGTGGCTACCACGGCCTGGGTGGCCGAGGAGCCCGGCAGTGATCTGGCCCTGTTGATGGAGCGCATTGGCGCGCTCTGGCAGGTGCGGCCGCGGCTGGCGGTGGCCGCCCTGCGCTTCCACGGCTGCGCCAGCCCTGCCCTGCGCGACTACGAGCGCGGCTATGTGAAGGAGGGCGTGGGCGCTGGCGGTTTGGCCCTGCTGTGGCAATTGGCCGGTCGGGATCCCGCGGACCTGGCGGCCGCCTGCGACCGGGCTTGCCGGATCGAGCTCGGTGTTTAGGGTCGCTGCCATGGCTCCTGTCTTCGGATCGCTTTCCCGCCGCCAGCTGCTGCAATTGGGGGCGGCGGCTGGCCTTTTGGCCGCCTGCCGCCCCGCCGATGGTCCCGAGCTGTTGCAGGTGGAGGGCGAGCTGCCGGCTGCCTGGCTGAAGCAGCTGCCTGGCCCCTGGCGTTCCCGGGCCCTGGCCAATCCCGCGGCGGTGCAACAGGCCGGATTTGCGGCGGGCCGGCCGGGGCCTGGTTTGGTGGCCCTCAGCGATGGCTGGGCCAGTGGTTTGGGCCGGGAGCGGCTGCAGTCCTTCGGGGCGCCCAGGCTCTGGGCCCGTCTGGCCCCCTTCAGCGCCGGCGTTTCCGGGCTGTTCGGCCCGGCCGGCACCGCTGAGCTGGCCTTCCCCTGGGCCTACAGCCCCTGGGTGATCGCCTTGCGCAGCCGGCCAGATTTGGTGGCGCGGCGCCAGCAGGGCTGGTCGCTGCTGCTCGACCCCACCCTGCGGGGGCGGCTGGTGCTGCCCTCGGCCCCCCGCATCAGCTTGGAGATCGTCAAGGGCGACTTTGGCCAGCTGGAGCGGCTGCGGGCCCAGGCCCTGGCCTACGACGACCGCGACGGCCTCAGCCTGTTGCTCAGCGGCAAGGCCGAGGTGGCGGTACTGCCATTGCAGCGGCTTATCCCCCTGCTGCGCCGTGACCAGCGCCTGGCGGTGATCTGGCCCGACAGCGGCGCTCCGCTCAGCTGGCAACTGCTGCTGCGACCGGCCGCACCCAAGGACTTGCAGCCGGCTCCACCCCCGCTGGAGTGGCTCGGGGCGATCCTGGAGCCACCGCTGCTGGAAGCCCTGCTGGCGAAGGGCTGGGTGCCTCCCCTACCCCAGGCGGTGCTGGCGCCAGTGGCCCGGCGTTTTCCCGCGTCGATGGCGGCGTTGCTGCTGCCGGGAGATGCCCTCCTGGGCCGCTGCTGGAGCCTGCCGCCCCTCAGCCTGCCCGAGCAACTGGCCCAGCAGAACCTCTGGGATGCCGCCGCCCCCAGGCCCTGAGCCCAGGCATTTGGCTGTGGGAGCACCATCTGCGTGGGGAACTGTCAGCTTTCCGTACAGCTTGTACTGATTGATGGACATCGCCCGCGCAACCCGTGATTCCACGGATGCCTCGATAGTTTATCTGTACTATCCTAAGTTCAGGGGTTTGGGCGGGCTACGGTGGTTTTGGGATTTGACCGTCAAGGCTGGATCACGGTTTTTGCCGCCCTGCTCCTAGCCCTGATCACGCTCTTTACCAATTACACCCATGTCGACCTCCTGGGAGCCGCTTCCGTCGACCTACCGCAGCAAGCAGGAATTCCTTGCATCGCTGCCGCCGTGGCGGCGGCTGTTGCAGAAGCTGAATTGGCATCCAACCGTCGAGCTGAAAGTGCAGCGATACGAGCTGGAGCAGAGGAAGCTGCAAATGAGGAGAGAGGACGAGCAAATGAGGAAAGAAGACGAGCAGAGGAGGCAAGAGGACGAGCGGCTACGGAAGCTCGACGAGCGTTTCGACGAGCTCAGCAGCAAGCTCAGTGCAATCTTGTCCAGCTCCGGCACCAGCTCGACCCCTCCGAACGCAACGCCAGGCGAGTCCGAGATGTGATCTCGCTGCTGGAGGAATACGGGGGAATGGCGTGAATGCAGCCATCTTGATTACGGCCCGGGCGCATCTGGATCAACACTGTTGAGGAATCTGTACGGCCTGTACAGAACTAGGAACCCATTGCAGCGATCGATCCCCAGCCCGCGCTCTCCGGCAAGACGATGCCTCACTAAGCCCCACCCACCAAGCCCTAGCCCCAGAGCCGGCGGCGGGGGGCGGCGCTCAGGCGCCGGTGGGTGTCGGCCAGCAGCTCGGGGATCGGTAGCTCCAGCGGACAGCGGGGCAGGCAGGCGCCGCAGGAGCGGCAGGCCTCGGCGTTGAGCTCCTCCCACCAGTGGCCGGCGCGGCCGATCAGGTTGTAGCGCTCGGCCGCAAAGGTTTCCATGCCGTGGCCCACGGCCAGGTTGCGCAGGCGCAGGAGTTCGGGGATCGGCACGCCATTGGGGCAGGGCAGGCAGGCGCGGCACTGGCCGCAGCGTTCCGTCCCCAGGCGCGCGCGGCCGGCGGCCTCCAGGCGTCCTAGGGCGGCGCGCTGCTCGGGGTTGAGCCAGCCTTCGTTCGCGCTGGATTGGCCCGATCCCCCCCTGGGCGCCGAGGGCCCGGCAAGGGCGGCGGCCCAGGCCAGGTCTTCCGGCTGCTCGGCCCCCAGGCTCAGGGTGGAGATCCCCTGATCGAGCAGGAAGCGGTAGGCCAGCTCCAGGGGGTGGAACGGGGAGCAGTCGGCCACCAGTTCGGCCGGAGGGTCATAGAGGCGGCCGCCCTTGTCGGCCGGTGAGATGGCCTGCACGCCCAGTCCGCCCGCGAGGGCGGCGCGGGCCAGGGGCAAGCGGGTCTGGTCAAACAGATGCAGGTGCAGGCTGCAGAAGCGGAAGCGGCCGCTGGCCAGGGCGGCCTCGATCAGCTCGGGTTTGCCATGGCTGCTGAAGCCCACCTGGGTCACCAACCCTTCGCCGAGGGCCCACTCCAGTAGCTCGGCGCCAGGCCCGTGCAGCGCCCACTCCAGGTGCTCAGCAAGGTTGAGGCCATGCACCGCCAGGTTGGTGAGCTGGGCAACGCCCAGGCGCTCGAGGATCGCCCGCAGTTGCTCCTGGCCGTGGGCCAGATCGCAGCCGGGCAGCACCTTGCTGGTGATTCGCCAGCCGCCTGGGGGCGCCAGGTTGTCCCGCTGCAGGGCCGCCAGGGCCAGGCCCAGGAAGGTTTCGGCTGGGCCGTAGCCGGGGGCCGTATCCAGGTGGTTGATGCCCGCGGCCATGGCTGCGCGCAGTACCGACTCCATCTGGGAGGGGCTGTCCAGGGCCCGCATGGTGCCCAGGGTGAATGGCGACACCGCCGTTGCCGGCGCGGGGCCGAAGGGGCGCAGGCCAGGGTTGTAAGGCAGGTTGTCAGGCAGATTTCCCATCCGTACAAGCTCCCCGCTGCGCTCTCCAGCCCTATGGGGCCGGAGTGTCGCTGCCTGGTTCCTCCCCACCTGGCTCCTCCCCGTCTTGCTCGCCCTCCGGGTGGGACTGTTTGAGGTGGCGCACCAGCTCGGCGGGGCTGGTGCTGTCGAGGAAGCGGCGGAAGTTGTCCTGGTCTTCGGCGTCGGCTTCGGCATCCACCGGAATCGAGGCGTCGGCCACCACTTCCTCCAGCATCCAGATGCTGCTGCCGGTGCGCAGGGCCAGGGCGATGGCGTCGCTAGGACGGGCATCCAGCTCCAGCCTGGCCGCTTCTTCGGCCGCCCCATCGCCCGCCGCTTGGCTGAGTTTGAGCACGGCCCGAAAGGTGCTGGCTTCGATCGTGTGGATGATCACCCGGTCAAGCCTCAGCCCGCCCGCCTCCAGCAGGGAAACCATCAGGTCGTGGCTGAGGGGTCGGGAGGGGGCTTCGTCACGGAGTCCGGCCAGGATGTTCTGGGCCTGGGCCTGGTCGATCCAGATCGGCACCTGGCGCCGGCCGGAGGAATCCCGCAGCAGCACGATCGGGCTGCGGCTGGCCGCATCCAGGCCGATTCCAGCAACGTGCATTTCGATCATTTCCCCCCCAGAACCCGCTGAACGATTATGACCAGATTGGTTCCTCCAGGGCTGGACCACCCATGTTCACCGGACTGGTGCAGGCCTTGGGCGTGATTCACCGCTGCCCGCGGGGGGTAGAGGTGCACTGGCGGCAGGCGGAGAGCCCAGCCTTTGGAGACAGCCTCCCTCTCGGAAGCAGCCTTGCTTTGGGGGACAGTGTGGCTGTGGATGGGGTGTGCCTCACGGTGGCCCAGCGGCTTGCTGATGGCTTCCGCGCCGACGTCAGCGAAGAGACCCTCAGCCGCACCACCCTGGCCGCCAAGGCCGATCGGGGTGGGGCGGTGAACCTGGAGCCAGCCCTGCGACTGGCCGATCGCCTCGGTGGCCACTTGGTGAGCGGCCATGTGGATGGGCTTGGCGTAGTGCGGGCCCTAGAGCAGCAGCCGGCCTCCTGGCGCCTGGAGTTGGCCTGGAGCGACCCCGCCTACGGCCGCTACATCTGCGATAAAGCCAGCGTGGCGGTGGACGGGGTGAGTCTCACGGTGGCTGGCTGCGATGGCGATGGGGTGGGTTTCTGGATCGCTGTCATCCCCCATACCTGGCTCAGCACCACCCTGGGCCAGCTGGCGGTGGGCGATGGAGTCAATCTGGAGGCCGATCTGCTTGCCAAATACACCGAGCGGCTGCTGATGGCCCGGGGGCCATCCAGTGACCCCGCCCGCCAGGGGATGGACAGTTCGTTAAATGCGTCCTGGCTAGCAGATCACGGCTGGATCTGAATGCCCTGTCTACGGTTGGGCAGTGGACGCTCAAAGAGCTATGGGCTCAAGTTTGCTTTCTCCCAATGGGGCTGGCCTCAAGGCCTTCACCCTGTTTGAAGGTGTATTGATGCTGGTGCTGGGGGTGCTGGCCCTGATCTTCCCGGTGCTGGCCTCGGCCTGGATCGCCGTAATCGTGGCGATTGGCTTCCTGGTGGGAGGGATCGTTGGCTGGATCAGCAATCTGGCCCGCTCCCGCCAGCTGGGCCGCTGGTATTGCTTCTCCCGGCTGGTGATCTCCACCCTCTTTGTGGTGATCGGGGCCTGGATGATTCAGCAGTTTCGCGGGGGCCCGCTTGAGGGTGGGGTGGTGGTGGCCAGCCTGGCCTTCGCCATCGGCATAGTCTTCATCCTGGAGGGGATCGTGTCGATGCTGGTCTCCCTCGGCCATATGGAGGTGATGGGCTGGGGCTGGGGCCTGGTCAACGGCATCGTCACCCTGGTGCTGGGCGTGCTGATTGTCAGCATGCAGGGCTGGGGATTGCTCTGGGTGCTCGGGGTGCTGGTAGGAATCAGTTTCCTGTTCAGTGGCTTTGACCTGCTGGCCTTCAGCGCCAGTTTCCACAGAGACGACTGAGGGCCAGCTGGCGGCTCATTCCTCCAGGGGTGAGAGGGAAATTGAGCCGTTCTCCGGGTGAATTTCGATCCGGAATTCTTTGCCGGGCTCCAGCCCCAGCCGACGGGTGTAGGCATGACCGATCAGCAGGTTGCCGTTGCCATGCACCCTGGTGCGGAATTCGGCCTGGCGGCCCTTGCCCTGGCCCGTGCCACGGCCGCCGCCGCTGGGGGCATCGGGCAGCTGGTAGCCCTTGGCGGCCACCAGGGCTCGATAAAAGCTCTTTTTCATCACCCGGCCACTGGGCCCCACGTAGCCGCAGGCCCGGGCGATCTGATCTTCCGGCTGGTTGCTAAGGGCCCGGGCCCGATCCAGCAGGGCCTGGCCCGCCAGCATTTCCAATGGACTGTCTCCTGGCCTGGACACCATGGATAACTCCCGCCCTGGGTTGTTTCTAGGGATGATTCTGTCTACTTAAGAGCACCTCGAAAAAATCAGAACCCTGCTCACTCCAGTCAATGAGGTTCATGTCCTCCTATGCTTCCCCAGAGTTCAGGAAAGATGTCCCCCCTCTGATCAGTACATCCGGGGGCTTGAGGACATTACCAATGCTT
>JAHLYQ010000046.1 GCA_025127975.1 Synechococcus sp. CS-1331 | reverse complement strand
TTGGTAGGCGATGAAGCCCCCGCATCCAATCAGTAGCTCTACCTGTATATAACTATAACCCAGCGCTGCACCTAAATGCATTTCGGGGAGTACGAGCTATTTCCGAGTTTGATTGGCCTTTCACCCCTACCCACAAGTCATCCGAAGACTTTTCAACGTCAACCGGTTCGGACCTCCACTGTGTGTTACCACAGCTTCATCCTGCCCATGGGTAGATCACACGGTTTCGCGTCTACCATTACTGACTAAAGCGCCCTATTCAGACTCGCTTTCGCTACGGATCCGTGACTTAATCACTTATCCTCGCCAGCAACGGTAACTCGTAGGCTCATTATGCAAAAGGCACGCCGTCACACCACTTGGATGCTCCGACCGCTTGTAGGCGTATGGTTTCAGGATCTATTTCACTCCGTTATTCACGGTTCTTTTCACCTTTCCCTCACGGTACTGGTTCACTATCGGTCTCTCAGGAGTATTTAGCCTTAGCGGATGGTCCCGCCAGATTCACACAGGGTTTCACGTGCCCCGCGCTACTCAGGATACCACTATCGTTATCTTCTCTTACTTATACGGGACTATCACCCTCTTTGGTTAACCTTTCCAGGTTATTCTAATTCAATCCGCAACAAATGTCGTGGTCCTACAACCCCAAAATTGCCGTAACAACTTTGGTTTGGGCTAATCCGCGTTCGCTCGCCACTACTTACGGAATCACTTTTGTTTTCTTCTCCTCCGCCTACTTAGATGTTTCAGTTCAGCGGGTTCACTCTCCTATCGGAGTAACATGTCTTCAACATGTTGGGTTGCCCCATTCGGATATCTACGGATCAATTCGTGTGTGCCAATCCCCGTAGCTTTTCGCAGCTTATCACGTCCTTCATCGCCTCTGAGAGCCAAGGCATCCCCCATACGCCCTTATTTTGCTTATTGTATTCTTATAATGAGCTAAATCGTTAAACGATTTAATTATATGTTTTGCCTGTTTATAGCTGTGCGCATATAAACAAAGCGTGTTTTTCTACTTTTTGTATTTTATCTCAATATGTCAATGAACTTTAATGCTAAATAGCATTCGTGGAGAATAACGGAGTCGAACCGTTGGCCTCCTGCGTGCAAGGCAGGCGCTCTAGCCAGCTGAGCTAATCCCCCAATCTAATTATGAATTGTGAATTATGAATTACGAATTATGTATTCATAACCTCTCAACTTCTAAAATTTCCTAAAACTTAAACAGATTCTATTTTTAATTCGTAATTCTAAATTCGTAATTAAAATAGTAGTCCCGCCCAGACTCGAACTGGGGACCCCTACATTATCAGTGTAGTACTCTAACCAGCTGAGCTACGAGACTCTGTTTTGTTTTTTTATTATTTGAACTAACAGCAAGAGTAATTCTCTCTTTTATATTATAAATTGAAACCTAAATGACTATCTTATGTCTCTAGAAAGGAGGTGTTCCAGCCGCACCTTCCGGTACGGCTACCTTGTTACGACTTAGCCCTAGTTACCAGTTTTACCCTAGGCAGCTCCTTGCGGCGACCGACTTCAGGTACCCCCAGCTTCCATGGCTTGACGGGCGGTGTGTACAAGGCCCGGGAACGTATTCACCGGATCATGGCTGATATCCGATTACTAGCGATTCCAGCTTCACGGAGTCGAGTTGCAGACTCCGATCCGAACTGAGACCAGTTTTGAAGATTCGCTCCTTATCACTAAGTGGCTGCTCTCTGTACTGGCCATTGTAGCACGTGTGTGGCCCAAGGCGTAAGGGCCGTGATGATTTGACGTCATCCCCACCTTCCTCACAGTTTACACTGGCAGTCTCGTTAGAGTTCCCGACATGACTCGCTGGCAACTAACGACAGGGGTTGCGCTCGTTATAGGACTTAACCTGACACCTCACGGCACGAGCTGACGACAACCATGCAGCACCTTGAAAAACGTCCGAAGAAAAGTCTGTTTCCAAACCTGTCGTTTCCCATTTAAGCCTTGGTAAGGTTCCTCGCGTATCATCGAATTAAACCACATGCTCCACCGCTTGTGCGGGCCCCCGTCAATTCCTTTGAGTTTCATTCTTGCGAACGTACTCCCCAGGTGGGATACTTATCACTTTCGCTTAGCCACTCAGATTGCTCCGAACAGCTAGTATCCATCGTTTACGGCGTGGACTACCAGGGTATCTAATCCTGTTCGCTCCCCACGCTTTCGTCCATCAGCGTCAATATATTAGTAGTAACCTGCCTTCGCAATTGGTATTCCATGTAATCTCTAAGCATTTCACCGCTACACTACATATTCTAGTTACTTCCTAATAATTCAAGCCAAACAGTATCAATGGCCGTTCCATCGTTGAGCGATGGGCTTTCACCACTGACTTATTTGGCCGCCTACGGACCCTTTAAACCCAATGATTCCGGATAACGCTTGGACCCTCCGTATTACCGCGGCTGCTGGCACGGAGTTAGCCGGTCCTTATTCATACAGTACCGTCAAGTCTCTACACGTAGAGGTGTTTCTTCCTGTATAAAAGCAGTTTACAATCCATAGGACCTTCTTCCTGCACGCGGCATGGCTGGATCAGGCTTGCGCCCATTGTCCAATATTCCTCACTGCTGCCTCCCGTAGGAGTCTGGTCCGTGTCTCAGTACCAGTGTGGGGGATCTCCCTCTCAGGACCCCTACCCATCGTAGCCATGGTAAGCCGTTACCTTACCATCTAGCTAATGGGACGCATACTCATCTTTTACCGTTGGAACTTTAATAATCAAATCATGCGATTCAAAAATACTATGAGGTATTAATCCAAATTTCTCTGGGCTATCCCTCTGTAAAAGGTAGATTGTATACGCGTTACGCACCCGTGCGCCGGTCTCATTATCCGAAGACAACTACCCCTCGACTTGCATGTGTTAAGCCTGCCGCTAGCGTTCATCCTGAGCCAGGATCAAACTCTTCATCGTAGATTTTTTAAGATATCTCTATCTAATTTATTTTATCGACGATAATCATTTTGCTAGGTATTCAATTCTTTATAATACTCGAAAAAGATTTACTCTTATTCTTATATGCTGTCAATCCAATATGTCTATGAACTTGTTCTCTTATTTTATGCTTTCACTTCAATCGCTCTCTGTGTTAGCGGGTGCAAAAGTAGAACTTCTTTTTTAATTACCAAAACTTTTTGAAACTTTTTTTTTGAGAAAATTTTCAACTCGTTTTAATCAATCAATATCTGTAAGAACTCCCTCAGTTGCGGGGTGCAAAGATAACATCTTTATATTTTAAATTCCAAATCTTTTTTTATCTTTTTTACAAAATAATTTAGATTTGTTTGTGAACCATTATATAAAGAACTTCTCTCTCATTGCGGGTGCAAAACTAACACTTAATTTTGTTTTTCCTAACATTAACCTAACCTTTTTTTAAAGTATTTT
>JAHLYQ010000045.1 GCA_025127975.1 Synechococcus sp. CS-1331 | reverse complement strand
TCTCGAACTCGGTTGTGAAACGCTGCAGCGGCAACGATATTTGGGGGGCAGCCCCCTGAGAAAATAGCTCGATGCCAGGTAAAACTTTCATTCCAATAAAAAGCCACCCCCAGGGGTGGCTTTTTTGTTGTTTGGCTGGTTGCTTGATGTACCTGCGGCGGCGAATGACCCTGGCGCGATCGCGTCGATGCTGGAAGCCATTCTGGCTGGCATACCGCCTCTGGTTGAGATTTGACTGCGTTGATTTAAGCGCTGCTTTTGCCTATCACAGCCTTCAATCATCTTTCCCCGTCCTGTTGATAGCCCTCTCCCTGGCGGCGAAGTTGCTGGGGAGAGATGAGGGGCTGTATGAGCGATTGATCTCCCTTGTGGCTGATTTTTTGCCGGCTACGGCTTTTCCCCTGTTCGCTTCAACCCTTGCCGCATTTCTGAGGCAGGGTTTTGGCGCGGGCCTTTTGGGCGCGGTTGTGTTGGTGATGACGGCCAGCAACGCATACCTCACCCTGCAGCGCGGTGCTGATCGTTTGTGGTGGGATCGCCCTTTTGGGCTGGAGGGCTTGTCCTGGCAGGAGCTGGTGATCCGCTACCTGCAGCTGCGAATCAAGGCCTTTGGTTTGGTTCTCCTGTTTGCATTGCTGATCGCTGTGGATCAACTTTTCACCAACATGCGCTTGTTTGGCTCAGCTGGTTTGCGGGATGGCTTGCTGAGCTTCTGGCCCTGGGCGGGTCTGATTCAGCAGCCCGTTTCCTGGGGGTTGGATCTGGCAATTTCCCTGCTGCTCAGCGTCGGCGCTTCCCTGTTATTGCTCTGGGTGTTGCCGTCACGCCGGATCAACTGGCGCCCCTTGGTGCCTGGGGCCCTGTTGATTGGCATTTCACTCACCTTCCTCAACCTTGTGCTCGGCAGGGTGTTGGTGACCCTTGGCGTCCGTTTCCAGGCCTATGGACTTGTCGGTGCCGTGTTGGTGTTGAGCCTTTGGGTTTGGTTGGTCGGGGTAATCATCTACTACGGCCAGTGCCTTTCCGTTGTTCTGCACAGGCGCTCCCGCGTCAGGATGGGACTCCCCTGAGGCCCCAGGCCAGCTAGCTGAGATGCAGCGATCAAACACCTGGATCTGGCTGCTGCTGTTGGCCCTGCTTTTGCTTGCCCCAGGCCCCGCAGGGCGCTTTCTGCTCGATCTTGTCGGTGGCCTCACCCTGCTTTTTTTGCTTTTGCCCCTGTTGCTGGGCGCGGCTGGTTTCGTGGCCTGGCAGGTGCTGCAAAGGAGGCTGCGCCCATGTCCGGCCTGCGGTTTCACCAGCACTGCCCCAGACCTATGCCCGGCATGTGGCTTCCCCCTCGACGGCGGTTCCAGCCCAACCTCAAGTCAGGACCAGCTCGATGCCAGCAACATCACCATTGACGTTGAGGTCGTTGAGGAGGATTAGGCCAATGGGCTGCCTTCTGCCCCCAGCTCGGCCAGCCTGCGCTCCCTCAGGTACAGAAATAGGGGTGCCCCGCAGGCAAAAGCGACTGTCACTGAGCAGAGCAGAACCCAGGCCAGGCCGCGCATCTCCAGGCGGCGACTCTCCTGCACTATCCAGATCACCACAGCTGTGGCACCGATAGCCAGATCCCGCGAGAGGGAGCCGGCGGCTGGATTGGCATTTGCCAGTTGCACAAACAGGCCCAGATCGAAGCTGGATCCGTATTCGCGAATGAATTCGATGTTGGCAAGCCAGGGCAGCACCGCCCCGGCGATCGCCAGGGCTAGGTAGATCCACTTGAGCAGGGGGTTGCCAGTCGCTGGCTTGCTGGGTTGGGTGCTGCTCACGGGGAATCGCTGAGGGGAACGGGCGTTTCACTGCCTTCATTCCACACCATCACCTCCTCCTCCACCCTGGTCAGCAGGACCTCGCAGCGATCCAGATAGCCCCGGGCCCGTCGATAGAGGCCGGCCATCTCCTCCACGTCGAGGTCATTGGCCTGCAGGGCCGCCAGGGTGAGTTGCAGGGCAATGTGGGCTTCGTTGTAAGAGAGATCGCTTTCGCCAGAGCTGTTTTTGGTGCTTTTGGCCTTCGGCATGGCTCAGGACTCGACCAGTTCGGTTGGCCCGTAAATCTCGCGCACTTCCGTGCCAACTTGGCCATCGCCCAACTGGAGCGCCAGCAGGTCTCCTTGCTTCAGTTGTTGGATCGAGCGCACCAGCTGCCCATCGGCGTTGTGCACCAGGCTGAATCCCCTTGCCAGCTGATGCTGGGGCGAGAGGGCTTTTAGCAATTGCTGCGCATGCAGCAGGCCGGCCCGTCTGGTCGCCAGCAGGCTGCGCGGATGCAGGATCTCCAGTCGTTCACGCTGGTGGCCGAGACGCTGGCGTTCCCCCTGGAGCCGCGCCCTGCCCAGCTGTCCCAGATGGACGGCCTGTTGCCGCAGCCCTTGGCGGACCGTTACCCGGTCGGGCAGCAGGGCCACCACGGCGGCTGTGGGTGTGGCCGCCCGTAGGTCGGCCACCAGGTCGGCGATGGTGGTGTCATCTTCATGGCCAATGCCGCTCACCACCGGCACCGGGCAGTTGGCCAGACAGAGGGCCAGCTCCTGGTGGTCAAAGACCGCCAGATCCTCCCGGCTGCCCCCGCCGCGGGCAAGCACCACGGCTTCGATGCCCATCGCTTCGGCCTGACTGCCGACCCGTATCAAGGCCTCTGCGATTTGCCTGTGGACGGGCCCCTGCACTGGAATCGGAACCACCAGCAGCCGGGTGGCGGGCCAGCGCTCGGCGGCCGTGCGCAGCATGTCGGCCAATGCTGAGCTGGGGCAGCTTGTCAGCAGGGCGATGCGTTGCGGGAAGGGGGGCAGGGGCCTTTTTCGGGCCGGATCCAGGAGCCCTTCGCGGGCCAGCTGGTCGCGCACCTGCTCAAATTGGCGCAGCACGCTGCTGAGGCTGGGCCGGATCTCCAGGGCCTGGACGCAGAGGCTGGCCCGACTGCTCCAAAAATTCAGCTTGCCCACCACCACCACGCCGTCCCCATCGGCCGGCACGAAACTGAGCTTGGCCAGCTGGGAGGCCCACACCACCGCCGTGATCGAGGCCTGACCATCGACCAAGGTCATCCAGAGATGGCCCTTCTTGAGCTGGGGTCTGCTGACGGTGGCATCCAGCAGAAAGCGGGGAGCAAAGCCGCGCTCCAGCAGGCTGGCCACGGCCCCGTTTAGCTCCGCAACGCTGTAGCGCGGGATGGTGGGGCTGTCGCCCGATCCTGTCATTGCTGGAGTTGGCGGTAGCAATGCCACCAGTAGGCGCTGACCAGGCCCGCCCCAAGGGCAACCGCCTGGCCGATCGGTAGGTCGATCCGGATCAGGCCCGCAGCACAGATCACCAGGGCAGTGCTGAGCAGCCTCGACCCATCGCGGCGGTTCTTCACGTAGAAGCGAGCCAAGCGGTGCATTCGAGAAGCTGCCAGTTTGGACCAGCCCTGGGCCGGGAGCCCATGGGGGCGACTACGGCAATCGGCTCGCCTGGGCCTGGGCCTTGGCCTGAGCCTTGGCCTTGGTCAGGGCAGTGGCCTGGGCCTGGCTCGGATCTTCTGGCCAAGGGTGTTTGGGATAGCGCCCCCGCAGTTGTCTGCGCACCTCCTGGTATCCGCCCTGCCAGAAGCCGGCCAGGTCCTGGGTGACGGCCGAGGGCCTCCCTGCCGGGGTAAGGAGCTGCACGGTCACGGCCAGCTGGCCCTCGAGCACCGTGGGGTTGGCGCTGGCCCCGAAGAGCTCCTGCAATTTCACGGCCAGCACCGGCAGGCCGCTGCTGTAGTCCAGCTCCACCCTGCGACCGGAGGGCACGGTCAGGCCCGCCGGCAAGAGCCGCTCCAGCTGGGGGCGCAGGCTCCAGGGGCAGTCGCCCCACAGGGCCTCCTCCAGGGGGATTGTCTGCAGATCGTCGCGGCTGCGCAGGCCCGGTAGCCGGGGGCCGAGCCAGGTCTCCAGTTCGGCGAGCAGCCAGGCCTGGCTGCGATTGGGCCAGGGATCGCCGAGGTGTTGGTGGGCCAGGCTGAGGCGGTGTTGAAGTTGGCGGCTGGAGCGATCCCAGGGCAGCGCCTCCAATCCCAGCTGCCGCAGCCCATCCAGCAGCGCCCTGCCGATGGCCTCGGGATCGGCACCGTTCCAGGGCTGGCGTTCCAACACCAGGGATCCAAGGCAGAGGCAGCGTTCGCTGCGCACCCGCTGGGCTTCCCCATCCCAGCGACTGTCCAACTGGGTACGCCCTAGCCCGCCAGGCTGCCGGGCCAACTCGCGCAGCTGCTCTGGATCCAGGGCCAGCGCCAGCTGAATCCGGGCTTCCTGACCCTGGCCGTCGAGCTGGGCAATGGCCAGGGCGGGGCTGGCCACCAGGGGGTCGCCGGGATGGAGAACGGCACCGCGGCCGCCGCTCAACAGAAACCGACCAGGCCTGCCGGGCCTGGCCAGGGCCAGCCGCTCCGGGTAGGCGGCGGCCACCAGGTGGGCAGCCGAGTCGGCGATGCTGCCAAGCCGCCCTGGCTCTGCGGCCGCTGCGCCGGGGGGATGGGGTGCCAGCTGGCGCACCTGGCGCCGCAGCTGGGCCTGAATCTGCCGCAGCTGCCGCCGGCGGCCATCGGCCGGGCTGTCCGCCGCCAGCCAGTCGAGGCGGCGCAGCAGGTCGCAGCCCGCCTCCTGGCGCGGCAGGGGATCCCGCTCGCTGAGGAGCACCGCCAGGGCGCAGGCCAGGTCGAGCTGGCCGCGTTGCTCCCCGAGCAGCAATAACTGGGCCAGGCGCGGATGCAGCCCCAGCTGGGCCAGCCTCTGGCCGTGGAGGCTCAGGCGGCCTTGCCCATCGATGGCGCCGAGCTGGCTGAGTTGCTGGCGGGCTTCCTGCAGGGGCTGCGCTGGGGGCGGATCCAGCCAGGCCAGGCTGGTGCCCAGGGGGTCGCCCCAGCGGGCCAGCTGCAGGGCCAGGGGCATGGGATCGAGCTCCAGCAGTTCCGGCGGGTCGAAGGCCGGCCGCCGCTGCTGTTCGGCCGGTGACCACAGCCGCAGGCAACGGCCCGGACCCAGCCGTCCCGCCCGCCCCGCCCGCTGCTCGGCGCTGGCCAGGCTGGCCGGCACGGTCACCAGGCCGTCCATGCCGCAGCCGGGGTTGAAGCGGTTGCGACGGCTGAGGCCGCTGTCGAGCACCAGGTTGACTCCGGCCAGGGTGAGGGAGCTCTCGGCGATGGAGGTGGCCAGAACCACCTTGCCGGCGGCTTGCTGGGCCGGGCCGATGGCGCAGCCCTGGGCCGCCAGGGGCAGGTTGCCGTGCAGGGGCACGCAGTCGATCGCCTGCCCCCAGCTGGTGGCAGCGATGGCCCGGCTGCAGGCCTGGATCTCCCGCAGGCCCGGCAGGAACACCAGCACGGTTTCGCCCTGGCCCCGCTGCTCGAGCCAGTGCTGCTCGAGAGCGCGCACCACCTGCTGCTCCAGCCGCTCATCGGCCCTGGGCGTTTGGTGGCTGATCGTCACCGGGTGGCAGCGGCCCTCGCTGCTGAGCACGGCGGCCCCAGGGAGTTGCTGGGCCAGGGGGGCCAGGTTGAGGGTGGCCGACATCACCACCAGCCTCAGGTCAGGCCTGAGCAGTTCGCGGGCCTGGCGCACCAGGGCCAGTGCCAGGTCGGTGTCGGCCCCCCGCTCATGGAATTCATCGAAGATCAGGCAGTCCACCCCAGCGAGGCCGGGATCGGCCTGGAGGCGCCTGAGGAACAGCCCGTCGGTGAGCACCTCCAGCCGGGTTGCCGCCGAGGTGCGCGACTCCAGCCGAACGCTGTAACCAACCCGCTCGCCCACCGATTCGCCGAGCTCGGCGGCCAGCCGTTGGGCCGCCGCTTTGGCCGCCAGCCGGCGGGGCTCCAGCATCCAGATCCGGCCGATGGGGCCAGGGCAGACGCTGCCGGCTGGGGGCTCCAGCAGGGCAAGGGGTACTCGGGTTGTTTTGCCCGCCCCCGGCGGGGCCTGCAGCAGCACCGTGGCCCCGGGTTTACAGGCCTCGAGCAGCGGCCCCAGGAGCCCGTCAATCGGCAGGGGAGTGGGTGTCGTGGTTGGAATCAGCGCACGTGACGGACGCCATCGACAGGGTGGTAGGCCTCGCCGGTGAGCTCCTCGTAGACGATGGCGGGTAGGCCGGTTTCAAACATGGTCTGCAGCGCCTCCTTGAGATAGGGGTTCCAGCCGCCGGTGCTGACCTTGCCGTGGCGCACGGTCCAGTCCCAAGTGCCCTGCAGGTCACGGGGGATGCGGCCTTCGCGGTCGCGGCGGGCTACTAGGTCTTGGGATTCCACCAGGCCCACCAGGATCGGATCCTTGCCATAGGCGGGGGTGATGCTCAGCTCCAGCCGGATCGGATCCTCCTTGATCAGCTTGAGGCGGAACCGCGGCGGTAATTTCAGGTTCGCCAGCACAGCTGCCACGATTTTGGTCCGTTGATCCACCTTCTGTCTCCGCTGAAAAGCACTTGCTCAACGGTGAGCCTATTCAGTTGGGGTCACCCGGGTAAGCGGGCTGCTCGTTGTCACCGCTGAAGCGCACGGTGAGCAGGTCTTCGTCGGTGAGCTGGCCATCGGCATCGAGCAGCTCGGGATGGATGGTGAGCCGTCCGGTGCGATCGGTAGGGGCCTCGGCTGCAGACGGGTTGGGGAGGGTGCCGGCCGCATCAGGATCGCCCGGTCTGGGGATTGCCCTGAAACCTCGCCCCATTACTTTGAAGGCCTGCCACAGCAATGCCACCAAGCAGGCCAAATAGATGAGGGGGAGTAGCTGGGAGACCAAGGCATTCATGGCCGGGGGGCAGGCCGCAGATCAGGACAAGAGGGCCCTTAATCCATCATTGCCTGGATTGGCGTGAGATGGGCCCTCCAGCGGGGGCGGGGTTACCGGAGTTTGCAAGCATCCAGGCCCAAAGGGTGGTGCATGCTGCTCCGAATGCAAGGAAGGCAAGCAGAAGCCGGCTGGTGTCCATGCCTTGAAGGAATTCTTCACCTAACTTAAGGGTTGGGGCGCCGTAGGCGTGGCCGCTTGCCTGCCTACGGTTCTGAGAGATTGGTGGCGATAGTGATGGCGGCTGGATTGCGCACCTGGCCCAGGCTCCACTCCGAAGTGTTGGCGGCGGGCCTGGTGATTTCCGCAGCGCTGTCGCCCTGGGGATGGGTGGCTGCCCGGGCCCAGGGGGCAGCTTCAGCGGGTCTGGCCCGCCAGTCTTTTGTGGCGGCAGCGGTGCGCCGGGCGGGGCCGGCGGTGGTCACAATTGACACCGAGCGCACCGTGTTGGTGCCCGGGGGCGGCACGGGCGGTTTACCGCGGGGTTTGCTGAATGATCCCCTGTTCCGCCAGTTCTTCGGCATGCCCCAGCAGCAGCCTTCCCAGCGCACCGAAAGGGGCCAGGGCAGCGGCTTTATTTTTCAGGTTGATGGCCTGATCCTCACCAATGCCCACGTGGTGGAGAAGAGCAGCCGGGTGACCGTGGGCCTGCAGGACGGCCGTCAGGTGGAGGGCTCGGTGGTGGGGTTGGATCGCCTCACCGACCTGGCGGTGGTCAAGCTGGCCGGCTCAGGGCCCTGGCCCGTGGCGCCCCTGGGCAATTCAGACGGCCTGCAGGTGGGCGAGTGGGCGATCGCCGTGGGCAATCCCTACGGACTCGACAACACGGTGACGATGGGCATCATCAGCAACCTCAACCGCAATGCCAGCAAGCTCGGCATCACCGACAAACGGCTCGATCTGATTCAGACCGATGCGGCAATCAATCCGGGGAACTCCGGGGGACCCTTGCTCAATGCGGAGGGGGAGGTGATCGGCATCAACACCCTGGTGCGCACTGGTCCTGGCGCTGGGCTGGGCTTTGCCATTCCGATCAATCGGGCCCGAGAAATTGCCCGCCAACTGATTGCCACCGGCCGGGTTGCCCACCCGGTGATCGGGATCGGCCTTGAGGCTGTCAGGCCTGGCGATGGCACCGGCCTGAGTCAGGGGGTGCGGGTGATGTCGGTCCAGGCAGGCAGCCCGGCTTTCCGGGCTGGTTTGCAACAGGGAGACGTGATTCTGGCTGCAGCCGGCAAGGCCATGGCCAGCCCGATCGAGTTGGTGGCGGCTGTCGAAAAGGCTGGCGTGGGGGGCCGCTTGACCCTCAGCGTCAGTAGGGCTGGCCGGCAGTTTGAAATAACGGTGGTACCCGCCCAATTGGGTGGACCCTCCTGATACGGGCCTCCTGATTCAGGCCTGCTGACACAAGCCTGTCAACTCAAGCCTCGTGGGCCAGGTGCTGGGCCAGGCCGGGGGCGATCTGGGCTGGTGTGCCGAGTTGTTGGCGCATCACCCATTGGGTGGCAGCTTTCTGGCTTTGCCAGGCCTGCAGGAGTTGCTTGGCAATTCCCTGGAGGGTTTGCAGATCAGCGGTGGCCTCGATGGCCCGGCTCATGCGCTCCAGCTCAAATTGCTGACCGAGGCTGAGGGCGAGGGGTTCAGACATGGCACGCACCGCGAAGAGCTGTTGGACTTGCCAAAGCTACAAAGTGTTTCAGTTGCGGTCGTAGCGATTGCGACAGGGCGATGGGCCCTGTGCGCATTTGCTGTTCTGAAGCTTGCTCTCGGCCTCCCCGCAGGGCCTCAGGCTTGCTCGCGCAGTTGTTCGACGCAGCGGGTCACGCAGGCGCCGTCATCCAGGGAGCAGGTTGTGATGCACTCGAAGTACATGTCCATGGAATCGATGGCCTGGTCGGGCTCCACTTGGAAGTCCTGGAGGCCCGCGCCGAAGCCGGAGTTGAGTCCGGAGCTGAATCCCGTATTGACGGCGCCGAGCTGGCCAGCGCCCATGTGATTGATTTCCATGATCTCCTGCAGTGGCAATGTCCTGTCAGCCTATGCACACCAAACCAGGGGCACCAGGGAAATGAGTCTTCCTGCCTAGGCAACGGTGAAGTTGTATGTCTTCCCCTTGGGGTGCTATGGCTCAGCCTGCTTTCCCCTGGGGTTTGCGAGAGGTCCGTTTGGCCGCCTTGCGCTTGGTCTCGGCGGCCTGGCGGGCCAGCTCGGCCTCCTCGTTTTTCCTGCTGAGGTAGTAGGCGTAGTCGCCCCGGTAGAGCACCAGCTGGCCATCGCGAATCTCCACGATCCGGTTGGCCACCCGTGAGATGAAATAGCGGTCGTGGCTGACCAGCAGGGCAGCACCCTCGTATTCGATCAGGGCGTCTTCCAGCATTTGCTTGGCTGGGATGTCGAGGTGGTTGGTGGGCTCATCGAGCACCAGCAGGTTGCAGGGAGTGAGCAGCATCAGGGCCAGGGCCAGCCGCGCCTTTTCGCCACC
Source organism: Synechococcus sp. CS-1331 (assembly GCA_025127975.1). Classification (GTDB taxonomy): domain Bacteria; phylum Cyanobacteriota; class Cyanobacteriia; order PCC-6307; family Cyanobiaceae; genus Cyanobium_A. The sequence continues at coordinate 18,072 of JAHLYQ010000045.1, read as the reverse complement.
CGAGAGCTGGCCGGCTTCCTTGAACACGCTCTCGTTGCTGAAGCAGAAGCTGCCCAGCAGCGAGCGCACCTGGGTTTGGGTCCAATCGGGCACAACCTCGAAAATCGTATTGATGACCGTCTTGGAGAGCTCCAGGGCCTCTGCCTGATTTTGCTCGAAGTATCCGGCCAAAATGTTGTGCTCCCCGAGCTGGGCCAGGCCCCCTTCGGGGCGTTCGCTGCCCATGATCAGGCGCAGCAGGGTCGACTTCCCGGCCCCGTTGGGGCCCACAAAGGCGATCCGGTCGCCCCGCTCGATCTCCAGGTTGGCGTCGAGAAAGAGGATCTGGTCGCCGTAGCTGTGGCTGAGGTCGCGGATCTCCGCCACCAGGCGGCCTGAGCGGGGGGCTGGGGGGAAGCGGAAGCGCGGACCACTGACACTTTCGATCGGGGCCTGCACCCGCTCAACCTTGTCGAGCAGTTTCTCGCGGCTCTTGGCCTGGGTAGAGCGGGTGGCGCTGGCCCGGAACCGGTCGATATAGGCCTGTTGGGCGCCCAACTCCTTCTGTTGCCGCTCGAAGGCTGCTTGGCTGGCTTCGCGCTCGAGCGCCTTCTGTTCGAGATGCTGGCTGTAGTTGGCCAGATAGGTGCGCGACACCCCCCTTTCGGTTTCAACGATCTGGTTGCACACCCGATCCAGGAAGGTGCGGTCATGGCTGATCACAACCAGGGCTGCCGACTGCTCCACCAGATAGCCCTCGAGCCACTGGATTGTCTCCATGTCGAGGTGGTTGGTTGGCTCGTCGAGCAGCAGCAGATCGGGCTCCTGCAGAAGGATCTTGCCCAGGGCAATGCGCATCTGCCAGCCGCCGGAAAAATCCCCCACCAGTTGCTCGGCCCCCTCCGGGGTGAAGCCGATCGTGGGGAGCAGCTTGTCGATCCGGGCATCGAGCTCGTAGCCATGCAGGGCTTCGAAACGGCTGTGCAGCCGACCCAGCTCGTGGATCAGCCCATCGAGGTGATCTGGATCGGTTGCGGCCTGCTCGCTGGCCATGGCCTGCTCCACTTGATGCTTGCGGAGCAGCACCTCAGCGGCTTCGCCGAATGCCTGGAAGAGCTCTTCCCGCACGCTGCGCTGGGGGTCAACGTCAAATTCCTGCTGCAGATAGGCGATGCGGGGCTCTCCCTGCTTCACCACCAGGCCGCTGCTGGCCTCCTCCAGCCCGGCGATGATCTTCATCTGGGTGGATTTGCCGGCTCCGTTGACGCCCACCAGGCCGATCCGGTCGCCAACCTTCACTTCCCAGGTGACATCGCGCAGGACCTCGCCGGTGGGGTAGATCTTGCCGATTCGTTCGAGGCGGAGCACGGGATGGGGGGTTGGGGTGGAGGTGCCGATTCAGGCCTGGTGCAGACTCATCCGCTAGTGACCTTGCGCCGGCCATGATCAAGCGCCTAGAGCAGGTGACGGCCCTGGTGGTTGCAGCTGGGCTGGCGCTGGTGAGCTACTGGCTGTTCTTCAGTTGGGCGGGAGGCGAGCGGGGCCGCAGCCCGGAAAAAATTCGCAGCTCACAGCCCGCCGCGGGCCTTGACCAGCCACTGCTTGCTGTCAATGTCGTCGAGGGTCGCGATGTAATTTCGCACCTCCTGAACCGTCACCGGCAGGTCGAACGCCTGGCCCAGCTCCACGATTCGCTCCAGGGAGCCGCTGGGGTCTTGGAGCGCCTGTCTGAACAGTGACTGGGTCAGGGCTTGATCCGAACTGATCCGGGCGTAGAGCTCCTCTGCGTTGCTTGCATAGATATTTGCTTGGTCAGTTGCTCGGTCACTCGCTGTGTTGCTTTCTTTCATTGCAGAGCGGCCGTTGCAGGGCGGCCATTGCATACGGCTTGGATGACCCAAGCCTAAACGCAGTCAAGCTTCAGGTTCACGCTGCCTGACGGGCCTCGTCGCTCTCCGGGGTGCCGCAGGCTGAGGCGTCTTCCATGGTGCGGGCATCAAGGCAGAGCACCTTGCGCAGCTCGGCGTAGTTGGCCGCCAGGGCATCGCGCCCTTCCTGCTGGGCCCCGTATTCAGCCCGTTGGAGCACGTGGTGGAGGTGGGTCAGCAGGTAGGTGCTGATCACCGCTGAAACGAGCACATCGCTGGGCTCGGCGGTGAGACGTTTGCGGCTTCGGCTTGGTTTGGTGCTGGCAGTTGGGGATTGGGGCACGGGGCGCACCTTCGGGGTGGGGAGCTGAAGAGGGGATCGATGCCTTCAGCATAGTCATGGATAGTATCCCTTAGCAGCTCTGTATGCTTTGTCATACCCGGGAAGATCCTGCAGGCTCTGCCCCGAGCCTGCTTGTTGCCCATCTTTGCTCCAGCTTCCTCAGTGGCCACGCGCCAAACCTCCTCCAGTGGCAGGGCCAAGTCGCCCCGCATCCAGGTGGTGCTGCCGGAAGAGCTCTGTCAGCGCCTTGCCGATCTGGCCGATGCCGAGTCGCGCACGGTCAGCAATATGGCGAAGGTGCTGATCCAGCAGGGCGTTGAGCGTCTGGAGCGGGCCCGGCCCCGCCCCCCCGGCAGCAGCCAGGCTGCGCTGGAGGCGGACCTATTTCGAAAGGATCTGGAGGAGCGCCAGCGCCAGAAGCCCCAGCGCCTGCGCGGCGCCCCCCGCCGGCTGCGCCTACATCGGCCAGGCTGAGGCCTGGGGTCTGGCGCATAGGCCGAGCACGGCGGCTTTGCGGGCACCGGTTACGGAGGGCGCGTTGCCGCGATGGCCGCGCACATGCCACCAGGCGAGCAGGGCAAAGGCCAGGGCTTCGCGCTCGGCCTCTGCAATGCCCAGCTCCGCCAGCGGCCGCACGATCAGGCCGCGGCAGCGCTCAACCAATTGGGCCATCAGCACCCCGTTGCGGCATCCCCCCCCGGCCACGAGCATCTCAACCGGCTGGGGGCCGTGGCCCAGCTCCTGGCCCACCACCGCCGCACTGAAAGCCGTCAGGGTGGCCAGGGCATCCGCTGGCGGCCTGTCTTCGAGTTGGGCCAGCCGCCGCTCCAGGTCGGCCTGGCCAAAGAGTTCTCGGCCGGTGGATTTCGGTGGCGGGGCCTGGAAGTAGGGCTCCTGAAGCCAGAGCTGGATCAGGTTTTCATCGCTCTGTCCCTGCCGGGCCCAGGCCCCATCGGCGTCGTAGGCCAGCTGGCCGCCGCTGAAGTGACGGGTGGCCAGATCCAGCAGGGTGTTGGCGGGGCCACAGTCCCAGCCCCGCACGGCCTGGTGGCGCTCGGGTCCCGTGGCGGGGGGGATCAAGGTGAGATTGGAGATGCCGCCAAGATTCAGCACTGCCCGCCAGCCGCCGCAGCGGCCCAGCAGGGCCTGGTCAGCGGGCGGCACCAGGGGAGCGCCTTGGCCGCCTAAGGCCAGGTCTGCGCTGCGAAAATCAAACACCACCGGCCTGCCGAGCAGCTCGGCCAGCAGCGGGCCCTGCAGCAGTTGCCAGCTGGCCCCTCGCCTGCCCTGCTGGGGCGGGCGATGCCAGATGGTCTGGCCATGGCAGCCAACCAGGCTGGCCCTGCCGCAGGGATCGCAGGCCCGGGCTGCCCGGGCCTGCTCTTCGGTGACCGCTTCGGCCAGCTCCACCAGCTCCGCTGAGCTAAGGGGCTGGCCCTGCCCCAGGGCGATCAGCCGCCGTTGCAGGTCGGTGGGGTAGGGGCTGAAGTGGTGGGCTTCAATCCTCCAGCGTGGCCGCCGGGGCGGGCCGGCAAAGCTGGCCAGCACCCCATCTACGCCATCGGCGCTGGTGCCACTCATCAACCCCAGCACCCGCATCAGAGGCGGCTCACTTGTTGGGCTGGGGGGTCATGCGCAGGTAGGGCTTGATCTCGGTGACGCCCTTGGGGAACTTGGCCCGGGCGTCTTCGGTGGAGATCGAGGGCACCACCACGCAGTCCTCGCCGTCGGTCCAGTTCACCGGGGTGGCCACGGAGTGGTGGTCGGTGAGCTGGAGGGAATCGATCACCCGCAGGATTTCGTGGAAATTCCGGCCGGTGCTGGCGGGATAGGTGATCTGCAGGCGCAGCTTCTTGTTGGGATCGATGATGAACACCGAGCGCACCGTCAGGTTGTTGAGGGAATTGGGGTGGATCATCCCGTAGAGATCGGCCACCTTTTTGTCGGCATCAGCCAGGATCGGGTAGTCGACGCTGGTCTTCTGGGTCTCGTTGATGTCGCAGATCCAGCCGTTGTGGCTTTCGGCCGAATCCACGCTCAGGGCAATGGTTTTGACATTTCGCTTCTGCCACTCGGGGCGCAGCCGGGACACCTCACCCAGCTCGGTGGTGCACACCGGGGTGTAGTCGGCGGGGTGGGAGAACAGCACCACCCAGCTATCACCGGCGAAGTCGTAGAGGTTGATCGGACCCAGTTGGGAGTCCTGGGTGAAGTCGGGAACGGTATCGCCGAGTTGGAGGGTCATGGCCGCAGGGGAGATGGAATCCAATTGAAGATCGTGCCACAAGCCAGTGCTCGGATGCGGTAGTTCAGGTCTCAGGCCCCTGGGGCGGCCAGCTGCGCAGTTCCTGCTTGAGACGTTGAAGCCCCAGTGAGGCCGTTGCAGAAACGAACAGGGCCGAGCTTTCCAGGCCACGGGCCCGCTCGATTTCGGTGGCCGGGCAGCGGTCGATCTGATTGGCGATCAGGCGCCGCGGGGCCGTAGCGCCAAGGGAGTCGAGGATGGTGTTCACCATGTGCCACTGCTCCGGCCAGGCTGGATCGGAGAGGTCGACCACAACCATCAGGCCATCGGCCTCCAGGGTTTCCTCCAAAGTGGAGCGGAACGCCTCCAGCAGGGGTGGGGGCAGGGCCCGGATGAAGCCCACCGTGTCGGTAAGTAGCAGGGGTTCCGGCAACTCAATTCGCCTGGTGGTGGGATCCAAGGTGGCGAATAACTTGTTTTCAGCCAGCACCGGCTCGCGTCCACTGGCTCGGGTTAGGGCATTGAGCAGGGAGCTCTTGCCGGCATTGGTGTAGCCCACCAGGGCCAGCCGCCGCAGGCCCTGGCGGCTGCGGCGCAAGCGGGCCCGGTGTTCTCCCAGGTGGCTCACCTCCCGCTGGAGCCGCTCAAGACGGCGGGCAATGGCACGGCGGTCCTTCTCCAGCTGGGTTTCTCCCGGCCCCCGGGTGCCGATGCCACCCCCCTGGCGGGACAGGCTGAGGCCCCGGCCGCTGAGCCGGGGTAAGCGGTAGCGCAACTGGGCCAGTTCCACCTGCAGCCGGCCGGCTGCACTGGCTGCCCGCTGGGCAAAGATGTCGAGGATCAGCTCGCTGCGGTCACTCACCGGCAGATCCAGCAGGCGCTCCAGGTTGCGGGCCTGCACCGGCGTGAGTTCCCGGTCTGTCACCACCAGGGTGGCCCCCAGTCGCCTTGCCTCCAGGGCCGCTTCACCCACCTTCCCCTCGCCCCAGAGGGTTTGGGGCGCCACCTGGCTGCGGCGCTGTTCCACCACCCCCACCGGCACCGCTCCGGCGCTGCACACCAGCCCCTCCAGCTCGGCGATCAGCCGCTGGGCGGCGCCGCGGTCTCCCGGGCTGAGGGCCAGCAGCAAAACCCTCTCCTGCCCTGCCTGGGCTGGGGCGATGGCGGTCGCCAGCGGCTGGGGCTGGACCGCGAAGCCCAGGGGATCGCGGCCGCAGAGCTCGGACAGATCCGCTGCGGCCAGCGCCACCCAGGGTTCGGCTTGCTCGTGCTGGGCCACCAGCAACTGGCCTGGCCACTGGCCTCCCGCCCCAGCCCGGTCGCCAAAGCGCAACCACAGCAGGGGAGCCAGATCCAGCCCCACGATTCCCTCCTGGCGGCCTGGTTCGAGCTGCTTGGAGCGGCCGCAGCAGGTGAGCAGCCTCAGGTCAGAGCCCTGGCGGCGGTCGGATCCCGGGAGGCGCTCCAGCAGCCGGCCCGATTGCTCCAGGGGGCCCACCCACAGCAGCCTGCCCAGGCCCCGCCCGTCCACCACCAGGGTGAGGGGCAGCTCCAGCTCAAGGCTCTCGCTGGCCAGCCGCTGCAGGCAAAGCAGTTCGGCGACCTGGTCTTCGGGGTGGCGCCGGTGGCAGAGCCGCTCAAGTCGCCGTTTCTGGGCGGGCCGCAATCCGGCAGTGCGCCCCGCCAATACCCCTTGCTTCACCAAAGGCTCTTTGCGGGGGTACGGCCGATCATGGGCGCTGCACCTTCACCCAGCGGATTCCGGCGGCCTGGGCACCGGCCCCATCCTCTGGGCTGTCACCCACATGCCAAACCTGCCCGGCCGTGAGATCCAGCCGGGTCAGGGCCAGCTGATAGGGCAGGGGATCGGGTTTGGCTGCTCCGGCTGCTGACGACACCACCACCGCCTCCAGCCAGCGGGCCAGCCCCAGAGCCTCGAGCAGGCCGGGCAGGCGGCTATCGAAGTTGCTGACGACGGCGAGTCGCAGGCCGCGACGGTGCCAGGCCTCCAGGTGCCCAGGCACGTCGGCGTACACCTGCCAGAGATCGGCCTGGGCAAAGCGTTGGAAGAGCTCCCGGCCCAGGTTGGGCGGCGGGGTAGCCCCCGCTGTAAGGGCTCCGGCGGCGCTGAGTACCTCGCCGACCCTGGCTGTCCACCAGCCGATCTCGGCCTCCTCCAGGGCCCGATCGCCGAGTCCGGGAAAGGCCAGGGGCGGGGCTTGTCGATAGATGCGGGGGAAGGCGCGATCGATGGCTGCGGCCTCAACTGTCAGGCCATGGCGGCTGGCCAGCGCGGCATAGGTGCTCCCCACGCTGGTGCGCAGGCCAATCAGGGTCCCCATGGCATCGAGCAACAGGCCCCTGGGACTCGTCCCCGGGTTCATCGCGGCCAGTCCGCCAGCCAGCCGGCCGCCACCTTGAGCTGGTGGGCCTTGCCTGGCAGCCGGGCCAGGTAGGCCAGCCTGCGGATTTGGTAGGCGGCCGCTCCCGCCAGGGTGAATCCCCCCCCCGTGAGGCTGGCCTCGCCCACGCCAAGGCTCATCATTTCGCCGAGGTCGTTGAACTCGAAGGGCTCCAGCCCTTCCCCTGCCAGCGAATGCACCAGGTTGCCGGCCAGGCATTCGGCCTGTTGGAAGGCCACTTGGGCATTGGCAGGCAGGGCATTTGCAGGCAGGGCATTTGCAGGCACGGCAGGTTCAACGGCGCTGTCTTCAGTGTCCACATGGGCGATATCGCCTAGGGCGAAGATGTGGGGGTGGTTGCGCAGCTGCAGGCTGCTCTGGCACAGCAGGCGGCCCTGGCGGTCAACGGGGGCAGCAGGGTGGATCTCCGGGGCGCGAAAGCTGAGGCCGGCGGTCCAGATCACCGCCTCCACGTTGAGGTGCTCCTCCCCGCCAGGCCCCTTCAGTTCAAGCCGCTCTGCTTGCACCGCCTCCACCTGGGTGTGGCTGCGCAGGCGTACATCTCGGCGTTGCAAGGCGCGATCCGCCTGTTCCCGGTTGAAGGCCTTGGCCAGCGGCAGCAGACCAGGGCCCTGCTCGATCAGCTCCACGATGGCGCTGCCCTGGAGCTGGTCGGCCAGTTTGCAGGCCAGCTCCACGCCGCTGGCCCCAGCCCCCACCACGGCCAGCCGCTGCAGGGGCCGAGCCCGTTCCCGCAGCTTGCGGATCAGGCCCTGCAAGCGCTCCACATCGGCCAGGGTTCGGAAGCTGTAGCAGTGCTCCACCACTCCAGGAATCCCGAAGCTGTTGGCCTGGGCTCCGGTGGCCAGCACCAGCCGGCTGAAGGCCAGTTGCCGGCCTGCGCCGGTATGGATCAGGCCGTTGTCAGAGTCAATGCGCACGACCCGGTCCTGCAGCCAGGCAACCCCTTTGCCCGCCAGCAGGGTGTCGTAGCGGGGGGCGATTTCCCAGCTGCGCAGTTCGCCGCTGAGCAGTTCATAGAGCAGGGGCAGAAACAGGAAGCGATCGTTGGGATCGATCAGCAGAATCGGTGGATGCTGGCGCCGGCCGGCGAGCGCCAGGGCTGTGTAGAGCCCGCCGAAACCGCCTCCCACAATCACCACCGGGGCCGTTACCGGCGTCGCCGCAGACTCCACCATTGGTTTGTGGTCCGTTGCCGACAGCATCGACCAAACCCTAACCAGCAGCTCATGCCAAGGGCGATGATGGCCCAATGCAGACGGCTCCAGCTCCCGCCCTTCCTCCCGATTGCACCGGTCGAGCGATTGATCTGGGGGCGGTTCGGCCACGGCTGGCCCAGCTCTCGGCTCCGGAGCGGCTGCACTGGGGCCTGGATACCTTTGGCGAGGGGTTTGCCGTCACCACCAGTTTCGGAATTCAGTCTGCGGTGCTGCTGCAGATGGTGGCAGACCTGGCTGAGCAGACCGGCCGCTCCCTGCCGGTGATCTGGGTGGATACGGGCTACTTGCCGCCTGAAACCTATCTCTACGCAGATCAGCTGGTCCAGCGGCTCAAGCTCAACTTGGTGGTGGCCCAGTCGCTGATCAGTTCTGCCCGGATGGAGGCCATCCATGGCCGGCTCTGGGAAACCGGCCAGGCCGGTGATCTGCAGCTTTACCACCGCATTCGCAAGGTGGAACCCCTAGACCGCAGCCTCACCGATCTGGGGGTCACCTGCTGGGCCAGCGGGGTGCGCGGCAGCCAGACGGACCATCGCCGGACCATGGAGATCCTGGATTCGGTGCGGCAGCGCTGGTCGCTGCGCCCCCTGCTCGCCTGGAGCAAGCGGGAGGTTTATTACTTCATGGAGGAGCACCAGCTCCCCCAGCACCCGCTGTTTGAGCAGGGCTACTCGAGTGTGGGTGACTGGCATTCCAGCGGCCCAGATGCCGGCGAGGTCAGTGGCCGGGACACCCGATTCGGCGGTCTCCAGCAGGAATGCGGCATCCACCTGCCCGGGTTGATGGGCGAGGGCATCTGAGCGGGCCCCGTTGGCTGTTGATCGGCAACAGTCGATGGCACTGGGCCATGGCCGGCTCTGGCGGCCTCCACTGCTGGAGCGCGCCTGCCGGGGAGGGGGTGGCCAAGGGGCTCGAGGAGCTGGTGGGCTGGGCGGCGGTCGGTCCGGTGCCGCCGGGGCTGGCTCTGGATCCGAGGCGGCGGCTCCATTTGTCCGATGTGCCCCTGAGCGATGTGCCCCCATGGTTGGGTCTCGATCGGGCCCTGGCCGGCTGGCAGGCCCATCGCCTCAGCGGCCAAGCCGGGTTGGTGGCAGATGCGGGCACGGCGCTCAGCCTCACCCGGATTACGGCCGAGGGGTGTTTCGCCGGAGGGCGGTTGCTGGCGGGTGCCGGCCTGCAGTTGCATGCCCTGGCAGGGGCCACGGTTGCTCTGCCCCTGCTCCAGTTGCCCCCCCAGTTGCCTCCCCAGTTGCCAGCCGATGGCTGGCCCCGCAGCACCGAGGCCGCCATGGCCACCGGGGTGCTGCGGGGTCTGGCCGCAGCCATTGCCCAGGCTGCCTTTGAGGCAGAGGGGCAGGGGCCGGGCACGATTCTCTGGATCACAGGCGGCGATGGCGAGCTGCTGGCCCCCCTGGTGGAGGAGCTGCTGGCGGCCAGCCCCATCGCGGTGCTGCGAGCCCCCCAGCTCGTGCTCGAGGCCCTGGCTGCGCTCAGGCCAGGCCCAGCTCGCTGAGAATGTCGTCGGCCATGGTTTCGGCTTTCACCTTGGTGAAGATCTTCTCGAGGCGGCCTTCCCCATCCACCACAAAGGTGTGACGCATCATGCCCATGTACTCCTTGCCCATGAATTTCTTCAGTCCGTAGCTCCCGTAGGCCGAAGCCACCGGACAGGGCTCGGCGTCGCTGAGCAGGGTGAAAGGAAGGCTGTATTTGGCTATGAACTTGGCGTGGCTGCCAGCAGCGTCTTTGCTGATGCCCAGCACCGTGATGGCATGGTTTTCAAAGGCACTCCACTGGTCGCGGAAGTTGCAGGCCTCCTTGGTGCAGCCGGGGGTGTCGTCCTTCGGATAGAAATAGATCACAACCCGCTTACCTTTCAACTCGGAGAGGCTTACCGGATTGCCGTCCTGGTCGGGCAGGGTGAACTCGGGGGCAGGATCGCCGATCTGCAGGGCCATCAAACGCTGGAATGACACATCCTTGAGCCTAGGAACTGGCTGGTACCCGCTGTCGGCGGGCAGCAACGCGAGGCCCCTGCTCTGGTTGGTGCCCCTGGCGGGAGCCGGGCTGGCCAGCCTCTCCGCCGAGGAGTTGGGCTGGGGAGAGGGGCTGCCCGCTCTCCAGCGCCTTCGTTATTGGCACAGTCGCGCTGCCCTGCGGCAGGTGTTGGCACCTGTCTTGGGCTGCGGGCCGGCAGCCGTGCCGCTCTGTAGCCCGCCCGGCCAGCCGCCGCGCCTGCTGGAGGGGCTGGGCTGGATCAGCCTCAGCCACAGTGGCAAGGGGCTGCTGATCGGCTATTCGGGTGAGCCGATCGGCGTGGATCTCGAGCTGCTGGGCCGTCCCCTCGATGCCACCGCTTTGATGCGCAGGTTCTATCCGATTGGGGAACAGGCGCAACTCGAGGGGCTGACGGGAGAGGCCCTGCGCATGGCGGTGCTCACCAGCTGGGTGCTCAAAGAGGCGGCGATCAAGTGGCGCCAGAGCAGCTTGGCCGTGGAGCTCCACAACTGGAGTTGCGACCATTCCTGCAGCAAACTACAGCACATTGGCGAAGGATTGCAGCCGGATTGCTGCACTGCGACGGCGGCAGAATGGCGCTGGGCGGCCGTGGGCAACGGCTGTTACTACCCCCGGCTGGATATGCGGTTTTGACGCCAGATCGGCCAAAAAACGCCAAACGGGCCGGAAATCTAAGGGAAATCTTTTAATTTCGTATCGTTGTGCTCCAGCTACTTGCTTTTCCGGGGAAATGAGCCAGTTGATGGCTAACTTTTTAGTGAACCGATTCGATACTCCCGTGATCAAGCGTTTGCTGGCCGGCCTGTTTGTGGGTACGGCCCTCTCGGCGGTGGCCCTGCCAGCGTCCGCCGCAGTTGACAACAATCTCCCCGTTCGTTGGAACACCGGCGGCGCCGTGTGGTCCACCAACCAGGATGCCTTCAATACATTCCTGCAGTCTGGTGAAGTCACCGATCGGGGCCTGGAAGGGGGCCTGAACCGCTCCGGCTGGACCGCCGCCGAGGTGCGTGAAGGCATGAACAAGTCCTACAACGTGGACTTCGTTGGCGTCTCCCGCTTCCTCTACTCGGATGCCGGTGTCAAGTTCCTCAAGAACCAGACCTCCAGCTACTTCCCTTACTGGAGCATGAACACCTATGCGGTTCAGGCCCTGCGTTCGGCCATCGTGGCCGATGCCCGCGATGGTCAGATTTCCGCAGCTGGGATCATGAACGCCCTGCCGACGGACATGCGCCTGGCTGACTTCTGCAACACCTACACCGGAGCCCAGAACGTCTGTGCCGAGGGCCGCTGTCAGGGCGACGCCCAGTGCACCTCCCTGCTCTCCTGGTATGTGTTCCTGCCAGCTTGCCTCCAGGCCAACCAGATGGCCGATCCAGTGGCTGAGGTGCGCATCACTCCGGCTCCGGCCCAGCAGTACCAGCCCGATGCCATTCGCGGCCTCTGGTGAGCCAATCGCCTTTTCCTAGCTGCCCCGGCTAATTGCCTCGGCTAACTGCCCCGGCCTGGCCGGGGCTTTTTTGATGCCGGTTTGGCTTTGGTGCCCGCTTTCCGCCGGGCGATCAACAGGGTGTGCTCAAGCTTCTGGGGCAGGAATTGGCCAAGGCAGGCGCTGAATCCTTCCCGCAAAACTTGCAGCGCCTCGGCGCCCAGGGGGCCGCCGCGCAGGGCGGCTATCTGGTCTAGGTAGGCGCTGCCAGGGGCGAGCCAGCGCTCGAGCAGGGCGGCGGAGAGCTCCAGCTGGAGGGTTTCCTGCCAGCGCTGCCCATGCCCATCCCAGCCCCGGTCGTTCAGGGCGCGCTGGGCCGCTTGCCCACTGCCCTCAAGAAGCTCCAGCTGCTGCCGTTCCAGGGTGACGAGTTCATCCAGCAGGGTTCCCAAGGGGCCCTGGGGTGAGCCCAGCAGGGCCAGCAGCCCTGCGGCAGGCCCCAGCTGGGGGCTGCTGAACAAGAGCCGCCATTGGCCTGAGGGGGCCAGCCTGGCCCCAACTACCCCAATCCAGTGCTCCACCTGGGCAGCACTGAGGCCTTGCCAGGCTTGGCGAGCCACCACCCAGTCGAAACGATCGCCGCTTTGGGCTTCCAGTTGGGTCCCAAGCGCCTCCGGACAGGTCTGGGGCACCACCAGCAGCTGGGGCTTGCTGAGGCTGTCGAGAATCTGTAGCTGGGCCGCCAACCGCTCCCGGTCGCAATCTTGAGCCACGGTGATCACCACGCCGCCCTCAGGGGTGGCGGCCAGGGGGTCGAGGGCCCAGAGCAAGGAGCGGGCCTCAAGCACCAGCACCCTGTCGGTGCGCTGCCAGCTCACCCCTTCCCAGAATCGACTTCTCAGGTTGTCGAGCCTTTCCCCTTCAGCGGCGGCCTGGCGCTGCAGCCAGCGCTCCAACTGGGGATCATCGGGGCCGCTGCTCAGCACGTCGCCCTGGTCGGCGGCCAGTTCGGCCGCGGCGGCCAGCTGGGCGGCCCGCCGCTGTTGCAACCGCTCCCGCCTCTGGCCTTCCCAGCCCAGGTTGCCGGGTTGCCAGAACACCTCCCCCTGCAGCGCGTTGGGCAGGTAGTTCTGGGCGACCCAGTGCTCGGCGTAGGCATGGGGATAGCGATAACCCACCCCATCGCCAAAGGCCTGGCCATCGCGGTGGGCATCGCGCAGGTGGGATGGCACCTGTTGGCGGCTGGTTTCGCGCACACTCTTGAGGGCATCAAAGAAGCCCAGCACGCTGTTGCTCTTCTCGGCCCCCGCCAGGTAGAGCGCCGCCTGGGCCAGGGGGTAGAGGCCCTCCGGCAGGCCCACCCTCTCAAAGGCCGCCGCACAGGCTTCCACCACCACCACCGCCTGGGGATCGGCCAGGCCGATGTCTTCGCCGGCGGCGATCAGCATGCGGCGGAAAATAAAGCGGGGGTTTTCGCCGGCCTCCACCATGCGGGCCAGCCAGAAGAGGGCCGCATCCGGATCGGAGCCCCGCAGCGACTTGATGAAGGCACTGATCGTGTCGAAGTGGGCATCCCCCTGCTTGTCGTAGAGCACCGCCCGCTGCTGGATTGACTCCTCGGCGATGGTCAGGTCGATGACGATCCGGCCGTCGGCCTGGGCCGGGGTTGTCTCCACCGCCAGCTCCAAGGCATTGAGCAGGCTGCGGGCATCGCCGCCGGCCACATCCACCAGGTGGTCGGCGGCCTCAGGGGTGACGACGATGGTGCGGTCGCCATAGCCCACCTCCGGATCGCGCAGGGCCCGCCCCAGCAGCTGGTGCAGGTGGGGGGCTTCCAGGGGTTGCAGGCGAAACAGCCGGGAGCGGCTGACCAGGGCCTTGTTGACCTCGAAGTAGGGGTTTTCGGTGGTGGCGCCAATCAAGGTGAGCGTGCCGTTTTCCACCCAGGGCAGCAGGGCATCCTGCTGGGCGCTGTTGAAGCGGTGCACCTCATCAATGAACAGAGTGGTGCGCAGGCCGTGGCGGGCCAGGCGCTCCTTGGCCCCATCCACCTCAATTCGCAGATCCTTGACGCCGGCGAGCACGGCATTGAGGCTGCTGAAGTGGGCCCTGGTGCTGCCGGCGATGATCCGGGCCAGGGTGGTTTTGCCCACCCCCGGCGGGCCGTGCAGGATCAGGTTGCCGACCCGGTCGGCGGCGATGGCCCGGCGCAGCAGCCGGCCTGGCCCCAGGATTGTCTCCTGGCCCACAAAGTCGTCGAGGGTCCGCGGCCGCAAGCGATCGGCCAGGGGCGCCACCCTGGCCAGGGTGATCTCGCGTTGATGGCTGAACAGGTCGCTCAAAGGCGCTCCAGGGATGGGGGGCACTCCCGTCGGCAGCCATCATCGGCCCGCTGGCGATACGCTCCGCCGATGGGATCTATCTGCGCCATCGCCCGTTCTCTGCCCCTGGGGGCTGGCTTGGCGGCTGTCCTGGTGGGGGGTTGCCGGCCCCAGGATGGGGCGGTGCCGCGGCTGCCCCAGGTTCAGAGTGAGCGGATTGGGACCGCTTCCTTCCAGGCCAGTTTCGACACGCTGAGCACCCTTGAGGCTGCGGCCGAAGTCAACCTGGCGGCCCAGGCCGGCGGGCGGATCCAGCGGCTGCTGGTGCGCCAGGGCGACACGGTGCGGCCGGGCCAGTTGCTGCTGGTGCTCGACCAGGCCCAGCTGCGGGCGGAGGTGGCCAGCCTGCGCGCCCAGATGCAGACCAACCAGCTCAATTACCAGCGCTACCGGGAGCTGGCTCGCCAGGGGGCCGCCAGCGCGCTGCAAAGGGATGAGTTCCGCCAGGCTTACATCGCCGCCCGCGAAGCCCTTGTGGCCCGCGAAGCCGACCTGGCCTTCAAGGATCTCAGGGCTCCGATCGCCGGCACCGTGGCCGATCTGCGGGTCAAGCAGGGAGATGTGATTCAGCCAGCGGCTGTTCTTACCCGTTTGATCAGCAACGACCGCCTGCTGGCCCGCATTGATGTCCCCGCCGCCTATGCCAACCGGGTGAGGTTGGGGCAGCGGGTGCTGCTGCTCGATCCCGCCCGCTCCGAGCCGCTGGCCCAGGGGCAGGTGAGCTCGGTGGATCCAGGCGTGAGTGCCCCAACCCAGACCCTGCTGGTTAAAGCGGCCTTTGCCAATCCCGAGGGCCGTCTGCGCAACGGCCAGCGCAGTCGCACCCGCCTGGTGCTGGACCAGCGTGAGCAGCTGGCGGTGCCCTTTGCGGCGGTGACCCAGCTGGCGGGCCAGTCGTTTGTCTATGTGGTGGGCAGCCTTGCCCAGCTGGAACGGCAGCCGGGCAAGGCCCCCTTGGCCGAGTTGCGCAAACAGCCGCCCGGTTCCCTTTTCGCCCTGCAGACTCCGGTGCAACTGGGCGAGCTGCAGGGCACTCTCTACCCGGTACGGCGCGGTGTGCAGCAGGGAGATCGGGTGATCACCGCGGGCCTGCTCAACCTGCGCCATGGGGCACCGGTGCGTCTTGCAGCCAACCCCGGCTCAAACGGTTCCTGAACAGGGCAGATCCCTGCTGGTCCGCTAATTTGCGAGCTACTGCTCTTGCGTTGTGTTTCGCGCAGTCCCAGCGCTCTCGTTTGTGGCCCTGCTACTTGTTGCCTGTGGCAGCAAGCCCCAGGCCAGGCAGCCCTTGGCAGTCCAGACCGAAACCATCGGTGAGGCCAGTTTTAGCCCCTCGATCCAGGTAATCAGTCAGCTGAGTTCCACCACCGACGTGGCCCTCAAGCCAGAGGTGGATGGACGGGTGGTCAAGATTCTGGTCACCCAGGGGCAGCGGGTCAAAGCAGGTCAGCCGATTCTGGTGCTCGACAACGTGCAGCAGTCGGCAGCCCTCGATGCCAGCAAGGCAGAAGCGAGCAAAGACATTGTCAATGCGGAGCGCTACATCTTCTTGAATGAACAGGGCGCAGTGTCCACCAAGGACCGTGATTACTACGTCACCCAGGCGATTCAGAGCCGCGACCAGGCGCGCGCCAAGGCGGCTGATCTCGGCTACAAGTACGTCACGGCTCCGATCAGTGGTGAGATCGGTGACTTAGATACCGTCAAGATCGGCGATTATGTACGTCAGGGGCAGGCGATCACCGGCATCGTTGACAACAGCGACCTCTGGACCTTGATGGATGTGCCGGCCACCCAGGCCTCCCGGGTGCAGTTGGGCCAGCCTGTGGAGCTCAAGTCCCAGGGAAATCCGCCGGTGATCAACATCGGCAAGGTGGTGTTCATATCGCCCTATTACGGCGTCAGTGGCAACCAGTCCTCACCGAACACGGTGCTGGTTAAGGCCTCTTTCCCCAACCTCACTGGCAAGCTCAAGACCGGTCAATACGTGCGCAACCGGATCATTACCGGCAATTCCCGCCAGCTCTCGGTGCCTGTGCAGGCCGTGATGATGCAGGCCCAGCAGCCCTTCGTCTACCGCGTCTTCCGCCTCAACCAGGTGCTCGCCAAGATTCGGGCCTCCACCCAGATCCCCGAAGCCCAGAAGCAGAAGCTGGAGGCTCTGCCGCCGGAAACGCCGATCGTGGTGCAGATGCCCGTGAAGCTCGGCACCCTGGAGGGCAACCGCTACCCACTGCTCTCGGGCCTGGCGGCCGGCGACCAGGTGGTGGTGAGCAACACGGCCCTGTTGCGCACCGGGATGCCAGTGAAGCTTGCGGGTGCCGGCCAGCCGGGTGTGAACTGAGGTCCACCCATGTCGCTATCAGACAAGTTCATCAAGCGGCCGGTTCTGACCACCGTTTGCAGCATTCTGATCGTGCTGATGGGCATCATCGCGATCCCCACCCTGCCGATTGAGAACCTCCCCAATATCGCCCCGCCCCTGATCCAGGTAACGGCCAACTACGGCGGCGCCAATTCGCTGGTCACCGAGCAGGCCGTCACCAATCCGATCGAGCAGCAGATCAACGGTGTGCCGGGTGCGGCTTACATCTCCTCCACCAGCTCGAATACCGGTCAGAGCATTATTCAGGTTTATTTCGACGAAGACACGGATATCAACATCGACCAGGTAAACGTGCAGAACCGCGTTTCCCTGGCCATGCCCCAGCTGCCCCAGCAGGTGTCGGCCACGGGGGTGTCGGTGATGCAGAACACCCCATCGATACTGCTGGCCTATCAGGTCACCTCGGCCCAGGGGCAGTTTGATGCGCCCTATATCAATGGCCTCATCTATGAGCAGCTCTATTACCAGCTGGAACGGGTTCCCGGCGTCGCCCAGGTGAACCTGTTGGGGGGCAGCAATCCGGCTTTCTGGCTGTTCGTTGACCCCAACAAGCTCACCGCAAACCAATTGACCGCAGATCAGATCGTCAGTGCTGTCAAGAGCCAAAACAGCATTGCTATCGGTGGCTTAGTGGGTGGGCCGCCGGCCGGGGGTGACCAGCTGTTTGCCTATCCAATTTTGGTGGCTGATAACGGCAACTTGATGTCGGTCGAGCAGCTCAATGACCTGATAGTGGGCAAGTCACCCCAGGGCAACCTGCTGCGGCTGCGGGATGTGGGCCAGGCCACCTATGGCTTCAACACCTTCGCCCAGCAGGCGGTGAGTTTCGATGGCTATCCCTCGATCACCGTGGCGGTTTTCCAGACCCCCGAGAGCAACGCTCTGGATGTGTCGGAAGCCGTTGTGGCGGTGATGAACCAGTTTTCCCAAGCGGTACCGCCGGGGATCACGGTCACGCAGATTTACAACATCGGCCAGTTCATTCAGTCGGCCGTGAGTGGCGTGACCGATGCCCTGGGCCTGGCGATTGTGCTCGTGCTGGTGATCCTGTTTCTGTTCCTGCAGAACTGGCGCGCCACGGTGGTTCCCAGCCTGGCGATCCCGATTTCGCTGATCGGCACCTTCGCCTTTATTAAGGCGTTTGGGTTTTCGATCAACCAGCTCACCCTGCTGGGCCTGGTGCTCGCCACCGGTCTGGTGGTGGATGACGCGATCGTGGTGATCGAGGCCGTCTCCAAGAATCTCGAAAGTGGCATGAGTCCCCGCAAGGCAGCGATGGAGTGCATGGGCGAGCTGATTGGTGCCCTCATCGCCACCTCGTTGGTGTTGATGGCGGTATTTGTGCCGGTGGCCTTCTATCCCGGCGGCATCGGCATCATCTACAAGCAATTCGCACTCACGATCGCCTTTTCGATCGCCATCTCCACCTTCAACGCCCTCACTTTCTCGCCGATGATGTCGGCTTTGATCCTCAAGTCGGAGCAGCCTCCGAAGCCCAAGGGTTGGGGTTGGACCATCGGTGGTGTGGTGGTGGGTCTGGCCTTCGGCCGCTTCAGCGCCGCATCCTTTGGGGTGGGCGCCTACGTGTTCGGTGTGGTGCTGTTCGGTATCGCCGGCAGCCGGCTGGCTTTGATTTTTGGTAACCGTTCAGGGGTCGGGACGGCTCAGCGCGAACTTTGTCCCTGCTGAACCCTTGACGGCAGCTTGATTTCCGGTTGCATCTCAGGCAGAGACTGCTTGTGATGAGCACACCTCCGGCCGGGATTTCAGAAGCTGACT
>JAHLYQ010000044.1 GCA_025127975.1 Synechococcus sp. CS-1331 | reverse complement strand
GTGCCATCCGCTGCTGGAATCAACCGGCAGAAGTGTGGATAAACAAGCCGCCGGAAGAGCACGAACTGGCCCTGGAGTTACCATTGATTCAGGCCGCCTGAGTGGCAGCCCAGGAGTGACAACTTTCCTGAAAGTCACCGCCCCCTGAACGCTTACCAGTTATCACTGCGCCGGTGTAGGGGTTTTTCAAATTGTTTACCGAAAGCCCACAGCTTTACATGCGCAATTCTGAAGCTGTGTGCGTTTATGGGAAAACGGTGGGTGTACTTCGTGATGAGATCGCGGCTGCGGGCGATCACCATCCAACGCCGTCGGAGCACCTCCAGGGAGCCTCGACCCAGGGCCCAGCAACCTCTGACAAGCTGGGGCGCACCTTTTCTGGCCCCATGGCGCGCTTCGGCCTTTCCGCCCTGACTTCGCTGCTGAAGGGCATCGGCGCCCCGCCCACTAGCAGCAGCAGCTGGAGTCGGCCGTTTGGCCTGGGCTGGGAGCAGCCCTACACGGTGCGCTACGCCAGCAACCTCGACGACGGCCCGAACCACGGCATGCCCCTGGGGGGCTTCGGCGCCGGCTGTATCGGCCGCGCCCCCGACGGCAGCTTCAACCTCTGGCACCTCGATGGGGGTGAGCACTGGTTTGGCACCCTGCCCGACTGCCAATTTGCGCTCTATGAGAGCGACGGACAGCAAAGCCGCGCCCACGCCCTGGCGGTGAAGCCCTCGGCCGATGCCTCCCGACCTGAGGGTGGCGAACCCCTCAGCGCCTGGAGCTGGTATCCCGCCAGCAGCGCCGAACGGCCTACCGGCACCTATGCCGCCCGCTACCCGCTCAGCAGCACCAGCTACGAGGGTGTGTTTGCCGCCCAGGTGAGCTGTGAGGCGTTCAGCCCGATCCTGCCGGGCGACTATCGGCGCACCAGCTACCCGGTGGCGGTGTTCGTATGGACCCTGACCAACCCGACCAACCGCCCCCTCGACCTCTCCCTGCTGCTGAGCTGGCGCAACACCACGGGCTGGTTCACCAACACCGATCCCACAGCGGCGGTGGAGTTTCGCGACGACGGCAGCCCTGAGCACAACTACGTGCCGGCGATCGGCAACAGCAAGGGCCAGCGCAACCGCTGGCTGGACCAGCCAGGCCTCAAGGGGGTGTTGCTGGAGGGTGAGTGCACCACGCCGGTCGCTGAGGGCCAGGGCCAGTGGTGCATCGCCACTGCCGATCACCTGGAGGTGCAGCGCTGCAGCCGCTGGAACCCCCACGGCAGCGGCGCTGAGCTGTGGGAACCCTTCGCCCGCGACGGCTCGATTCCCGAGAGCAACAACGACCGCCGCAGCGGCGCCCATGACCCCGCCAGCGCCGCCCTGGCGGTGAAATGCCAGCTCGAGCCGGGAGCCAGCATCGAGATCCCCATGGTGATCAGCTGGGACCTGCCGGTGACGGCCTTCGCCACCGGCACGCGCTGCCTGCGCCGCTACACCGACTTTTTCGGCGGCGATGGCAACGCCGCCGCTGCCATCGCCGCCGAGGCCCTGCGCGACTGGCGTGACTGGCACAGCCAGATCGAGGCCTGGCAGCGGCCGGTGCTGGAGCGCTCCGACCTGCCCGAACCGCTGCGCATGGCCCTGTTCAACGAGCTCTACGACCTGGCCAGTGGCGGCAGCCTCTGGAGTGCCGCCAGCCCCGCCGACCCGGTGGGCCGCTTCGGGGTGCTCGAGTGTCTCGACTACGCCTGGTACGAGAGCCTGGATGTGCGGCTCTACGGCTCCTTCGCCCTGCTGCAGCTCTGGCCCGAACTCGACAAGGCCGTACTGCGCAGCTTCGCCCGCGCCATCCCCGCCGCCGACGCCACGCTGCGGCCGATCGGCTGGTATTTCACCCAGGGCAAGGGCCGGGTGGAGGCGGCCCGCAAGCTGGCCGGAGCCACCCCCCACGACCTGGGCGCTCCAAACGAGCGGCCCTGGGATGCCACCAACTACACCGCCTATCAAGACTGCAATCTCTGGAAAGACCTGGCCAGCGACTACGTGCTGCAGGTGTGGCGCACCTTCCGGCTCGCTCCCAGTGGCGAAGACCTGCGCTTCCTGGCCGAGTGCTGGCCAGCGGCCGTTGAGGCCCTCACCTACCTGAAAAGCTTCGACGTAAACAACGACGGCCTGCCCGACAACGGCGGCGCCCCCGACCAGACCTTCGACGACTGGCCGCTGCAGGGGGTGAGCGCCTACTGCGGCGCCCTCTGGATCGCCGCCCTGGAGGCGGCCCTGGCCATGGCCCAGCGGCTGCAGCTGGAGCTGGGGCTCGACACCAGTGGCGAGCAGCGGCAATTCGGCAGCTGGTTGGAGCAGTCCCGAGCCAACTTCGATGCCCTGCTGTGGAACGGGGAGTACTACAAGATCGATGCCGAAAGCGGCACACCTGTGGTGATGGCCGACCAGCTCTGCGGCGACTTCTACGCCCGCCTGCTGGGGCTGCCCGCCGTGGTGGCCGACGAGCGCGCCCGCAGTGCCCTGAAGGCAGTCAAGGAGGCCTGCTTCGAGGGCTTCCAGGGCGGCAAGCTCGGGGTGGCCAACGGCCTGCGCCGCGACGGCACCCCCCTCGATCCCAACGGCACCCACCCACTGGAGGTGTGGACCGGCATCAACTTCGGCCTGGCCGCCTACTACCGCCTGATGGGCGAAACCAGCACGGCCTTCGCCATCAGCGGCGCCGTAGTGGAGCAGGTGTACGGCGGCGGCCTGCAGTTCCGCACCCCTGAAGCCATCACCGGCGTCAACACCTTCCGGGCCTGCCACTACCTGCGGGCCATGGCGATCTGGGCCCTGTGGGCCACCCACACCGGCTGGCAGGCCATCCCTGGGGCCGAACGCCAGCCGGGTGCCGAGCAACAGCCATGAAACCCCTGCTCACCCTGCTGCTGGCGCCCCTGCTGACCTTGGCGCTCTGGCTGGGGCTAACCCCGGCCGCCCAGGCCCAAGTGCACGCCCACAACGACGAGAACGGCACCCCGGTGGTGCGCAGCCTCGAGAGCCTGCGCGACCTTGACTACCAGAGCTGGCAGCTGGTGGCCTACCGGGAAGGAGCGCCCGGCGGCCCCCTGAAGCTGCGAATTGTGGGCTATCCCGGCAAGGTGCGGCTCGACCACCCCACGGCCCTGCAGGTGCGCAGCGGCCACTTCAGCTGGCAGCTGGCCGATGTGACCCTGGCCAACCCCCAACTGGCAGGGGATGGCCGCAGCGCCGCCGCCGAGTTCGACCTGGCGCCCCTGCTGGCCGACCTGCACCAAGACCGGCCCCTGCGGCTGGTGCTGGCGGGGGTGTTTGTGGAGTTGCCGGTGCCGCCGTTTGTGGTGGCGCAATGGCGCAGCCTGCCGCTGGCCGCCGCTCGACCCACAGGAGCCTTCAGCAATCCCACCTAGCCAGGATTATCAACAACAGCCCCTCTAAAACTCAACGAGTCTAAATTGCTTAATGTCCATGGGCAGCTGGGTGAATGCTCTTAGCCCTTGACCAGCCCCACCAGGCGTGACTGGATTGATCAAGGTAGAATCACGAAAACATTGTGCACGAGGATGGCATCATGGTTGGCTTTTCTAAGAGCATCGCGGTTGTTGCGAGCCTGACAACAATTGCGATTGGCGCCGTTGCTGCCGTGAGATACTTTGATGGCATGGACGGGCAAATAAGAGACCAGCGGCTTTTAATTGAGAAGTTGCAAAAAGACCTCAAAGGCCGCGAAAATGGTGCCCAAAGTCCCCAATCTCAGTCTCCCGCCGCCCAGTCTCCCGCAACTCCGTCTCTGACTATCCCGCCTTCTGAACCGCTTCAAGGTCCTCCCCCCCTGCCTCCTGTGTCAGGCACAGAAGAGGCAAAACCATCGGCAGCCGCGCAGTGAAGCCAGAACAATGCGTGGATTGCCCTCTGGATTGAACCGTGGATTGCACTAATTCATATCTACGCCATCATGAAGCGATGGGCATGCTGGTCGTTCTTGGTTTTTCGTTGATCATCGGCTCGATGGTGAGAAAACACCTGAATGGCAGGGTTCGCCCTCAAGGCGAGGATCTGAGGACGGTCTCCTTTGATCAGGAACGCCCCAGGGCCCTGTCTTACACGGAAATGATGAATTCAGGAAAACAACGGATGGATCAAACATCACACGGGAGCGACTGAATATCTCTTTTATGTTTTCTCTGCGCTAATTGTTGCCCTTCCACGCCTGTTCAGTGCCACCCCCCTTGTCCAGCCCCGCACCCAACCCCTGGCGCCCCTGGATGCAGCGGGCCCTGCAGCTAGCTGAACTGGGCGCCGGCCGCACCAGCCCCAACCCCCTGGTGGGGGCTGTGGTGCTCGATGCCGGCGGCTCGCTGGTGGGGGAGGGGTACCACGCCCGCGCCGGCGAGCCCCACGCCGAAGTTGGAGCCCTGGCCCAGGCGGGCGAGCGGGCCCGCGGCGGCACCCTGGTGGTGACCCTGGAGCCCTGCTGCCACCACGGCCGCACGCCGCCGTGCAGCCAGGCCGTGATCGCCGCGGGGCTGGCCCGGGTGGTGGTGGCCATGGCAGATCCCAATCCCCAGGTGGCCGGCGGCGGGCTGGCCCAGCTGGCGGCCGCCGGCATCGAGGTGATCTGCGGCGTAGCCGAAGCTGAGGCCCGCGCCCTCAACCGGGCCTTCTGCCACCGCATCGCCAGCGGCCGGCCCCTGGGGATCCTCAAGTGGGCCATGGGTGCCGACGGCCGCACCGCCCTCAGCAACGGAGCCAGCCAGTGGATCAGCGGCCCCGAGGCCCGCTCCTGGGTGCACCAGCTACGGGCCGGCTGCGATGCGGTGATTGTCGGCGGCGGCACCGTGCGCGCCGACGATCCCCTGCTCACCAGCCGCGGCCTGCGCCAGCCTGAGCCTCTGCGGGTGGTGCTCAGCCGCAGCCTGGACCTCCCGGCCAGCGCCCAGCTCTGGAATCAGGCCACCGGCCCCACCCTGGTGGCCCATGGCCCCGAGGCGCCGGCGCTGGCCTGCGCCGGCCTCGATCAGCAGGGCGTCCCCCGGCTGGAACTGCCCAGCTGCAGCCCCCGGGCGTTGCTGGAGGTCCTGGCGGCCCGCGGCTCCAACCAGGTGCTGTGGGAATGCGGCCCGGAGCTGGCGGCGGCGGCCGTGCGGGAAGGCTGCGTGCAGGAGGTGGCCGCCGTAATCGCCCCGAAACTGCTGGGCGGCCAACCGGCCCGCACCCCCCTGGGGGAGCTGGGGTTCACGGCCATGGCCGAGGTGCCCAACTGGAGCAGCCAGCCAGTCCAGACCCTGGGCCCAGACCTGCTCTGGCGACTCAGCGCACCTGCCGCGCCCATGGCGCCCTAGCCATGCCCACCGCCAGCCTGCCCTTCGCTCTTCAGATCCCCCTGGGGGGGACGCTGCTGGCCCTATTTGCCTGGCTACTGCTGGATCGGCTGGGCCGGCGCTGTCCCATGGGCTCGCTCGGGCGGGCCCTGCTGCTCAGCGGCCGGCTCAGCATCGCCACCGCCATCTGGATCAGCGGCATCGGCTGGTGGCTGGCGGGCCAGGCTGAGGGCCGGGAGCTGCGCAACCTGCTGCTCAGCATCGGCGTGGTTTGGACCCTGCTGCGCTGGCGCAGCGAACTCAAGCAGCGAGCTGAGCACTACGGGGCCCAGCTGCTGCCCCACCTCTCCGGCAAAGACCAGCTTTTTTTATTCGACGTGCTCGACAAGTTGCTGAGCACCGCCGCCGTGCTGGTGGTGCTGTTGATGACCCTGGACCTGCTGGGGGTGTCGGCAGGGGTGCTGATCACCGCCGGGGGCTTCGGGGCGGCGGCCCTGGGCTTCGGTGCCCGCACGATCGTGGAAAACGGCCTCAGCGGCCTCAGCCTCTACATCAACCGGCCCTTCACCCTGGGCGACACGATCAACCTGCCGGGCCCCCAGCTGCTCGGCACGGTGGAGGCGGTGGGATGGTTTTACACCGAGCTGCGGGATCCGGATCGACAGCGGATCTATATCCCCAATGGGCTATTCACCAGCCAGGCCGTGCAGAACCTGGCCCAGATCGACAATCGCCGCATCTGGATCGAATTCGGCCTCAGCTACGCCGACCGGGGCCGCATTGAGGCCATCACCACCGACCTGCAGGAGCAGCTCGAAGCCCTGCCGGGCATAGATCCGGCCAAGGACCGGCTAGTCCACTTCGTGGATTACGGCGAATCGAGCCTCAACCTGCGCCTGCTCTGCTTTGCCGCCGGGGGCGCCATCCAGGACGCCTGGGCCCTGCGCCAACGGGCGCTGCTGTTGATCGGTGCGGTTGTGGAGCAAGCCGGGGCTTCCATGCCCTTCCCCACCCGCACTGTGATCTCAGCAGGCGGCCCTATCTCAGTTCCGGATGCTGGGGATCCCCCTTGAACGGTCCGGCCACCTTGGAAGTGATCCAGCCGCCGTAGAATCCGCCGGGCTGGGGCATCACCAGCTCGCCGTCAACCCAGCAGCCATCCATCAGGGCCGGATACACGGCAAACCAACCAGCCAGGGCAGCAAAGGCCTCGCTGGGCTCGGGGTAGGTCCACACTGCTCGACGTAAGACAGCCCGGCGCAGGCGGCACTCAACCGGGCGGGCCTCGGCCGAAGCAGTGGGATCGAGCACCAGATCGAAATAGCGGGCCAGCCCCTTCCACTCGCAGTAGCTGGAGCCGGGGCTGGGCTGGAGCAGCTCCTGCCGCACCGCCTGGGGCGGCAGGTAGTAGGTGGGCGGGTGGAAGGTCTCCAGCACCCTCAGGCTGCGCCCCGTCTCACAGAGCAACTGGCCCAAGGCTTCAACCCGCACCTGCTCGGCGCTCTCGACCAGCGCCGGCGGCCGGGGGTAATCGGCCACCCGTTCAGGCATGGATGAAATTGCGTAGCCGCCGACCTTCCTCTCCAGCCCGCTCCTGCAGCTCCGCATCGCTGAGGCCTGCCTCCTGGCGCTGCTGCGCGGCGATCACATCAGCCTCTGCGAGGGGATAGCCGGCGCCGCGGGCCAACTCCAGAAAGGCCTGCAACTCGAGCGGTTCCGCCAGCCGAACTGCCAATTCAGGCGTCTGACGGGCGTGGGCCAGAAAGGCATCCAGTTGCTCGAGGCTCAAATGTCCAATTTCAACTGGGGCTGGTCTAGCGCCACCGGCTGGCCATCGACTTGCCAATCGGCCGGGTCCCAGGGAAGCAATAGGGGCTCCAGGGCCCGCAGGAGGTGACCATCGGCCGGCTCGAGCCAGGCCGCCTCCAGTCCAGCGGGGATCAGCGCCGGCATGCGCCGATGAATCGGCGCCAGCAGGGCATTGGGGGCGGTGGTGAGCACACAGCAGGTCTCCAGCTCGCTGCCATCGGGGCCGATCCAGCGGTCCCACAGACCCGCCAGCCAGAACAGCTCGCGGTCGCGACGCCGAATCCAGCGGCCCTTCTCCCAGAAGGCATCGGCGGGGATCAGGCAGCGGCGGTGGCGCCAGGCGCCGCGAAAACTCGGCTTGAGCGCCACGGTTTCGGCGCGGGCATGGAGACAGCGGTGGGCGCTGGCGGGGTCCTTGACCCACTCGGGCAGCAGGCCCCACAGGGCCAGGCCAACCTCTAGCCGGCCGTGCTCTTGGCGCTGAATCAGCAGGGGCTCGCCGGGGCGCACCTGGGCCCGCGGCGCGTAGTGGGCCTCCAGCCCCGGCGGCAAGGGACCCTGCAGATGGGGGCGCAGGCTCTCAAGCGGGGCCGAGAGGGAAAATTGACCACACATGGGTTGGGAATAGGCGCCGGGGGGACTGGGGGTGCGTTCGGTTCTCCCAACCCGCCGCTGGATCGCTGGCGGAAGCGCCCCACTAGCTTGGTACCAACTTTGGCTGCCGCACCATGGCGATCCGCCAGGACGACAACCGCCCCAACCGCCGCTTCGGAATCATCAACCTGGTGTTGATCGGCTTCGGGGTGCTGCTCCTGTTCAGCAACTTCCTGCCCAATTCGGCAGCCCAGGTGCCGCGGGTGCCCTATTCGCTGTTCATCGACCAGGTGAACGACAACAACGTCAAACGGGCCTACATCACCTCCGACCAGATCCGCTACGAGCTCAAGGAGGCCTCGGAGGAGGGGGCACCAACCCTGCTCTCCACCACGCCGATCTTCGACATGGAACTGCCCCAGCGACTGGAGCAGCATGGGGTGGAATTCGCCGCAGCGCCCCCCCAGAAGCCCAGTTTCATCACTACGGCCCTGAGCTGGGTGGTGCCACCGCTGATCTTCATTCTGGTGCTCCAGTTCTTCGCCCGCCGCAGTGGCATGGGTGGCGGCGCCCAGGGGGCCCTGAGCTTCACCAAGAGCAAGGCCAAGGTGTATGTGCCCGATGAGGAATCCCGAGTCACCTTCGCCGATGTGGCCGGCGTCGATGAGGCCAAGGCCGAACTCGCCGAGATCGTCGATTTCCTCAAAAAGCCCGAGCGCTATGCGGCCATCGGCGCCCGCATCCCCAAGGGCGTGCTGCTGGTGGGGCCTCCCGGCACCGGCAAGACCCTGCTCTCGAAGGCAGTAGCTGGGGAGGCCGAAGTTCCCTTTTTCATCATCTCCGGCTCGGAGTTTGTCGAGCTGTTCGTGGGCGCTGGTGCCGCCCGGGTGCGTGACCTATTTGAAGAGGCCAAGAAAA
This sequence comes from Synechococcus sp. CS-1331, assembly GCA_025127975.1. GTDB lineage: Bacteria > Cyanobacteriota > Cyanobacteriia > PCC-6307 > Cyanobiaceae > Cyanobium_A. The sequence goes on along the minus strand of JAHLYQ010000044.1, from coordinate 148,725 downwards.
AGGCGCCCTGCATAATTTTCATCGACGAACTCGACGCCATCGGCAAGAGCCGTTCCGGCTCGATGGGCGTGGTTGGCGGCAATGACGAAAGGGAGCAGACCCTCAACCAACTTCTCACCGAAATGGATGGCTTCGCCGGCCAGGACAAGCCGGTGATCGTGCTGGCCGCCACCAACCAGCCCGAAACCCTCGATGCCGCCCTGCTGCGGCCAGGTCGTTTCGACCGCCAGGTGCTGGTGGATCGGCCCGACCTCTCAGGTCGCAAGCTGATCCTCGACATCTACGCCAAGAAGGTGAAGCTCTCGAGCAGTGTCGACCTCGACAAGATCGCCCAGGCCACCAGTGGCTTCGCCGGCGCCGACCTGGCCAACCTGGTCAACGAGGCGGCCCTGCTAGCCGCCCGCGCCTACCGCACCGAGGTGGAACAGGGCGACCTCAATGAGGCGATCGAACGGGTGGTGGCCGGCCTGGAGAAGAAGAGCCGGGTGCTCCAGCCCGATGAAAAAAGGGTGGTGGCCTTCCACGAGGTGGGCCACGCCATCGTGGGCCACCTGATGCCCGGCGGCAGCAAGGTGGCCAAGATCTCGATCGTGCCCCGCGGCATGAGCGCCCTGGGCTACACCCTGCAGCTGCCTACCGAGGAGCGCTTCCTCAACTCCAAGGAAGACCTGGAGGGCCAGATCGCCACTTTGCTGGGTGGTCGCAGCGCCGAAGAAATCGTCTTTGGCGAGGTCACCACCGGCGCCGCCAACGATCTACAGCGAGCCACCGACATCGCCGAGCAGATGGTTGGCACCTACGGCATGAGCGAAACCCTCGGCCCCCTGGCCTACGACAAGCAGGGGGGCAGCCGCTTCCTGGGCGGTGGCAACAATCCCCGCCGCGTCGTGAGCGATGCCACTGCCCAGGCGATCGACAAGGAGGTGCGCACCCTGGTCGACACCGCCCACGAACGTGCCCTGGCAATCCTGCGCCACAACCGGGAACTGATGGAGAGCATCTCCCAGCAGATTCTGGAAAAGGAAGTGATTGAGGGAGACAACCTCAAGGAGCTGCTGGCCAGCAGCGTGCTGCCCGAAGAAGCCCGGTTGGCGGCCTGAGCCCTTGACGCCGGGGCCCCTGATCACGGATAAGGGTTCTTTGAGACCGGCCGATGCAAGCTGCCGCCTCCAACCCCCTAGCCCCGGCCCTGGCAGCCCTGTGCGGCCGCGACCTGCTCTCCTCGGCCGACCTCAGCGCTGAGCAAACCCAGGCCCTGCTGCAGCTGGCTGCCGACCTCAAGGCCGGCCGCAGCCAAATCGATCTGGCCGGCAAGACCCTCGGCCTGATCTTCACCAAGGCATCCACCCGCACCCGGGTGAGCTTCTCGGTGGCCATGGCCCGTCTAGGCGGCCAGACCCTCGATCTCAACCCCCAGCTGACCCAGGTGGGTCGGGGCGAACCGGTGGCCGACACGGCCCGGGTGCTGAGCCGCTACGTGGACGCCCTGGCTATCCGCACCTTCGCCCAGGAGGAACTGGCCGAATACGCCCACTGGGCCTCGATCCCGGTGATCAACGCCCTCACCGACCTGGAGCACCCCTGCCAGGCCCTGGCGGACTACCTCACCCTGCAGGAGGCCTTCGGCGAGCTCAAGGGCCTGACCCTCAGCTACGTGGGCGACGGCAACAACGTGGCCCACTCGCTGCTGCTCTGCGGCGCCCTGCTGGGGGTGAACGTGCGCATCGGTTGCCCGGTGGGTTTCGAGCCCAATGGGGAGGTGCTCGGGCGTGCCCAAGCGCTGGCGGCCGCCAGCGGCGGCAGTGTGGCGGTGTTGCACGAGCCAGTGGCGGCGGTACGCGGCGCCCATGCCCTCTACACCGATGTGTGGGCCTCCATGGGCCAGGAGGAGGAGAAGGCCGAGCGCGAACGGGCCTTTGCGGGCTGGTGCCTGAACGAGGAGTTGATCGCCGAGGCCGATCCCCGGGCAATCGTGCTGCACTGCCTGCCGGCCTACCGGGGCCTGGAGATCAGCTCCGGTGCCATCGAGGGCCCCAGCAGCCGCATCTTTGACCAGGCCGAAAACCGCCTGCACGCCCAGCAGGCCCTGCTAGCTGCCCTGCTGGGCGGGGTCTGAAACGGGATTCCATGCCATGGCCGCTCCGAGACTTTTAACGTTGGTGCTGGCAACCATGCTGCAGCTGCCCCAGCCAGTCAGGGCCCAGCCAGCTAAAACCGAGCCAGCTAATACCGTGCCGACGGAACTACGGGGCGTCTGGCTGACCGCCAACGACATGCCGGTGCTGCGCGATCGCACCCGCATGCAGGCCACGCTGGACCAGCTGGCGGATTTGCGCTTCAACCGGCTCTACGCCGTGGTGTGGAACGGAGGCATGGCCTACTACCCCAGCCAGGTGAGCGAGGGCCGCCAGTTCCAGAATTTCACCTACCGGGGCCTGCAGGGGCAGGACGTGATCGGCGAGCTGATCGCCGCCGGCCGCAGCCGCGGGCTGATGGTGCTGCCCTGGTTTGAGTTCGGCTTCATGGCACCGCCCGATTCGGAGCTGGCCCGGCGCCACCGCAGCTGGCTCACCCAGAAACGCGATGGCGGCCTCAGCTCGATCAGCGCCGCCGGTGAAGTGGTGTGGCTCAACCCATTCCGCCCGGAGGTGCAGCAGCTGATCACAGAGCTGGTGCTGGAGGTGGTGAGCCAATACGGCGCCGACGGCATCCAGTTCGACGACCACATGAGCCTGCCGCGGGAATTCGGCTACGACCCGTTCACTGTGGCCCTCTATCGCAAGGAAACCGGGCGCGAACCACCCGCCAACGAGGCAGAGCCAGGCTGGGTGAAGTGGCGGGCCGATCGCATCACTGCCTTCATGGAACAGCTGGCCACAGCCGTACGCAAAGCCCGACCTGGCGCAATCATCTCGATCTCGCCCAACTACTACGACTTCGCCTACAAGTTGCAACTGCAGGATTGGCGCAGCTGGGTGCAGCGGGGCATCGCCGATGAGCTGCTGATCCAGATCTACCGGCCCGATCTGGCCAGCTACCTGCCCCAGCTGGAGAAACCCGAGGTGCAGGAGAGCCTGGGCCTTATTCCCACAGCCATCGCGGTGATGAGCGGCCAGCGCAATCGCCCCACCCCACTGGCCCTGATCCGTCAGAAAGTGGAGGCAAACCGGGCCAAGGGCCTTGGGGTTGCCTTCTTCTATCTCGAGAGCCTCTGGAGCCTGGGCCCGGAACCGGCAGCTGAGCGCCTCAGCGGCCTGGCCAACCTGTTCGGGGATCTGCCAGACCAACTGCTGCCAGACCAACCCTTGCCAAGCAAACCCTTGCCAGAAACTCCACCGCCGCCCTACCTGCCGCCACTCCCATAAGCAGCAGCTGCCCCAGCAGGGCTAGACAAAATCGCCCCGAGGCGATACATCTGTATTAGCTACGCCCCGCCCATGCCCCGGCCCAGCCCCCAGTCCTTCAACAGCGGCCAGCAAGAGCTCACCTCCGCCCAGCAGGAGCTCTATGACTGGCTGGCCACCTACATCGGCGCCCAGCGCCACAGCCCGTCGATCCGCCAGATGATGGAGGCGATGGGCCTGCGCTCCCCCGCTCCGATCCAGAGCCGTCTGCGCCATCTGCAGCAGAAGGGCTGGATCACCTGGCAGGAGGGCCAGGCCCGCACCCTGCAACTCCTCGGCGGCATGACCAGCGGCATCCCGGTGCTGGGTGCCGTAGCTGCAGGCGGCCTGGTCGAAACCTTTGACGACGTGCAGGAGCGCCTCGACCTAGCCCCGGTGCTCGACACGCGCGGCCTGTTTGCCCTGACGGTGAATGGCGACTCCATGGTGGATGCCCACATTGCCGATGGCGATGTGGTGCTGCTCGAACCCGTGTCAGACCCCAGCAACCTCAAGGCCGGCACGATCGTGAGCGCCCTGGTGCCCGGCAGCGGTACCACCCTCAAACACTTCCATCGCAGCGGCGCCACGGTCACCCTCGAGGCGGCCAACCCCGCCTACGAACCCATCGTGCTTCCGGCTGAGCAGGTCACCGTTCAAGGCAAGCTGGTGGCTGTGTGGCGCCAGGTTTGAGCAAACGGCGTTGTAAACTCCAGCAACGCCAAGCGGGCCTGCGGGCCAAGGCGGGACGACCAGCGCCCCGCCGCCCAAGCGTTTCAACGGGGCCATAGCTCAGCTGGTAGAGCACCTGCATGGCATGCAGGGGGTCAGCGGTTCGAGTCCGCTTGGCTCCATCGAGAGAACCCAGGCCCAGCCTGGGTTTTTTTAATGCTTTGGTGCACGATTTGGCGCATGGCTCCCTATCGTTTCGCTCCTCGGTGTTCCAAAGGGCGGGGTTCACCCGCAGGCGCACCAGATCGACGGGCCGTTGCAGCAGCTCCTCCAGTCCCTGCTTCAGGTGCACTGTGGCGAAGGGGGTGAGGGGATTGAGTTCACCCACCCATCCAGATCGTTGCTTGCCGTGGCCTCGTTACGGGCAGTGGAACCGAATAGGCCGATGTGTTGGTGTTGGTAGCGCTGCTGCCACTCGCTCTGCTGTGAACGCAGGAGGGCCAAGACCTGCTGGGCTGGGGGAGGGGATGACCAATGACCTCAATTGTGCTCAGGCTTTGAGGGCTGCTGCTACATCGACCAGCCGCAGGAGCAACGTGTTCGGGTCGCTGGGCGATGGGTCAAAGCCCATGTGGAGATACAAATCTCGGGCTGCTGCCGATGCGGCATGCACCACGAGGCCGAGCAGCCCGAGCCTCCGCTCGAACCCAAGCTGGTAGGCGCTGCTGCCCTTCTTAGGGCTGGAAGGCCCTTTTTCTCAGGCCTGGGTTGTCGGCAGCAGAATGACCAAACGGAGTCCACCACCATGCACACGTTTTCAGCAGTGATTGAGCGCTGCCCTGAGACCGGGCTCCTGGTGGGCTACGTCCCCGGCTTCCCTGGGGCTCACAGCCAGGGCGAAACCCTTGATGAGCTGCAGGCCAACCTTGAGGAGGTGATTTCCATGCTCCTGGAGGATGGCGAACCGGCTCTGGAAAGCGATTTCGTAGGTCTGCAGCAAATCTCCGTTCCGGCTTGAACGGTGGGGTCAACGCCTGTTCTCAAGCCATCGGAAGTAGCAGACATCCTCAGGAAGCTGGGGTTTGAGGTGGTTCGACAACGCGGCTCCCACCAGCAGTTTCGTGATGCCAAAGGCCACTGCACGACGGTCCCGGCGCATAAAGGGCGAGACATTGCACCGCCGCTGCTACGTCAAATCGCCAAAGACATCGGCATCTCGGTGGAGGAGTTACTCAGCTACCGCTGAGCGGGGGGCTGGTCGCCACCGAGTCGTCAAACACCCACCTGAATCCCCCGTCCAGCCCTCGCGCTGCGTCAAGGATCGGGCCCTGCGCCCCTGTAGGGCGTCCTTGCCACGGCGCTGCGTTCGGCCGGTGGGGGTGGGGTTCTCTGCCGTCCCCTGATGGCTGCCTCGCTTTCCCCCTTCCCAGCTGGCTCAGGCCGCAGGGTGATCACCGGGAAGGCAAAAGCCTAAAAGCGTGACATCGCCTCTATCTTGGCCAGCTTTTCGGCATCTAGCCCCGCCAACTCTTGAATTTGCAGCAGGTGGTCCTTGACCAAGCTGGCGAAAATAAACAGGATTCCATCGAGGCGGAAATCAAACCGGCCTTCGATTGTGTGTCGCTCGATGCTGAGGTAATCGTGCAGCTGCCATACGGTTTCAGCTGAATCGAGATGTTCAGACTTGCTTCGCACTTCCAGAACAAGTTTGTCAACTGCTCGGCCGTAGGCCCGGTCAAACGCTTCTCGAGCTACTGATTGCTCAGAGACCGTCCAACCCTCAAGCATTGTCTCCATCATAGGTTTAGGGCCTGCATTGGGGGACGCTACACGGATCGTCATGCTGCTGCGAGGTCATCACTCCAACTGGGGGGCCTGCGGCGATGCTCTGCTGGAAGTTCAAACCAGGCGAGATCAGGCCGTTCGTGGTGCTCGCGGTGATAGCCGAAGTGGAAACAGGCCAGCAGGGAAAGCCAACTGGGCAGGTTCAGGCTGTCTGGCCTGGCACGACAGAGGGGAACCCGCTGGCCGCGATGGGGCAGGTAGGTGCCTATCAAGAAAAGCTGCAGCGAACTGAGCAGCAGGGGCAGGGTGCAGAAAAGCAGCACATTGATCCAGCCTGTAGGACTGAAGGCTGAGGCGATCAGGGCCAGCAGCACCCACCCGCCCAGCAGGCGGGTCATTTGCCAGGGGGTGAGATAGCCGGCCATGAACCGCACATACCAGCCCCACACCCCCGCATGGGGGTCTGTATGGAAATCGGGATCTTCCGCACTGGCCGGCGCCTGGTGATGGCTTCGGTGGTTACGCCGGCAGGGCCCATAGGGCAGCGCCGCATAACAGGCCAAAGCAAGGCCCCCGATCCGATCGTTCCACTTGCACCCCCCCTTCAGGAGCACCCCATGCATGGCGTCATGGCCAACGATGAACAATCCGGTTTGCAGCACGGTGCGGCCCACCAGGGCAGCGGCTAGGGCCAGCCAAGAGAGCTGGCCCAGATCGAGACCGAGGAGGCCGACCAGGGAGGCCAGCCAGCCCAGCATCAGCCCAGCAGCGAGCAGAAGCCCAGTGCAGCTGGGGTAACTCAACGGCCAAACTTGAGCAGCTCGGCTGGCGATGCCAGCAGGTCGATCGCCACGAAATAAATCTTGCCGTCGGGGTTGAGCAGGAAGCGCCAGGCCACATTCATGCCGATGCCGGCACCAAACCAAGGGGTTTGCACCTTGCCGGTGACCTTGATCTGGGTGAAATTGCCCTCGGTGGGCTCGGCGAAACCCCGCTCGGGCAGCAGGCGGAGATTCTGGCAGTCTTCAGTGAAGAAGCGCAGGACGGCCTCCCGGCCCACGATCGGCTTCTGGAATGGGGGCTGGAGGGCACCGTCGGGCAGGAACAACTCGATCAGGTTGTCGAAGTCGTTGGCGTTGAGCAGATCCATGTAGCTGTTCACCGTGGGGTTGATCACCCCCTCGATAAACACTTTCTTGCGCTGGGCCTCCGGGGTGGGAGCGGCAATCGGCTCCATCACCCGCTGACCCTCGCCCTTGGCAGGGTCGTAGCCCATGTCCACCACGAAATTGCGCAACAGGGTGATCTGCTGCCCCTGGTCGACACCCTTGACGGAGCTCAGGACGGCCGATGCGTTGGCCGAAAGCTGGTAGCCCTCCGGAATCGGCGCGACCAGGCCAGCTGCCATCCACTCACCGAGCTGGTACCAAAAGCCCAGCTTGATGTTCACCGACCAGCAGGCGTAGGTGCGGCCGACGGCGGTGTCGGTGCGGTTGGCCAGGTCACACATGACCTGGCTCTGCTCACTGAAGGACATCGACTTGATCTGGTTGAGCACCGGTTCGGCAAACTGCATCCGAGCGGCGCCGGGGGCAGCCACGGTGATGGTGTTGCCCATCTCGAGGTAGGCGTACCAGATCAGGGCCAGCTGGTCTTCTGCGTTCAGCAGCCGGAAGCGGGCTGTGATCGCCGGCACCACGTCGGCCGAAAGAGTATCTGGAAAGATCTGGGTGGCCTTCTCAAGCGTGAACATGCGCTTTAAATCCCAATTGTTAAGGAACTTTGCAGACTCTAGCCCCTGGGCGATCGGTTTGATAATTGACCTGAAAGTAGCCGCCCCGACCCATGATTCCGCCCGGTTCTGCGCCCGTGCCGGTGCTGAGTGAGGCCGAGCGCGACAAGCTCGACCGCTCCGACGACGCCCTCTTCTACGCCGAACCCCGCTTCGTACAGCACCTTGATGCCAGCTTCCGCCAACGGCTAACCCTGCTCTACCGCCAGCGCATTCCCGCCTGCGCAGTGGTGCTCGATCTGATGAGTAGCTGGGTCAGCCACCTGCCGGATGATGTCAGCTACGAGCAAGTGATTGGCCATGGGCTCAACGCCCAGGAGCTGGCAGCCAACCCCAGGCTTGACCGGCACTGGCTGCAGAACCTCAATACCGACCTGGGCCTGCCATTGCCCGATGACAGCGTGGATGTGGCGCTGATAGTGGCCGGCTGGCAGTACCTACAAAATCCGGAAGCCATAGCCACCGAGCTGCTGCGGGTAGTGCGTCCCCGCGGAGAGCTGATCGTGGCCTTCAGCAACCGGATGTTCTTTCAGAAGGCTCCCCAGATCTGGGCTGATGGCAGCGACAGGGACCACCTGGCCTATGTCGAGCGAGTGCTCCTGGCCCAGGGCTGGCCCAGGCCGCTGCAGGTTGCGGAGGAAACCCGGGCGCCAGGCCCCCTGGGGTGGATCGGCGGCAAAGGCGATCCTTTTTTTGCCCTGATAGCCACAAAAGGGTGAGCCAAGCAAAAGCCCCAGCGGGATAACCGCCGGGGCTCAAACCAGGCCTCAATCGGGGCTATTGGTCGGGCGAAATTCAGCCCAGACCCAGTTGGCCGAGGATGCCCTGGCCGGTAAGGACTTCAGTGCCGAGGCCGATGACAAAGCCGAGCATGGCCAAACGACCATTCCAGGTTTCAGCGAAGGCAACGAAACCAAAACGAGTGGTGGATTCAGGCATGATTTTTCGTTGGTTACGAAACTTAAAGAGACTGTAACAGATCTCAAAGCAAAGATCGCCCAGTAGGCCATAAGCCGCTGTCGCCACCGGCCCTGGGATTGATCACCACTGCTGAGCAATGGGCTTTTCCCCACCTCGATACCCTTCTCCCCAGCTCCACCCTGGCTTTTCCCCAGGGCAGCGGCGGCGGATCGGCTTCTGCAGCAGGTCTGCTTCGGCGGCTCAGGGGAAAAAGCCGGCCCCCTTGACGGCACCGCTTGAACGACTTCCGGCCCCAAGCCCAGGCTGCAGAAAGCCCAACAACAGGATGGGGACCCTGCGGGTCTTACCAGACCCACCCCCTGGAGCCACCTTTGACGAATCCGGCGGTGCCGTGGGGTGATGGAGCTCCAGTCACTGGCTCCATGCTTCAGATCCCAGATCACGCACCCAGCTCCGTTTCCGTCGAGAATCAGTTTCCCGAGGACCTCTACGACGCCATGCGTGAGTTCGTGCGGATCCACCCCCAGTGGGACCAATACCGACTGATGCAGGCAGCCCTGGCCGGCTTCCTGTTCCAACAGGGTTGCCCCGATCGGGCCGTCGCCCGCCACTACCTAGATGGCCTGTTTCGCCGCCAGGACCCCTCGGCCTGCCAAAGCGAGAGCTGAGAGCGAGACTTGCCCAGCATTGCCGCACGTCCATGGCCGCAGGGACCCCGGGGGGAGAAGCCCTATTGGTGGCCATCGGGGCCGTTCCCGGGGCCTGGTTGCGCTTCCGGGTAGTGGATCATCTCGAGCCGGTGTTGCCCCGAAGACACTGGGGAACCTTCGGCGTCAACGTCATTGCCTGTTTTGCCCTCGGCCTGATGGTGGGCTTGGAGCAGAGCTGCGGCGAGGGATCTCGCCGGCTGCTACTGCTGCTGGGCACGGGCTTTCTAGGCAGCTTCAGCACCTTCTCCACCTTCAGCGCCGAACTGCGCCATGAGTTGATCTCACGTAACTGGCGCGAAGCGGCCGTGCTGGCTGGCGGATCGGTGGCCGGCGGCCTGGTGGCGATGCTGCTGGGCCTCTCCCTGGGAGCAGGAGCATGAGTGGGATAAAGGATGGAATAGGTGGGATCCCAGCGCGGAGCCTGCACGGCGACCTGCGCGATCTGGGTCTGGTGGCTGCTGGCGCCATCCCCGGCGCCCTACTGCGTTGGCGCCTTGAAGGGATTGGCACCGCCGGGGTGGGTGGCCTGCGCGGCCTGGTGGCGGCCGACTTCGTCGCCAACATGGTGGGCTGCCTGTTAATCGGCGTGGTGCTGGCCCAGGCAAACCGGCGCAAACGGCTGATGTTGTGGGCCGGTATTGGCTTTTGCGGATCGCTCACCACCTTCTCCTCCTGGATGCTGCAGCTGGCCCGGGCCCTGCTGGCCGGCCATGGCTGGGCAGCAGGGCTGGTTCTGCTGGCGAGCCTCTGCGGCGGGCTAGCGCTGGTGGCCTTGGGTTACACCATCGGCAGCAGCTGGATCACTGCCGCCAGCGCAAAACTGCGGCCGCCGCAAGCCCCAACAAAAGGGGCCCCTCCCCCCAACGGTCGTAGGGGGTGAGTGAGCGCAGACGCGGCAGCTCGAATACGCCGCTGGCCGCCCTGCCAGCTGGCAGGGCGGTGATGACCTTGCCGCGGGCATTCACCAACAGGCTCGGCCCCGTATTGGCCGCACTCACCAGCCAGCGCCCCGTTTCAATCGCCCGCAGCTGGGCTAGGGCCTGGAACTGCTGCTGGAGCATCGCCGGGTAGGGATCCAGATTGGCACTGGCCAGCAGCCAGCCGCCCCCGTTGCGCACGGCAGTCGCCAGGGCAGCGCCATCGGAAAGCTCATAACAGATGGCCCCGGCGATGGGACCCGCCAGCCTGGGCAACAGCCTCGATGCAGCTCCTGGCTGGAGGCCACCCACGGCGGAGAGGCCGCTCCAGCGCCCCACACCCGCGAAGGGAACCCATTCGCCCAGGGGCACCAGCCGGTGCTTGTCCAACCAGCTGCTGGCCCGGGCCTCCCCAGGGGCAAATCGCAGCAGGGCACTGCGTTGTTGCGGTTCACCTGCCACCTCTTGCCAGCGGAAGCCCCCGCCGATCAGCTCAACCGGTGGCTGGGGGGAGAGCTCAGGCTCCAGCCCGAGGGCGCCCTCGGGCAAGAGCACCAGATCCACCCTGCGCTGCTCTGCCTCCGCCAGGGCAGCCGCCAGGCGCTGCTGCAGGCGCACCTGCTGGACCCACTGGAACTTCTGGCGGGTAGGGATGGCCGGCTGCAGCACCAGCACCCGTTCAACGTTGCCGCCATCACCGGGCCCTGGGCCTGCCTTGGTCCCCAGGGGAAGCGCCAGCAGGGCTGCAGCGCCCAGGCCATGGCTCATCAACACCGCAGCGGCGGTGGCCGCGATCCAGCCGGGCCGGTCGGGCCCACTGCAGCAGCGCCAGAGGCACCAGCCCAATAGCAGCTGGACCATCGCCAGTAGGCCCATGCCCCCCAGGCTGGCCAGCCCGGCCAGGGCCCTGTCGCCGGGCAGGGCCACCGCCCCCAGGCCCAACCAGAACAACGGGCCCTTGGCCAGCAACACCTCCACCAGCCCCCAGAGGCCGCTGAGCACCAGGGCACTGCTGAAGCGGCGGGGATTGAGGCGGCGTGCCAACCCCACCCAAAGGGCCACCAACAGGGAGGCGGCCGCCGCACAACTGAGCAGGAGCAGCCAGGCCAGGGGCAGGCTCAGGCGGGCCGGCACACCGATCCAGTCGAGGGGATGGAGGCCCAGCAACCAGCTGTGACTCACCAGCACCGCCGCCGCGCCCCAGAGGGCCCCACCCCAAACCCCATGGGCCAGCCCCGGCAGGGCCCAAAGCGGCAGCAAAGCCAGCCATAGCAATGGCGGCAGGCCCAGGGGGGGAAGGGCCAAACCGGCGAGCAGACCCGCGGCTCCGGCCAGCCACCACCTGCCTAGACGGTTATTGCCCATAGCAGCAGACCTTAGGAAGGGCCAGGCTTAGCCAGGAATATTGCCGCCATGGATCCGAATAACCCGCTCCAACAACTGCTGCTGCGCGGCCTGGGCACCACCTCCCTGGTGTCAGAGCGGCTGCGTACGGTCACCCAGGCGTGGGTGCGCAGCGGCAAGCTCGACCCCAGCCAGGCCCCTGCCCTGGTTGAAGACGTGCTCAAGGCCCTGCGCGGCGAAACCCCGGAACTCGAGCAGCAGGCCGAGCGCCAGCTGGAACGCAACAAGGACCAACTCCTGCAAGACCTGGGCCTGGCCCGCCAGAAAGAACTCGATGAACTGCGGGGCCGCATTGACCGGCTGGAGCGGGGCCTGCGCCAGCGTTCGGGAGCTGAGGGAGCATCCGATCTGGACATCCCCGACTGATCAGACGGCAGAATCGGGCTGATCCGCAGCTTCCCATGCGCGACATTCTGATCAGCTCCGCCGTGTGCGTGGCCTGTCTGCTGCTGGCCCTGGTGAGCCAGCTGGTCAACCCCACCACGGTGAATGCGGCCCCTGCCCCAGGATTTTTGGCGGCCCCCGAATCGCGCCCTGCGATCGGCAACAGCCGCCTGGAACTGGATCCTGACGACCCCAACCCCACCCTCTTTGCCATGGCCACCGACAACGACATCGCCCAGGCCGCCGGCCTGGGCGGCGAGCTCAACGCCCCCAAGGAGCGCACCAGCGCCAGTGGCCTGCGCATCACAGATCTGGTTGTGGGAGATGGGGCCGAGGCCACTACCGGACAAACGGTCGTGGTGAATTACCGGGGCACCCTGGCCAACGGCACCGAATTTGACAGCAGCTACGGCCGCGGCCCCTTTTCCTTCCCCCTTGGCGCTGGCCGAGTCATCCAGGGCTGGGATGAGGGCGTGGCCGGCATGAAAGTCGGCGGTAAGCGCAAGCTGGTGATTCCTCCCGACCTGGCCTACGGCGAGCGGGGCGCCGGCGGCGTGATCCCGCCGAACGCAACCCTCACCTTCGAGGTGGAGCTGGTGCGCATCGGCGGCTGAGCCCAAGGAGTCGATCGTTAGGATGGTGGTTCCGGCTTTGCCTTCTCCCCATCCATGGCCCATACGCTGCCAGCGCTGCCCTACGGCCTCGATGCGCTCGAACCCAACATCTCCCGCTCCACCCTCGAGTTTCACCACGGCAAGCACCATGCCGCCTACGTGACCAACTTGAATAATCTGGTGGCCGGCACGGATCTCGAGGCCAAGAGCCTGGAAGACACGATCACCGCCGTGGCCGGTGATGCTGGCAAGGCCGGCGTGTTCAACAACGCCGCCCAGGTGTGGAACCACAGCTTCTATTGGCAGTGCATGAAGCCCGGTGGCGGCGGCCAGCCCAGCGGCGCCCTGGCCGAGAAGATCAACGCAGACTTCGGCAGTTTCGAAGCCTTCGTTGAGCAGTTCAAGGCTGCCGGTGCCACCCAGTTCGGCAGCGGCTGGGCCTGGCTGGTGCTCGATGGCGGCATCCTGAAGGTCACCAAGACCGCCAACGCCGACCTGCCCCTGGCCCACGGCCAGAAGGCCCTACTCACCATGGATGTGTGGGAGCACGCCTACTACCTCGACTACCAGAACCGCCGCCCCGATTACATGACCACCTACCTCGAGAAGCTGGTGAACTGGGACTTCGTAGCCGCCAACCTGGCCGCGGCCTGAAACCGGCTTGGGGCTCCCCAGCCCCAGCAGGACCAAAGCCTCCGGATAACCCCGGGGGCTTTTTGATGCAGCCAGTGAATGGCGATCAGCTGGCCGGCTTGGCGTCACCTCCAGAAACTCCGCTTACCTTCACCGCCGTAAACGGTCGCCTGCGCATCGTTCGCCGAGATGGATTGCATCGTACGAATCGCCGCTCGCTCCATCGCCTCCCCCAGCCGCCAGGCCGGCGACGCACAGGCCTTAGATTGTACAGACCAAATGTACAAATCATGACTCGCGTTTCCGTGTCCCATCTACGGCAGCACCTCCCCGCCTACCTGAAGCGGGTGCAGGAGGGAGAGGCTATCCAGATCACCTCCCGCGGCCACGTGATCGCCAGGCTGGAAGCCGAACACGAGCCCGCCCAGGCAGCCCGCCAGTGGCTCCAGGGTCTGCAGGGCCGCGTGACGCTGGTTGACGTGGTGTCGCCGCTGGGCCCAGACACGGCCGATGCGGCCTGGGGTGGCGATGCCGACCATCTGTGATACCCACATCCTGCTGTTCTGGGCCCATGAGCCCGAACGTCTCACGGCCCCGGCCCGGCAAGCCCTTGAGCTGGGGCGAACCAGCCACGAGCTGGCCATTGCCGACATTTCGCTCTGGGAGCTGGCCCTTTTGCACGAACGAGGGCGCCTGGTGCTGCCGGAGGACATCAGCGCCGGTTTCTACCTGACGCAACTGCTGGCAGCCCTGCGCCTGCAGGTGCAGCCCATCACACCAGAGATTGCCCTGCTATCTCGCAGCCCCATGTTTCAGCATGGCGATCCAGCGGATCGCCTGATCGGGGCCACGGCCCTGCAGCTGGGCGCGAGGCTGATCACCGCTGACGCCAAACTGCGCGCTTTGCCACAGCTGGACACCCTGTGGTGATGCCGCTGCGCGGATCCCCGTGAGCCGCCAATCGGAGCAGCTCTCCCAGGCGGAGGCGCAGCACTGGAGCGAACATCTGCTCGCTGATCATGGTGCCCGTGGCCTGAACCGCATCCTGCTCTCCGTCGCCACCGGCACCGGAAAACATCCATCACCCTTCCAGATCATCTGGAAGCTGTTCCGGTCCGGCTGGAATGTTGCGGGCTAGCCGAGCCGCCGGCCGTGCCTCCGCCAGCACCGCCTGGGGCTCGATCCACATGGCGTCGCCGTAGGAGAAGAAGCGGTACTGCCTCGAAATCGCCTCGGCGTAGAGGGCCAGCAGGCGCTGGCGGCCGATCAGGGCACTCACCAGCAGCAACAGGGAACTTTTCGGCAGGTGGAAGTTGGTGAGCAGGCCCTCCACCACAGCAAAGCGATAGCCCGGTTGGATCACCAGATTCACCGGGCCGGTGTGGGGCCGCAGCTCGCCCCCGTGCAGCTGGGCTACCGCCTCCAGGCTGCGCACCGAAGTGGTGCCGATGGCGATCACCCGGCCGCCCCGGGCCCTGCAGGCCGCCACCGCCGCCACAAGCTCGGGCGACACCTCCACCCACTCGCTGTGCAGCTGCAGCTGGCTCAGGTCTTCGGTTTCCACCGGCCGGAAGGTGCCCAGGCCCACATGCAATGTGGTGGTGGCCAGCTCCACGCCGCGCCCACGGATTGCCGCGAGCAGCTCATCACTCAAGTGCAGACCCGCCGTTGGCGCCGCAACGGCTCCCGGCCGGGCGGCATAGCGGGTCTGGTAGCGGTCATGGTCGGAAGCTTCGTGCCCGTGGATGTAGGGCGGCAGCGGGATCGCGCCGTACTGCAGCAGCAATGGCTCCAGCGCCGCGGCATCGCTACACGCCGCAGGGAACTGCACGATGCGGCCACCGGTTTCAGGATCGCTGCCCAGCACCGTGACCACAAGCGGCGGCTGCCCTGGGGCGATCAGCTCCAGGCTGTCGCCGGGCCTGAGCCGTTTGGCGGGTTTGGCTAAGCACAGCCAACGCCCTGGGCCTGCACCGGGGACATCGACCGCCTGCCGATCTGCTCCAGACGGCTGCCAGGGCTCCAGCACCAGCAGCTCGGCGGCTCCGCCGCTGGCGCGGCGGACCTCGAGCCGGGCATGCAGCACGCGGGTGTCGTTGACCACGAGCAGATCACCTGCCCTGAGCTCGTGCTGCAGATCCCACACCGTGAGGTGGCGGGCATGGGGCGCGGGCCCTGTAACGATGGAATCGACGACCAGCAGCCTGGCGTCGTGACGGGGCTCCACCGGCCGCTGGGCGATGAGTTCACTCGGCAGGCCATAGCCGTAGCTCGATAGCAGCCGATCGACTGGATCAACGCTCACAGGATCAGACCTGGAGGTAATAGCGATAGCGGCTGAAGATGCGGGACCCTTGATCGCGCAGGGCAGCCGACACCAGATCAACGCTCTGGTTGAGTAGTAGGCCATCCAGCCATCCGGTGCTGATGACTTCGGGCATCAGCACAGTGAGTCGCTGTTCGGGCTGACTGCCCTCTATGGCACCGCGCTCGATGGCATGCACCATCTCCACCAGCGGATCAATAAAGGAGGCGTAGGGACTCTCTTTGAGGGTTAAGGCTACTCCCAGAGACTGGCCGATCTGCCGATCCCAGAGCTCCCTGATCCGTTGGGGGTTGTGATGGGAGGAATAAACAAACAGCACACTCACTTGGCGCGACATGCTGCACGCATGGCGCACCGCAGCAATCGCGGCACGGTCAAATGCCTCAAGGCAAACCACAATCGGCCCCTGACCAGGGTCCGCAGGGGTGATTGAAACCTCTGAATTCAGCGGCAGAACCGGTTCGATCACCTCGTCGGATTCATCTAAATCAAGGGCATGCTGAAGGCGCCCATAGCGTTTTTTGATCAGGGCCAGAATCCACACCAACGAGGGGATAAGCAGTACCACCAACCAGGCGCCACTGCTGAACTTGCTAAACACCACGACAGCCAGCACCAGGCCGGTGAACAGGGCCCCAAAACCGTTCATCAGCGCTCGCCAACGCCAGGCCGAGCCGCGCTGACGCAGCCAGTAGAGGACCATGCCGCTCTGGGAGATTGTGAAAGCCAGAAACACCCCCACGGCATAGAGATTGATCGCCATCGTGGTGTCCCCTTTGCAGAACACGATGATCAGGCCAGCGAGGGCAATCAGCACGAGGATGCCGTTCTGAAAGACCAGCCGATCCCCCCGGAATGCCATCAGCCTTGGCAAATGGCTATCGCTGGCCAGCATGGCCCCCAGCCGCGGAAAATCGGCAAAAGCGGTGTTGGCCGCCAACATCAAGATCAGCAGCGTGAACAGCTGGAGAGCGGGGTAAAGCGGGTTGGAGGCACCAAATATCCGCTCGCCCAAAATCGCCATCGTGGTCTGATTGGAAGAAGGATCCACGCCATACATCCAGGCCAGCAGGCTGATGCCCAGGAACATCAGCGAAAGGATCAATCCCATTACCGCCATGGTGGCTCTTGCATTAGCCGCGGCGGGATCGCGGAACACCTGCACACCGTTGGCAATCGCTTCGATGCCGGTCATGGCTGAGCAGCCTGAAGAAAACGCTCGCAGCACCAGAAACAGGGAGAGGGGAGCGATCGCCTGCACCGGTGGAGTGGGCTCTGGCACAAAACCATGGCGCAACACCAGATCCACGAGGCCAAAGCCCACCAGCAGCGCCACCATGGCTATGAAGGCGAAGACCGGCAAGGAAAACAGACGGCCCGATTCGCTCATGCCGCGCAGGTTTATCCAGCCCACGAACACCAGCAGCACAAGGGCGATGGGAACCTGCCAGGGAAGCAAGGCGGGCAGATAGGAGGTGAGGGCCTGGGTGCCCGCCATCAGGCTCACGCCAGCCGTGAGTGAATAGTCGATCAGCAGCGCTGCTGCCCCCACCAGGCCCGTGGTGATGCCGAGGTTGGCGCGGGCCACGATGTAACAACCGCCGCCGTCTGGGTAGGCATGCAGCGTCTGTTGGTAGGAAAGCACCACGATCGCCACAAGGGCGATCACGGCCAAGGTGATCGGCAGCGACCAGCTCAAGGCCGCGCTGCCGGCCAGGATCAACACCGCCAGGGTCTGATCAGTGGCGTAGGCGACCGATGACAACGCATCGGATGAGAGCACGGCCATCGCCTGCCCATTTGGCAGGCATTCCTGATGGGCCGCACTGGTGGGCAAGGGACTGCCCACCAGTGAGAGGCTGATGCTCTTGCGTACCTGCCTGAATCCCATCAAATTCAGAGGGCAAGGCTCTCTGGATTGGTTTCGATCAACTGGGCCAGATCCTTGAGGAAGGCGGCGGCATGGGCGCCGTAGATCACGCGGTGGTCGCAGGTGAGGTTCACCTGCATCTGGCTGGCAACCCGGATCGAGCCATCCTTACCCGCCACCACCGTGGGCCGCGAAGCAGCCACCGCCAGGATGGCTCCGGTGCCGGGGGGCAAGATCGCGTCGAAGCGGTCGACGCCAAACATGCCCAGGTTGGAGAGGGTGAAGGTGCCAGTGCTGTATTCCTGTGGCTGCAGCTGCTTGCTGCGGGCCCGGGCCACCAGATCGGCCCAGCTGCGGGCCAGCGAATAGATGTCGGTTGTATCAGCGTTGGCGAGCACCGGTGTGATCAGGCCGCCGTCCTCCATGGCCACGGCCACGGCCACATTCACACCAGCGGGGTAGGCCATGGCGCTGGCATCGGCCGTGGTAGCAGCATTCACCTGGGGATGGCGGGCCAACACCACGCCCACGGCCTTTGCCAGCAGGGCAGTCATGGTGACGCCCTTGGGCTTGAGCTGCTTGTAGAGGGAATCGAGCTTGGTGGTGGTTATGGTGTAGCCCACTCGGAAGCAGGGCACCGCCAGGCTGGCCACCATGTTGCGGTTGACTGCGTTCTGGAGGGTGTTGAAGCCGACGCTCTCGCCAGGACGCCCGAAGGCCTCACCGGCGGGCGCCGGCGCCGGTGAGCTGGCGCCATTTCCGAGCGGAGCAGCCATAACAGCCGGGCCGGATCCCTCGGCCACTCGGGGCACCGTGATCGGTTGACCGGTGGCGGCCAGCACGTCGTCGGCCTGGATCCGGCCATGGGGACCACTGCCGCGCAGGCCGGCCAGGTCCACGCCGAGCTGGCTGGCGAGCTTCTTGGCCCGGGGCGATGCCACCACCCGGCCGCTGGCCGTGGCGGCCGGGGCCGCCAGTACTGGGGCAACTAATGGAGCCGTTACTGGGGCAACTGCTTGGGGAGTTACTGAAGCAACAGCTGGGGCCGCCACTGGAGCAGGCGCGGATGCAGGAGCAACAGCAGCAGCGGGCACCACCGGTGCCTTGGCAGCAGCGGCAGCAATCTCGGCCTCGGTCTCCACGATCAGGCCAATGGTCTCGCCCACCGGAGCCGTGCCGCCGGCAGGCATCAGAACGGCAGCCAGGTAACCCTCGTTAAAAGACTCCACGTCCATATCGGCCTTGTCACTCTCGACAACAAGCACGGACTCGCCCCGCTCCACCTTGTCGCCGGGCTGCTTGAGCCACTCCACGATCTTGCCCTCCGTCATGGTGGAGGAGAGGGCGGGCATGAAGATTTCGTGGGTTGCCATAAACCAGTGCCCGCTTGCCTTTTGAAGAGGTGTTCCAACCCTTGTGCCAACTTTTCTCCAACAGGGGAGATGGGTCAGAGCCGGGGGTGTGGGGGGACTCTAAAACGCCGTCAAAACCCCACAAAGGCAATCTCCACAAGCGGTCTGCCGGCCAAGCACCGGTGGGAACGCCCGCACACCCCGGGCACAATTACCGATCTGCCGATAGGCTCCCACCAGCTCCTAGCCCCACGATGAAACGCCTGTTCCTGCTTGCCCTGAGCGCCACGGCAGTCCTTATTGGTCTGAGCGCGAGTGCCTGCGAGAAGCACATCAACGGGCACCAGAACAGCTCCGACACCAATCTGGAGGGCAGCAAGAAATAGGGGTGACGGCGCCCAAGCAGGCAAGGGCGATCGAGCTCAGCTGGCCTCAATCGCCTCGATCAAGCCGTCGCGCACCAGCACGGCAGCCTGCAGTTTCTCCACCAGGTTGTCGCCCACCCGCACCTCACAGAGACTCTCAATCTGCCCCTGCTCGACGATCTGCTCCATCTCGAGTTCGCGCACCTGACGCTGCTGCTCAAGCATCTGGCGTTTCTGCTCATCCAGTTCAGCCCGCTTGCTGGCCACCTGCTCCTGCACCGACCCCACCTGCTCCTGCACCCGGGGGTCGAGGGGATTGGCGCTCTGGCGGCGAATCTCATCGATCAGCTGCTGGCCCTCCTGCTCCAGCTGGGAAAGCTGGCCATCGACGTTGGCGATGGCATTACTGAGCTCGCGCTCGGCGTCCTCCTTCCAGCGGGGAGTCACCACTGCCCGCACGGTGATGCTGCGCTTGATCGTGAGGGTGGCGTCGGCCATGGGAAGTGCAAAGCAGCGCCCAGGCTGTCAGCCAGGCGCACCTGGGTCAACGGCCGGTTGGCCGCACCTCAGCGAGGGGCGTAGATGGCGTCGATCCAGCTGGCATCCCGCTCAGCGATGCGATCGCGGCGCTGCTTGAGGGTCTGGGTGAGCAGGCCGTTCTCCAGCGTGAAGGGCTCCACCAGGGCGACGCCGGCCAGGCGCTCCTCAGGCCGGGAGCCGGGGCGCGAGGCCAGCAGCCGGTTGCACTCGCGCACAAGGGCCCGCAACAGGGCGACATCGCCCAGATCGCCAGCGGCGGCGGCGAAGGCCGCCAGGGCCTCGGCCCTGGGCACCAGCAGGCCGCCGAGCTGCTTGCGGTCTTGCCCCACCACCATCACCTGTTCGATCAGGGGGCTGGCCACCAGGGCCTCCTCCAGGGGGCCGGGCTCGATGTTCTCGCCACTGCTGAGCACGATCGTGTCCTTGGCCCGGCCCGTGAGCACCAGGGAGCCATCGGCCAGTAGCTGGCCCAGGTCGCCGGTGTCAAACCAGCCCTCCTTGGCAAACACCGCCGCGGTGGCCTCGGGCTTGTGCCAGTAGCCAGCCATCACCTGGGGCCCCCGGGCCAGAACCCGGCCCCGCTGACCCACAAGAAGGGGCGTGCCGGTTTCGCTTTCCACGATCCGCAGTTCAGTGTCCGGCAGGGGCTGGCCGGCACTGCCACGGCGATTGCACCAGCTGCGGCGGCAGGTGAGCACCGGGCTGGTTTCGGTGAGGCCATAGCCCACCAGCAGCTCGATACCGATCGCCTCGAAGAAGCCATCCACGTGCAGAGCCAGGGCGCCCCCACCGCTGATCGCCGTGCGCAGCCGGCCACCCACCAGTTGCTGGCGCAGCTTGGGCCACAGCAGCGCCGCCGCCAGCCGGTGCAGGGGCCAGCGCAGCAGGGCCACCACCGCCGCACCCAGCCGCGCTGGCCAGTTCTCCGGCGTGAGGGTGAGATCCAGGGCCTGGCGGCGCCTCTGCCCGAAGGCGCGGCTGTTGGCCAGGGCAGCTCGCAGCAACCGCTGCCGCGACACCGGCATGGCCGCCAGGGCATCTTCGAAGCCGGAGAGCAGGGCCTCCCACAGGCGCGGCACGCTGATCAGATATTGGGGGCGCACCCGCTGCAGGTCGGCGCGCAGCTGCTTGAGGGTGGTGTAGGTCTGCCGGCAGCCGCAGGAAAGCAGGAAGTATTCGGCGCTGCGCTCGTAGGAGTGCCAGATCGGCAGCACGCTCACTGCCCTCTCGCCGGGCCGGGGGGCCACGGCCACCCCCAGGTGGCGCAGCTGGTGCAGCAGGTTTGCCTGGCTCAGGGGCACGCCCTTGGGCTGCCCGGTGGTGCCGGAGGTGTAGAGGATGGTGGCGAGGCGGGCCCCATCCCGTGGCGGGGGCGGAGCCGGCCGGCCGCAGGCCAATGCCGTCGCCCCCCGCTCGAGTAGCTCGCCCCAGCCCAGGCAGGGCACCGCCGGCACCCCGTCGCCCCGCTCCCCCTCCAGCACCAACACGAAGCGCAACCGGGCCCACACCTCAGCGGCGAGGTCGAGCTTGGCGAGCAGGGCCGCCGATTCCACCACCAGGCCGCTGGCACCGGAGTCTTCCAGGATGTAACGCAGCTCCTCCACAGGGGCGGCGCTGCCCCGCACCGCGTCGGCGGCACCGGCCCGCATCAACCCCTGGTCAACCTGGAGCCAGCGGGGACTGTTTTCGGCGAAAAGGGCCACCACATGCCCGCCGCCCACCCCCAGGCCAGCGAAGGCTGCTGCGGCCTGCTCGATGCACTGGTGCAGCTGGCGGTAGCTGAACTGCTCAGGCGTGGCGGCGTGGGGGGCCTCCAGGGCCAGGGCATCGCCGTGGCGCTCTGCCAGCACGGGCCAGAGCTGCTCCAGCCCGGTGATGCCGCTCCAGTCGGCCCGCTGGGCCAGGGCCTGGCGATCGCGGCGACTGCCGCTCCAATGGATTTCAGCGGGGGAGGCGGCGCGGGCCACGGCGGTGGAATCGGTAGGGCTTGCCGCAGTGTTAACACCCCTGGGGCGCACGCCATCCTGCCTGGGAGGGGCCTGTTCAGTGATCCTGCCGCCAGCGGCGCACCACCAGTTCGGGGCTCTGGTGCTCCAGATCCACCGCGGCATTGAGCTGTTGCATGGTGACGGCCGAGATGCGGCCCGCCAAGTTCTCCAGCACCGGCACCAGCTCCGGATGGCGCTCCAGGCTTACGGCGTTGAAGACGGGGACCGCGTCATAGGCGGGGAAGTAGTGGCGGTCGTCCAGCAGCACCTGCAGCTTCAGGGCGGGAATCAGGCCGCTGGTGCTGTCGCCTGCAATCAGATCCACCCGGCCGTCGGCCAGGGCCCGGTAGGTGAGGCCCAGATCCATGGCCGTGGGAGGCGCGGCGAAACGCAGGCCATAGCGGCTCTCCAGGCCCGGGTAGCCGTCGCCCCGGTTGAGAAACTCGTAGCCGAAGGCGGCCCGCCAACGGCGGGCCGGCAGCACCGCCTGGCTGATGGTCCGGAGCCCGAGTTGCTGCCCCTGGGCCCGGCGGATCAAAATCGCAAAGGTGTTCTCGAAGCCAAGCGAGGGGAACATCCGCAGCCCGTAGCGCTCGGCGTAAAGCCGGCGAGCACGGTTCCAGAGGCTGGCCCGGTCGCTGGCGCCGGGGCCCGAGGGCTGCTTGAGGATCACCGACCAGGCCGTGCCGGTGTATTCGACGTAGCCATCGACCCGGCCCTGACGCACGGCCTCATGGCAGAGAAAGGTGCTGCCAAGGCTGAATTCGCGCCGCACCTGCAGCGAAGTGTGTTCTTCAATCTCCTGGGCCAGCAGTTCACCGAGCAACTGCTGTTCGGTAAAACCCTTGGCCCCGATCACCACCAAGCCGGCAGGGCCCGGAGGGGCCAGCTGATGCCAGCCGAGGACGATGGCAAGCAGGGCCGCGCCAATCAGGGCCGACGCCAGGGCCCACCGCCGCCGGAGCCATGGCCTGGGGCGTGGCTGCCGCGACCCCTGGGTCAGGTGTGTCTCGAGGGCACCCAGGCAGGCATCGGCAGCCAGGGCAATGGCCGCCGCCGGCAGCGCCCCGGCCAGCAGCAGGGTGTTGTTCACCGTGGCGATGCCCCGGAAGATGAATACCCCCAAACCACCGGCACCAATCGCCGCGCCGATCGTGGCCACCCCCACGGAGATCACGGCAGCCACCCGCAGGCCCGCCATCAGGCTGGGCAGGGCCAGCGGCAGCTCCACGTAGCGCAACACCTGGCCGCCACTGAGCCCCAGGGCCTGCCCGGCCTGCTTCAGCCCGGGCGGAACCTGTTGGAGCCCGGTGAGCAGACCGCGCAGCAGGGGCAGCAAGGCGTAGAGGGTGAGGGCCACCACCGCCGGCGTGGAGCCAATGCCACCGAGCAGGGGCACGGTGAGCAGCAATCCAAAGATCGCCAGGCTGGGGATGGTCTGCACGGCATTGGCCAGCCCCAGCACCAGGCGGCGCCAGCGGGGATGCGCCTGAATCGCCAGCCCCAGGGGCAGGGCGATCAGCAGGGCCAGCGCCACACTGGAAGCCACCAGAACAAGGTGTTCGCCGCTGCGAAAAATAATTTCCCTGGCCAGCTCAGCAGTCACAGCTTGAACACCTCCTCCTGGGGGCCAGGGGGCCGCAGCACCAGGCCAAAACGGCTGGCAAAAGCCTCCAGCAATGGTCGGCGCAGCTGCTGGGAGTTGAGCCCCGGCAGCCAATCCACCAGGCGCCCCACGCCGCGATCGCCCAGGCCGCAGGGCACCACCGCAGCAAAGCCGGCCAGGTTGCCATCCACATTCAGGGCCAGGCCGTGCTGGCTGATCCAGCGCCGGGCCCCAACGCCGATCGCCGCCACCTTGCGGCCCTCCAGCCAGACCCCGGTGAGCCCATCGATCCGCTCGCCGTAGAGATCCAGGCCTGCCAGCACATCGATCACCACCTGCTCCAGCTGGCGCAGGTAAAGGTGCAGGTCAGCGCCGTGGCGCTGCAAATTGAGTACCGGATAGAGCACCAGCTGGCCCGGGGCGTGGTGGGTCACCTCGCCACCGCGGTCAATGCGGTGCAGGGGCAGGGGCGGGGCGGCGGGATCGAAGCGCAGGAAGGCCTCAGAGGCGCCGCGGCCCAGGGTGTAGCAGGGCTCATGCTCAAGCAAGAGCACGGCGTCAGGGCCCTCGGGATGGTCCAGCAGCCGCTGCTGCAGCTGGCGCTGGGCGGCCCAGGCCCGTTCGAACGGCACGGGACCCGTCGCTTCAAAAAGGATTGCATCGAGGTTGGGGCTTATCACAAGCCGTTCTTAGCGTTGGTGCACAAGAGCACCTGAGGCGGTTGCCATCTGATGAAACTGCTGATCCATGGCCGCAATCTTGACGTCACTCCCGCCATCCGGGAGTACACCGAAACCAAGCTGAGCCGAGCCATTCACCACTTTGAAGGCCTCGTCAAGGAGGCCGACGTCCACCTGTCGGTAGCCCGCAACCCCCGGGTGCCGCAGCAAACGGTCGAGGTCACGATGTTTGCCAACGGCACCGTGATCCGCGCCCAGGAGCGCAGCGACAACCTCTACGCCAGCATCGACCTGGTCGCCAGCAAGCTCAGCCGCCAGCTGCACCGCTACAAAGACCGCATCCAGGAACAGAGCCAGGGGCCCGTGCACCGCTCGGCCCGCGACGAGGAGGCAGGCGCCGCCGCCAATCTGCCGCCACCTGGGAGCACCCTGGTGGATGGCAAGGAGCCGGAACTGCCCAGCCCGGGCGTACGGCGCAAGTACTTCACCATGCCGCCGATGAGCCTGGATGACGCCCTGCACCAGCTGGAGCTGATCGACCACGATTTCTACGTATTCCGCGACTCAGCCAGCGGCCAGATCCAGGTGGCCTACCGCCGCAACCACGGGGGGTTCGGCGTGATCCAGGCCAAGGAGGCATGAGGGCAGAACGACCCGACCTGGCCCCCCTGATCGACCATGCCCTGCTGGACCCACACCAGGGCACAGCCGCAATCCTGCAGTGCTGCTCGGAAGCGCGCCACTTCGGCTTTGCCGGGGTGTGCGTCGCCTCCCGCTGGGTGGCCACCGCCAGGGACCAGCTGCCCCGGGAAGGGAAGGGCCCTACCCCCCAACTGATTGCCGTCGTGGGCTTCCCCTTTGGGGCCGTGCCGGCAGGGGTGAAGCAGGCTGAGGCTGAGGCCGCGGCGGCAGCGGGTGCCGACGAACTCGACGTGGTGCCCGATTTCGGGTCTTTGGCGGATCGCAGCAGCACACCGATCCACGACGAACTCGCCGCGATCTGCGAGCTGGGCCTGCCGGTGAAGGTGATCCTGGAGGTCGGGCGGCTCGATCCCGAGGCCCTGGCCCTGCTGGTGGAGATCAGCATCGATGCCGGCGCCCGCTTCCTCAAGACCGGCAGTGGTTTCGGGCCGCCGGTGACCGTGGAGCAGGTAGGGCAGCTGCGGGATTTGGCCAGGGGGCGCGCGGCCATCAAGGCCTCCGGTGGCATCGCCAGCCTCGAGCAGGCCCTGGCCCTGGTGGAGGCCGGTGCCACCAGGTTGGGCACCAGCCGCGGCGTGGCCCTGGCCCAGGCGCTGCGGGGCTGATCCAGCCGTGCCGGAACAGAGCCTTGAAGGTTTGGCCCTGAGCTGTAAGCCCCTCGGCGAAAACGACCGCCTGCTCACCCTGCTGAGCGAAGACCAGGGCGTGATCCGGCTTGCGGTGCCCGGGGCGCGCAAACCCCGCAGCAGCCTGGCCGCCGCCGTCCCCCTGAGCCACCTGAAGTTGCTGGTGGGCGGGGGCAGCGGCCTGCGGCGGGTGCGACAGCTGAAGGTGTTGCGTAGCTACAGCGGTTTGGCCCAGCAGCTGGAGGCCCTAGCCGCCGCCCAGGCCCTCAGCGAGCTCTGCCTGGCCCTGGTACCCGGCGATGCCCCGGCACCGGGAGTGCTGGCGGATCTGCTGATGCAGCTGGGCCGTCTAGATGCCCTGGTGCGGGAACGGGGCTGCGACCTTGAGGCCCTGGCAATTGCGGTGCAGGGCAGCGTCCACCTGCTGGCCCTCGGCGGCTACGCCCTGCCCCTGGGCCGCTGCGCCCGCAGTGGCGAGCCGCTCGAGCCCCCCGTGGGCAACTGGGACTGGCGCTGCAGCCTAATCCCCAGCGAGGGTCTGGTGATCGGCGCTCTCGCCGGCGCCCGGGTGGTGCTCAACGCCTCGGAGCTGGCCCTGCTGCAGCGACTGCTGCGGCCCAACCTGCCCCGCCGGCGGGATGGCGAACTGATGGGGCCCCTGGCGGTGTGGCTACACCTGCTCGAGTTGGTGGAGCACTGGTGCCAGGAGCATCTGGGCCGCCGGCCCCGGGCCCTGAACATGCTGCGCTCCAGCCTCAGCACCAGCCCTGCGCCATCATGGGATTGAGCGGAGGTGCGGGCAAAATTGAGCGGCAGTTCTCGCACCACGGGCTTGCAGGGCGTACTGGCCCTGCCGGATTTTCGGCGTCTGTGGGTGGGCCAGATCTTTTCGCAGCTGGCCGACAAGTTCTACATCGTGTTGATGGTGTTTCTGATCGCCCAGACCTGGGTGACGGGGACGCCGGAAGCCAATCCCGCCCTCGCTGAAGCCGCCTCGGCGATTCGCCTCGACCTGCCCGAGACCCGGGCCCAAATGATCACCCTGCTGGCCACGGGGATCTACGTGGCCAACACAATTCCAGCGATGCTGCTGGGCACGGTGGCGGGCGTCTGGGCCGACCGCTGGCCCAAGCGCTCGGTGATGGTGGCCTCGAACGGCCTGCGGGCCGCGCTGGTGTTGCTGGCGCCCTTCTGCCTGGTGCAGGAGCCCCTGTGGCTGGGCCTGAGCTGGGGCTACTGGGGGCTGGTGCTGATGACCTTCCTGGAGTCTGTGCTCACCCAGTTCTTCGCACCGGCCGAACAGGCCGCCATCCCCCAACTGGTGCCCTCAGACCAGCTGCTGGCAGCCAATTCCCTCTACCAAGCCACCAGCATGGCGGCCACGATCGTGGGCTTCGCCCTGGGCGACCCGATCCTGCGCCTGCTCCATCTGGGCCTGCGCCGCATCGGCATCGACGGCGGCGAATTTCTGTTGCTACCCCTCTGTTACGGCCTGGCGGCTGTGGCGATCAGCCGGATCCGCTGGCAGGAGCAACCCCGGGCCGCCAGTCGCAGCTCGGTGTGGCAGGAAATCGGCGAAGGCCTCCAGGTGCTGCGAGAACGGCCGCGGGTACGGGGCGCCATGGTGCAACTGGTGCTGCTCTACAGCCTCCTAGCTGCCCTATATGTGCTGGCAATCAGCCTGGCCTCGGCCATCCCGGGCCTGGGCCCCACCCAGTTTGGAACCCTGCTGGCGATGAGCGGCCTGGGCCTGGCCATCGGCGCCCTGGCGGTGGCCCAGCTGGGCCAGGGCCTCAATCGCCGCCGCCTGGCCGCCACGGGACTGGGCACCATCGGCTGGAGCCTGGTGTTGCTGGGCCAATTGCGCGGCAACCTCGTCTTGACCCTGTTGCTTTGCGGGATGCTGGGGGTGGGCTCGGCCCTGCTGGCGATCCCGGCCCAGACAACCATCCAGGAACAGACGCCGGAGGACTTGCGCGGCAAGGTCTTTGGCCTGCAGAACAACCTGATCAACATCGCCCTGAGCCTGCCACTGGTGCTGGCGGGCGCGGTGGTGAGCCGCTACGGCCTGCTGCCAGTGCTGTGGGCCCTGGCTGCCATCGCCCTGGTAGCAGCCCTGCTGGAGCGTCCGTGGCAGCGCTGTTAGCGTGAGATGCCGAATGCGCGCGCCCCGGTGGTCCACATTGCCTGGCTGGGCAAAAAAACCCCGTTCTGCGGCAACGTCACCTACGGACTGAGCACCACCCATGCGCTGCGCAGGCGCGGCCACGGGATCAGCTTCATCCACTTCGATACCCCGCCTGGAAGCCTGGCCCGTGCCGCTGATGGCCTGCCAGAGGTTGAAAATCAAGGCGACAGTAATGGCGGCGGCCCCGAGGTGGCCCTGCCCTATCTGGTGAAATCCCAGGTGTACACAATCCCGTCCCTGGGGGCCCAGCGGGAGCTGCGCGAATCCCTGGAGCGGCTCAAACCCGACCTGGTGCACGCCAGCCTCACCCTCTCGCCGCTCGATTTCCGCCTGCCCGACCTCTGCCAGCAGCTCGGACTGCCCGTGGTGGCAACCTTCCACCCGGCCTTCGATGCCAGCCTGCGCAACCTGTCTGCTGGCACCCAGCAGCTCACCTACCAGCTCTATGGGCCCACCCTGGCCAAATTCGACCGGGTGATTGTCTTTTCGGAGCTACAGGCCGAGATGCTTCAGCGCCTGGGGGTGCGGCCCGAGCGACTGGCCGTGATCCCCAACGGCGTCGATACCAACATGTGGCGACCGGCATCGCTTGCCCCCACCGCCAGCCCCGAACTGCAGGACCTGCGCCGGCGCTTTGCTGGCCGGCGCGTCTTCCTCTACATGGGCCGGGTGGCCACTGAAAAAAACGTGGAGGCCCTGATCAAGGCCTGGCGGCTGGTGCGCCCGGCGGGCTGCGTGCTGGTGATCGTGGGCGATGGCCCCCTGCGCAGCTCCCTGCAGGCCACCGGCGCCGAACCAGACCTGGTGTGGTGGGGCTACGAACCCAGCTTGGAGTTGCGGGTCGCCTTCCAGCAGCTGGCGGAGGTGTTCCTGCTGCCCTCGCTGGTGGAGGGGCTGAGCCTGGCCCTGCTCGAAGCCATGGCCAGCGGCACCGCCTGCGTCGCCACCGATGCCGGCGCCGATGGCGAGGTGCTGGAGGGGGGTGCGGGCATCGTGATCAGCACCCAGGGGGTAACCACCCAACTGCGCACCTTGATCCCGGTGCTGCGCGACCAGCCGGTGCTCACCGCTGAACTGGGCCGTCGGGCCAGGGCGCGAGCCCTGGAGCGCTACACCCTGGAGGGAAACATCGACGCCCTTGAAGTGCTCTACGGCCAGCTGGTGCCCCAGGGTTCACTGGTGGCCTGAGGCCAGCTCCAGCTCCCGGCAACAGGCCGAAAAAGCCGCGGCAGGATCGGGCGCCGCCGTGATCGGCCGACCGATCACCAGCTGGCTGGCACCGGCGGCGACGGCCTGGGCGGGCGTCAACACCCGTTGCTGATCCCCATGGGCCGCTCCAGCCGGGCGAATGCCGGGAGTTACCAGGGCAAAGGGCTGGGGGTGGGCAGAGCGCAGGGCCGCCACCTCCAGCGGTGAGCAGACGCAGCCGCCGATGCCGGCCGCTGCGGCCAGCCGGGCCAGCCGGGGCACGTAGGCGGCAAGCGGCTCCCCAATCGCCAGCTCAGCAGCAAAACGGGCCTGCTCCCAGCTAGTGAGCACCGTCACCGCCAGCAGGGTGGGGGTAGGCAGGCCCACCGCCGCAGCAGACTCCAGGGCCGCCGCCTGGGCCGCGCCCAGGGCCTCGGTGCCGGCGCAGGCGTGCACCGTAATCAGCTCAGCGCCGAGCCGGGCCGCACTGCGGCAGGCGCCGGCCATGGTGGCCGGGATGTCATGGAACTTGAGATCTAGGAACACCCGCTTGCCCTGATCGCGCAGCCGCTGCACCACGGCCGGCCCGCCAGCTACGAACAGTTCCAGGCCCACCTTCACCCAACACAGCTGCGGCACCGCCGCGGCAAAGGCCAGGGCCTGCTCCGGCGCCATCCCATCGAGGGCCACGATGATTTGGTCGGTGGGCTCGGGCAAGGGCCGCCAGCAGCGTGGCTGCAGGTTAGGGAGCGCGTCGTCCAGGCGACATCGCCATGGCATCAGGACTGCACCTGGGGGCCGATCCCCCCGCCCAGGCTGGTCTGGCGCGAGCCGTGGCCATGGCCTTCTCCGAGTCCACTCCCCTGCCGGTGACCCTCAGCCTGGAGCCGGCCCCATGCTGCCCCCTGCCTGCCTGGCACCCCATGGGCGATGCCGTCATCACCATTCCCTGCAGTTCCGGGGATGCAATAGCTGTCCAGACCCCGAGCTGGGAAGACCTGTTAGGCAGCCGCTAGCCCGCGACCAGGCGCCGGAAGGTCTTCTTACCCAGCTGCAGCACCTTGCCGGCGAGGGCTTCAGGGCCGGCGAACTCCTGGTTGGGATCGGCGAGCTTTTCGCCGTCAAGCTTGACGCCGCCGCCCTGGATCTGGCGGCGAGCTTCGCTGCTGCTGGCGCAGATCCCCACGGCACTGAGCAGATAGAAGGCCCTGGCCGGGAAGTTCACCGCCGCCAGCGAGGCCTCTGGCACCTCGGCCTCTGCCGCACCGGCACCTGCAGCGCCGCCCACCAGGGATGCGGCATCGGCCTGGGCCGCCGCGGCCGCCGCGGCCCCATGGCGGGCCCTGGTGATCTCCAGGGCCATCAGTTTCTGGCGCTGCCGCGGATTTTCCGGCAGAGCCGCCAGATCCAAATCGGTGAGCAAGGTGAGGTAGTCGTCCACCACCCCATCAGGCACCTTCTCGAGCTTGGAATACATCGAGAGCGGGTCTTCAGCCAGACCCACGGTGTTGGCCAGGCTCTTGCTCATCTTCTGCACCCCATCGAGGCCCGGCAGGATCGGCAGCAGCATGCCGAACTGGGGCCGCTGGCCGAAGTGGCGCTGCAGGTCGCGGCCCATGGCCACGTTGAACTTCTGGTCAGTGCCGCCCAGCTCCAGATCGGCCCGCACCTGCACCGAGTCGTAGCCCTGCAGGAGGGGATAGAGAAATTCGTGCAGGGAAATCGGCGTGCCCGAGCCGTAGCGATTGGCGAAGTCCTCCTTGGCAAGCATCTGGCCCACGGTGCTGATGCCCAGTAGCTCGATCACCTGGGGCAGATCCAGGCCCGCGAGCCACTCGCTGTTGCGGCGCACCTCCAGCCGCCCAGGGGTGGTGAAATCCAGCAGGGCGCGCTCGGGAGCCTCCCCCAAGCCCAGCTGCTGCAGATAGGTGGCGGCGTTGGCCTCGACCGCCGCTTCGCTGAGCTGCACCCGGGTGGTGCCCTTGCCGGTGGGATCGCCGATGCGGGCGGTGAAATCACCAATGATCAAAACCGCTGTGTGGCCCGCGTCCTGAAACGCCCGCAGCTTGCGAAACAGGAGCGAGTGGCCCAGGTGGATGGCGGAGCCGGTGGGGTCGATACCGAGCTTCACCCTCAACGGCACACCGCTGCTCTGTGCCCCCTCCAGGCGGGCGCCAAGCTGCTGGTCTTGGTCCCCCGCCATACCAGCGGGGAAGAGGTCCGCCATGCCCCGCTCAAGCCAGGCCGGCAAGGGAATCTGCCCGACCGGCGGATGGGCTGCTGTCATTGGAACTGATACCCGCTCTGACTCTGTGGCGGGATCGTAGGCAGCCTCTGGGCGGGAGCAGCCTCTAGGCGGGAGCATCCAGCTGGCTCTTCATCCGTTCGAGGGTCTGGTGCATCTGCTGGAACATGGTTTCGGGTGTCATCCCGAACTGGCCCAGCTGGGTGCGTAGCTGCTCGACGGTGAGCTTGGCCTGGAAATCCTCGGAGAGCTCAAAGCGCTTCATGAACACCCGATAGCGCTCCATCATGTCTTCCATCTTTTCGATGTAGAGCTTTTTGCCCTCCCGATCGAACTTGCCATATTCACTGCCCAGCTGCATCAGCTGCTGGTAATCGCCAAACAGACGCTTGGCCTCGTCTTGAACGATCTCGGATTCAAAGAACGCCATGGAGCCGGGCAGCGTTGCGGTTGGTTGATTCTGGTGAATCCAGGCAGTTCTGGGGAGTGCGGATAGGCGTAATTGCGTGGGCTTGATCAGCATGGGGCCATGCGTTGTCACCGCGAATCCCCCCATGGACTTCACCCCAAGGCTCGAGCAGATCCGCCAGAACACTGGCCAGATCGACAACCTGCTGAGGGACGCCCGGCTGGTGGTGTGCCTGGGCAACCGGGCCATGCTCAGCCTGTTTGTAGGCAGCCAGATCGGCCAGAGACAGCTGGTGGGCGCGGCCACCTGCGAAGCCAGCGGCCTGGCCCTGGTGGAGCGACACCAGCCCACGATGGTGTTCCTGAGCGACACCCTGGAGCAGGGCTCGGGGATTGCCCTGGTGCAGCAGATCAAGCGGCGCTGGCCTTCGATCCACACCCTTTTACTGATCACCCAGGAGCACCGGCAGGCCCCGATCCAGCAAGCAATCCAGGCCGGCTGTGATGGCCTGCTGGTGGAATCGCGCCTGGGTCTGGGCAGCGCCGCCGCCGCCCTGCACGCCATCAGAGGCGGCGGGGTCTACATCGACCGCAGCCTCACGGAGTTGTTCCGCCAAGGGCCCGGCACAACGGGGCCGATCGAACCCCTCAGCGAGCGCGAAAGGGATGTGTTGACGCTGGTGGCGCGCGGTGAGACCAATGGGGAGATCGGCCAGCAGCTGTTCATCGCCACCGACACGGTCAAAACCCACCTGCGCAATCTGAGCGCCAAACTCCAGGCCCGGGATCGCACCCACGCGGCCGTACTTGGCCTGCGCCTGGGGCTGATCGACTGGCCGAACGACGACGACCCCAGCTAAGTTCGATTCAATTCGAACCGGCAGCGTTCCGCCATGGCCCAGAGGCACTGGTTGGACCCCCTGGCGCGTCAGGTGCTACGGGCAACCGGTCAAATTCCGGCGGCAGCGCGGCAGCCCAACCCTCCCGAAGCGACTCTTACCAAACCAACCCAAACCAAGCCAACCCCGCCTGAGGCCCTGGCCTTAGAGGAGGTGGAGCGTGAGCTGCTCGCCCTCAAGTTGCAGCAGAATCCAAGCCTGCGGCTAGATGATGCCACTGCGGTGCAGCGGGCCTCCGCCCTGGGTTGGCGCCTGGATGTGAACCGCGCCACCGCCGCCGACTGGCTGCGCTTGCCAGGGATGGCGGCCTCCCAGGTGGATCTGTTGCTGCGTCTCCAGGCAAGTGGAATCCAGCTCAGCTGCAGCGAAGACCTGCAGCGAGTGCTGGAGCTGCCCGAATCCCTGGTGCAAACCTGGCTACCGCTGCTGGAGTTCCGCTGGTACGGCGAGCCCGCCCCGCCAGCAATGCCCGCCAAGCGGATAGATCTCAATCGGGCAGCGGCGGGGGAATTTCAATCGCTGGGCCTTGACAGCCAAAGACTGGGCCGGCTGCTGCTCGAACGCAACCGCGCTCCCTTCCTCGACCTGGCCGACCTGCAACAGCGGCTCCAGCTTCCAGCCGCCCTGGTGGAGAGCTGGATTGGCCGGGTGCAGTTCAGTCCAGGCCCCCCCGGACCTCTCTTGCCGCCCGCCGCCAAAGGCCCGGCCAGCAAGGGGCCCTAGGCCGATGGCACGTCAGGGAGAACTGTTTGGGAGATCGCAGCTTGGCGAACTGGGCCAGATAGGGGCCGGGGCCATCCCCCTGCTGGCCCACCAACTGGAGCAATGGCAGGGGCGGCTGGCATGCCACCAAGGGCCCCTGTTCGCCAACCAGCAGGCTGCTGCGGAACAGATTTCCCTATTCGGCAGCAGGGGCGACACGGCCGAGCAGCAAGCCGAGCACTTCAACCCCCTGAGCCTCCAGCCCCAACCCCTCAGTTTTTGGCGCTGGCCCGCCCCCCCCCAGCACGGCTGCGCCCTCTATTTCGTGGCCGATCGGCCAGCAGGCCTGAGCCAGCCCCTGCTGCTCTACGTGGGTGAGACCGGCCGGGCCGACCAGCGCTGGAAAGGCGAGCACGATTGCAAGGCCTACCTGGCCGCCTACGGCGAAGCCCTGCTCAAGGCCAACCTGGTCTGCCAGCTCAGCATCCGCTTCTGGCTGGATGTGCCCAGCGCCATAGGAGCTCGCCGCGCCCTCGAACAGGCGCTGATCCGCCGCTGGCTGCCGCCCTTCAACAAGGAGACCCGCAGCCGTTGGGCCACCCCCTTCCAGGCCGATCCGGCCTAGCGGCGCTGGCTACGATCCCCCCTCACCCCGGCCGGCCCATGGAGTTTCGCTGCATCCCCGACCCCCTGCCCACAGCCCTTGAGCACTGGCAGGGCGACTGCCTTGCCGTAGGCCTGTTCCAGGGGGCTGAAGACCGGCCTGACCAGCCCCAGCTCGAGCAGCTGACAGCTGCCCTGGGCCAGTCCCTGGCCGAGCCGCTCCAGCGGCGACGATTCAAGGCCAAGCCGGGGGAATCGCTCAGCTTCGATCGCCTGGGGGCCACACCCCAAACCCTGATCCTGGTGGGCCTGGGCAAACCGGCCAGTTTCTGCCTCGCCGGCCTGCGCCAGGCCTGCGCGGCCGTCAGCCAGGCGGCCGTTGCGGCAGGTTGCCGCCATCTGGCCCTGGCCATGCCTCTCGAGGCCCTAGAGGCGGGAGCCGCGGCCCAAGCGATGGCTGGAGCAGCCCGGCTGGCCCCCTACAGCGACCAGCGCTTCAAAGGCGAGGCCGAGCCCCGCACCCTGCCCGAAACCATCAGCCTGATCGGGGTGGCCGCCTCTTTCGAGCCATCACTGGCAGAGGTGGGGGCCATCTGCGCCGGAGTTGAACTGGCGCGGCAACTGGTGGCCGCCCCCCCCAACGTGGCCACCCCCCAGCACCTGGCCGACACCGCCGCCGCCATTGCGCGCGACTTTGGCGGGGAGCTGAAGCTGCTGGAGCGCGCCGACTGCGAAGCCCTCGGCATGGGGGCCTACCTCGGCGTTGCCCAGGGCTCCGATCTGGCCCCGAAATTCATCCACTTCACCTACAGGCCCGCCGGGTCGGTGCAGCGCCGGGTTGTGCTGGTGGGCAAAGGCCTCACCTTCGATTCCGGCGGCTACAACCTCAAGACGGCTGGCTCCCAGATCGAAATGATGAAATACGACATGGGCGGCAGCGCTGCGGTGCTAGGGGCCGCCAGGGCCCTAGCCGAGCTGAAGCCCGACGGGGTGGAGGTGCATGTGATCGTGGCCGCCTGCGAAAACATGATCAGCGGCGGCGCCGTGCACCCCGGCGACATCCTCACCGCCTCCAATGGCAAGACCATCGAGATCAACAACACCGACGCCGAGGGCCGCCTCACCCTGGCCGACGCCCTGGTTTACGCCTGCAAACTCGAACCGGATGCGGTGGTCGACCTGGCCACCCTCACCGGGGCCTGCGTGATCGCCCTGGGCGAGGAGATGGCTGGCCTGTGGTCCAACAGTGATGGCTTGGCCGATGCCCTGCTGGCTGCGGGGCAGGCGGAAGGGGAGGACCTCTGGCGCATGCCCCTGCGCTCCTCCTACAAGGCGGGGCTTAAAAGCCAGTTCGCCGACCTCAAGAACACCGGCCCCCGCCCGGGGGGCTCCATCACCGCCGCCCTTTTCCTGCAGGACTTCGTCACCCCGAAGCTGGCCTGGGCCCACCTCGACATTGCCGGAACCGTCTGGAGCGACAAGGGCCGGGGCGCGGATCCAGCCGGCGCAACGGGGTTTGGGGTGCGCACTTTGGTGCACTGGATCTGCTCCGGTGCGACCTCCGGAACCACGGCCTAGGTTTGGGGCCTTGACCCCCCAGCTCCCTTGATGGCCGCTCAGAAAATCCGCTGGTATGTCAAAGCCCAGCTCGGCGTACTGCTGCTGCCGGCCGGGCTCTGCCTGTTCGGCGAGGCCGTGATCCGCAAGGGCATCCAGGTGCTGGCGGCGACGGGAAAGGTTGAGACCCTGACCACACCCGGCCCCTGGTTTTGGTATGGCACCTTCGGCCTGATTCTGATCAATGCAGGCGTGGGCCTGATGATCGAAAGCGGCCTGCTGCGGGGCTATCCGGGCCGCAAGCCCTAGGTGGGGGTCAGGTTTTAGCCGCTGGCACGATCCAGGCCCGGCCGCTGCGGGCCCGGGAGCCCCACACTGAGTCGAGGCGCCGATCGCGGCCGCAGGCCCAGCGGTAATAGTTGTATTTGACCTTGTTGCGCTCGGCGTAATCCTGGTGATAATTTTCCGCCGGCCAGAAGCGCTTGAGGGGCTTGATCTGCACCTTCAGCGCCTCAGCAGGTCGCCGCAGTTCGGCTGCAGCCGCACGCAGGCTGGCCTGGGCCTGGCTCCGCTGCTGATCCCCCCTGACAAAGATCACCGGGCTGTAGGAGCTGCCGCGATCACAGAACTGGCCGCCCCCATCAAGGGGATCGATATTGCGCCAGTAGGCCCTCAATAGGTCGCCGTAGCTGATCCGGGCCGGATCAAACTTCACCAGCACCACCTCCTGGTGGCCGCTCCCCCCCGCCGAAACCTGGCCGTAGGTGGGTTGCTCCAGCGAGCCACCGCTGTAACCGCTCTGGGCATCCAGCACTCCGGCAAGAACCTCGAGGTCGTGCTCCAGGCACCAGAAGCAGCCCCCCGCCAGCACGGCTTCCTGAGTAGGTGCTGCCAGCGCCGGAGCTGGCGCCCAGCTGGCCAGCAAGAGCACCAGGCCGAGCAGCCAGGCCATCGGCCTCCCCCATCGCGTCATCCGGCTGCCAATAATTGGTCAAAGATTGCCACTGCCGCCCGCTGGGTCACGCCGGGCTCGCCCAGCTCCAGCCGCAGCCTGCGGTAGCCCTCGAGCATGGTTTGGCGAGCTGCATTGCCGCCATCAAGTAGGGGCAGGGCCTCCCGCACGATCGCCGCAGCCGAGAGGTCCTCTTGGAGCAGTTCCGGCACCAGCCGCTCGCCCAGCACCAGGTTCACCGGCGAGATGTGGGGCACGCTGAAGCGCAGGATGTGGCGCGCCACAAAGGCGGTGACGGCGCTGACCCGGTACACCACCACCTGGGGCACGCCCCGCAGGGCCAGCTCCAGGTTCACCGTTCCCGACTTGGCCAAGGCCAGATCGGCAGCGGCGCAGAGACAGGCCTTGAGTTCATCGGAGTCGCGGGCGGGGATGATCTCGGCGCGCACCCCGGCCTGGCTCAACTGCAGGGACAGATGGGCTTCGAAGCCGGGCAGCCCTGCCGGCACCACCACCTGGAGCTCCGGGCGCTGGCGTTGCAGCTCCGCAGCAGCAGCCACAATGTGGGGCAGCATGTAGCGGATTTCCTGGCGCCTGGAGGCAGGCATCAGCAACAGCACCGGAGCATCGAGCAGCCCGAGTTGGCGGCGGGCCTCCTGGCGGCTGGGGAGCTCGCCGAGCGTATCTACCAGCGGGTGCCCCACGTAGGTGACCTTGGCGCCGCGACAGCGATAGAAACGGGCTTCCTCCTGGAAAATCGCCAGGATCTGGTTGGTGAATCCGATCAGATTGGAGCGGCCCCCATTGCCAAACTTGAAGGCCCACTCCTGGGGGGCGATGTA
The DNA here is from genome assembly GCA_025127975.1 of Synechococcus sp. CS-1331. Lineage (GTDB taxonomy): Bacteria > Cyanobacteriota > Cyanobacteriia > PCC-6307 > Cyanobiaceae > Cyanobium_A. The sequence goes on along the minus strand of JAHLYQ010000044.1, from coordinate 111,871 downwards.
GTAGGTCACCGGCACCCGGGGAAAGCGGCGCTTGAGCCGCAAGCCCAGGCTCACATTGGGGCCCATGTAATCGATCAACACCACCCCATCGGGCGGGTCTGTGCTGAACCAGCGCTTCAGGCGGCGCTGCAACCTCAGGGTGGGCAGCACAAAGGGAATGGCCTCCAGCAGGCCAATGGCCCCCATCCGGGTCGTGTTGGCCAGCAATTCCGCACCGGCCCTTTCCATCCGCTCGCCGCCCAGGGCCACGATCTCCAGATCCAGCTTGCGGCGGCTGGCCTCCTGGTGCAGTGCCTTGACCAACAGCGCTCCCTGCAGATCCCCAGACACCTCGCCCGTGCTCACCAGCAGGCGCAGCATCAGCGCCCCCCCGGAATCGGGCCGCGGCGGGAGGGCCCCAGGGAGGCTTCCAGGAAGGCGCAGAGCTGGGCGACGGCGCCCCGGGGGGGCTCCAGGGTGAGTTGCTCCAAGGCTTCGGCAAGGGTGAGCCCACGGCGATAGATCAAGGTCCAGGCCCGCTTGAGCTGCTCAAACTCCTGACCACCATCGAGGTCAATCAAACCACTGCGCTGCAAACCGATCCTGTTGAGGGCCCGCACCCGGGCGGGGTGGCCCTCCACCAGGGTGAAGGGGGGCACGTCCCGCTCGATGCGGCTCATCCCCCCCACCATCGCCAGGGTGCCGATGTGCACAAATTGGTGAATGCCGAGCACACCGCCGATAACAGCCCGATCTCCGATGACCACATGGCCGGCCACGGCGACCCCATTGGCAATCACGATCCGATCGCCCAGCTCACAGTTGTGGCCCAGATGGGTGTAGGCCATCAGCAGGTTGCCACTGCCCAGGCGGGTTTGCTGGTTGCCAGTGGTGGCGCGATTGATGGTGACGCACTCCCTGATGGTGTTGTCATCACCCAGCACCACCTCGGTGGGATCGCCGGTGTACTTGAGGTCCTGGGGCTCTAGGCCGATGCAGGCCCCTGGAAAGATGCGATTACCCCTGCCCAAACGCACCCTACCGTCGAGCACCACATGGGGCCCGATCCAGCAACCGGCTCCGATCTCCACATCCGGGCCGACCACTGCGTAAGGCCCCACCTCAACCCCATCGGCCAGCTGGGCCCTGGGATCCACAACGGCGGTGGGATGGATCAACGTCGCCATCAGTCCACCAGAGAGAACATCAGTTCTCCGGAGCAGACAAGTTTGCCCTCCACGGTGGCTTCAGCCTTCACCTTGCCAAAGCGCCTGCGCTTGAGGCTGAGCAGCTCACAGCTGATCAGCAACTGGTCGCCAGGCACGACGGGCCGGCGAAAACGCACTCCATCAATTCCCGCGAAGACAAACAAGCCGTTCGGCAGATCGGGCATCTGGGTGACGATCAACCCACCCACCTGGGCCATCGCCTCGACGATCAACACACCTGGCATCAGGGGGCGACCAGGGAAATGCCCCTGAAACTGGGGCTCGTTGCAGCTGACGTTTTTGATGGCCACGGCCCGTTTGCCCGGTTCATGCTCAATCACCCGGTCGACCAGGGCAAAGGGATAGCGGTGGGGAAGTAACCCCTGGATTTGCTCGTTGGTCAGAATCACCCCGCTGGTTGCTGAAAGTTCAGAGTTGGCTGAAAGTTCAGTGTTGGCGGGAGATAAAGGGGGCTGGGGAGCGCTGGATTCAGACAAGGGCATCAACCGGGAGAGGGATGGGCGGAATTGGGGCTGGAGGGGGAATTGACTGCCGGCAGACCAGCCAGAACAGCCGCCATCGAGGTGTGGAGCCCATGGGAGCCGCGATAGGCGAAAACCTGGGCCCTTGGCAGGCCCACTAGGGCAAGGTCCCCAAGTAGGTCCAGAATTTTATGGCGCACCGGCTCCTCGACAAAGCGCAGGGGTGGATTGAGCCACTGATCGCCGTCACATACCAGGGCATTCTCCAGGCACCCCCCTCGAATCAAACCCGCTGAGCGCAACTGGTCCACCTGGGAGCGCAGACCGAAGGTGCGTGCCGGAGCGATCTGCTCAACGAAGCTGTTGGGGCTCAGGTCCAGGGAAAACAACTGGCGGCCGATCGCCGCATCGGCAAATTCAATGGCCGCGCCCAGACGCAGCCCCGCATGGGGCAGTGCCGTTGCAAAGCTGGTCCCACTGCAGACCGTAATGGGCGCGTCCAGCTCCAGGCCCCCGGAGCTGCCAGGCAGGGCCTGGAGCCCCGCCTCAGCCAAAGCCTGCACCCAGGGGAGGGCTGAGCCATCCAGCAGGGGAATCTCCTCGCCATTGACCAGGATTTCGGCCTGGGTAACCCCCGTGCCGGCCAGAGCAGCCAGCAGGTGCTCCACGGTGGCCAGACGCCTTTGATCCAGCTGAAGGGCCGTACACAGTCGGGTATCACTCACCTGGCTTGGGGTGAGGCGGCATAGGGGCAGCTGGGGAGCGTCGAGCCATCCGACCCAAAAGCCTCGACGCTCGGAGGACTGGAGCCGAACTGTGGTCTCAAGACCGCCGTGCAGACCAACCCCCCGCCGCTCCACCGGGTCTTGAATAGTCCAGCGGCCGGAGTAATCGGCGGGCCACTGCATCATCTAGAACTTCCAGCCCACACCGAGGTTGAAGCGCCACTCGCTGGAGAAATCCTGGGTGGCCACCTCCAGGCGCAGGGGGCCCACCGGGGTGGTGACAATCAGTCCGACACCAGGTGAATAGCCCTCACCTGATTTACCAAGCAGCCCACCCGGGTTGCCTGGGATACCGCTCTGGCTGCCGAAAGTGGTGCCTGCATCAAAGAAAATCTCGCCGCTGATGATGCTGAAAATGGGAAAGCGGTACTCAATCGTCGCCTCGGCAAAACTCTTGCCAACCCCGAGATCGCAGTCGTAATAGCCCCTCACCGAGTTGCCGCCTCCAAGGCAGAAGGCCTCATAGGGAGGAATATCGCTACCCACCAAGGTGCCTGCCGACACCTGGAAAGCCAGGGCCTGCTTGCAGTCTTTGGTCTCACCGGGCTTGGGCCGGCAGCCCTTGAAGATCTTCAACCACTCCACAGGTATGTAGTGGGTGAAGCTGCCCCGCAGTCGGTTGAAGGTGGGGGAGTTCTCACCCACCGAGATGAACTGCTCAGTGCCCAGGCTCAGGAAATTGCCCTTAGTGGGATTACGGGGATCGTTGAGGGTGCTGTAGGTGGCTCCAACCCGGAAGCTCACCAGTTGGTTTTCCGAAGCGCAGTTGTAGGCCAGGCAGATCACCGAAGCACCGTTGCTGGTGCTAAAGCCCCCATCAGACTGAAGATTGCCGACCACGCCCCTTGAATACTTGGACCCGGAGAAATCCATGGGGGTGACCTCCTGGCCACCAAACGACAGGATCAGATTCCAGGGAGCTTTCTTGAAGGGGTTGCCACGATTAAGCGGCCGCACAAACTGCACGTTTGCGCCGATCCGCTGAATTGCAACCGTGTCAAAGTTTGTTGTACCCGTGCCCTGATTAGAGCCGGCAGGGTTCTCATCAAACGAGGTAACCACATCAAAATCAGCCCCAGTGTAGTTCTGTAGCTGATAGCTAAATGATGAATTTTCGCTCTGGAAGAGCTGGGGCACTTCCCGGCTGAAGAAAACTCGTGCCCGGAAGGAAGTGCGATATTTGTTGTCCTTGATCCAGGGGTCGGTGAAGGTTATGTCGCCGAGACCACCGTATTGGCCGTAGGAAATATTGGTGCCGAGGTCCCAGGCGCGGCCGAAGAGATTGCTGTCATTCAACTGGATCTGAGCAAATGCACCCTGGCTCTGGCTATAGCCAATACCACCAGATAGGGAGCCGCTCGACTGCTCGACGATGCCCAGCATGATCACAACCTTGCCGGGCTCAGCTGGCACCGGCCTGAGGGTCACCTTGACGTCGCTGAACAGGCCCGTGCCATAGATGCGCTTGATGTCCTCCTCCAGCTCCCGGCGGTTGAACACCTGGCCCGGGCGAAGGGACACCTCCCTGGTCACAACCCAGGGTTTGGTCTTGCCGCGGATCGGCTCACCCTTGTCGTTGGTGGCTGAGCCCTCCTTATTGAGGAACTGCACTTCAACGCCCTCCACGGTGCCCTGGCGCACCAACAGCTCGACCACACCCTCAGGACTGACCCGGCTGGGGCCGGTGATTCGGGCCAGGGAATAGCCCTGGTCGGCATACCAGCGCTGCAGCTCCTGCATGCGGGACTGCAGGGTGTTGAGATTGAGTGTCTTGCCGTAGTCGGCCGCGAAGGTGTCCTGAACCACCTGGGCGGGCAGCTTGAGATCGGCCGGATCGAGCTTGATTTGCTGGAGCACGGGGTTGGCCACCACCACCACCACCAGACGCACACCCAGGGGGCCATCCACAGGCTGGATGCGCACATCGGAGAACCAGCCGCTGGCGTAGATCGCCGAGAGATCGGTCTGCAGCTCGGTGCGGGTGACCAGGGAACCCGGGGTGGCCGCCATGGCCGCATAGGCCGCCAGTTCGAGCCGCTCCCGCTCGGGATGGTCCTGCAGCCCCTCGATCGCCACCTCGGCGATCAGGACCTTGGGCTCGGCCTTGGGTGCTGGCTCGGTGCTGGCAGCTGGCGCGGGACTGGCGGCCGGCTCCTGGGCAGGGGAGGTTTGGGCTGGGGAGGTTTCGGCCGGGGAGGTTTGGGCTGGTGCTGGGGCCGCCGGATCGGCCAGTGGGTTGTCCAGCTGCTGGGCAGCGGGCTGGGGTTGCCCGCCTGGCGGCGCTGCATCCCCAGACTGGGCCAGGGCCGGGCCAGCAGCGAGCAGGGCAAAGCCCAGCAGGGACACCGCAGCCTTTAAACCCAGCAAACCAGCCATGTGATGGGGGGGCAGAGCGGCAGGGCCGCAAATGCCGATGACCTTACCCGTAGACCCTGGGTTGGGGACATGCCCCTTGGACCCGTTTGCAGACCTCCCCGTAGGCCTCGACAACGCCGCCGAGATCCTGGCGGAATCGGTCCTTGTCGAGAATGCGGTCGCTGACATCAGCCACGGCCCGATCCCAGAGCCGGCAGGTGTCGGGACTGATCTCATCCGCCACCACCAGGTCACCGCTGGCAGTAAAGCCCAGCTCGATCTTAAAATCCACTAGCTGCAGCCCAATTGAGCTGAACAGGGATACCAGTTCCCGGTTCACCTGGCGAGCCAGCTCTTCGAGGCGGCGCCTTTGATCGGCATTCACAAGCCCAAGCAGCTCCAGCCGCGCTTCGGTGAGCAGGGGATCGCCATAGGCATCATCCTTGTAATAGAGATCCAACAAGGCGGGCTCCAGGTAGGTGCCCAGCTCAATCGGCATCTGCTTGCAAAGGGATCCGGCGGCCACATTGCGGATCACCACTTCAACTGGAATCACCCGCACCGGACGCACGAGCATCCAGCGGGTGTCCCCCACACCCAGATAATGGGTGGGCACCCCACGGGCGGCAAGGTACTCAAACAGTCGGGCCGAGATCTGGCAGTTGAGCTCCCCCTTGCCCGCCAGTTCGGCCTTTTTGAGGGCGTTGAAGGCCGTGGCGTCATCCTTGAACTCAACCGCCACCAGATCGGGGCGATCGGTGGCATAGACCCGCTTGGCCTTGCCTTCGTATAGAAGCGAACCGAGGCAGTAGGCCGTCATGGCTGGGGATCGGAGAACGATTTGGGGGCATGGCCGCCAGGGGAGCGCGGCGAGCGCAATTGCCGCTCCAACTCGGCCGTACGACCCAGCAGCCATTCTGCGTAGGCATCGTCGATGCCACGGCTGAGCCGAAGCCGCCGCTCCGCCGCCCGCTCGGTCCGCTCCGGGATGCCCTGGCCCAGGGCCAGCTGCTGATCGAGAATCTGGCCCACCAGGCCCCAGGCCCCGGCGGTGGCTGCCTGCTCCAGGGCGAGTTCCAGCAGCCGGTCCTGTTCCACGGCTGGGAGCCCATCGAACAACGCCACCGCCTGGGCAAGGCGCGCCGCATTGACGGCCCCCGGCTGGGTTCCACTCAGCAACACCTCGGCGGCCCGCTGCCGCTGGCCCAGGCTTTCCAGGTGGCCTGCCAGCAGATCCAGGGCCGAGCGCGTCACCGCGGTGCCGTCCTGCCGCCGGCTCACCGGCAGCTCAAGTGACTCTAGCTGGGCCAAATTTCCAGCCGCGAGTCGCCGCAGGGCATTGGCCGCCACCTGGTGGTTTAGGCCAGCCTGGGCTGCCCGCCACTGCATCACCAACCACTGGATCCGCTCGGCACCGGCAGCTGGGCTGATCCGGGCGAGCACCTGCAGGGCCCCATCCGGGGCCTCGCAGCGCAACAGAACCTCGGCATTGGCAAACATCACAGCCAAGGGTTGGGGGGCGGGATGGAGGCCGAGCAGCCGCTGCTGCAGCAAGCGCAGGAGGGGCCCATCCCCCTGCTCGACGGCCGTGGCGCAGGCCCCGTCAAAATCCCTGAGGTTGCCACTGGCCAGCAGGGTCTTCAGGGCAGGATCAAGCTCCACTGGCTTGGCTGCCGCCCCACTGGGGGCAGGCCCAACCAGGGCCAGGGCCAGCGAGGCCGAAACCGTGGCCAGGGCCGAAACCGAGGCCAGGGCCGCCAGCAGCGGCCGGGCGCGGGGGGAGAATGGCGCTGGGCTTGCCGGCATCTGCTGGGGCTGGGCCCACGGACCCATCTGGCAGGGTCCAACCTAGAAGAGCTTCTGCGTCAATTCACCCCCATTCCGGAACGTCCAGGCCCCATGCCTCCAGCTCCCAGCCCCTCTCCCGGCCCAGCTCCCACCAGGATCCTGGTGGTCGGCTCCGGCGGGCGCGAAAATTCCCTGGGCTGGGCCTTGGCCCGCTGCCCAGGGGTGGAGGCCGTGTGGATCGCACCGGGGAATGGGGGCACTGCTGAAATTCCAGGCTGCAGCCAGCTGGAAATCGCCGAATCCGACCATGGGGGCCTGCTCGCCGCCTGCCGTGACCAGGCCGTTGAGCTGGTGGTGGTGGGCCCTGAGGCACCCCTGGCCGCCGGCCTGGCGGACCGGCTGCGCGAAGCCGGCTTCCCGGTGTTCGGGCCCGGGGCCGATGGGGCCCAGCTCGAGGCGAGCAAACAATGGGCCAAGGCCCTGATGCTGGATGTCGGGATACCCACCGCCGGCTACTGGAGCGCCAGCAGCAGGGAGGAGGCCCTGGAGGTGCTGGCGGCCGCAGGCAGACCGCTGGTGGTGAAGGCCGATGGCCTGGCCGCCGGCAAGGGGGTGACCGTGGCCGCAAGCCTGGAAGAGGCCCGCGCCGCGATTGAGGAGATTTTTGCCGGTCGTTTCGATGAGGGCGGAGGCACCAGGTTGGTGCTGGAGGAACGCACCCATGGGCCCGAGGTGTCGGTGTTCGCGCTCTGTGACGGCCAGCGGCTGGTGTTGCTGCCCAGCGCCCAGGACCACAAGCGCATCGGCGAGGGCGACACCGGACCAAACACCGGCGGCATGGGCGCCTATGCGCCGGCGCCGCTGCTGGACGAGGTGGGCCTGGAGCAGGTGAAGCGCCTGGTGCTCGAACCCACCGTGGCCGCCCTGCGGGCCCGGGGCATCGACTACCGCGGGGTGATCTATGCCGGCCTGATGCTCACCGAACATGGGCCCAGCGTGATCGAATTCAACTGCCGCTTCGGCGATCCGGAATGCGAGACCCTGATGCCGCTACTCGGGCCGGAACTGGCCCAGATCCTGCTGGCCTGTGCCAACGGCCAGCTCGACCAGGCTCCGCCGCTCACCATCCATCCCGGCTGCAGCGCCTGTGTAATTGCCGCCGCCGCGGGCTACCCCGGCGAGATCCGCAGCGGCGATGTGGTCAGCAGTGAACTGGAGAGCAGCAACAGCCTGCAACTGTTCCACGCGGGCACCCGGCGCAGCGGCGACGGCAGCTGTCAAACCAGTGGCGGCCGGGTGCTGGCCGTGGTCGCCCAGGCCGAAAGCTTTGATGCCGCCTTCGAGCAGGCCTACGCCGGCCTGGCCCAGGTTCACTTTGAGGGCATGACCTACCGGCGGGACATCGGCCACCAGGTGCGCAGCCGATGAGCTGGCGCCAGGCCCTGAATCGCTGGTGGCAGGAGTTCAGCCTGCAGACCAAGCTGCTGGCGGTGGCGACCCTGGTGGTAAGCCTGCTGATGACGGGCATCACCTTCCTGGCCCTCAACGGCATCCAACGGGACGCCCAGCTGGGTGATACCCGCTACGCCCGTGACCTGGGCCTGCTGCTCTCCGCCAACGTGACCCCGCTGGTGGCGGAGGGCAATGACCGGGAGCTGGCGGCAGTTGCCGATCGCTTCTGGCGCTCCAGCCGCAGCCTTCGCTATGTCTTCTTTGCCGATCCCGAGGGGGTGATCTACCTGGGCATCCCCATCGGTGCCAGCTCGGGCAGCAGCGAACTGCTGCTCAGCCGCAGGCTGGAGCTGCCAGAAGATCTGCGCAAGCGCCCGGACACCCCCCTGATTCGCCAGCACCTCAGCCCAGATGGCCAGGTGACTGACGTCTTCGTGCCGATGGTGAGTGAGGGGAAATATCTAGGGGTGATGGCCCTGGGCATCAACCCCAATGAGACCCTGCTGGCCAGTGCTGCCCTCACCCGGGAGGTGACCGTGGCGGTGTTCATTTCGATCTGGGTGCTGGTGATCCTGGGGGCCGTGTTCAACGCCCTCACCATCACCCGCCCTGTCAAAGAGCTGCTCCAGGGTGTGCGCTCAATCACCGGTGGCAAGTTTGAAACCAGGCTCGCCCTGCCGGTGGGCGGTGAGCTCGGCGAGCTGCTCGAGGGCTTCAACGCCATGGCGGCCCAGCTGGAGGACTACAAGGCCGCCAACATCGAGGAGCTGACCGCGGCCCAGGTGAAGCAGGAATCCCTAATTGCCACCATGGCAGATGGGGCCGTGCTGCTCGATGCCGAAGGGGCAATCGTGCTGGCCAATCCCACCGCCCGCCGCCTGTTCCGCTGGGAGGGCCGCAAGCTCGAAGGCAGCGACCTGATCGCCGAACTGCCCGAAAGGTTGGCGATGGAAGTCCAGTCACCCCTGGAGAGTCTGATCTGCAGCGCCCGCGACAGTGCTGATGTGCGCTGCCGTTTTGGCGAACCGCCCCGCACCCTGCGGATCGTGCTGCAATCAGTCCGGGATGCCACCGGCGAAAGCCTTAAGGGAATCGCCGTCACCATCCAGGATCTCAGCCGCGAGGTGGAATTAAACGCCGCCCAGAGCCGCTTCATCAGCAACGTCTCCCACGAATTGCGCACACCCCTGTTCAATATCAAGAGCTACGTGGAAACCCTCCACGACCTGGGCGACCAGCTCACAGAAGCGGAGAAAAAGGAGTTTCTGGGCATCGCCAACGATGAAACCGATCGACTGACCCGGCTCGTCAACGACGTGCTCGACCTCTCCAGGCTGGAATCGGAACGGGTCTGGACCCTCGAACCGATGGAGCTGACTGCCGCCATTGAACAGACCCTCCGCACCTATCGGCTCAATGCCGACGAAAAGGAGGTGGGCCTGGACTTCCACGCCGACCCCCAACTGCCTCGGATTCTGGGCAACTGGGACCTGCTGCTGCAGGTGTTCGACAACCTGGTAGGCAATGCCCTCAAATTCACACCCAAGGGTGGCAGGTTGCAACTGCGGGCCTATCCCTGGCCAGATCTCTGCCAGCTCACCCCAGGCACCGAACCAAATAGCGAAAGTCCGAGCTGCGAGCTGACCTCACCCCTGCCCAGGCTGCGCATCGAAATCTCCGACAGCGGCTGTGGCATCAGCGATGCCGACCAGGAGCGCATCTTCGAGCGCTTCTACAGGGTCGAAAACGCGGTGCACACCGAGGCTGGAACGGGCCTGGGCCTTTCGATCGTGCGGGGCATTCTCGAAAAACATGGGACCCAGGTGCGCATGGCCAGCGAACCGGGCACGGGCTCCACCTTTTGGTTCGACCTGCCGCTTGAGGGCTCCGACAACGACGAACTTCAACTCCTCTCAGAACGGCGGCGTTACGACCAGCTTGAGCCGGCTAACGCCTAGAGCGCATCGTCAGCAACTCCCCGCACAATGCGGGAGAGCTCACTGCGCTCATCGGTGGTGATGCGGTGGGGAACGCCGGAAATAATCCGCTCGAAGTTGGAGAAGGAATCCTTGATCTCGGGGCCATTGCTCGTGATCACAAACTCACGGATGCCCTTGTCGTGCCAGGAGCCCCGCATCTTGAACACATTCAGAGCGCGGGCCATCTCGCCACGAATCTCCACATACTGCAGCAATAGGATCGTGTCCGTAATTGTGGAGATGTGGGAGTCGGTAATCGAGTGACTGCCCATGAACTCCTCAGAGGTGTTCGTAAAGAAACCGGCGATCTCCTCCTGCTTGGCGTAACCAGTCACACCGATAACAAACTGTCGGAACGCGTTGTGGCTCACGCCCCGGGCGAGGGCAGAAAGCGAATCAATCGCCATGCGCGAGGGCTTGAACTGGCTGATCTCCGTTTTAATTATTTGGAGATGATCTTCCAAGCCGGTCGATTCTGGATAGGCACAGATGATTTTGAGCAGGCCGTCCTGCTCCATCTGTTCAAAATCAATGCCCCAACTGGTCGCATTGCGCAGCAACTGGGCCCGGGATTCCTCATAGGCAAACAAAATCGCCCGCTCCCTGCTGCGGCAAGCATCCTCAACAAACTTGGAAACCAGCAGGGTCTTGCCCGTACCGGTAGCACCGGTGGCCAGAATGATTGAGTCCTTGAAGAAACCGCCACCACACATCTCGTCGAGCTTGGGCACCCCGGAGCTGATGCGCACATTGGAAGATCGCTGGGTGAGGCGCATGGCACCCAGGGGGAAAACGCTGATGCCATGGCCACCCATGGTGAAGGGAAATTCACCCTTCATATGGGTGGTGCCCCGCAGTTTTAAAATCTCAGCAGTGCGGTGCCGCCGCTCACCCTCGAGCACATTGCGCAGAATTACAACGTTGTCAGAAACAAATTCCTCCACCCCGTAGCGGGCAATTGGACCATACTCATCTATACGCTCGGTGGTCATTACCGTGGTGACGCCAATCTCCTTGAGCCGGGCAATCAACCTGAAGATTTCACGCCGCACCACTGAAACCGCGTCATATTGCTGAAAAACTGCGGTTATCGAATCAATCGCAACCCGCTTTGCCTTATATTTACGAATGGCATAGTTAATTCTCTCGATCAAGCCCGAGAGATCAAAACTGCCGGCCACACCCTGGCCTTCAGGATCCGGCGAGGCATCAAGAATAAAAAGCTTATCCTGCTCAACCATGCTCTGAAGATCCCAGCCAAAACTAGCCGCATTGCGCAATATATCCAGAGGCGATTCCTCAAATGTCACAAAAATGCCAGGCTCGTTGTACTGGCGGATCCCGTTGTAGAGAAAATTGAGCGAGAAAATCGTCTTGCCGGTGCCGGAAGTGCCGCTGATCAGGGTGGAGCGGCCAATGGGCAGGCCCCCATGGCAGACATCATCGAAGCCCTCGATCCCAGTCGGGAGCTTCTGAACCTGCATCAGGGAATTACTGGTGGGGCTTGGTTCCTGCATCGACAGTTGGGGTCTGATCAAAAGCTACTCAAGGCAGCGGCCCATGAGAAGGGAGAAGATCTATAGGAGCCGCGGGCGGGGCTCAGGCTGGATTTTCCTCTGGCCCCTGCTCGTCCGAGCCCTCTTCAGTGAGCTCCTCATAGAGAAGATCCAGGCCGATCAGCACCCGCTCCCGATCGGAGAGGTCGCCAATGATGCGCCGCACCGGGGGGGGCAAGATCTTGGCCAGGGTGGGGGTGGCCAGGATCTTGTCCTCTTCAGCCAACTGGGGGTTTTTCAACACGTCTATTACCTTGAGGGCATAGACGCCGAGAAACTCCGTTTCCAGAATGTTGCGCAGGGTCTTGAGGGCGCGCATCGAGTTTGGCGTATTGCCCGCCACGTAAAGCTTAAGGATGTAGGTCTTGCGGGGAGTCATGTTTCAGGAGCGTCCTGGTTCAAACCATTGTGGGCTGGCCCGTTGCCTGGAGCGGGATGGCTGCCAAGGGAGCATCGGGGGGGATGGAGCGGCGATACATCTCGCAGAGATGGGCCATCACATCAAGGAGGGCTAATCGATAGTCCTGAAGAAAATCGTTCTTGTGTCCTTCCAGTTTGAGGCGCTGCGAGAAAGCATCAATGAGATTCACGTGAATCTCAACAGTTTTTGTAATTGGCAAATCGCTAAAAAAAGCAGTATTCACAAAGCTTTCCAGGGCCTGGTTGGCAGCAGCCGGATCCCGGAAGTAACTGAGCAGCAGGTCTCGGTAGGTGCGTTCGAGCGAATGGAACAGCTCTTCCCGTTCCAACTCGGGCAGGTTGCGCAAAAAGCGGGAGGGATCGCGCTTGTAAAAAACTCCCACAAAGCCCAGGCGGCCCTTCAGCCGGTTGGCCAGCTTCCAGCCCTCAAGCGTCTCGGGCTTGGCCTGCCCGAGGGGCGGGATAGCCCCGGCCCCCTGGCCGCGCTGGAGGACCCGAGAGATGGCGGCATCGAGGCTGTAGCTGAGCTGCTCGAGCTGATCTGGGGGCAGGTGCACCTCCGCTTGATGGAATTCGGTCTGACCGCTGACCGCGCCGATCACCACTGCTGGCAGCTGCAGGCCGAGGTCCGCAAGGGCCTGATAGGCCTGGCTCTCCAGGGCGCCCTCCTCCAACACCAGGGCATCAAACTCCTCGCGGCGCAGCTCCAGCTGCGCCACAGGATTGGCATCGGGATCCAGCCACACCATCCGCCAGCGGCCGCAAGCCTCCTGGAGACAGGAATCGCGGATCAGCGAAGCAATGGTGAGGGCCGGTTCGGGCATGGACCGCTTCAACGGCGGGACAACCCGCAGCAAAGGCCACCAAATGTTGACGAAAGGAAGGCCGAAACGGGAGGATTGTTGTTTGTTTTCCCATTTTGTGCGCCAGGCCCAATGACGGCCTGCTCCTCAGCTAGTCGAGGAGCCTCCGTCAGCCTGGCCACGCCCTTGCCGCCATGAGCCCAACTCCCGAAAACACCTCCCAAAACACGCCCACTGCCGAGCAGCCCAGCCCCGCAGCTGCTGGGGCCCCAACCGGCCCCTACGCCATTGTTGAAACCTCAGGTCAGCAGTTCTGGCTGCAACCCAACCGCTACTACGACCTCGACCGGATCGCCCTGGAGGTGGACGGCACCTTGACCATCGACAACGTGCTGTTGGTAAACGACGGCAAGACGACCACCCTGGGCCAGCCCTACGTCAAAGGCGCCACCGTGGAGCTCAAGGTGATGGCCCATCGCCGCGGCACCAAAATCATTGTCTACAAGATGCGCCCCAAAAAGAAAACCAGGCGCAAAAACGGCCACCGCCAGGAACTGACCCGGGTGATGGTCGAGTCGATCAGCGTCAGCGGCAAGCCGATCGCCTGAAGCAAGTTTCCATTTCCAGTCCCCCTGATTTCTCCGATCCATGGCCCACAAGAAAGGCACAGGCTCCACTCGCAACGGTCGTGACTCAAACTCCAAGCGCCTCGGCGTCAAGCGCTATGGCGGTGAAACCGTCAGCGCCGGTTCGATCCTGATTCGCCAGCGGGGCACCTCCGTGCTGCCCGGCGTCAACGTCGGTCGGGGTTCGGACGACACCCTCTATGCCCTCGTGGCTGGGGTAGTGAAATTCGAGAGCATCAAGCGCGGCCTGCGCAACCGCAAACGCATCAACATCGCCGTCGCCTAACGGTCGGCTCAGGCCAACCGGTAGGCCCGGGTAGTGATCAAGAAGGGGTGAAACACCTCCAGGAAACGGCCAGAGAGGGTGCGGAAAAAGCTTTCCACCAGCTCCGGAGCGTCGAAATGGAAGGGGTATTCACCCTGAAAACCCTTGAAGAAATACCAGTTGAGCAGGGCGGTCCCCGCCGGGCCCAACCTGTCGGCAAAGATCTCCAGCTGGGCTGAGGGATCGGCGAGATGTTCGAGCACATCCAGACACACGATCGTGTCGAAGCACAGCGGTAGGGCCGGATCAGCCAGATCCCGGTAGCAACCCAGTTTCGCCGCCAGGCCCAACTCGGTGGCCCGGGCCTCCACAAAGGCGCGGTTGTGGGGGTTGAGATCGACGAACCACACCCGCTCCACCTGGGGAAGGGCCGCCGCCGCCAGGGCATGGCTGCCGATGCCGCCGCCGAAGTCCAGCAGCTGCCCCTGGGCGAAGAGCTGCTGCAGGCGCAGGGTGTCGGCGATGTAGTCGGCACTGCCCAGGTGCCAGGCCGCCAGCTCCAGCAGGTGGCCAGTGCCCACAGCATCTTCATAAAACTGCTCCACCCGCTCCGGATCGAAGGAGCCTGGATGGAGGGCGGCCAGATCGTCAGTGCTGCTGGGCAGGCGGCGCTCCAGCTCTTCGGGCTCTATCGCCAGGAAGGCGGCCAGCTGGGCGCGCAGGCCAAAACCATCGGCCAGAAAGCGCCCAACCCCCAGCCCCGTCTCCGCCATGGCCAAAGTCACCCCTAGCAGTTCAGGGCCAAGCTAAGGGTCAGGGGGCGGAAGCCCCATCGCTCAGTCAGGCAGCTCAGCCCCCGCTTCGGGCACCTCCAGCCAGTGGCGCAACCAGGCCACCAGGCCGTAGAAGGGCAGGGTGTCAACCAAAGCGGCCAGGGCCTTGAACAGGTAGCCACTGGCAATGAAAGAAACCAGCTGGGGCCAGACGGGCTCGCCGGGCCGCACCGGCAACACACCGCTGGCGTAGTGACTAATAAGCACCACGGCACTGGTATCGACCAGTTGGCTCACCAGGGTGGAGCCGTTGTTGCGCAGCCAGAGGGCCTTGCCCCCACTGAATCGCTTCCAGAAATGGAACAGCCGCACGTCGGTGAACTGGGCTGCCAGGTAGGCGACCATCGAGGCCCCGACAGCCCCGAATGCCAGACGGCGGACCTCGAAGAAGGTGGCGTCCGGCGCACCGGCAACCCCCGGCAGGATGCCGCCCAGCCAGAGGATCAGCACGATCCAGCCATTGAGGGCCAGACCGACCCACACCAGCTGGCCCGCCTTCTGCTCACCCCACAGCTCACTGATCAGGTCTGTGCAAAGGAAAGTGACCGGATAGGGCAGGGCACCCACCGCCACCACGATCGGCCAGGAGCCGATCGTGCCCAGCTGGAGAAAGCGGGTGAGGCCGAGAATATTGAGCATGCCCATGGTGCCCAGGAAAATCCCGGCCAGCACCAAAAACGTCAGGTCCCGGCGCTGCTGCAGGGTCATCGAAGCGGATCATGGGACCCTGCAAGGCTGACGCTCCCATCCATGCCTGACCAGCCCTGCGGCTTTCTGGTGCTCGATAAGCCCGCGGGCCTCACTTCCCACGCCTGTGTCGCCAGGGTGCGGCGCGCCTACAAGCTCAAGCGCGTGGGCCACGGCGGCACCCTGGATCCAGCCGTGACCGGGGTGCTGCCGCTCGCCCTGGGGCCCGCCACCCGGCTGCTGCCCTACCTGGAGGGGGACAAGACCTACCGGGGCGTGGTGCAACTGGGGGTGCGCACCGTCAGCGACGACCTCGAGGGGGAGGTGCTGGCCCGAGCCGCCGTACCTGCCCTCGAGGCAGGGGATCTCGCTGCGGCCCTGGCGGCTTTCCGGGGCAAGATCCAGCAGGTGCCTCCCCAGGTGTCGGCCGTGCATGTAGACGGCCAACGGGCCTACAAGCGGGTGCGCCAGGGGGAACAACTGGAACTGGCAGCCCGGCCGGTGACGGTGCATCGCCTGGAACTGCTGGGCTGGGATCCCGCCAGCGGGGCCCTGGAGGTGGAGGTGGCCTGCTCGGCCGGCACCTACATCCGCGCCCTGGCCAGGGACCTGGGGGAGGCCCTGGGCTGCGGTGGTGCCCTGGCCAGGCTGCGCCGCACCGGGGCCCTGGGCTTTGACCTGGAGCAGGCCGTGCCCCTGGCATGCCTCGATCAGCGCCCCCTGCCGCCCCTGCTGGATCCCTTGGCGGCCCTGGCCCATCTACCCCAGCGGCAGCTGGACGAGGCGGAGCAGGCGGACTGGCGCTGCGGGCGGGCCATCGGCCAGACCCTGCCCCTGGAGGCCGGACAAGCGGTGGTGGTGCTTAGCCAAGATGGCAACCTGGCCGGCATGGCCCGCGCCAGGGGCGAAGGCCTGCTGCAACCCAAGCTGGTGTTCAACGCAGCCGGCTGAACCAGCCCAGCCCCCTCGCTCAATTCTCCCCCCACTCCGATGGCCGGCCACAGCAAGTGGGCCCAGATCAAGCGCACCAAGGCCGTGGTCGATGCCAAGCGGGGGGCCGTATTTACCCGGCTGGGGCGGGAAATCACGGTGGCAGCCCGCAGCGGTGCCGACCCGGCCGGCAACTTCCAGCTGCGCACAGCCATCGAGAAGGCCAAGGCCGCCGGGATGCCCAACGCCAACATCGAGCGGGCGATCGCCAAGGGTTCGGGCCAGGGCAGCGGCTCCGGCGAAGCCTTTGAAGCCGTGCGTTACGAGGGCTACGGCCCCGGCGGCGTGGCGGTGCTGGTGGAGGCCTTGACCGACAACCGCAACCGCACTGCCGCCGAGGTGCGCCTGGCGTTCGGCAAACAGGGCGGCAGTCTGGGCGAGACGGGCTGCGTCGGCTACCTGTTTGAGCAGCGCTCGGTGGTGCAACTGGCCGCTGGGGATGGCCAAGCCATCGATGAGGAGGCCCTGCTGGAGGGGTTGCTGGCCCTGGAGGAGCAGGGCGGCCCCGCCGCCCTCGGCTACGGCCCGCTCGAACTAGGGGCCCTGGAGGTGTACGGCGGCTTCGCCGACCTGGAGGCCCTGCAGGACGGCCTGCGCCGCCAGGGCTGGGCAGTGGTGGGCTGGGAACACCGCTGGATTCCCCAGACCACCTGCCCCCTCAGCGATGCCGACAGCCTGCGCGCCTGCCTGCGCCTGCTCGATGCCCTTGAGGACCTCGAGGATGGACGCAGCGTCACCAGCAACCTGGAGGCCGACGAGGTGCTGCTGGCGGAGGTGATGGGCTGAAAGCAGCGGCGCCAAGCACCTGCCAACCCACTTAAGGATCCTCTCGGATCGACTCCGCATCAACCCGCCGCAGAAAATCGATCAGACCCTGGATGTAAACCACCTGGTCATCAACCATCGCCATATGGCTTCCATTCGGGCAGTGGAGATGGGAACCCCGCGGCAGAGCCTTGGCCATGGCAGCCATCTGCTGGGGATCCATGGTGTCGTGGGCGGCACCAATGGTGAGAGTGGGAACCTGAATCCGGGATAGATCAGCCCTGCGATCCCACTGGGCCAACTTGCCACGGGCACCCAGCTCACTGGGGCCCTGCATGGGGATGTATACCTTCGGATTGAGGTGCTCAAATGTGCGCAGAACCGAATCGGGCCATTGGGCATAGGGCCGGCGCAACACGTGGTGCTCGTAGTGGTGCGGGATCAACAACTCCATGTAGCGCGGGTTGTCGTAATCCTCTGCAGCTTCGATGGCCTGGAGCTCTGCCAGAACACCCGCTGGCAGTTGGCGGAGAAAACGCTCTTCAGCGTAGCGATTGTACTCCGGCACACTCCAGACCATGTTGGAGATTATCAATCCCTTCAGATATTGCTGGTAGCGCAGCGCATACTCAATCGCCAGAATTCCGCCCCAGGAGTGACCGAGCAAGAAAAAATTGCTGCCATCGAGAGCCAGGGCTTGACGCACCTGCTCCACCTCATCTACAAAACGCCCGATCTCCCAGAGATCAGCGTGATCGGGCTGGCTGCTGTGATGCGAACCGAGCTGGTCGTAATAATAGAGCTCGATTCCCGCCTGGGGCAGAAAACAGTCAAACACCTCGAAATACTCGTGGGTGCAGCCCGGTCCGCCATGGAGCAGCAACAGCTTGATGCTCGGACTCGCACCGCTGCGACGAGTCCAAACCTCAAACGTGCCATGAGCAGTCCGAACCGAAATCTTGCGAACACCGGAAGCGGGCGGAGCTGGAGAAGGCGGCATGGGCAAGGTCGACAAAAAGCCCTAAATCATCATGGCTCCTCCAGGAACGCCCCCAGGGCAGCTTGATCCGCCACCACCTCCAGCCGGGGGTGGTGCTGCAGCCAGCTGGCGGGTACCTCGGGGCAGGGGGACTCCTGCAAGGCCCGTTTCAAGATGGCGGCCTTACTGGCGCCGGTGACCACCAGCAGGATTTGCCCTGCAGCAAGGATCTCCGCCAATCCAAGCGTGATCGCCTGGGCCGGCACCGCCTCGGGATCGCCGCCAAAGGCGCCAGCGTTCTGGGTCCGGGTGGCGGCGCTGAGGGTCAGGCAGCGGCAGGGGGCCTCAGCGCTGCAGGGGGGCTCGTTGAAGCCCACATGGCCGTTTAAGCCCAGGCCGAGCAGCTGTAGCCCCACGCCACCGGCAACCGCGAGGGCTGCCCCATAGCGCCGGGCTTCAGCCTGGGGATCGGCCGCCAGGCCATCGGGCAGCAGCACCTGCTCAGGCCCCAACCCCAGGGGGGCCTGCAGCTGGCCGGCCATGAAAGCCTTGAAGGAGCGCGGATCGTGGGGCGCCAGGCCCACATATTCATCGAGATTGAAGCTCAGCCAGTCGGCACGAATCTGCCGCTGCTGCTGGCTGCCAAGCCGGCCCAACTGCTGCCGCAGCGCCGCATAAACCGGCACCATGGTGCGCCCGGTGGCCAGGCCCAGGGGCCGCTGCGGCTGGGCCTGGCGGGCATGCAGCAACCGCTCGGCCGCAGCTGCCGCCACGGCCTGGGCGTCGGCCAATGCAAGCAATTGCACGCTCAGGGGCTGGCGTAAGGGCGCAGCTCCGTGCCGCGGTAGTAATGGCGCAGGATTTGGTCATAGCTCTGGCCCCGTTGGGCCAGGCCCAGGGCACCCCACTGGCTCATGCCCACCCCGTGGCCGTAGCCCCGGCCAACCGCCAGCAGCGATGGGAGCGGCAGTTGAACCTGGGGCTGGAAACCCCCAACTTCAAACTGCTCCGGCAGCAAGGGTAGGGGTGGCAAGGCGGCCAGCTCTGAGGGAACCAGCTCAAAGCGCACCATGGTGCTCCTGAGGCCGAGGCGGCTGCGGAGCTGGGCTCCACTGACCACCAGGGTGCCGGAGGGGCCACTCACCCGGGCCTGACGCACCCTGCCGGTGCTCGTGGTCGAGAGCACGTCGATGCGTTGGGCTCCGCCGATCTCGGCAAAAGCCTGCTGGAGCTGCTCGGGCTCAAGACGCTGCTGCCAGGCCTGCACCGGGCTTGCCTGGTCAAAATCGGGCACGCTGACCAAGTAGGGCAGCTGCTGGCTCCAGAGGTCACCGCTGTTTTCGGTCGCGCCGCCACTGCTGCTGTGGAAAACCGCGTTGGCCAGACTGGAGCCGTACATCAGCACCTGGCCGCGGGTGCTGAGCACCGCCTCTCGGGTGGAGGGGGTTTCCGCGTCCACCCCTTTGTATACCTGGCTCGACACGGTGGCGCTGAGGTCAAATGGATCGGCGGGCTTGCGCTGCCGCAGGGCGTAGGTGCGGGCGGCCACGGCCTGGGCCCGCAGGGCCGCCTGGGGCCAGCTGGCCGGCATCTCGCTGCCCACCACGCTGGGCAGGTAGGACTCGAGGCCGACGTGGTTGATGGCCCGCAGGCCAGAGCCTCCCACCAGCACCTGCAGCCGGCCCCGGTAGCCGCGCTGCTTCAGCTGGAAATCGCCCCCCTCGGCAGGCCGCGAGGCCGGCTCGAGCCAGATTTCCCTCGCCGCTTGCAGCCGCTCAACTCCACCGCCGCGCTCCAGCACCAGCTCACCTTCGGCCAGGCGCAGCACGACCTCCTCACCGGCGGCTAGCGCCAATCGCTGGTCGCCTATGCGCAGCACCAGGGGCTGCTGCTGGGCGGCCAGCGGCAGGCTTTCCGCTTCCAGGATCAGCACCCTCACCTGGGGCTCCATAGACTGCACTCCCAGGGCCCCAGGCACAGCCGCGGCCAGCATGAGCGTCGCCATGGGCCAGGGGAACAACCAGGACGCCATCCGGTACACCAGCTGTAGGCAAGGGGCTCCATTTTGCCCGGCGTGGCAGCATGCGCCAGAGGCGGCAGGACCGTGCAGGTCACCTTTCTAGGCACCAGTTCGGGAGTGCCCACCCGAGGCCGCAATGTGTCAGCGGTGGCACTGCGCCTGCCCCAGCGCAGTGAACTGTGGCTATTCGACTGCGGCGAGGCCACCCAGCACCAGTTCCTGCGCAGCGAGCTGCGGGTCAGCCAGCTGCGGCGGATCTTTATCACCCACATGCACGGCGACCATGTGTTCGGCCTGCCCGGCCTGCTGGCCAGCCTCGGGCTGGCGGGCAGCTGCACGGGCATCGATCTCTATGGCCCCGATCCCCTGCGCGACTACCTCGAAGGGGTGCTTCGCACCTCCTCCACCCGGATCGGCTACCCCCTGCGCACCCACAGGGTGCAGGCCGCCGCCAGCAGCGGCGCCCTGCTGCTCGAAGACGACGACCTCACCGTGCGCTGTACCCCGCTCAACCACCGGGTGCCGGCCTTTGCCTATCGGGTTGACCAGAAACCGCGGACCGGTCACTTCGATGTGGAGCGAGCCAGGGCCCTGGGCATTGCGCCCGGGCCGATCTACGCCGAGCTCAAGGCCGGCCACAGCGTCACGCTCGATGACGGCCGGATCATCAACGGAGCCAGCCTTTGCGGCCCCGATCGCCCCGGCGCCAGCGTGGTGTACTGCACCGACACCGTGTTCTGCGAGGCGGCGGTGGAGCTGGCCGCCGGCGCCGACCTGCTGATCCATGAAGCCACCTTCTCCCACGCCGAGGCGGCACTGGCCTACCAGCGCCAGCACTCCACCAGCACCATGGCGGCCCAGACCGCCCTGGAGGCCGGCGTCAAGCAACTGGTGCTGACTCACCTGAGCCCCCGCTACATGCCAGGCAACGCCATGACCCCGGACGACCTGCTGGCGGAGGCCCGCGCCATCTTTGCCAACACCTTGGTGGCCAAGGATTTTCTCAGTCTGGACATCACCCCCGCCGAACCGGCAACGGCCTAGCCCTGCAACAGTTCAAGTGATTCCGCTGCGGAGGGCCCTTTCCCCGTGATACAAAAACTCCGCTGCGGTTTTCTACCGCTTACCCGCCGGCTTTTCCCAATGGCCTCCTCCTTTCCCTCGGCTGCCCTCCGCAAGGCCGTTCGCGTTCTTGCTCGAACCATGCTGGCCCTGCTGCTGTTCACGGGCTTCGGCAGCCCAGCTCTGGCGGCCGCCTGGACCAGCGAGCAGCTCACCGTGCCCGCCACACCAGACGGCACCCTGGTGACCTTCAGCGAACAGGAAATCAAGGCTGGCCGCAAGGTGTTCAACAGCAGCTGCGGCGAGTGCCACGCCGGCGGCATCACCAAGACCAACCAGAACGTGGGCCTCGATCCCGAGACCCTGGCCCTGGCTACCCCATCCCGGGACAGCGTTGAAGCCCTGGTGGACTACATGAAGGACCCCACCTCCTACGACGGGGAATACAGCATCGCCGACGTGCATCCGAGCATGCGCAGCAGCGACATCTTCGTGAAAATGCGCGATCTCGATGATGACGACCTGCGTTTGATGGCCGGCTACATCCTGGTGGCTCCCAAGGTGCAGGGCATCCAGTGGGGCGGCGGCAAGATTTACTTCTGAGCCCGGGTAGGCGGCTCCCTGTTGAGCTGATCCAGGGAGCTCGGCAACTTGCTGTACCACCACTCCTGCAACTCCGAACCCAGCCGCTCCGTAAACAGGGTGATCACGGTTCGGGTCGGGCGGGCCCCCGGCTGAAGCAGCTCCACCGCGTAGGTGGGACAGCGCCGCGAAGCCAGGTCTGCCACAAAGCGACGTCCAACCCGCCGCCAGCTGGGCTCCTTGCTACGCCAGGCCAGCCGGCAGCAGGGCCAGGGCAATTCCTCACGGTCAAACAACCGACAGCAGGGGCCCAGCACCCGATAGGTGTACTGACCACCGGGGCTGGCGTGCTCGCTGCCTGGGTCAAGCAGGGCAGTGGCGGCCTGGGCAGACACAGATCAATGACTCCGGGACGACAACAAAAAAGCCACCCCGAAGGGTGGCAGATAGGGGCCAGGCACTCAAGCCAGGGGGCTCAATAGAGCTCTTCTTCAGCGTGGGTCTTGATGGTGCAGTCGCTGGTGGGGTAAGCCACGCAGGTGAGCACGAAGCCTGCCTCGATCTGGTCGTCATCAAGGAAGCTTTGGTCGCTCTGGTCAACGGTGCCAGTGGTCAGCTTGCCGGCACAGGTGGAGCAGGCACCCGCCCGACAGGAGTAGGGCAGATCGACGCCCTGTTCCTCAGCGGCATCGAGGATGTACTGGTCATCAGGAACCTCGATGGTCTTGTTGAGGCCTTCGCTCTCGCTGATGAGGGTGACCTTGTAGGAAGCCATGAAAAGGATTAGGGCTCACAGGTACCCGAAAGCCGGGCCTGTAGGACCCAACCTTCATACATCCGCCGCAAGCCTTTCCTGGCCATTTCCAGGCCAGGACGCTGGAAGCCCAATCAAAACCAGGGCACAGATCAGCGTGCCTTATGCAACGCGCCGGATCGTCATCAGGCCCCACAGGCCCTGCTGGGCGGTGAGCTGGGCCCGCCAGCCCTGCTCCAACAGGGCCTGCTCCAGGCCTGGAGCCTGGTCTACCAACAGCCCACTCAGCAGGCCCACCCCGGTGGCGCCCAGCAGGGTGTGAAACGTCGGAGAGAGGGCCTCGATAACCGGAGCCAGAATGTTGCAGAGGAGCAGATCTGCGGGCCGGCCCTCCAGCAGGGCGGCGAGGGTTTGGGCCGACCCGAGCCCTACCTGGAGTCGATCGCTGCAGCCAGAGAGGACGGCGTTGTCCTGGGTGGCCCGAACCGCCAGGCAATCGGTGTCCACGGCGGCCACCCGAGCCGCCCCCTGCAGCAAGGCAGCCAGGCCAAGGATGCCGCTGCCACAGCCCAGATCCGCCACCCGGATGGGGCCGAGGCTGCCACCAGCCTGATCGGCCAGGGCCTCGATCGCCTCCAGGCACAGCCGCGTGGTGGGATGGCTGCCAGTACCGAAGGCACTGCCTGGATCCAGCCGGATCACCCGCCGGTCGGCATGGGCAGCGGGCAGCTCCAACCAGACCGGCAGGATCAGCAGGGTGCGGCCCACCGGATCGGGCTGCCAGTGCTGCTTCCAGCTGAGGCTCCAGTCCTCATCGTCCTGGAGGGTCCAGGTAATCGGCGGGAGTTGCAGGGCGAAGGGCTCCGCCAGGGGCGCCAGGGCCGCCTCCAGCCGCTGCCGCTCTGCTTCGGGCCAATCGGCTGCAGGCAGCCAGGCCAGCAGCTCCCGCTGCTGGGGCGCCTCCGGACGGTGGCGCAGCGCCACCCTGGGGATGCCCAGCAGCTCGAGCTTCCAGAGCAGGGATTCCTCCAGTTCTGGCGGGCATGCCAGCTCTAGCCGCCACCAGCTCAGGGGGCCGGGCATCAGAGGGTGACCGGATGGGCTGCCTGGATGCCGTTGATGGCAAGCACCGAAGCCAGCAGGGTCGGCGGAATCGGGTCGTCCAGGCTGAGCACCATCACGGCATCCCCGCGCACGATGCGGCGACCCACCTGCATCGAGGCGATGTTGACGTTGTGCTCGCCCAACAGGGAGCCCAGCTCGCCGATGATGCCGGGCATGTCGCGGTGGCGGGTGAACAGCATGTGGCGGCTGGGGACCACATTCACCGGGAACTCATCAATGCAGGTAATGCGCAGCTCACCTTCGGCGAACACCGCCCCGGTGACGCTGTGGCTGGCCTGGGGGCTGCGGGAGCGCAACTGCAGGGAGCCAGCGGCGAAATCGCGGCTGGCGTCGTCCTTGACCTCCAGCACGTGGATACCCCGCTCCTTGGCCTCAAGGCTGGCATTGACGTAGTTGATGCTGTCCCCTAGGGCTGTGGAGAGCAGACCCTTGAGGGCCGCCACCACCAGCGGCTGGGCAGGGTGCACGGCGAAATCACCCTGGAGGCGGACCTCCAGCTGGCTGATCGGGCCACCGGCCAGCTGGCTGATCAGTTGGCCGAGGGTTTCGGCCAACTGCAGGTGGGGCTTGAGCTGCTCCATCACCTCGGCATTGAGGCCGGGGATGTTGACCGCACTGCGGGCGGGCAGGCCCAGCAACACATCGCGGATCTGCTCGGCCACGTCGATGGCCACATTCTCCTGGGCCTCTTCGGTGGAGGCGCCGAGGTGGGGAGTGAGGATCAGCCGCTCCTTGACCGATCGCAGGGGCGAGCCGGCCTCAAGGGGCTCCTTGGCGTACACGTCAAGGGCCGCGCCGCCGATGGTGCCATTTTCAACCGCCGCGGCCAGGGCTGCCTCGTCGATGATGCCGCCACGGGCACAGTTGACGATGCGGGCCGTCGGTTTCATCGTCTTGAGAAGCTCCGCGTTCACCAGGTTCTCGGTGTCGGGGGTGCGGGGCAGGTGCAGGCTGACGTAATCGGCCTCG
Source organism: Synechococcus sp. CS-1331 (assembly GCA_025127975.1). Classification (GTDB taxonomy): domain Bacteria; phylum Cyanobacteriota; class Cyanobacteriia; order PCC-6307; family Cyanobiaceae; genus Cyanobium_A. Next base: position 87,407 of record JAHLYQ010000044.1, on the reverse strand, counting down.
GCAAACAGGGCCGGCAGGGTCAGCAGCCGCACCTGCATCTGCTGGGCCCGTTCGGCCGACACATAGGGGTCGTAGGCCATCACATCCATGCCCATGGCCTTGCCCACCCGGGCCACGTGGGAGCCGATCTTGCCCAGACCAACCACGCCAAGCTTCTTCTTGTAGAGCTCGTTACCGACGTATTTCTTGCGGTCCCAGCCGCCGGCCATGGTGCTGGCGTGGGCGTGGGGCACATGGCGCGAAAGTGCCAGCATCAGGGCCAGGGCCTGCTCAGCGGCGGCGATGGTGTTGCCCTCAGGCGAGTTCACCACCAGCACACCCCGCTTGGTGGCGGCCGGCACATCCACGTTGTCCACCCCGACGCCGGCGCGGCCAATGATCCGCAGTTTGTCGGCCGCTTCAATGATTTCAGCGGTCACCGTGGTGCCGGAGCGGATCATCAGGGCTTCGTAGTCGCCGATGATCGCCCTGAGCTCCTCCGGTGGAAGGCCTGTGCGCACATCCACTTGGGCCACCTGGGAAAGGATGTCAATCCCCGCCTGGTCGATCGGATCCGAAACGAGAACCTTTGTCATGCCCAGCGGTGGGGAGGGTGAGCCGGGGGTGCAGTGTAGTGAGCGGTGAGAATTCCCCCATCCCGAACCAAGAGAGCAGAGCGTGGGTACGAGTGTGGTGGTGGTGCTCAATGACCGCAAACGGATGCAGCAACTGCGGGATCGCCTAGCCGACCTTCAGCCACCCCTGCTGCAACTGGAGGCGATCGGCCCAGGCGAGCAGACCCTGGCCGAGGTGGCCCGACTCAACCCAGCGATCGCCCGTCGCAATCGGCAGCGCACCATGGCCCGCTGGCTGATTCCCTTCGGCTTCCTGGCCGGCCTCACCTTCACCTACATCACCGATCTCGACACCTTCGCCTTTGCCGGAGCCTGGAGCCAGCACCTGATCGGCGCCCTGCTCGGTATGGGCTCGGGTTGGATGGGCAGCTTCGCCGCCGCCGCCAGTGTGCGCTCAGAAGAAGACGACCGCATCCGCAGCCTGCGCAACCGGGTGGAGGAGGGCAACTGGCTGCTGCTGGCGGAAACCGCCAATGGGGTGGAGATGCCCTGGATCACCCTGCAGCAGGCCAAGCCGCTGGCGGTGGTGCGCATGGGCGATGGTTAAAGGAGAGGAACTTTGACGTTGCCACGGCACGAATTACTGGCAGGCAGCGCCCACCCCCAGGAGCTCGAGGCCGTGATTGCGGCGGCTGAGCAGGGCCTGCGCAGCTGGGAGCCCGTCTGGACCGACTTCATGGACGGCGGTCTACGCGAGGAGGCGGAGCAACGGTTGGCCGCCCTGGCCGAACTCGACCTGGCCAGCTGGGGCGGTTTTCCGGGCGCTGAGCGGCGGCGGCTATTGCTGCAGCGCCGCGAAACAGCTCTGGCAGCAAACGCCCTCCCCAGCGGGTTGGTGGGTCTGGAGATCAGCGGCAACTTCCTGTTTGATCAGGCCGAGCGGGCCGACTTCCGCAGCGGCCTGCTGGCGGCCGGCGCCAGCCAGGGTGACCTTGGCGACATCTGGCTGAGGGGCGACCGCGGCGCCCAGGCCATCGTCACCGCAAGCCTGGCCGCCGCCTTGGACGGCCTGGGCGCGAGCGTGCGCTCGGTGGAAGTGCGCCTGGAGATGCGCCCCCTGGAGCAGCTGCAGCTGCCAGCCGAGCGCCAGCCCCGTCGCTTTCAGACGGTGGAGGCATCCCTGCGGCTGGATGCGGTGGCCTCAGCTGGCTTTGGCCTGGCTCGCAACCGCATGGTCGAAAAGATCCGCCAGGGCAAGGTGCGGCTCAATTGGCAACCGATCAGCAGCCCCAGCCGGCTGCTGCAGAAGGGCGATCGGGTTCAGCTGGAAGGCCGCGGTGAGCTGAGGATTGAGGCGGTCGAACCCACCAAGCGGGAGCGCTGGCGAATCGCCATCCTGCGCTGCTAGGGGCTGGGCTCGCGACTGGGCTCAGGACTGGTGGTTCTGTAAAGTCGAGAAGCTTCTGGGGCGATTAGCTCAGAGGTAGAGCACTACCTTGACACGGTAGGAGTCACTGGTTCGATTCCAGTATCGCCCATTTTTGATTCCACCATTTTTGCGCCTGAGCATCAATTACGTTTCGGCCAGATGGCAATCACAGCAACCGATCTGACCGTTGTTGTCGGCCTGGCGCGCTCCGGTATCGGGGCCGCCAAGCTGCTACGCCATCGCGGCCAGGCGGTGCTGGTGATCGAAAGCCAGACCAGCCCCGAGCTTGAAGCCAAGGCAGCCGAACTGCAGCAGCTGGGTATCGAGGTTCAACTTGGCACCCCCCTGAGCCCCGAGACTTTCGCCGCTCTCGCCACCGCTGTCAGAAGCGTGGTGGTGAGCCCAGGCATCCGCTGGGACCACCCGACCCTGGCCTGGCTGCGGCAGCAGGGAATCTGCGTCCAGGGGGAAATGGAGCTGGCCTTTGGGGCCAGCGGCGGCGTGCCCTGGATCGGCATCACCGGCACCAATGGCAAAACCACAGTCACCCACCTGGTGAGCCACCTGCTGCGGCATGGGGGCCTGGACGCCCCCATGGGAGGCAATGTGGGCTTTTCAGCCACCGAGCTGGTGCTCGCACGGCTCAAAAGCGGCGCCCCCCCTCCCGATTGGCTGGTGATGGAGCTCAGCAGCTACCAGATCGAAGCAGCTCCGAAGCTGGCTCCCCGGCTTGGCATCTGGACCACCCTTACCCCAGACCATCTCGAGCGCCACGGCAGCCTTGAGGCCTACCGCGCCATCAAACGCAGCCTGTTGGAGCGATCTGCGGTGCCCATCCTCAACGCCGACGATCCCGACCTCCGCGCCCACGCCGCCAGCTGGAGCCGGGCCACCTGGATCACAGCCGGCAGCCGGGACGCCCTACCGGGCCCAATCCAGCCCAGTCTCTGGATCGAAAACGACACGGTGATGGGGGCCGGCCAACCGCTCATGGACGCCAACTGTCTGGCCATGCCAGGCGCCCACAATCGCCAAAACCTGCTGCTGGCGGTGGCGGCCGGCCTCGAAGCAGGCCTGAGCGGCGCCCAGATGGAGAGGGCCTTGCGCGCCTTTCCCGGGGTGCCCCACCGGCTTGAGCGGCTGCCGGAACGACAGGGAATCACCTTTTACAACGACAGCAAGGCCACCAATTACGACGCCGCCGAAGTCGCCCTCAAGGCCCTGTCGGGGCCGCTGGTGGTGCTGGCGGGCGGCCAGTCCAAACAGGGAAATCCCGGCAGCTGGCTGGCGGCCCTGGGGGAAAAGGCTGCGGCTGTGGTGCTGTTTGGGGCAGCCCAGGCGGAATTCCAACAGCTGCTCAGGGAGGCTGACTTTCCCGGGGCCGTGCACCGCTGCCAAGCCCTCACAGACGGCGTCCCCCTGGCCGTCCAACTGGCCCAGACCCATCAGTGCCGGGCCGTGCTGCTGTCTCCAGCCTGCGCCAGCTTTGATCAATACGGCGATTTTGAAGCCCGCGGCGACCACTTCCGCCAGCTGGTGGAGGCCCTGTAAACAACCTGGATGGAGGCCTAGCATTGGGTCGGGAAGATTGCAGGGTTGGGGCCATGGCCTACTGGTTGATGAAGAGCGAGCCTGATGTCTACGGGATCGGGCATCTACAGCGGGAAGGCACCACTCTGTGGGATGGGATTCGCAACTATCAGGCCCGCAATTTTATGCGGGCAATGCAAATCGGCGACCGGGCTTTCTTCTACCACTCAAACACCAAACCCCCGGGCATTGTGGGCCTGATGGAGGTGATTGAAACCAACCTGACCGATCCCAGTCAGTTTGATTCCAGCTCCAAATACTTTGACCCTTCAGCCACCCCAGAGCGACCCCGCTGGGACTGCGCTCGCCTGCGCTATCTGCGCAGCTTCCCAAACCTGCTGAGCCTCGACGCCCTGCGCGAGAGCTTCAGCCCTGAAGAGCTCGGCGTGGTGAGACGGGGCAACCGCCTCTCGATCCTGCCGGTATCTGCCCCCTGTGCGGAGCGGCTGCTGGCCCTGCTCGAGGCGCCATGAGCGGCCCCGCCCCCCTGGCGATCCGATCTGCCGTGGAGCGGGGTTGGCTGGCCTTCAGCCACTGTCCCTGGGTGCTGATGGGCTTCACCCTGGTAAGCGGCGCCAGCAATCTCCTGGCCCAGGTGTGGTTTCGGCACGAGAGTGGTCGGGTGATCTCTGAGCTGGGCCAGCCCGATGCTCTGGCGATCAGCCTGGCCGCCGGCGCCTGGATCCTTTACGTGGCCACGGGCCTCTGGATGGTCGTGGGGCTGATGCGCGGATCCCTGCTGGCCCTCGACCAAGGCCAGCCCCGGTTCGGCGATCTGATCCGGCTGGATGGTCGGGCCATGGGCCGCTGTTTTGGCACCCTGGCCCTGGCCCTGGTGGTGCTGGCGCTGGTCGTGCGCCTGGCCCAGGCCAGTTCCTGGTTGCTCACCTTGCTCCAGCCGCTGCTGGCACCGCTGCCGCTGCTGGCGGGCGTGGCTGCTGCCATCTACCTCAGTGCCGACCAGATCCTCTGCTTGCCCCTCAGCCTGATCGGGGGCCTCAATCCGGTGGCCGCCTTTCAGGGCAGCCGGGCCGCCACCGATCCCCACTGGCTCCACGCCCTGGGGCTAACCCTGGTGCTGCTCGCGATGGTGCTCGCCGGTTTCCTGGTGCTGGTGGTGGGCCTGGTGGTCGCCCTACCGGTCGCCACCTGCACGCTCACTGCCGCATATCAGCAATTGTTCGGAGCTGGGCAGGGAACAGGTTGGCGAGGTAACAGCGGGTGACCTCGCGGCTGCCCAGGCCGTTTTGCACCAAAAAACCGGCCAGCGCGGCCTGGAAAAGGCGATATTGATCCCAGTTGGGATGCTGGGCAATGAAACCTGCCATCGAGGCCAGCAATTCCCCGGGCACCTCAGTGGAGAAGCTGATGGTTTGGCTTGCCCCAGATTCACAGCCAGGGGCCCCAACCCCTGGGGGCTCGAGCGCGCTTGCTCGGACGCTTTCAGGGGCCTGCGGTTCCACGGCGATTTGAGCGGGGTCTTGGCACCAGTTCCCCACATCCGCTGCAGCCCGTCAAATCTCGTCAGGCAAGCCTTTCGCCCCCCATCCCGCGCTGAGATTGGGGGCTGGGCCTGGTCCCTGACCGGGCCCAGGCCAAGAGCGGGCCAGCAGGGGGCTCCAGGGCCGCAGTTGTCAAGGGGAAACTGGCCAAGGCCGCCATTCTCCCCAGCTCCTGGGCCCCAGGCGGGCTCTGGAGCGGAGAGCTGGGGAAAAGCTGGGCAAAACCGCGCTCGATCTGGGGGTTAGGCGGGAATCGGGCCGTCATCAACAGTGCTGATCAAAGCCCGGATCCAGCCGGATCTCAGCCTGGATTGTGGCCGAGAGCCCCTAGGGCTGCGACCAATGCCTGGCTGACCGATGGCGGCCAGCTGCCTTCCACGGCTCGGAGGCCCCCCGAGGGGGTCAGCACGAAACGCAGCGCCCAGGCCTCCAGGTCCCCCTCCAGAGCCAGCCAGAGCTGACCCCGCTCCAATTCAAGGGTGATCGCCTCCTGGGGCATCAGCTGGGCGGCCAGGGCGCGATGCTCCCGCAGCAATTCGAGCAAGCCTCTCTGCAGCTCGCCAGCCTCGGCAGCGGTCAGTTCCACGGCCCAACCCGGGCCTCCAACCAAAACGGAAAAAGGGTGGCGGGCCGGGTCCACCAGCCAACGCCACCCTTCCCCCTCCTGCACCTGCATCCTGGGGGAATCAGCCGGGCAGCAGGTCGGGCTGGTCCTGCTCGTCGCTCAGTTCAATGATGGCCCGCTGCACCGGTTTGACCATCGAATCGTCGAGGAGGCCATCAAAATCATCAAAGCGGCGCTGCTTGGCCCGGAAGGCGATGCGCACCGTGGTCAGGTAGCGGTTGCTGGTGTTGCGGATCAGACTGTCGGCCCGCTGGGCCAATTCCTTGGGGTTGACATCAAAACCGCTTTGCATAAATCCATTCCAATGGCTAAAGCCTAGGTCAGCGGCCCTGTTCCCCTGGCTAGAAGGGAGCTATGCAGGGCACCCTGGCGATCGATCTAGGCAGCACCACCACGGTGGTGGCCTACCAGGGGCCCAACGCCGCGGCCGAGCTGCTGGCCCTGCCGCCCTACAGCAGCTGCGAACCGGTGGTGGTGCCGACCCTGCTTTGGCTCAACGATCCAGCCACAAGCCACCCCCTGATCGGACGCCAGGTGCTGGAGGCCGGCCTGGCCCATGGCGACGGCCCCCAGCTACACCGCGACTTCAAACGGCAGATCGGCGCCAATCCGGCTGCCACCACCCCAGCTACAGCTTCTGGTACAGCTTCCGGCGCTGGCCCGGCCCCTGCCTTGCCCCTTAGCCCGGAGCAGGCTGGCGCCTTGCTGCTGCGTCGGCTCTGGGCCGCCCTGCCCCCCGAGCTTGAACCCCAGCGCCTGGTGCTGACGGCGCCAATTGACAGTTATCCGCGCTATCGCCAGTGGCTGCAGGAGGTGTGCCGCGATCTGCAGGTGCCGGAACTGGCCCTGGTCGACGAGCCCACCGCCGCTGCCATCGGCGCCGGACTCCCCGCCGGCAGCACCGTGCTGGTGGTTGACCTGGGCGGCGGCACCATTGATCTGGCCCTGGTGGCCCTGGAAGGGGGCGAAGGCCGGCCGGCGCCAATGGCCCAGTTGCTGCGCTTCGCTGGCCGTGATCTGGGTGCCAGCCGCCAGGCCCTGCGTTGCGCCCGGGTGATCGGCAAGGCAGGCCTGGCCCTGGGCGGCAGGGATTTCGACCGCTGGATCGCTGCCCACCTCTGCCCCGGCGTGCCCCTCGATGGCAGCCTGCTGGAGGCAGCCGAAACCCTCAAGTGCCAGCTCAGCCAGCAGGAGGAAGGGCTGGTGCTCTGGAGCCGCAGCGGCCAGCCGCCCGTAGCCCTCAGGCTGAACCGCAGCGGCCTTGAGGCCCTGCTGCGTCAGCACGGCTTAGTGGAACAGCTCGATGCCCTCTTTGACCAGGTGGTCGCCGCAGCCCATCGCGACGGCCTCGCCCTCGGCCAGATCACCGCCGTCCTGCCGGTGGGCGGAAGCAGCCGCCTCCCCCTGATCCGCCAGTGGTTGGCCCAGCGTTGCGGCAACATTCCCCTGCGCGAGCAGCGGCCGGTGGAGGCCGTCGCCCTAGGGGCCCTGGCCCTCACCCCGGGGGTGCAGGTTCGCGATGTGCTCAGCCGCGGGGTCAGCCTGCGCTGCTGGGACCAACGTTCAGGTCGACATCGCTGGCGGTCCCTCTTCGTTGCGGGCCAAACCTGGCCCACTGAGCGCCCCCTGGAGCTGGTGCTGGCCTGCAGCAGCGCCAACCAGAGGGTTCTGGAAGTGGTGCTGGGGGAACCCGAAAACGAACGGCGCAGCGAGGTCGTATTTGAAGCTGGACTGCCCGTGCTGCGGCAACGGCCGGCTGGAGAGGGCCGGGTTGTGCCCTGGACCAACCAGCCACCGCCCCTGGCCCTCGACAGCCCGGGCCAACCTGGCGAGGACTGCCTGAGACTGGCCTTTCAAGTGGATGACCAGGGCCAGCTGATCCTGGAGGTCAGCGACCTGCGCAGCGGCAGGCGCAACCCAACCCAGCGGCTGGGCCCCCTGCGCTGAAAAGAACTGGCGCCCATAAAGAACCGCGCCCATTGCGAACGTAAAATGGGTTTTGAAGCCCCTTACCCCTTTGGCCCTGCGCCGCCACAGGCTGCCCCGATTCTGGTTGGCACTCACCCTCGGCCTGGTGGCTTGCGGAGTTGCAACGGCCTACTGGTGGGAGCAACAGCTGCCCCGCCGCCTGGAGCAGGCCGCCAAAAGGGGGGATCTGGAGGCCTGCCTGCGCTACAGCGAGCAACTGGAATCCCTGCGTTGGCTGGGCGGCCAGGCCCCTGGGGCCCAGGGCAGCTGCCGGCGGCGCCAAGCGGCCCAGCTCTGGCAGCAAGAGCAGTGGGCCGCTGCCCTGCAGCAGCAGTTGCAACTGGTGAACTCCCAGGCCGGCAACGACGAGGATCGGCAACAACTGCTCCTCTGGCAACAGAACCTGCAAGAGCGGGCACTGGCGCGGTTTCAGGAGGGGGATCTCAACGGATCTATGGCCCTACTTGCCGCCATAGGCGAAGACCGCCGCACCGATGGCACCAGCCTGGGCGACAAGCTGCGTGAAATCTGGACTCGCAATCGCCTCCAGTTCGAACGGGCCAAGGGCCTGAGCGCCCAACGGCGCTGGTGGGAAGCCCTCGAAGCCCTCAATCGGATCGACCATCCCTGGTGGAGAACCCAGGGCCGCGCCCTGCAGGTAACAGTGCAGCAAGGGATCGAAAGCCTGGCGGGCAAAGATCGGGAACACGACGCCCACGGCCAGCTGCCCCACACGGTGTCCAGCGACCAACTCGACGCCCTGGTGCGCCAACGACTGGCCAAGGGCATGGACGAATGGTCGGCCTTCCAGGACGCCTGCCGAGCCCTCGGGGGGAAGGTTGTGGAGGCCGGACCAGAAACGGCCTGCCAGCGCTGATCAGCGCTGGCGAGTCGCCCGTGAGAGGATGGCCTTTGGTGATCTCAGGCGAGGGCTATGCAACCAGGTGATCAGGTGAAGGTCTCCCAGAGCGTGGTCGTGTATCACCATCCCCAGCACCGCGGTCAGGCCTTCGACCTGCAGGGCCAAATAGGCGAGGTGGTCACCGTCCTCAACGATTGGAAGGGGAGGGTGATCAGTCCCACCCTGCCGGTGGTGGTGGCCTTCGGTAAATTTCGCGCCCACTTCCGCGACGACGAGCTAGAAGCGGTCTAGGAAAGAAGCGGACTAGGGATCTGGCTTGACCAGGTAGACCCCCTCCTCGCCATCAATGGCCTGCAGGCAGAGCTGGATGGATTCCTGCCGCCTGGTGGGCACCACTCGGCCACAGAAGTCGGGCTGGATGGGCAATTCCCGATGACCGCGATCCACCATCGCCACCAGGCTTACCCCCGTGGGCCGGCCCCAGGCTTGGAGGGCCTCCAGGGCAGCCCGCACGGTTCGCCCGGTGAAGATCACGTCATCCACCAGCACCACCTGGCGGCCATCCAGCGCCACGGGCAGGTCGGTGGGTTGGCCCAGCCGGGTGCCCACCCGTTCAAGGTCGTCGCGATAGAAGGTGGGATCAACCGTTCCCTGGTCAATCGGGTGGCCGGTCATGGCCTCCAGCCGCTGGGCGAGCACCTCCGCCAGGGCGACTCCGCGGGTGGGGATGCCCAGCAACAGCAGGGAATGGCTATCGGCTGTGCTTTCGAGCACCTGGGAGGCCAGCCGATCGAGGGTTCGGGCCAGATCCTGGGCCGAGAGCAGTTCAAGCCGACGCATCAGAGATATGCCAGATCAGTGAAGCCAGAGCATGGATATCAAAGAAGTGAAGCCAGAGCTGTTATCTGGCCCTGTGTGGCCAAAGGCTGACCCTGCCAGGACCAGGCGGGTTTGCCGCACATCTGCACTGTAGGTTGGATTTTGAAGGCGTTGGAGTAACGCCGCCAGGTCTGACGGGTGACAACTATTCCCTCCCAGCAGCTTTCCTCCATAGCCCCTGAATCCACTCCCCCCTTCAGGGAGTCTGCTTCGGTCGCGCCCGTGGTTCTGGCCATTCTCGATGGCTGGGGCTACTCCCCGCAGAGCGAGCACAACGCCATCCGTGCAGCCAGCACACCGGTGATGGACGCCCTCTGGCATGCCTACCCCCACACCCTGATCGAAGCCAGCGGCGGCGCCGTGGGTCTGCCCGACCACCAGATGGGCAACTCCGAGGTCGGCCACCTCACCATCGGCTCTGGTCGGATCATCCGCCAGGAGCTGGTGCGCATCAGCCAGGCCGTCAGAGACGGCAGCATCAACGCCAACCCAGCCCTCAACGCGCTGGCCGACAAGTTGCTGCAACGGGACGGCAGCCTCCATCTGATCGGGCTCTGTTCCGACGGTGGGGTCCACAGCCACATCAACCACCTGGCCGGCCTGCTGCACTGGGCAGCCGAGCGGGGGCTCAAAGACGTGTGTGTGCACGTGATCACCGATGGCCGCGACACCGATCCGAGCAGCGCCCCCCGTTTCGTGGCCCAGGTGCAGGAGCAGATCCAGCGGGCAGGGGTCGGCCGCATCGCCACCCTCTGCGGCCGTTACTGGGCGATGGACCGCGACAACCGCTGGGATCGCACCGAGAAGGCCTACCGCCTCTACACCGAACCCAGCCCCATCTCCGAACTCAGCCCCATCAACGCCATCCATGCCTCCTACGCCCAGGAGATCGGCGATGAGTTCCTCGAACCGATGCGCTTGGCTCCAGGTCTGATCCAGGCCGGGGATGGGGTGGTCTGCTTCAACTTCCGACCCGACCGGGTGCGCCAGCTGATCCGGGCCCTGGTGCTGCCTGACTTCGAAGAGTTTGGGCGCAAGCTGATCGCCCCCCTCGACGTGGTCACCTTCACCCAATACGAAAAGGGCCTGCCCTTGGCAGTGGCCTTCCCGCCCGAATCCCTCGATGGCCTGCTGGGCCAGGTGGTGGCGGAGGCTGGGCTGCGCCAGTTCCGAACGGCGGAAACGGAGAAATATCCCCACGTCACCTATTTCATGAACGGTGGCATCGAGCAGGCCTTCCCCGGAGAAGACCGTCACCTAGTGCCTTCCCCCCGGGTCGCCACCTACGACCAGTCCCCGGCGATGTCGGCTGGCCAGCTCACAGACAGCTGCATAGCCGCAATCTCGAAGGGCATCTATGCCCTGGTGGTGATCAATTATGCCAACCCAGACATGGTGGGGCACACCGGCAAGATGGCTGCCACCACTGAAGCAATCAGCACCGTGGATGGCTGCGTAGGCCGGCTGATGGAGGCCACCAACCGCATGGGCGGCACCCTGCTGATCACCGCCGACCACGGCAATGCCGAGATGATGGAAGGCCCGGATGGTCGTCCCTGGACAGCCCACACCACCAACCCGGTGCCCGTGATCCTGGTTGAGGGCGAGAAGCGCAAGCTGCCTGGCCATGGCACCAACGTGCTGCTCCGCGACAGCGGTGGGCTGGCCGACATCGCTCCCACCATTCTCGAGATCCTGCATCTGCCCAAACCGCCCAAGATGAGCGGTGAATCCCTAGTTCTGCCAGCTGGCGCCAACTCCGAGCCCAGCCCCATCCCCCAGGCCCTGGGCGTCTAGCCTGCGCTGGTCTTAGCCTGCAGGAAGACTGGAGCGCGCATGGTCACATCGGTGTTGTCCTGGGTTTGGATCGGCAGTGGGGTGCTGCTGATCATCAGCGTGTTGCTGCACAGCCCCAAGGGCGACGGGATGGGCGGTCTGGCGGCCAGCGGCGGCTCGATGTTCACGAGCGCCCGCAGCGCCGAGGCCACCCTCAACCGCATCAGCTGGACCCTGCTGGCCATCTTTCTCGCCCTGGCCGTGGTGCTCAGTGCCGGCTGGCTGGGCTGACACTTCTATGCCCATGCCACCCATGCCCCGTCGCAACCTGCTGCTGGCCCTTGGATCGAGCCTGGGCGCCTTCTTCAGTGGCGCCGCCAGTGCTGAGGCCGCCTCCAAGGCCCAGGATCCGGCCTGGCAACTGGGTGAGGCCGACTGGAAAAAACGACTCAGCCCGGCGGCCTACAAGGTGCTCCGCCAGGAGGGCACAGAGCGGCCCTTCTCCAGCCCGCTGAACGGCGAAAAACGCCCAGGCACTTTCGTTTGTGCTGGCTGCGCCCTGCCCCTGTTCAGCTCCAAGGCCAAATATGAGAGCGGCACCGGCTGGCCCAGCTTCTGGCAACCCCTGCCCAAGGGCATCGCCACCAAGCTGGATTTCAAGCTGATCGTGCCCCGCACCGAATACCACTGCAGCCGCTGCGGCGGCCACCAGGGCCACGTGTTTGACGACGGCCCCAAACCCAGCGGCAAGCGCTACTGCAACAACGGCGTGGCGCTGAACTTCAAGCCAGGCTGAGCGCCCAGCCACAAAAAAGGGAGAGGAGGGTAAACCCTCACTCTCCCAAGCGATCTGAAGGATTCAGACCGAGCTACTGCTATCAGTAGTCAAAGTCGCCGCCGCCCATGCCGCCGCCGGCAGGAGCTGCGTCTTTCTTGTCAGGCAGGTCGGCCACGATGCACTCGGTGGTGAGCACCATGCCGGCGATCGAAGCCGCATTTTGCAGACCGGAGCGGGTCACTTTGGCGGGATCGACGATGCCGGCAGCCAGCATGTCGACATACTCGCCGGTGGCGGCGTTGTAGCCCTCGTTGAAGGGCTTATTGCGCACATTCTCCGCCACCACAGCACCGTTGACGCCAGCGTTCTGGGCGATGCGCATCAGCGGAGCGGTGAGGGAGGAAGCCACGATGTGGGCACCGATCAGCTCCTCACCGGAGAGGTTGGCCGCTGCCCACTCTTCGAGGGCCGGAGCCAGGTGGGCCAGGGTGGTGCCGCCGCCGGGAACGATGCCTTCTTCAACGGCCGCCTTGGTGGCGTTGATGGCGTCTTCCAGGCGCAGCTTCTTGTCCTTCATCTCGGTTTCGGTGGCGGCACCCACCTTGACCACGGCCACACCACCGCTCAGCTTGGCGAGACGCTCCTGCAGCTTCTCCTTGTCGTAGGAGGAGTCGGTTTCGTCCATCTGCTTGCGGATCTGCTCGCAGCGGGCCTTGACGGCCACCTCGTTGCCTTCGGCCACGATGGTGGTGGTGTCCTTGTTGATCGTGATGCGGCGGGCGGTGCCGAGCATCTCGAGCTTGGCATTCTCCAGCTTGAGGCCGGCATCCTCGGTGATCAGCTGACCGTTGGTGAGAACGGCGATGTCCTCGAGCATGGCCTTACGGCGATCACCGAAGCCAGGCGCCTTGACGGCGGCAACGTTGAGCACACCGCGCAGACGGTTCACCACCAAGGTGGCGAGGGCCTCCTTCTCGATGTCCTCGGCGATGATCAGCAGGGGCTTGCCGGTACGGGCGATCTGCTCGAGCACGGGCACCAGATCCTGCACCAGGCCGATTTTCTTGTCGGTGAGCAGGATGTAGGGCTCTTCGAGCACCGCTTCCATGCGCTCGGTGTCGGTGGCGAAGTAGGGCGAGATGTAGCCCTTGTCGAAGCGCATGCCCTCGGTGACCTCCAGCTCGGTGGTCATCGATTTCCCTTCTTCCAGGGAAATCACACCCTCCTTGCCCACCTTGTCCATCGCATCGGCAATCATGCGGCCCACCTCTTCGTCGTTGCCGGCGGAGATGGTGCCCACCTGGGCGATGGCGCTGGAGTCGGAGATCGGCTTGGCGTGCTCCTCGATCTTCTTGACCAGGAAGTCAGCGGCCTTCTCAATGCCACGCTTGAGGGTAATGGCGTTGGCGCCGGCGGCCACGTTGCGCAGACCCGCCTTGACCATGGCGTGGGCCAGCACGGTGGCAGTCGTGGTGCCGTCACCGGCGGCGTCGTTGGTTTTGGAGGCGGCCTGACGAATCAGGGCCACACCGGTGTTTTCGATGTGATCTTCCAGTTCGATTTCTTTGGCGATGGTGACGCCGTCATTGACGATCTGGGGGGCGCCGAACTTCTTTTCCAGCACCACGTTGCGGCCCTTTGGTCCGAGGGTGACTGCCACCGCCTCGGCCAAGATGTCGATACCCCTTTCGAGAGCCCGACGGGCGTTCTCGTTATAGATGATGCGTTTAGCCATGGAAAGCCTTGTCGTGATGGGTTTAAATCTTGATCGGAAGCACAGGTCAACTAATTCGGAAACTCAGCGGTTCCGAGCTTCAGTTGACGATGGCAAGGATGTCTTTCTCGGACAGCAGCACGAACTCATCGCTACCGAGCTTGATATCGGTGCCGGCGTACTTGCTATAGAGAACTTTGTCGCCCACGCTGACTTCGGGAGCCTGACGGCTGCCGTCGTCGTTGCGCTTGCCGGGGCCGATTTGAACCACCTCACCCACCTGGGGCTTTTCCTTGGCGGTATCGGGCAGAAGGATGCCGCCGGCGGTTTTCTCCTCCGATTCGGACACCTTGATGAAAATGCGATCTCCGAGGGGCTTAACCGTGGAGACGCTGAGAGAGACAGCAGCCATGAATGAATTGCGAGAGCAACGGCATGGCGTCTGAGACGCCACTGGACTACGGACTGGAGTGGGCCTGAAGGCGAATTGGCACTCGAGCCCGTTGAGTGCCAATTTATGCCGGCAAGGGTCGCCCTGGCCAACAAGGAGCTGTGCGGGTCACCGAACCCTGCCTGGCGATCAACCGCGGTGGTAAGGTTGCGCCGCTTCAGGCGGGATGGTTCCCCCTGGGCGCTCTCTGCGTCTCCCTTCCCTATGGCAGCTGCTACCGCCACCGGCACCAAAGGCATTGTGCGGCAGGTGATTGGCCCGGTTCTCGACGTCGAATTCCCGGCCGGCAAGCTGCCCAGGATCTACAACGCGCTTCGTATTGAAGCCAAAAACTCCGCCGGCCAGACGGTCGCCCTCACCGCCGAGGTGCAGCAACTGCTGGGCGACCACCGGGTGCGTGCCGTCGCCATGAGCACCACCGACGGCCTAGTTCGCGGTATGGAAGCCCTCGACACCGGTTCACCGATATGCGTGCCCGTGGGTGAAGCCACCCTGGGCCGCATCTTCAACGTGCTCGGCGAACCCGTCGACGAGCGGGGGCCGGTGGCCACCACTCTGACCGCATCGATCCACCGGCCTGCCCCCAGCCTCACCGAGCTGGAAACCAAGCCAAAAGTCTTCGAGACCGGCATCAAGGTGATCGACCTGCTGGCCCCCTATCGCCAAGGCGGCAAGGTTGGACTCTTCGGCGGCGCCGGTGTGGGCAAAACCGTGCTGATCCAGGAGCTTATTAACAACATCGCCAAGGAGCACGGCGGCGTATCGGTGTTCGCCGGTGTGGGCGAGCGCACCCGCGAGGGCAACGACCTCTACGAGGAGTTCAAGGAGTCGGGCGTGATCAACCCCGACGACCTCTCCAAGTCGAAGGTGGCTCTTTGCTACGGCCAGATGAACGAGCCCCCTGGCGCCCGCATGCGCGTGGGTCTCTCGGCTCTGACCATGGCCGAGCACTTCCGCGACGTCAACAAGCAGGACGTGCTGTTGTTCGTTGACAACATCTTCCGCTTCGTGCAAGCCGGCTCCGAGGTCTCAGCTCTGCTGGGCAGGATGCCATCGGCCGTGGGCTACCAGCCCACCCTCGGCACCGACGTGGGCATGCTGCAGGAGCGCATCACCTCCACCTTGGAAGGCTCGATCACCTCGATCCAGGCCGTCTATGTGCCCGCCGACGACCTCACCGACCCGGCACCGGCCACCACCTTCGCCCACCTGGATGCCACCACCGTGCTCAGCCGCGGCCTGGCTTCCAAGGGCATCTATCCGGCGGTCGATCCCCTGGATTCCACCAGCACCATGCTTCAGCCCGCCGTGGTGGGCGATGACCACTACCGCACCGCCCGCTCTGTGCAGAGCACCCTGCAGCGCTACAAGGAGCTCCAGGACATCATCGCCATTCTCGGCCTAGACGAACTCTCTGAGGACGACCGTCGCACCGTAGATCGGGCCCGCAAGATTGAAAAGTTCCTCTCCCAGCCCTTCTTCGTCGCTGAGATCTTCACCGGCCAAAAGGGCGAATATGTGAAGCTCGAAGACACCATCAAGGGCTTCAATATGATCCTTGCCGGTGAACTCGATGACCTGCCTGAAGCGGCCTTCTATCTGATGGGCAACATTGACCAAGTGAAGGCCAAGGCCGCCAAGATCCTTTCCGAAGCCAAGGGTTGATCCCCTCTTCTCCCTGAGGACCCCCAACCATGAGTCTCACCCTCCGCGTTCTGGCTCCAGATCAGAGCGTTTTTGATGGCACCGCTGAAGAGGTGATCCTGCCCAGCACCACCGGCCAGGTAGGCATCCTGCCCGGCCACGTAACCATGCTTGCCGCCCTAGATACCGGCGTAATGCGGCTGCGCTCTGCCGGTGCCTGGTCAACCATCGCCCTGATGGGCGGCTTCGCTGAAGTGGAAGCCGACGAGGTGACCGTGCTGGTGAATGGTGCCGAGTTGGGCAGCAGCATCGATGCCGCCGCCGCCGAAGCCGCCTTCGAGGCGGCCCAGAGCGCTGCAGCCAGCTTCGAGGGCCAGGCCTCCAGCCCTGAGAAAGTCAAGGCCAGCCAAGCTCTGGCCACGGCCCGGGCCCGTTTTCAGGCCAGCAAGGCGCTCTGAGTAGCCCAGTCAACCAAGACGGGCAGTTGCAGCTCGGCCCGTAGGCCTCCACCTGGGGCCTCAAGCAGCCGCAGCCTGCCCTGGTGGTCAACGCAGAAGCGTTCCACGATCGCCAGGCCAAGCCCCCGATGCCTCTGGCGTTGGCGATCGTTGCTGCGGCTGGGCCCCGGGATCGCCAGTAGGGTCTCGGTGGGGATGCCTGCGCCGTGGTCATCCACCCGCAAGAGCAGGTCGCTGCCGCGGCGCACCGCACTGAGTTCCACCGGTGGTGCGCCGTACTCCAGGGCGTTGTCGATCAGGTTGTTGAGCGCCCGTTGCAGCCCCTCGGGGTCGAGGTTCACCAGCAAGCGAGGCAGCCGCAGCTTGATTAACCGGGAGGGGTGGCTGGCCACAATGCGGCCGCACAGGTCGTCGAGGGCGCAGGGTTGACGCCGTTCGGCCGGCAGCTCCTGCTCCCCCAGCAGGGCCAATTGGTCGGTCAGCTCGCGCAACCGCTCCAGATCGAGGGCCATGGCCTGGGCCAGCTCGCCATTCTCGCCGCTGAGGCGCTCACAGAGAATTTCCGTGCGCAGCATCAGCCGGGCATGGGGGCCGCCCAGGTCGTGGGTGAGGCCATGCAACAGCTGGCGTCGGGCGCTGGCAGTGTTGTTGATGCGCTCCAGCAGGCGGTTGATGCGCAGGCTGAGGTTGCGGATCGGGGCAATGCCCTGCTCAGGCAGCAGTTGCAGCGGGGCCGCCGAGCCCTGCTCCGCCAGCAGGGTCAACAGTTGACCGAGGGGGCGTTCAACCTTCAGCCGCAGGAAAAGCACCAGCCCGGCCAGCGCGCCGATCACGATGGCCAGGATGCGCAGCGGGGGCAGATACCAGAGACTGTTGCTGAGGAGCTGGGACTGGAAGAGCCAAAGGGTCTGGCCGGTTCTTTGGTCAAATCTGTTCAGTTGCACCCAGTGCCCGCCCCACGGGTCCTGCAGGGGAGGCTGGTCGCGCTGCAGCCTCCGTTGCAGCCCGAACTCTCGGGCCATGGCCTTTTCCACCAGCCGCTCAAACCGCCCGGATTGGGCCGGCGGGCCGCTCGGCAGCTGGTTCTGCTGGCGCACCAGCACCCCCGCAGGCAGGGGCTCTTCAGCGTGTTGCAACACCTGCTCGACCAGCACCGTGTACTTGCTCAGCCGCAGGGCCGTTTCGCTGACGATGCGCGGCTCAAGCAGCAGGCGCATGCCCAGCAACAGGCCCAGATAACCGGCGATGCCCCCCAGAGCCAGGCTGGCGACCAGCAGCAGCCAATCCAATCCCGCCAGGCGTGCCCTGGGCCGCGCCATGGCTCAGCTCCCTGGGTCACCGCCAGGCTGTAGCCGCCGCACCGGCGCCACCAGGCGATAGCCCCGGCCCCGCACCGTTTCGATCACATTGAGCTCGGGCTCCAGCTCCGCCAGCAGGCGCCGCAGCCGGGACAACCGCACATCGATGCTGCGGCTCTGCTCCACATCCACCAGGCTGCCGCTGGCCTGGCCCAGGTCCTGACGACTGACCACCTCCCCGGCCCGGCTGCAAAGCAGCTGCAGCAGGGCCACGTCGCCGCGGGAGAGGTCCAGGCCCGCGCCCTGGGGGTGGCCCAGCCAGAGCTGCTGGGGCTGGAACTGGAGCTCACCGACTTGCCAGGCTTGGGCCCCAAGCCGGCTGATCTGGGCAGGCTTGAGCAGCTGCTCCACCCGTAACTGGAGCTCCCGAAACAGAAAGGGCTTACCCAGATAGTCGTTGGCTCCGGCCTCCAGCCCCGCCACCCGATCCCGGGGTCCCCCCAGGGCGGACAACATCAGCACCGGCAGGTGGGGCAGCCCCCGGCGCAGACGCGCCAGCACATCGGTGCCCCGTTGTTCGGGCAACAACTCATCTAGCACCAGCAGATCCGGCTGGGCTTGGTCGAGGGCAAGCTCGAGCTCGCGGGGATGGCTCAGGTGACGGGCCGCCCAGCCCCGCTGGGCGAACTGGCTCAGGAGCAGGGCTCCCAGCTCAGCATCATCGTCGAGGATCCAAATCGTTTCGGCCACGTCGATCAGTCCGTTGGGAGCGCCATGACCTGTTTATGGGGTCTTGTGCATAAGGAACTGTGCCTAGCGCCCCTAATCAATTCAGGCTAGCGCCAAGTTCCGTCGCCAGAAATCAGGCGGTACCGCAGAAGGTGACGTCGGGGAACTTGAGCTTGGCCTCATCAAGGCTCTTGCCCTTGCCCTCCTCCTGCCAGTAGTTGATCACCTCGGTGGCCTTGTTGAGCACCTCAACGCGCTCGTTGTCGGTGATCCAGCTCTTGCCCTCCAGCTCACCCTTGAGGGTTTCCCAGGCATCTTCCCGCGGCCAGAAGAAATAGGCGGTCAGGGGGCTGGGACCGCCGCCAACGATCTGATCCACCGCCAGGGCGACGTTGTCGGGCAGCCAGAGAATCTTCAGCAGGAAGCGACCCTCATCGGCCTTGGGGGTATAGCCGGAAGGAACACCGTCTTCGTCAATGGTGGCCGTGGCCAGGGCAGCACTGCCGCCACGCATCACCGGACGCCCCTGGGTGGTGGTGTCATCTGCTGCAACCGGCACCTCTGGCACTTCTGCCAGCACAGGCACTGCTGCCACCGTGGGCACTTCTGCCGCCACGGGCACTTCGATCACAGCAGCGCCAGGAGCGCTCTCGGGGGCTGGCATGGGCTCGACGCTCAAGGCAACGATTCAAACAACTAACCTACCAGCCGCTTCCCCGGCCCATGGCCCTGCGCCTGTTCCTTGATTCGGCCGACCCCCATGCCTGGCAGGAGTGGCTGCCCAGCGGCCTCTTCCACGGGGTGACCACCAACCCCACCCTGCTCTGCCGGGCGGCCCAGACCTGCAGTCTGGACAACCTGGCCGCCCTCAGCGCGACGGCCCTCAGCCATGGCATCGCCGAACTGCACCTGCAGGCCTGGGGACCATCCCCGGCGGAGATGCTGGGCTGCGCAGAGCAGCTGGCGGCCCTGGCCCCCGGCCGCATAGCTGTAAAGTTGCCTGTTACCCGCCAGGGGGCAGCCGTGGGCCGGGTGCTCGGCCGCAGGGGCATCCCCGTGACCTTCACCGCTTGCTACGAAGTCCACCAGGTGCTGGTCGCTGCCGCCCTGGGGGCCACCTACATCGCCCCCTACCTGGGGCGCATCAATGATCAGGGCCGCGACGGGATGGCGGAGGTGATCGCCATGCAGCGCTGCCTGGAGGGCGTCGGCTCGAGTGTGCGCCTGCTGGCGGCCAGCCTGCGTCAGCCCGGCGAGCTCAGCGAGCTGGCCGGCGCCGGGCTGAACACCTTCACGATCAGCCCAGAGCTGGCGGCAGAGCTGTTCAGCAGTGGGGCCACCGCCGCCGCCAGCGCCCAATTCGAGCTCGAAGCCCAATCCTGATGCCCACCCCGCCCCAGGCCGTTGTGCTGTTCGACATCGACGGCGTGATCCGCGACGTCAGCGCCAGCTACCGCCGGGCAATCGTTGAGACTGTCCATCACTACGGGGGCCAGCGGCCCAAGCCGGCCGCCATCGACGCCCTTAAGGGCGAAGGCTGCTGGAACAACGACTGGCAGGCCTCACTGGAGCTGCTGCGGCGGCTTGGACACACACCCCTGCCGGCCCTTGAAGCATTGGTCGCAGTGTTTGACAACTTCTATTTCGGCGGCGATCCCGCTGGCGATCCCGGCCTGTGGCGAGGCTTCATCGGCCAGGAGCCCCTGTTGGTGCAGGCGCCCTTCTTTGCTTCCCTAACGGCGGCAAACCTGGCCTACGGCTTCGTCAGCGGCTCCGAGCCCCCCTCCTGCCGCTACGTGCTGCAAACCCGGCTGGGCCTGGCCGATCCGCCCCTGATCGCCATGGGGGATGCGCCGGACAAGCCCGATCCCACCGGCCTGCTGCGCCTGGCCACCCGGCTGGCCGGCGCCAGCCTCGGCGCTGGTGCCCCGCCGGTGGCCTACCTGGGCGACACGGTGGCCGATGTGCTCACGGTGCAGAGAGCCCGGGCCCAGCGCCCCGGCCAGCGCTTCCTCAGCCTGGCGGTGGCGCCGCCCCACCTACACGGCCATCCCGTAGCGCGGCTCGCCTACGAGGCCAAGCTGCTGGAGGCCGGCGCCGATGCGGTGCTTGCAAGCACAACAAAACTTCTCACCAGCCTCCAGCACCTCAATGCCATCAGCCTCAATCGCCTCGTGCTGCGTCGCTTAACAGGGGATACCTCCGAACCAAACACCCGCCATCACGATCTGGACGCCCTAGCTGGCACTTGGTCTGAGCAAGAAAGCGATGCCTTCAGCGCAGCCATCGCCCCCCTTGAACAGATCGACCCAGAACTCTGGCCGTGAGCCTCAGCGCTCCAGCGCCGCCGGCACCTTGAGGGCCGCTGCCGTGAGGTTTTCGTGGCCGTGGTCGGTGACCGCCACGTCGTCTTCAATCCGGATGCCGATGCCCTTCCAGCGCTCTTCGATGGCGGGCTGCCCCTCTGGCAGCGGCAGCCGATCGCTCACATACAGGCCCGGCTCAACCGTGAGCACCATGCCCGGCTCCAGCTCTACGTGGTGCTCGCCCAGCCGATAGGCGCCCACATCGTGCACATCCAAGCCCAGCCAGTGGCCCGTGCGGTGCATGTAGAGGTGGCGGTAGGCCCCCTGCTCGATGATTCCGTCCAGCGAACCCGCCAGCAGGCCCAGCTCCAGCAGCCCCTCCACCAGCACCCGCACAGCCGTGTCGTGCACGCCCTCCGCCGTGCTGCCTGGCGCCACCACCGCCACCGCCGCCATCTGGGCCGCCAGCACCAGCTCGTAGAGAGCCCGCTGTTCGCCGCTGAAACGGCCATTGATCGGAAAGGTGCGGGTGATGTCGCCGTTGTAGTAGTCGCCCAGGGAGCAGCCGGCATCGATCAACAGCAGGTCGCCATCCCGCAGGGGGGAGCTGTTGGCGGTGTAGTGCAGCACGCAGGCGTTGTCGCCGCCGGCCACGATCGAGCCATAGGCCGGGCCGCGGGCCCCCTGCTCCAGAAAGTGCTGCTCGATCACCGCCTGCACCTGCCGCTCCCTGAGGCCCGGCCGGGCCACCTGGCGGGCCAGTTCATGGGCCTCGGCGGAGATGCGGGCCGCCTCGCGCAGGCGCTCCAGCTCCTCGGGCCCCTTGCGCAGCCGCAGCTCGTGCAGCAGGGGGCAGGGGGCCACCAGACCGAAGGCTGCCGAGCCGCTGCGGGGAGCGCGGTCTAGCTGGCCGGCCCAGGCCGCCAGCACCAGGGGCTCCACCTGCGGATGCTTGCCCACCCGGAAGGCGATGCCCTCGGCCCCCTTCAGATATCCAGGCAGCCGCTGGGCCAGCTCCTGGCGGGGATGGGCCAGGTCGGCCCCGAATTCCGCAACCGCGCCTTCACAGCCCCAGCGGAAGCCATGCCACACCTCGGCGCTGGGCTCCTTGGGGGCCACAAACAGCACGAAGCGCTCCCCTTCTGGCCGGTGGGGCAGGAACAGGGCCACCGCCTCCGGTTCATCGAAACCGGTGAGATACCAGAAGTCGCTGTTCTGGCGGAAGGGCCACTCGCAATCGGCGTGGTGAACCGCCAGCGGCGCCGCCGGGATCACCGCCGCTGCCCCCCCGAGCTGGGCAAAAAAGCGCCCACGCCGCTGGGCAAAGGTCGACGGATCGGTCATGGTGCGCAGTTTTCTTGCCCTGGCCGAGACCAGTCTGGAGCAGCCACCGGGCCCGGCGTTGGCAGAGACGATTGAATAGGGGCATGGCGAGTGGCAAACCGGCCCAATGAACGACCTGCTCGCCTTGGCGCTGCTGGTGGTGGTGGTGATCGCCGGATCGGCCCTCTGCTCTGGCGTGGAGGCGGCCCTGCTCACCGTGAATCCGGTGCGGGTGCATGAACTGGCGGCCCGCAGCCAGCCCGTTCGGGGCGCCCGCCGGCTGGAGCAACTGCGTCAGCGGCTGGGCCGCACCCTCTCGGTGCTGGTGATCGCCAACAACGTGTTCAACATCTTCGGCAGCTTGATGCTGGGTGGCTACGCCGCCATCGTGTTTAAAAGACTGGGAATTGGGGGCATCGCCCTGCCCCTGTTTTCCGTGAGCCTCACCGTGCTGGTGATCCTGCTGGGTGAGATCTTGCCCAAGGCCCTCGGCAGTCGCCTCGCCCTGCCGGTGGCCCTGAGCAGCGCACCCACCCTGGCGGTGCTCGCCCGGCTGATGCTGCCGCTGGTGCTGGTGCTGGAACAGCTGCTGCCGGCAATCACGGCCGACAACGAGATCAGCACCGACGAGGAGGAGATCCGGCAGCTGGCCCGCCTGGGCTCCCAGAAGGGCCAGATAGAAGCCGACGAGGCGGCCATGATCGCCAAGGTGTTCCAGCTCAACGACCTCACCGCCCGCCACCTGATGACGCCGCGGGTGGCGGCCCCAACCCTGGAGGGAGCGGCCAGCCTGGAGCAGCTGCGCAGCACCTTGCTGGCCAACAACGCCGAGTGGTGGGTGGTGCTGGGCGAGGAGGTGGATGAGGTGCTGGGGGTGGCCAGCCGCGAGCGCCTGCTCACCGCCCTGCTGGAGGGTGAGGGCGGCCGCAACGCCGCTTCCCTGAGCGCGCCGGTGGACTACGTGCCGGAGATGATCCGGGCCGACCGGCTGCTCACCGGCTTCCGTCGCAACAGCACCGGCGTGCGGGTGGTGGTGGATGAATTCGGCGGCTTCGTCGGGGTGATCGGGGCCGAGGCGGTGCTGGCGGTGCTGGCGGGCTGGTGGCGCCGGCCCCAACCGGCGGGCGAGACGGGTCGGCCATGAGCCAGGTGCCCGCCACACCGGAGCGCTGCCGCCTGCTGCTGGAGCAGTGGCGCAGCCAGCTGCAGCTCAGTGGCCGCGAGCAGAGCCAGCTGGGCGGCCAGCTGCAGGCCCTGGACCACCAGCTGGATCGACTGCAGCAGCGGCGGCTGCGGGTGGCCGTGTTCGGCCGGGTGGGGGTGGGCAAGTCGAGCCTGCTCAACGCCCTGTTGGGCCAGGCCGCCTTCGCCACCGACGTGGCCCATGGCTGCACCCGCCACCAGGAAGCCCGGGCCTGGGATCAACCGATTGCCGGCCTGGCGCAGGTGGAGCTGGTGGACACCCCCGGGATCGATGAGATCGCCGCCGCCGCCCGGGCCCGACTGGCGGCCCGGGTTGCCCTGAGCTCAGACCTGGTGCTGCTGGTGCTTGACGGCGACCTCACCAGCGTCGAGCACGATGCCCTCTCGCCCCTGCTGGCCAGTGGCAAGCCCCTGCTGCTGGTGCTCAACCGTTGCGACTGCTGGAGCGAGCAACAACAAACCGCCCTGATCGCCAGCATCCAGCGGCGCCTGCCGGTGGCGGCCCGCCACCTCGAGCTGATCCCGGTGGCCGCCGCCCCCCGCCAGCCGGAGCTGCTGGCCGATGGCCGGGTGCGCAGCGTGACCCAGCCCCCCCGGGTGACCCCCCTGCGCCGGGCCCTGGTGGACCTGCTGGAGCAGCACGGCGAGCTCCTGCTAGCCCTCAATGCCCTGGCTGGGGCCGAACGCTTCCACCTGGCCCTGCAGCGCTGGCGGCTGGGGGCCAGTCGCCAGGCGGCCCAGAGCCTGATCGGCCGCTTCGCCGCCATCAAGGCCACGGGCGTGGCCGCCAACCCGCTGGTGCTGCTGGATCTGGCCGGTGGCCTGGCCTGCGACACCGCCCTGGTGCTGCAGCTCTGCCAGCTCTACGACCTGCCCATGGGCGGCGCCGGTGCCCGCCAGCTGCTGCAGAGGCTCTCCGGCCACAACGCCCTGCTGGGCGGCGCCCAGCTCGCAATCCAGCTGGCCCTGGGAGCCCTGCGCCAACTGCTGCTGCTGGGGGCACCCTTTACGGCGGGGCTGAGCCTGGCCTCTGCGGCGCCGGTGGCCCTGGCCCAGGCGGCCCTGGCGGTACACACCACCCGGCTCACGGGCCGGCTGGCGGCCGCCGAGCTGCTGCGGGGGGCCCAGCGGGGCGGCCGCCCCGGGGCCCTGCTGCGGCGCCTGGCCCAGAGCGATCCCCAAGTGCGCCTGTGGCTGGGCGATCGACGCGAGCCCCCAGCAAACCTGCAGGCCCTGCTGCCATGAGCGGCGGGGTCGTCAAGGCCGAAGAGGGGCCTCTCGCCCTGTTCGGCACCAGCGCCGACCCACCCACCCGCGGCCACCAGATCCTGCTTGAGGGCCTGGTCCAGGCCTATCCCGAAGTGGCCACCTGGGCCAGCGACAACCCGCTGAAGCAGCACGGCGCCAGCCTGGAACAGCGTTCAGCCCTGCTGGGCCAGCTGGTGGCCGCCATCGGCAACCCCCGGCTCAGTCACCGGCAGGAGTTGAGCAGCCCCTGGGCGATCTCCACCCTGCAACGGGCGACAGCGGCCTGGCCAGGCCGCGAACTGGTGTTTGTGGTCGGCAGCGACCTGGCCCCCCAGATCCCCTCCTGGAAGCAGGCCGAGGCCGTTTTGGATCGCTGCGTGCTGGCGATCGCCCCTAGGGCCGGCTGGCCCCTGCAGCCGGGCTGTCTGGAGCAGCTGGAAGGGCTCGGCGGGCGGGTAGTGATCCTTGGCCTGGAAGTGCCCGCCAGCGCCAGCTCGGCCCTGCGCCAGAACCCCGATCCAAGCCAGATTCCGACCAGCCTGCTGCCCCTACTGCTCGAGCACAATCTCTACGGCCTGGGCGATCCGAGCCTCACCCGCCACTCCACAAGCCCCTGATGCGCCTCGCCCTGGCCCAACTCAATCCGCTGGTGGGTGATCTGGCGGGCAACGGCGAGCTAATCCTGGCCGCCTGCCACCAGGCCGCCAGCCAGGGGGCCGATCTGGTGCTCACCCCCGAGCTCTCCCTCTGGGGCTACCCCCCGCGGGACCTGCTGCTACGCCCCAGCCTGATCGCTAAGCAGGGCGTCGTGCTTGACCAGCTGGCCGCCGCCCTGGCCCGGGAGCTGCCCCGGCTGGCCGTGCTGGTGGGCATGGCCGAGCCCTCTGGGGCCGCGCCGTTGCCCAACCTGTTCAACGCGGTGGCCCTGGTGGAAGCCGGCAGCTGGCGCGTGGTGGCCCGCAAAAGGCTTCTACCCACCTACGACGTCTTCGACGAGCAGCGCTACTTCTGCGCCGCCACCGGGCCCAGCGTGCTGGAGCTTGAGCGGGGCGGCCGGAGCTGGCGCTTGGGGCTAACGATCTGCGAAGACCTCTGGGTTGAGGAGGAACTGCAGGGCCACCGCCTGGCTGGTGCCGATCCCGTCGCCGAGCTGCTCTCAAGCCGCGTCGACCTGCTGCTCAACCTCTCGGCATCCCCGTTTGGCCAGGCCAAGGTGGCCCTGCGCCAGAGCCTGGCCGCTCGGGCCGCCGCCCGGCTGGGCTGCCCGGTGGTGTACGTGAATCAGGTGGGCGGCAACGACGAGCTGGTGTTCGACGGTGCCAGCTTCGTGCTGGCTGCCAGAGGTGGGGTCGATGCCGACAGCAAAATTTTGTGCCAGCTGGCCTGCAGCCGCGTCCAGGTGGCCTGCTGGGATGGCCGCGGCGAGGCCAGCTGCCCTTCCCCCGCCCAGCTGCCCGAACCGCTTGAGCAGCTGTTTCGGGCCCTGGTGCTGGGGGTGGCCGACTACGCCCGCAAATGCGGCTTCCAGCAGGCCCTGCTGGGCCTCAGCGGCGGCATCGATTCGGCCCTGGTGGCGGTGATCGCCGCTGCCGCCCTGGGGGGCGGGCAGGTGCGGGCACTGCTGATGCCCTCCCCCTGGAGTTCGGAGGGCTCCCTGCGCGATGCCAGGGCCCTGGCGGCTCGCCTGGGGCTGGGCAGCCACACCGCCGCCATCGCGCCGCTGATGGCCAGCTTCGACACCACCCTCACCCCGGTGCTCGGCGGCCCACCAGGGGGCCTCAGTGCCGAAAACCTGCAGTCGCGCATCCGCGGCACCCTGCTGATGGCCGTGGCCAACCAGCAGGGCCAGCTGCTGCTCTCCACCGGCAACAAGAGCGAGCTGGCCGTGGGCTACTGCACCCTCTATGGCGACATGAACGGTGGCCTGGCCGTGATCGGCGACCTCTACAAGACCCAGGTCTTCGCCCTCTGCACCTGGCTCGATTCGGCCGCAGCAGGCCCCTGTCGCCGCGAGCTGGGGCTGCCGGAGGAAGGCGAGCTGGTGGGGCGGGCAATCCGCGAGAAACCCCCCAGCGCCGAGCTGCGGCCAGACCAGCTCGACAGCGATTCCCTGCCCGACTACGCGTTGCTGGATCCAATCCTGAAGAACTACATCGAAGCCCTGCGCAGCCCGGAAGAGCTGGTTGCCAGCGGCACCCCTGCGGAGCTGGCCCACCGGGTGATGCAGCTGCTGCGCCGAGCCGAATTCAAACGGCGCCAAGGCCCACCCCTGCTCAAGATCGGGGCGCGGGCCTTCGGTAGCGGCTGGCGGATGCCGATCGCCGCCGCCAACCTGGAGTGACGACCCAGCAGCTGAACCATGGCAGCCCCCAGCCCAAGCGCCGCGAGCCTCACCGCACCGATGGCCAGCATCGGTGTTCCGGCTGAGATCAAGCGCGATGAGCAGCGTGTAGCCCTCACCCCCGACGCCGTGCGCGAGCTGGTGGGTCAGGGCATGGACGTCAGGATCCAGGCAGGAGCTGGCCTGGGAGCAGGCTTCAGCGACGACCAGTTCGGCGCCGCCGGAGGCCGCCTGGTGAATGCCGAAGAGGCCTGGGCCGCCCACCTGGTGGTCAAGGTTAAGGAGCCCCAACCAGAGGAGTTCCGCTTTATGCGCCCCGACCTGGTGCTGTTCACCTACCTGCACCTGGCCGCCTACCAGGATGTGGGCCGGGCCCTGCTGGCGGCCGGCACCACGGCGGTGGCCTACGAAACCGTGCAGCTCGAAGACGGCAGCTTG
This sequence comes from Synechococcus sp. CS-1331, assembly GCA_025127975.1. GTDB lineage: Bacteria > Cyanobacteriota > Cyanobacteriia > PCC-6307 > Cyanobiaceae > Cyanobium_A. Next base: position 60,291 of record JAHLYQ010000044.1, on the reverse strand, counting down.
CCCCTGCTGGCGCCGATGAGCGAAATCGCCGGCCGGCTAGCGGCCCAGGTGGGAGCCCACCTGCTGGAGAAGCCCCACGGCGGGCGCGGCATCCTGCTGGGCGGCTGCACCGGTGTGAAGCCGGCCCGGGTGCTGGTGCTGGGGGCGGGCAGCGTCGGCTGGAATGCGGCCCGAATCGCCGCTGCGATGGATGGGGAGGTGTACCTGCTGGATCGCTCACCGCAGAAATTACGCAGCCTCGACACCTATCGCCAGGGCCGACTGGTCAGCCTGATCAGCAGCCCCAGCCTGATCGAGCGTCTGGTGCCGGAAACCGACCTGCTGATCGGCGCCGTGCTCACCGCCGGCGGCCGCGCCCCCACGCTGGTGAGCGAAGAACTGGTGCGGCAAATGCGGCCGGGCTCGGTGGTGGTGGATGTGGCCATCGATCAGGGCGGCTGCATCGCCACCAGCCGGGAGACCACCCACACCGATCCGGTCCACAGCCTGCACGGCGTGCAGCACTACGCCGTCGGCAACATGCCCGGTGCCGTGCCCTTCACCTCCACTGAGGCGCTTGTGAGCGTCACCCTGCCCTACATCCTGGCAATCGCAGGTCGGGGCCTGGTGGAAGCCGTCACCGATCGCCCCGAACTGGTTTCCGGCCTCAACACCATCGATGGTTCCGTCTGCCATCCCAGCGTGGCCAGGGCCCTGGGAGTGGCCAATCGCCACCCGATGGCCTGCCTGCGCTGAGCCGCCCCCCCAGCGGCCGCCGCAACACCGCCGGATCGATCCCCTCCCGCAGGGCGAGCACCAGCCCAGCAGCCTCGGCGTAGCTGGCGGCCGCCAACACCTCCAGGCCCAGGGCCTGGGCCGACACCTCCAGCAGGCAGGGGTTGTGCACCGCTATCACCGGGATTCCCCGCTCAGCGCAGGCCAGCACCGCTTCACCGCCGAGGGCACCAGCTGGGGCGACCACGGCGCCGATGGCGGCTGCCGTCAGCAGGGTTCCAGCAGGCCCCAGACCAATCCCATCCCCGTAGGGTTGGCCGGCCCGGCCCAGCGGCACCAGATCCGGCGCCCGGCTCAATCCCACCAGCACGCAGGGCAGGAACGTATGGCCCAGCTCCTCCGCCGCCGCCCTGGGATCGAGGTTTGGATCCATAGGCAGCGGCTGCAGGGCAGGGGCATGGGCGCAGGGGATACCCAGGTGGCGCACCAGCAGATGGCTGATCACCGCCTCGGCGCCGGCCAGACCATCGACCCCGGCGCCATGGCGATAGGCGGCCAGGGCCTCGCTATCGGGATCGTCGGGGAAGCGGGCCACCACGGCGATGGCGCCGGCTCCTGCTAGTACTAGCTTTTCGCCGGCGCGCAGCAGGGCATCCGGGCGCTCCAGGCAGCCCCAACTGGCGCCACTGGAGCCCAGGCTCAGGCCCACTCCCAGGGGCTCGTCGCTGATGAGCACCGGGCCGATCGCCAGCCCCAAGCTGGCGCGACAAGCCTCTGCCGCCTGAATCTGGCGCTGGCGTAGCTCCGGTTCGATGCCCGCATCCAACAGTAATCCCACCCGCCGGCCAGCCACCGGTGCCAGGGCCAGCTCGCCGGCCGCGAAGCGATCCAGGGCCCAGCCCTCCACATATTGAATGCGCCGATCACTCCAGTAGAGGGCGGCCCCATTCATCACATTGGGATGGGTGATCAGGCAGCCGCTGGCCGCCGCCAGCAGCCGGGCCGCAGGCAGGCCATCGCCGGCATAGCCGCCCAGGGCGCACCCCACCCCCGTGGGGATCACCAGCAGGGTGGGCAGGGGAGGCGGGGCACCGCTCACGATCGCGGCGGTGCTGGAGCGTCACCCACAAGCAGCACCGCCTCAATGTGGAGGCCCCGAACAGGTTCGGCGGCGGTGATCGCCCAGCGCAGCAGCTCGGCCCCGGGCCCCGCCTGCTCCTGGGCTGCCGCCAGCAGAGCCAGCCGCAACTGGCTCAGCTTTGGCCCCTGCAAGGGCTTAAACCAGAGCTGCAGCAGCTCCAGCCTCACTTCTGGTATTGGCCGAACTGGGCTTCGTAGAGGGCATCCTCCTGGCCGGCCTTCAGGCGCAGATCGGACTGGGGCAAGGAGACGCAGAGCAGGGCATAGCCCTGCTGCTGCAGCTCGAGCTTGACGCCCATAGCGTCCGCCTGCAGCACGGTGCCCTCAGTGATCAGGGCCGCACAGGTGGTGCAGACCCCCGAACAGCAGGAACTGGGCAGGGCCACCCCAGCCGCCTCTGCCGCCGCCAGCACGGTCTGGTCGCTGCGACAGGGGAAGGTATGCAGGGCGCCCGTAAGCTCGGCGCAGATCGTGAAGGTCTGGGGATCGGTCACTGGAAGCGCCGGGTGGGAGCAGCGATGCCCCATCTTCCCAGCTCACCAACCTCAGAGCTGCTGCCACTGGCTGGGGTGGGGGGCTAAATACTCCGGCGGGGTGTGTCCCTCGGGCAGGGGCGGCGCCGTGAGCAGGAAATCCATGCTGATCGAGGCGCGCAGGTCGTCGGGATCGTCGTTTGGCAGCACGGCGTGATCGAGGCTGCTGGGGAACAGCAGGAGCAGACCGGCCCGGGGGGCCACGTCCACCCATGGCTGCAGCCAGCCCTGGCAGCCAGGCAGCGGATCCGCCTGGAGAGGAGCCCTATGCCCCACTGCCATCCCCGGCACCAATTCATTGACCTGGCGCTGGGGCCAGAAGCGGAGCACGCCACTGCGGCCAGAGCCGTCGCCACTGAGATACACCACGGCACTGAGATGGGCGTTGGGATGGTGGTGGCGGCCAACCACCTGGCCCTCCTCACTGAGCACGGGCCAGCAGCGCTGCAAATGCAGGGCCAGCTGGGACGGCTGCAGACCGAGCTCCTGCAGATAGATCTCAGCCTGCTGGGCCACCGTGGCCACCAGCCCAGCAAAAAGGGGATGGCGATGCAGCTGCCACACCCCGTTGAGATCACCGGTCCAGGCGCAGCCGGGATCAGGATTGCTGGCGGCGGCGCCCCGCAGGGCCAGCAGGGCCTGCAGCTGGGCAGCCAGCTCGAGCGGGTCTGGGCGCAGCTGAACCTGGCCGAGGGCCACCGGAAACAGGGGCTGGATCACCAGCGGTCCAGGGTCGGGCAAAGGCAGGGGCATGGGATCGAAGATGGCGTTATCAAGGGCCAGGGCTGATGCACCCAGGCTGATGCAATGGCCCGCAAAGCCATCATCCTGCTGGCAACTCTTTCCATAGTTACCCAGCGCAGATCGCGCTGTAGGTTCCGGGCCATGCGACTGCCAGCAGTAAGCAATACACGCAGTTCTGCAGGGGGGCGTGATGCTGAACTTCGCTGGCCGTTCAAAAGGAACGTTCAGAAGCACCGTTCAGCCAGCCGAACAGCACTGCAAATCCGGCACGCTGGCAAACACTTGATCGCTACTCACCAACATGCGTTCGAGAGCCAGCGCATGGGCGGCGATTAAAAGGTCCATCGCCGCCAGAGTGATACCAAGCCGCTGCAGCTCAGCCCGCAATCGGCCGTAGGTCTTCGCCACCTGCTCATCGAAGGCCTCAACGGGGAGCACCTCCAGCAGATCGCAAACAAGCGCGGCACGGCGCTCAGGCAGCCTGCGGCGCGCCAACCCAAAACGAATCTCAGCCGCCACGATGGCCGACAGGCTGCAGCGCTCTTCCGCAAACCATTGATCGAGCTGGGGAGAGCGACGCTCCAACAGCATGCGCACCGCATTGGTGTCGAGCATGAAGCGTTGCTTCATGGCCAATCACGCTCCTGAGCGGGGCCATTGGCTTGGTGGGCTCCATCGGACTCCGTCAATTCAGCGAAACCATCAGCAGCCTGGGGATCACCGTCGAGCAGAACAGCCCGCCGGCGCAGCCAATCCAATGGACTGGAGCGGAGTGGACGCAGGCTGACGACTCCTGTTTGGGGATCTCTCTCAACTTCGACTTCCGTGCCCTCAAATCTGCAACTAGCCGGTAGCCGCACGGCCTGGCTGCGGCCGTTGCGAAACAACTTGGCACGCATGTCGATCAGCCTTGGTGGACACGATCAGTCTAGACCAGCAAAGGGTGAGGCTCGCGTGTTGACTCTCTGGTCTGCGGATTACTTCCAGCAGCTGGGCTGTCGCATCTCATGGCGTGAGGCAGCGAACTCCTGCAACTTCCTCAGGCAAAATGGTCGCTAGGTTTTTCAAAAAAGCGTTCAAAGGGATCGGCGATGGGAGCCGGCGTAAGTCGGCTTAATTGCTGAACCAGCACCACAACCTCCTGGTCGATGGTGTGGATACTGGATTCACTGCGCTCGAGCAGCTGGGAATTTGGGGGCCCGGGATGGCTACAAAGAGGCCTGTCGCCCTATGCGACGCCGCCCCCACCCCGCTACTAGCTGATGCTCAACCCATGGAGGCTGAACCACCCACCACTTCCAGGATCTCCTGGGTGATGGCGGCCTGACGGGCCTTGTTGTAGTCGAGGGTGAGGCTCTTGGCGAGCGCCTTGGCGTTGTCGCTGGCGTTGTTCATGGCCGTCATCCGATTGGCCAGCTCCGAGGCCGCAGCCTCCTGGAGGGAGTGCAGCAGCTGGTTTTCCAGATAGAGGGGCAGCAGGGCATTGAGCAGTTGGTCCGGACTCTGATCAAAGACAATGTCAGAAGGCAGACGGGGCTGCTCGTTGGCAGTGCTGCCCAGCTCCACCCCGAGCTGGCCCTCCCGGGTGGTGAGACGGAAAATCTCATCTTCGGGGATGGCAATGCCTTGGGGATCTAGGGGCAGGAGGGTCTGAATAACGGGCTTGGAGCTCACCAGGTTGACAAACTTGGTGAAAATGATTTCCACCCGATCGGTGGAGCCTGAGAGAAACTCTGCCAGCACCTCATTGGCGATGCCCATGGCCTCGCTGGCCTTAGGCACCTGCTCCAGGCCAGTGAAGGTGGCCCGGATCGTGTAGAGGCTGGCTCGATTCTGGAAATAGGTGATCGCCTTGCGGCCGATCAGCACCAGATCCACCTTGAAGCCCTGGCTGGAGAGTTCGGCGTAGCGCTGCTCAGTGCGCTTGATGATGTTGGCGTTGTAGCCACCGCACAAACCGCGATCGCCGGTTACCGACAGCAGGGTGATGGTGGTTACATCCCGTTGCTCCAGGAGTGGAGCTTCGGCGTCTTCAAAGCGCATGCGCGACTGGAGGTTTTCCAGCACGCGGGCCAGGCGGTCGGCAAAGGGCCGGCTGCGCAGCACCTGCTCCTGGGCGCGCCGCACCTTGGCGGCCGCCACAAGACGCATGGCCTCGGTGATCTTGCGAGTGTTCTTGACCGAACCGATCCGGTCGCGGATGTCTTTGAGGTTTGCCATTGGGTGATGCCCCTGCTCAAACGGAGGCGAGCATGGTCGACTTCACCTCATTGATGGCTTCCTTGAGCATGGCTTCAGCCTCTTCGCTGAGCTGCTTCTCGGTTTGCACCTTAGAGATGAAATCGGCCTTGTTGCTCTTGAGATACTCCCGCAGTTCACGGCAAAACTGCACCACCAATTCCACGGGAACCTCATCGATCAGGCCCTTAACGCAGGCATACACAACAGCCACCTGCTCAGCGAGGATCAGGGGGCTGAACTGGGGCTGCTTGAGGATCTCGCGCAGCCGCTTGCCGCGACCAAGCTGGGCCTGGGTGGCGGCGTCGAGGTCGGAGGCAAACTGGGAGAAGGCGGCCAATTCGTCAAACTGGGCCAGCTCCAACTTGAGGGTGCCGGCAATCTTCTTGATGGCCTTGGTTTGGGCAGCACCGCCCACCCGGCTCACCGAGATCCCCACATTGATGGCCGGTCGCAGGCCGGAGTTGAACAGGTCGGAGCTGAGAAACACCTGGCCATCGGTGATCGAGATCACGTTGGTGGGGATGTAGGCCGACACGTCGCCAGCCTGGGTTTCGATGATCGGCAGGGCGGTCATCGAGCCCTTGCCCATGGCATCGCTCAACTTGGCAGCCCGCTCCAGCAAACGGCTGTGGCAGTAGAACACGTCGCCGGGATAGGCCTCCCTACCGGGAGGGCGCCGCAGCAGCAGGGACATCTGGCGGTAGGCCTGAGCTTGCTTGGTGAGGTCGTCGTAGATCACCAGGGTGGCCTTGCCCCTGTACATGAACGACTCGGCCAGGGCCGCGCCTGTGTAAGGAGCGAGGTATTGGAGAGCGGCAGCCTCTGAGGCACTGGCCGCCACCACGATGGTGTAGTCGAGGGCACCCTTCTCGCGCAGCACCTCCACCACGTTGGCCACCGAGGCAGCTTTCTGACCCACTGCCACATAGACGCAGACGACGTCTTCGCCCTTCTGGTTGATGATCGTGTCGATCGCGATGGCGGTCTTGCCGGTCTGGCGGTCGCCGATGATCAGCTCGCGCTGGCCCCGACCGATGGGAATCATCGAGTCGATGGCGGTGATGCCCGTCTGCATGGGCTCGTGCACCGATTTGCGCTGGATGATGCCAGGCGCCATCGATTCGATCAGGCGGGTTTCGGTGGTAGCGATGTCACCCTTGCCGTCGATGGGCTGACCCAAAGAATTGACCACCCGACCCAGCATGGCGTCACCCACGGGCACGGCCGCGATCTTGCCGGTGGCCTTAACCGTGCTGCCCTCCTGAATGCCGCGCCCCTCGCCCATCAGCACCACGCCGACGTTGTCGTCTTCCAGGTTGAGGGCGATGCCTTCGGTGCCATCCTCAAACTGAACTAGCTCGCCGGCCATCACCTGCTGCAGGCCGTAGACCCGGGCGATGCCATCGCCGATCTGCAACACCGTTCCGACGTTGCTGACCGATACCGATCTGTCGTAGTCCTCAATCTGCTGCTTGAGGATGGCGCTGATCTCGTCGGGGCGGATGGAAACCATGGGAGGAAGTCCCCACAAGGGGAGCTGATGGAAGGGAGGGCGGTGAAGTGGAAGGGGGGGTAGCTAGCCCACCTGGGCAAGCGCCAGACCAAGGCGACGCACCTGACCAGAAAGGCTGGCATCGATCACCTGGGAGCCCATGCTGACGATGAAGCCCCCGATCAGGCTGGGATCGACAACGAGGTCGAACTCCACGGCCTTTGAACCGGCGATCGCCTGCACTTTCTTATTGAGCTCGGCCTGCTGCTCAGCGGTGAGGGCCGCCGCCGAGGTGACCTTGGCCAGGGTGATGTGGCGCAGCTCGCGGTAGAGCTCCAGGAAGCGAATCATGACCGCATCCAGCATGGGTAGGCGTTGGCGGTCGGCCAGGAGCTTGAGCAGGTTCTGAACGCTGGGGGTGACCTGGTCGTTAAAAATTTTGCCCAGGGCAGCCTTCTTGGCGTCGGGCTCCAGCAGGGGCGAGGCCAGGGCCGCCTGGAGTTCGGGACTGGAATTGAGCACCGCCAGTACTGCCTTGGCCTGCTCGGCCACGGTGTCCGTTTCCTTGCGGGCCTCTGCCACCTGAATCAATGCCTCGGCGTAGGGGGTGGCAATGGAATTGAGGAGAGGCATCAGGCTTTCCCTAGGGTCTTGATGGACTGGTCGATCAGGCGCACCTGGGCATCACCATCGAGTTTGCCCGGCAGGGAGGCCAGGGCCCTAGCGATGGCGCGGTTGGCCGCTTCGCGACGCAATTGGTCTGTGACTCGGGCGGCCTCGGCACCTAGGTCGGCCATGGCGCCCTGCTTGAGACGTGCCATCTCCTGGATAGTGCGGTTTTCGCTTTCCAGCCGCAGGGCCTGGGCGCGGGCCTGGCCATCGGCGCGGATCTGCTCTGCCTTCTGCTGGGCTGCGGCTAGCCCTTGCTGGGCCTCGGCCAAGGCAGTGGTGGAAGACGCGAGGCGCTGCTCAGCATCCTGCAGATCGCTCAGGATTGCATTGCGACGGCGCTCGAGAATGCCGCCGAGGAAACCTGGAAGAAACTTCCAGAGCCCGAAGATGACGATGGCCAGGTTGATGATATTGGTCTCAAATAGATTGAGATTGAGACCAAAGCCGCCGTGGCTGGCGAGCAGGGTGGGAATCAGGGGGGTCATGGGGTGGCCAGCAAGCGGGACACGATCAGGTCACCGAGCTTGTCGGCATCAATGTTGAGCTGGGTCATCGCCTGATCACGTTGGGCATCGATCTCGCGGCGGGCCTGCTCCCGGGATGCATTGGCCTCGGCAGTCGCCAGGGCAAGAGCCTCGCGATAGAGGCGATCCATCTCCTGCTCAGCCTCGAGAATCAACTTCTGGGACTGCTGTCGAGCGTCCTTGAGCTGCTCCCTGAGATCGGCTTCCAGACGTTCAACCTGGGCCAGCTTCTGCTTGGCCTCGGCACGGCTGGTGGAGATGAAGCTTTCGCGATCCTCCACCGCCCGGCCAACGGGACGGAAGAACAGCGAATTCAGAATGAAGGTGAGGAGAACCACCTGCACCGCCATCAGCGGCAGGGTGGCATCGAGGTCAAATAGACCTCCCTCAGGGACACCTGCTTCGGCGAGCAGAAGCCAGCTGGTCATTGGGGCGAGGGCGCTGGAACGATCGGGCGAGTGGGGACTGGCGTGAGGCGGGAAACAAGGGGCTCAAGCCCCCGCCTTCCACGCCTCACGGAACAATCAACCTGCGAAGGGGTTGGCGAACAGGAGCACCAGGGCGACCACGAGGCCGTAGATGGTGAGCGCTTCCATGAAGGCCAGGGACAGCAGCAGGGTGCCGCGGATCTTGCCTTCGGCTTCGGGCTGACGTGCAATGCCTTCAACGGCGCCGCCAGCTGCGGTGCCCTGACCGATGCCGGGGCCGATGGCACCGAGGCCGACAGCCAGGCCAGCAGCCAGAACAGACGCAGCGGAGGTGATGGAATCCATGGTGGAGTGGGGGATGGGAGTCGCGGTTATGGCGCGTAGTGGAGCTGGGTTCAAACCCGGCGCTTGGGACATCCCTAATGGGGATGGGCCCGGAGTGCGGCCGGACCTGCGCCAGGCAGATTTAGCAGAGCGCCTAGTGGTGCTCCTCGTGCACCGCCTCACCGATGTAGTAGGCGGCAAGGGTGGCGAAGATCAAAGCCTGGATGGCGCTTGTGAACAGGCCCAGGAACATGGCCGGCAAGGGCACAATCAGGGGCACCAAAAACGCCAGCACTGCCACCACCAGTTCGTCCGCCAGGATGTTGCCAAACAGACGGAAGGAGAGGGACAGGGGCTTGGTGAAATCTTCGACGATCTTGAACGGGAGCATGATCGGCGTCGGCTCCACGTAGTACTCGAAATAACGCAGGCCCTTGCGGCTCAAGCCCGCATAGAAATAGGCCAGCGACACCAACAGGGCCAGGGCGATGGTGGTGTTGATGTCAGCGGTGGGAGCGCCGAGCTCACCACTGGGCAGATGGATCAGCTTCCAGGGAACCAGGGCGCCGCCCCAGTTGCTCACGAAAATGAACAGAAACAGGGTGCCGATGAAGGGCATCCAGTCGCGATAGGCCTTCTCGCCGATCTGCTCCCTGGAGAGGTCGCGGATGTAGTCCCACACGAACTCGAGCAGGTTTTGGGTGCCGCGGGGATCCCGTTCCAGCTTGCGGGTACCCACCACCACCAGGGCCAGGAGAGCTCCGATCACAACCCAGGAGCTCAGGAAGACCTGGCCATGGATCTTGAGATTGCCAAGCTGCCAATAGAGGTGTTTACCAACCTCCAATTCGGCAAGGGGAAGGGTGAGAGGCATTGGAGCCAGCGAGGGGGGAGTTCGGTATCGCCGAAGCGACGGAACGGTGGGAAAGTTTTAGCTGTCGAAGACAGCCTGGAGAATCAGGGCCGGCTTGTAGAGCAAAAAGCCCAGCAGGGCCGGCAGGATTGAAAGCTGGGGCAACCTGGAGGCCACCAGCACCAGAACCACGGGCACCAGCAGCTGGGTTCTGCTCAAGCGGCGGGAGTTTTCTCCAAGCCGCGTAACGCTGCGGCTGAGCAGCCACAGGTAGAGCAAGCCAGCCACGGATCCCACCAACAGGCTGAATGCCGTGGCTAGGGATCCGGCGATGGCGGTGACCACCACGACAACTGCAGAAAGCAGCATGGTGGCGACCAACAGCCGGCGCTGGAGCCGAAAATAGCTGTCCATTCCATTACTGGAATCTCCATCACTGGAATCGGCCGGGGCGCGATCCCCAACGACGGGGACATCCACCTGGCTAGGGAGGGAAATCGACAAGCGCTTGACCCCCCTTTAAGGCGCGCGGAATCTATCACGTGCGGGTCACAACACCGGCAGCAACAGCCGCTGCTCCAGCAGCTGGCGGGCCACCGCCAGCCGGGTGGCGGCTGGCCAATCCAGGGGCAACTGGCCGATCGAGAGGTTGGGAGCCTGCTCGAGCGCCCGCATCAGCTCAAAGCTCTCCCGGCTCAGGCTGAGCGGCAGCAGATCCGGGCCCATCAGGCTGGTAGAGGGCCAGCCCCACAGGCAGCGGTTCACCTCCCCCCGGGCAGCTAGCAGGGCGGCATCGGCGCTCCAATCGGCAACGGAGACCGGGCCCTTGCTGAGGAAAAACTCAAAGTGACTGATGTCGGGGTCGAGCTCCTCCACCAGGCTCCACTGCTGGCGGGGGCTGAGGTCCTGGGCCCGCTCCAGCAGTTCGCCCTGGAGTAGCCGGGACGGTGACCACACCTCGGGATTGGAAAAACCGGCGAACTCCAGGCCAGCCGTAGCCACAAAAGCCAGCAGACGCTCGATGTTGTAACTGGTCTCCTGGGGGTGGAGATACATGTCGGCGAAGTTGGCATCGGCTGCCGTGTCGAGGGCCCAGCGCTGCTCGTGGTGACGGCGCAGCCTGTTGGTTTCAGGCAACTGGGCCAGCAGCTGCCTGCCCAGGTGCAGGCCCGCCTCGTCCGTGCCCGCACCCAGCAGGGCCAGGGCCCGTTGGGTGCGATGGATTTCCCAGCGGCCGCCGTCGGCATAGAGGAAAAGATGCACCAATCCCCCGGGTCGCAACAACCCCGCCAGGGCCCCCAGCCCCTGCTCTGGTTCGCGCAGGTGGTGCAGCACCCCCACCGAATTGATGTAGTCAAAGGGGCCCTCACCGGCCAGGTCGAGCAGGCTGCGCTGCTCGATGCGCAGCTCCTCCACCTGGGCGGCGGCGCCGGAGCGGCGAGTGCGCTGCCGGGCCACCTCCAGGGCCCCGGCGCTGATATCCACCGCCAGCACCGCAGAGCCTGGGTTGAGGTGACAGAGGTAATCGGTGCTGACACCGGTGCCGCAGCCGGCATCCAGAATTCGCCAGCGGCGGGGGCCGCTGCCGGCCCGGGGGGGCAGGCAGCCGGTGGCGGCTGCCCAGGCACTGTCAACGCACCAGCGCCAGTTGTAACCGGGAGGTGGCCCGTCCTGAAGGGGGTCGCCCGGGTAGGGGAAGCGGTCGTAGAAGGCGCTCACCACCGGCGTGGCGGCATCACTGACGGGCACGGCGGCATCGGCGGCTACATGCCGAGCTTTTCACGGCCGCCCACCCCCAGGCTCAGGAGCTCTGGCTGCAAACATTTGTTCAAGGCCGGGCTGGGCCCAATGGGCCAGCCGTAACGTGACCAAACCCGGTTCGCTCCTGTCAATGACCGTGACCGCCAGCAGCGGCAGCACCAGGGTTGCCGCCCAGCGCTACGACACCCTGCCGCTTTCCAGCGTTCGTCAGGCGGAGCAACAGGACCGCTTCCCCGACGGCGGGGAGCTTGAAACCCTGAAGGCGTTTTACCAGAGTGGCCAGCAGCGCTTAGAAGCTGCACGCCGCATCTCTAAGAACGCTGATTTCATCGTGGCCAAGGCGGCCAACCGGATCTTCTCCGGCGGCACGCCGCTCTCCTACCTCGACGCGCCGCTGAGCACCTCCGGCCCCAGCGCCAGCGACGCCACCCCCCTGGCCGCCGACCAGGCCGCCTTCCAGCGTTCGGTGCAGACCTTCGCCCAGGGCACCGGCAACTCCAGCGGCAACCTGATCACACGCTTACTCGAAAGCACAGGTGGCGACGCCGATGTAAGGGTTGTGCTGCCCACCGGCTTCAGCCCGATTGCCGTGGGCCGTTACGGCACCGATCGGATGCGCAAGTCGCTGCGCGACATGGGCTGGTTCCTGCGCTATGTGGGCTACGCCCTGGTGGCAGGAGACCCCAGCATCCTGGCCGTGAACACCCGCGGCCTGCGCGACATATTGGAGAAGGCTTGCTCCTTGGCGGCTACCAATGTGGCCCTGCAGGAAATGCGCGCCGCAGCCGCGGGCCTCTGCAAAGACAATCCCCAGGCACGCGAGCTGGTGATCCAGTACTTCAACGTGCTGCTCGCCGAACTGCAGGTGGCCACTCCAAGCACCCGGCAGCGCCTCGGCAGCCCTGAAAGTCAGGGCCTCCAACTGCCTGCCATTTATGCCTTAGCCGCTGACGGTAAGCAGCGCTTCATCATGCGGCCGCGCCTAAGTGGTGCCCAAAAGGCCGAAGTGATTCGGGCCGCCTACCGCCAGGTGTTCGAGCGCGACATCGCCAAGGCCTACAGCCAGACGCCCTGCCCGGTCGAAGCCACCCAGGTGCGTCAGGGCCAGCTGTCGATGCGGGAATTCATTCGTTCCCTCGGCCACAGCAAGGAATATCGCCAGCAGTTTTTCGGCCGCTTCTCCAATAGCCGGGCGGTTGAGCTGGCCTTCCGCCACTTCCTCGGTCGCGGCATCAGCTCCCGTGAGGAATTCACCCGCTACTTCGACATCGTCAGCGTCCAAGGCCTGAATGGCCTAGTGGATTCCCTGATCAATACCCTTGAATACGCGCGGGTGTTCGGCGAGGAAACCGTGCCCTACCTGCGGGATCTCGGTGAAGAAGCCCAGGAGAGTGCCGGCTGGGGATCAAACCGCAAGCTGTTCCGCTTCAGCGCTCCCTTTGAAGGTGCGCCCCAGTACGTCACCCTCTACGCCTCCTATCGCCAACCCTTCGCAGATCAGCACGTCTACGGCGGCGGTAACGATCCCCTGGCCCTCAACTACGGCGCAATTTTCCCTTCCGGCACCGCTTCAGTGGCCACCAGGCCCGCCCCCTATGGCTACGACAGCCGCCGCATCCTGATCGGCAATGGCCTGGCCCAGCCTGGCCAGATGGACAGCGTCCAGTTCCGCAAGGCCAGCCCCCGCCGGGTGGGTCCCAAGGTTGTGCGGCTCCAGCAGATTGCTACCGGCGGCAGCTCCGTGCCCCGCCGCGGCGGCCAACCCAGTATTCGTGGCACTGAAGCCAGCACCCAGGCAGTTATTAATGCGGTCTATGTGCAAGTTTTAGGCACTGCTGGCTATGCCGGAGAGCGCAATAAAGTTGAGGAAATCAAGCTCGAGAACGGCGATATCAGCCTGCGAGAGTTTATCCGCCAGGTCGCCCGTTCCAAGGCCTTCCGCCGCCGGTATTGGAGCAGCCTTTACATCACCAAGGCCATCGAGGTGATCCATCGCCGGCTGCTAGGTCGCCCAACCTTCGGGCGATGGGAAATTAACGGCTACTTCGATACCGCAGCCCGCACCGGCTTCTATGGGGTAGTCGACGGGATTCTCAACAGCAGCGAATACAACGAAACCTATGGCGAAGACACAGTCCCCTACGAGCGTTTTGTCACCGCTACTGATCGAAATGCCCGCAAGGTGCCCGGCCTCAACCGCCCCTTCGACGCATCTGCCTATGCCAATGAATTTGCCCAGGACAAACGTCCAAACGTGCCCGTTGATCAGACCATACGCACTACCGGGGATATAACCAATCGAAATCTGTCGGCGCGCCGGCAGATTGTCGTGGGAAGCTGGACAGCCCAGACCGTCGGGGGCGAAACCATGAATGCATCTCAGCCCCAAGACAACTTCACCCCGGGACCAGGCAGCATCCGTCAAGCACCTGCACCGAGTCGCCGCTGGAAGCAGACCCCTATGTCCAGCAACGCCCTCTGAAGCCTCAGCACAGCCTGCCGCTGTGGAGCTGATAAACTGACTGACAGCACATAGGGTTTGTCAACCGGCCAGGCGCCACCATGGTGAGCCAGATTCATACAGGATTACCCCAAGGGCAAAGCCGCCGCCAAAGCGTGGGGCGCCTTGCTTAGCCTGGACGCACCAGTAGTGAAACCCAGTGCAACAAGAGCTGGAAAGCGTCTACAAGTATCTGCTCAATAGAATCACTATTGTTGAAGAGCCCATAGGAAACATCTAATTCCAATTACACAACCAGCAACTCACGGTGGAGGAGCTGGTTAGCAAAGTAGCTGGCAACGAACATCTCCAACGATGCCTCAACCGCATGGCACCCCTACGCACTGCTTCATCGGACTATCTCGCCCTGCTCGGTCGAGCTCCCCAACTCGATGAGGTGAGCGCATTCCCGTGATCACGGTGATCCGCACCCGAAGATTGCGTTCTTAGCCCAAAAGCCCCTCCCGGAGACACTTCAGGCGAAGGAGGGGGAGGATTCATGACAACAATTGTCGCAAAAGTTGAGCCGAAAGTCGAAACAAGTGGGGCGGTTAGCGGAGCAAAATGATGAATAATTGCTACGCCAAGCCGCTGTCGCCAAAATTGAACAAAGCCATTGCGCCGCAGCGGGTTCTCCTTACACAAGCGCCGTGAAGAACTGTTACCGCCAAGGGGGCGGTGATTGGGCTTTGCCGCAGAATGATTTGGTGATCGGCGCAAGTCGATCCATTCCCTTACCCACCGGATATCGGTCTCCTTCAAGGCGGCCGCTTGTTTCGAGGCAGAACTGCATGAGCATCGTCTCCAACTCGATCATCAACGCGGACGCGGAAGCCCGCTATCTCAGCCCTGGTGAACTCGACCAGATCAAGTCCTTCGTGGCCGCTGGTCAACGTCGTATTCGGGTCGCCCAGGTTCTAGGCGAAAGCCGCGAGCGCATCGTCAAAACCGCTGGTGGCGCCCTGTTTCAGCGGCGTCCCGACGTGATTTCTCCCGGCGGAAACGCGTACGGCGAGGAGATGACCGCTTCGTGTCTTCGCGACATGGACTACTACCTACGCCTGGTGACCTACGGGATTATCGCCGGCGATGTGACACCCATCGAAGAGGTTGGAATCATCGGAGCGAAGGAGATGTATCGCTCGCTCGGGACTCCCCTCGATGCCATGGCGGAATCCGTGCGTGAAATGAAGTCGGCTGCCATGGGCCTGCTCACCGGCTCTGACGCCGAGGAAGCTGGCTTCTACTTCGACTACGTCATTGGCGCCCTCTCCTGAGACAGCGTTCTTTTACTACTCCCCGCCACCAAAGCTGGATTCATGCAAGACGCCATCACGAACGTAATTAATCAGGCCGACGTTCAGGGCCTTTACCTGGACGACTCGGCTATGGGCCGCTTAGAGCAGTACTTCACCAGTGGTGAACTGCGCGTTCGCGCCGCTGCCACCATCAGCTCGAATGGTTCAGCAATCATCAGAGAGGCCGTGGCCAAGTCGCTGCTCTATTCGGACATCACCCGTCCCGGCGGCAACATGTACACAACCCGTCGCTATGCGGCCTGCATCCGCGACCTGGACTACTACCTGCGCTACGCCACCTACGCCATGCTGGCCGGCGACACCTCGATCCTCGACGAGCGGGTGCTCAATGGTCTCAAGGAGACCTACAACTCCCTGGGCGTGCCCATCGGCGCCACGGTCCAGTCGATCCAGGCCATGAAGGAAACCACCGCTTCCCTGGTGGGTCCGGATGCCGGCCGGGAAATGGCCGTCTATTTCGATTACATCTGCTCCGGCCTGGGCAACTGATCCCTGCCAGCGGCACACCCGAGGATCATCTCCATGCGTCTGTTCAAGATCACGGCCTGCATCCCCAGCCCGGAAAAGAGCCGCACCCAGCGTGAGCTTCAGAACACCTATTTCACCAAATGGGTGCCCTACGACAGCTGGTTTGCTGAGCAGCAGCGAATCATGAAGCAGGGCGGCAAGATCCTCAAGGTGGAACTGGCCACGGGCCGCCGCCAACAAAATGTCGGCAACTGAGCTCCCGGCCAGGCCGAATCCCTTTAGCAATCCAGAGCCCGGCCCAGGCCGGGCTTTTTTATGGGCCATTTTTGGTTAACCATTCCCCACCGGAGGCTCGACAACCACCCCTGGTGCACGGCTGAATGGGTCCTCGTAATGGCGTTTTCCAAGCCATCCCAACCATCTGCCATTGGCTCGAACCGCAACCCCCCGTCGCAACAGCGAACCGCCCCCCCGTTCCAAAAAAGCTTGGGGCCTGTGGCCCTTGCCCTGGGAGCAGTGGCCCGCAGAAGCGCGCCTGCTGCTGGCGATGGTGGGCCTGTGGAGCGGAATCGGCCTGCTGGTGCTCACCTCGGCCAGCTGGTGGGTCGCCGAACGGGAGATGGGGGATGGAGCCTTCTATCTCAAGCGGCAGCTGATCTGGATGGTGGCCAGCTGGGGATTGCTCTGGCTGGGTCTGAGCACCAGCCTGCGGCGTTGGTTGCATCTGGCTCCCCTGGGCCTGTGGGGCGGCATCCTGCTGATCGCGGCCACCCTCGTGATGGGCAGCACCGTCAACGGTGCCAGCCGCTGGCTGGTGATCGGGCCGGTTCAGCTCCAACCATCGGAATTGGTCAAGCCATTCCTGGTGCTGCAAGGGGCCGCCCTGTTTGCCCACTGGAAACGCATCGGCATCGACCAGAAACTGCTGTGGCTAGGGGTGTTTGGGGCCCTGATCCTGCTGATCCTCAAGCAGCCCAACCTCAGCACAGCCGCCCTTTCCGGCTTGCTGCTCTGGCTGATGGCCATGGCCGCCGGCCTCTCGATGCCCCTGCTGCTGGGCGCGGCCGGGGCTGGGGGGCTGCTCGGCATTGGCAGCATCATGCTCAACGAATACCAGCGCATCAGGGTGGTGTCCTTCCTCAATCCCTGGAGTGACGCCCAGGGGGATGGCTACCAGCTGGTGCAGAGCCTGTTGGCAATCGGCTCGGGAGGGTTGTTGGGGGAAGGGTTTGGCCTTTCCACCCAGAAGCTGCAATACCTGCCGATTCAGAGCACCGACTTCATTTTCGCGGTGTTTGCCGAGGAGTTTGGCTTTGTGGGCTCGGTGGGGTTGCTGCTGTTTTTGATGCTGTTTGGCTTCGTGGGGCTGCGGGTCGCCCTGAGCTGCCGTAGCAACCAGCAGCGGCTGATCGCCATTGGCTGCACCACCCTGCTGCTGGGCCAGTCGATCCTGAATATCGCCGTGGCCAGCGGCGCCATGCCGACCACCGGCCTGCCCCTGCCCCTGATCAGTTACGGCGGCAATTCCCTGATGGCCAGCCTGCTGGTTTGCGGCTTGCTGATCCGTTGCTCCCTGGAAGCCGGTGGCCTTGCCCCTACTCCCCGCCGCCGCCGCCCCGCACCTGCCCGATAGGCTGGGTCCATGATCAGCCTTGGGCCCCAACTGGCCGACTGGGCCCGCACTAGCGAGGCCCTGCTGCAGCACTCCCTAGCCAGCCCCACCCCGAGCACCGTGGCCGTGGTTTTTGCTGGGGGTCTGCTCACCAGCCTGGGCCCCTGTTCCCTCTCGCTGCTGCCGGTGACCCTGGCCTACCTGGCCGGCTTCAGTGGCCCTGCCGGCAGCCAGGAACTGGAGCGCCAGGCCCCCTGGAAGCGCAGCCTCAGCTTTGCCGCTGGCATCGTGGCAGCCCTGGTGCTGCTCGGCCTGGTGAGCGGCTTCCTGGGCCGCATCTACGGCCAGATTCCCGGGCTCGTACCCATCGTGGTGGCCCTGCTGGCCCTGCTGATGGGCCTCAATCTGCTGGGCCTGCTCAGGCTGCCCCTGCCGGCGGGGCCCGATCCTGAGATTTGGCGCCGCAAAGTGCCTGCCCCGCTGGCTCCCCTGGCCGCTGGCCTGGCCTTCGGCCTGGCCGCAACCCCCTGCACCACCCCCGTGCTGGCGGTGCTGCTGGCCTGGATGGCCCAGAACGGCAAACCCCTGGTGGGGATGCTGCTGCTCAGCAGCTTTGGAGCCGGCCAGGTGGTGCCGCTGCTGCTGGCCGGCACCGCCGCCGCCAGCCTGCCCGGCCTGCTCAGCCTGCGCCGCGTCGGCCAATGGGTGCCCCCGATCAGCGGGGTGGTGCTGGTCACCACCGGGGCCCTCACCCTGGTGGCCAACTGGCGATGAAGGCCCTCCCCCGGCTGGTGGCCCTGATCTCCGATCTGCGCCTGGCGATCGTGCTGCTGCTGGTGATAGCCATCGCCAGCGGCGTGGGCACGGCCATCCCCCAGCGGGAAACGGCGGAGTTTTACCACCGGCTCTACGACCCCCAGCCCTGGCTTGGCCTGCTGCCTGGCGAAGGGGTGCTGGCCCTGCAGCTCGACCACATCTATTCCAGCGGCTGGTTTTTGGGATTATTGGCCTGGCTGGCCCTGGCCTTGCTGCTGTGCAGCTGGCGGCGCCAATGGCCCGCCCTGCGGGCCTCGCTGCGCTGGATTGACTACCGCAAGCCGCGCCAGCTCAGCAAGCTGAGCCTGGCCGAAAGCCTCGCCACCGACCAGCCCGCGGCAAGCCTTGAAAAGTTGGGGCAACTGCTAGAGGGCAAGGGCTGGCAGATCCGCCGCCAGGGGGATCGCCTGGCGGCCCGCAAGGGGCTGCTGGGCAAGGTTGGCCCCCTGCTGGTACATGCCGGCATGGTGGTGTTGATGCTGGGGGCCGCCTGGGGGGCCGTGGCAGGCCAGCGTGCCGAGCAATACCTGGCCCCCGGCCGCAGCCTGGAGCTGATGGACAGTCGGGGCAGCAGCAAGCTCACCCTCGCCCTCGACAACTTCTCCATCCAGCGCGATCCGGCCGGCAGGCCAGAGCAATTCACCTCCCAGCTGCGCATCCTCGAAGGCGATGGCAGTGACGGCAGCCTGCTGAAACAGGCCCAGATCAGCGTGAACCACCCCCTGCGCTTCCAAGGGGTGACCCTCTACCAGGCCGACTGGGCCCTGGCGGCAATCAGCCTGCAGCTGGGCAGGAGTCCGCTGCTGCAGTTGCCCCTACAGAGCTTCCCCCAGCTGGGCGAGCAGGTGTGGGGACTCGTGCTGCCGACCCGCCCCGATGGCAGTGAGCCGGTGCTGCTCAGCCTGGGCAGTGAGCAGGGTCCGGTGGAGGTGTACGGCGCCGACGGCAGCCCCTTGGGCCAGATCAGCCCCGGCGGCGAAGCGTTGGAGGTCAAGGGGCTACCCATCCGGGTGGCGAGCGTGCTGCCGGCCAGTGGCATCCTTTTGAAACGAGATCCAGGCGTGCCACTCGTCTATGCGGGCTTCGCCATCGCACTGGCCGGCGGGGGGCTCAGCCTGGTGGCAACCCGCCAACTCTGGGCGATCGCCGAAGAAGGGCCTGGCCCAGGCCAGCTGCATGTGGCGGGCCTTTGCAACCGCAACCTCACCGGCTTTGCCGCCGAATTGCCCCAACTGCTCAGCCAGCTCTAACAGGCAAGCCGGCTGCCGTGGCTCACCCGCACGACGGTGTGCACGTTGCCGCGGGGGTGGAAGTCTGCCTCCAGCTGCATCCACTGGGGCTCAGTGGCAGCCACAAGATCATCGAGGATGCGGTTTGTGACCTCTTCGTGGGAGATGGCCCGGTCGCGGTAGCTGTTGACGTAGAGCTTGATCGCCTTGAGCTCTACCACCCTGGGGCCAGGCTGGTAGATCAGGCGCAGCACCGCAAAATCCGGGTAGCCCGAAAAAGGGCACTTGCAGGTGAATTCCGGCAGCTCAATGGAGATTTCGTAGGCCCGGCCCGGCCGGGGGTTGTCAAAACAGATCAGCTCCGCCTCGGCGATGGCCCGCTCGCCATAGGCGGGGGTGAGGGTGCGATCGGAAACGGCAGCAGGGCTGGAAGACATGGAAAGGCGATAGGGCCCGGCCAGAAACCGGCGGAAGGCCAATCCTAGGAACGGGCCCAGACCTGCTGGCCGGTTGTGCTGGCCGGTAGCCACAGCTACCACGATCGCCCCGGCACTCGGGCCTAATAGGCCTGTCGGCTGCCATCGGTAGCGGGCACCTGAGAGACTTCCCATCAGCATCAGCTGCTTCCATGAAAAAAGTCGAGGCCATCATTCGTCCCTTCAAACTCGAGGACGTCAAGATCGCACTGGTCAACGCGGGCATCGTGGGCATGACCGTCAGTGAGGTGCGGGGCTTTGGCCGTCAGAAGGGCCAGGTGGAGCGCTACCGCGGCTCGGAATTCACGGTGGAATTTCTGCAGAAGCTCAAACTGGAGATCGTCGTCGATGACGACAAGGTGGATACGGTGGTTTTAGCCGTCCAGGAAGCTGCCCGCACCGGCGAAATCGGCGACGGCAAGATCTTCGTCAGCACAATCGACGCCGTGATCCGCATCCGCACGGGCGATCGCGACAGCGGCGCCATCTGAGCCTGAGCCCTGGGGTCAGCCCTTGGCGGCAGGGCAGGGGTCCAGGGTAGTGGCCACCAGGGCCCTGATGGTGGCGGGGGTGACTCCAGCGGCTGGGACTACCCGGTCTGCTGGAGCTCCCTGGGGACCAAGGCCAGTGGGCCGCAGCCAGAGCAGGTATTCGTGGTTGCCCGCCGGGCCGGTGAGTGGGGAGGCCACCAACCCCCAGGCCTCCAGGCCCAAGGCCGCCGCCGCCCCAACCACGCCCGCAATGGCATCGCAATGGGCAGCAGGGTCCCGCACCACCCCCCCCTTGCCCACCCGCGCCTTGCCCACCTCAAACTGGGGCTTGACCAGCAGGAGCAGATCCCAGGCGGCTTCGGGCCGCAGTAGGCCCAGCAGGGCGGGCAGCACTAGGGCAAGGGAGATGAACGACACATCGGCCACCGCCAGATCGGGCCAGGGGTCAGCGGGCCCATAGAGATCGGCCGCCACCAGGTGGCGCAGGTTGGTGCGCTCCCGCAGCACCAAGCGCGGATCGCAGCGCAGGCTCCAGGCGGTCTGCCCGTAGCCCACATCGATGCCATAGACGCGCTCTGCGCCGTGCTGGAGCAGGCAATCGCTGAAGCCCCCGGTGGAGATGCCGCCATCGAGGCAGACCCGGCCCCGCACCTCCAGGGGGAAGGTGGCCAGGGCCTGCAGCAGCTTTTCCCCACCCCGGGAGACAAATCGGGGCGATTGCTGCACGTGCAGCTCCGCCTCCGGCAACACTTCCGTGCCTGGCTTGTCGAGCACCCGATCGCCCAGGCGCACCCGCCCGGCCCGGATCAGCTGCTGGGCCTGCTGGCGGCTGGCGGCCAGGCCGCGGGTCACCAGCTCCTGATCCAGGCGTTGTCTGCGGCCCATGGCACTTGCGCTTCTGTGATCAAACCACAACTCAAACGGAACAGATTCCAAGCATCAGGGCGCCCTGGCCAAACCCGACCCAGGATGGCCCCCATCTTCCCCATGCCCCAGTGATGGCCAACAACGTGGTGGAGCTTCTCTACCCGGGAAGCTTCGTGAAATTGCGCAACCAACCCGCCGACCTGCCGCCCTTCCAGCTGCTCCAGTGCCGTGGTGGTCGCTGCTGGGTGCGCCAGCAGGCCTGGGGTCAGCAGGTGCAGTGGGAAGTGGAACACCGCCGGCTCACCAGCGTGGCCTGAGCGCCGCGGCGGCCGCACCCATACATTGGTCCAGAAGTGAGCCCCCGCGGCCTTGATCGAGCGTTACACCCTGCCCG
Source organism: Synechococcus sp. CS-1331 (assembly GCA_025127975.1). Classification (GTDB taxonomy): domain Bacteria; phylum Cyanobacteriota; class Cyanobacteriia; order PCC-6307; family Cyanobiaceae; genus Cyanobium_A. The sequence goes on along the minus strand of JAHLYQ010000044.1, from coordinate 38,693 downwards.
AGATGGGCAACCTCTGGAGTGAAGAGGCCAAGTTTCAGAGCTGGCTCGATGTGGAGATCGCCGCCACCGAGGCCAACTGCGAGCTGGGGCGGGTGCCTGCTGAGGCGGTTGCCACGATTAAGGCGCAGGCCAGATTTTCGGTGGAGCGGATCCTCGAGATCGAGGCGGAGGTGCGCCACGACGTGATCGCCTTCCTCACCAACGTCAACGAGCACGTAGGCGACGCCGGCCGCTATATCCACGTGGGCATGACCAGCTCCGATGTGCTCGATACAGGCCTGGCCCTGCAGATGAAGGCGTCGGTGGCCCTGCTGCGCGCCGAGCTCGACCTGCTGGCCGATGCCCTCAGGGCGCTAGCCCGCGAGCACAAGGGCACGGTGATGATCGGCCGCAGCCATGCCATCCACGGCGAGCCGATCAGCTTCGGCTTCAAGCTGGCCGGCTGGCTGGCCGAGGTGGAACGCAACCGGGAGCGGCTCGAGCGCCTGGAGCGGGTGGTGAGCGTGGGCCAGATCTCGGGCGCCATGGGCACCTACGCCAACACCGACCCCCAGGTGGAGGCGATCGCCTGCGCCAAGCTCGGCCTGGTGCCCGACACCGCCAGCACCCAGGTGATCGCCCGCGATCGCCACGCCGAATACGTGCAGACCCTGGCCCTGGTGGGCGCGGCCCTGGAGCGCTTCTCCACCGAGATCCGCAACCTGCAGCGCACCGACGTGCTCGAGGTGGAAGAGAACTTCGCCAAGGGGCAAAAAGGCAGCTCAGCCATGCCCCACAAGCGCAACCCGATCCGCAGCGAGCGCATCGGCGGCCTGGCCAGGGTGCTGCGCAGCTACGTGGTGGCGGCCCTGGAAAACTGCGCCCTCTGGCACGAGCGCGACATCAGCCACAGCTCGGTGGAGCGGATGATGTTGCCGGATTGCTCGGTGACCCTCCACTTCATGCTGCGCGAGATGACCGCGGTGGTGAAGGGCCTGGGGGTGTACCCCGAGAACATGGCCCGCAACATGAATGTGTATGGCGGCGTGGTGTTCAGCCAACGGGTGCTGCTGGCCCTGGTGGAAGCCGGCATCAACCGCGAAGACGCCTACCGGATCGTGCAGCGCCACTCCCACAGCGCCTGGAACACCGATGGGGGCAACTTCCGCGCCAACCTTGAAGCCGATGGCGAGGTGACGGGCAAGCTCAGCGCTGAGCAGCTGGCTGAGTGTTTCAGCACCGATCTGCACCAGGCCAACCTGGGCGTGATCTGGCAGCGACTGGGGATTTGAACTGGGGATTTGAGCAGGGGCTCTGGCGGGCTGCTCAGCCCCAGTGCAGCCGAATCGGCACCGCCCCCTCCAGGCTCAGCTTCACCGGACAGCTTTCCCCGGCCCGCTGCAGCACCGCCCGCTGCTGCTCGCTGAGGCCCGCCGGCAGGCTGATCCACACCTCCAGCAGGGCGATCCGCCGTGGCGCCTCGGCGCCCATGGTCTTCTGCACCCGGGCGGTGGCCCCCTGCAGCGGCCAGTCGTGGCGCTCGGCGACGATTCCCAGAATCGTCAGGATGCAGGTGCTCAGGGCCGTGGCTACCAAATCCGTGGGCGAGAAGCGCTCCCCCTTGCCCTGGTTGTCGGTGGGGGCATCGGTCTCGAGCACAGAGCCCGAGGGGCCATGGCTGGAGTGGCAGCGGAGGGCTCCCTCGTAGCGGCTGTCGATCGTGGTCATCGCGGGGCGTAAGCGCCTCCCCACTCAAGCGCCTGGACGGTGATAGGGCCCGCCCTGCTGGATCGAGCGGGCCCGGTAGAGCTGCTCGAGCAGCAGTAGCCGCGCCAACTCATGGGGGAAGGTCAGCGGCGAGAGGCTCAGGCGCCAGCTGGCCCGCGCCTTGAGCGCCGGATCGAGGCCAGCGGCGCCGCCGATCGCAAAAGCCAGCTGCTCGGAGCCGGATCCCTCCAGTGCCTGGGCGAAGGCCAGCGAGTCATAGGTCTGGCCCTCTTCGCACAGGGCCACCAGCTGCTCACCCCGGCGCAGCTCGGAGCTGATCGCCTCGGCTTCGCGGGCCAGGCCGCCATCGCGCAGCTCAACTATCTCGAGGCCCGGCAAGCGCCTGCGATATAGCTCCACTCCCTCGCTCACCCAACCCTTGCGCACCTTGCCCACCGCCAGGATGCGGATGCGGGCGGGGTTGATCAAGGGCGAGGCCGGCGCAGCGTTCAACCTACTGTCGAAGCAACGCGACCCATGCCGAAGCTCAACCCCCAGGATCCCCAGGCGGCCTGGCAATCGCCGCCGGCGCCTTGGGCAACAGATCCTCGATCTCGCAAACCGGGAAGCGGTTGATCGCCTTGAGGGCGGCCCGGGCGTTGTTGCGCAGCTGCTGGCTGATCGCTTCGCAGTAGGGCACCTGGGCCAGCAGATCCACGGTGCGGCGCAGGATCCGCACCACATCCCCCTCATCGATGGAAGTGTTGGCGATCATGTCGCTCCAGCTGGCCCCTTTGGCCCAGGCGTGGACCAAGCCAGTGAGTTCCAGCTCCCACCAGAGCGGAAAGGTCACCTTGGCCCCCTCCTGCTGGCGCTCCAGCTCCCGGCGCAGGCCGCGCAGGTCGTGCAGGGCCTCCTCTACCGCCGGGGGCGGTGGATAACCGCTCCAGAGATCGGGCCGGCTCACCTCGGTGGAGATCGCCTCAAACACCGCCGCCAGCTGGGGCGGATCGAGCTCGTCGAGGTGGCCGCTCATCAGGGCCAGGCCCAGCCACAGCTCGTTGTCGCCGCGCAGGGCCGCCACGGTGCGGCCCACCTCGGTGGGCTCCAGACCCTCGGGGCCGGCCAGGGCACCGAAGTGACGCAGCACCTCGATCAGGGCCAGGAAAGTTTCCCAGTGCCTGTTCGACCTGAAGTGCAGCAACTGTTGGCGCTCGCCAATCTCAACCTGGAGCTCCTCCATCCGGCGGCGGTGCTTTGTCAGCTGGCGGCGGTCGCCCCAGCGGTGGGCCGGATGCAGCTCGAGCCGCTCCTCCAGCTGATCTACGAGCTGGGCCTGGGCCCGCACCTCACCGGCCAGGTCGTACTGGGGGGTGGCCATGTCGTGGCGGCTGGCCATCGAAGCCACCGCCAGGGCCAAGCCACCACTGGCCTGGTCGCCATGGCGGATCTCACCGGCGTGGTCTAGCTCGGGGGCATCCACCTGGCCCACCTGCAGGCAGCTGAGCTCGGCATGCAGGCTCACGACCCCCTGGCAGGGCAGCAACACCCAGAGGTTCTCATCGGTGAGGCACTTGAGCAGGGGGAACTGACCCGGCCCCTTCACCTTCTCCACAATCACCGCCGGCGTCACCCGGCCGCGCAGCTGGGGCGCCTTCAGGCTCACCAGGCTGCCCTCGCTGGCAAACTGCAGCGCCAAAGTGAGCTCGTGGGCGAGGGTTTCCTCGGCCTGCTGCTGCAGGGTCCGCTGAATGCGGCGCTCCTCGCGCAGGTGGGCCCGCCGCTTTTCGTAGTCTTCAAAATCGTCCCAGGGCACCTCGCCCGAGCCGTCTTCCAGGCCCGCCAGCTGCTGCATCAACTGGGCAATCCGGGCTTCGTCCTCCACCAGATCCAAGGTGGCCAGGTAGCGGCCAAAGCTGCGCTCCACCAGCTCCCTGGCCTTGGCAAGGGGGTAGCGCTGCAGCAGGTTGAGCACCATGCCGTAGCTGGGCGTGAACTGGCTCACCAGCGGATCGGCCGGCGCAGTCGCCAGCTGGCCCGCCTCCCGCACCCCCTCGAAGCGGCTCTGCACGGTCACCACGTAGCCCTGGGAGTCGAGCCCGCGCCGCCCGGCCCGGCCCGCCATCTGCAGGAATTCACTGCCCATCAGCGGCCGGTGGCCCCGCTCGGTGCGCTTGGAGAGGGCAGAGATCACCGTGGTGCGGGCCGGCATGTTGATGCCCGCGGCCAGGGTTTCGGTGGCGAACACCACCTTGATCAGGCCCTGCTGAAAGAGATCCTCGATAAGTTCCTTCCAGGCCGGCAACACCCCGGCGTGGTGGGAGGCGATGCCCCGCAGCAGGGCTTCGGCATGGCCGCCCTCGCGCACGGCCTCGGGGGTGGTTGCCACAAACAGATCCAGTCGGGCCTGAATGCGGGCCTGCTCGGCGGGCGTCACCAGAGAGGCCCTGCCCAGCTCCTTGACCCCCTTGTCGCAGCCGCGGCGACTGAAGATGAAATAGATGGCCGGCAGCATGTCGCGCTCGGCCATCTGGGCCACCACAAAGCCCAGGGGCGGCGCCTCGGGCTGGGGCGGCTTGGGGATTTTGGGGCCCTTGCGGCGACTGCCCTTGGGGGCCCGCCACACCTTGCAGTTGGGATGGAGGCCCGTGCCCTCGTCGTTGAGCAGGGGGTGCAGGCCCTTGGCACTGCAGAAGCTGAAGGCCAGGGGCACGGGCCGGTGGTCGCTGTGCACCAGCGAGGTGGGGCCATGCACCCGATTGATCCAGTCGGTGAGCTGGCCGGCATTGGCCACCGTGGCCGAGAGCGCCACGAGCTGAATCGAGGGCGGACAGTGGATGATCGATTCTTCCCACACGGTGCCGCGCTGGGAATCATTCATGTAGTGACACTCGTCGAGCACCACCGCCTCGACGCCCTCCAGCGGGTCATCTCCCGCATCGGCTTCTGCGTAGAGCATGTTGCGGAAGATCTCGGTGGTCATCACCACCACCTGGGCCTCCCGGTTGAGGCTCATATCACCGGTGAGCAGCCCCACCCTCTCGGCGCCAAACTGCTCGCGGAAATCGCGCAGCTTCTGGTTGGAGAGCGCCTTTAACGGCGTGGTGTAAAAAACCTTCTGGCCATGGGCCAGGGCCCGGTAGATGGCGTATTCGCCCACCAGGGTCTTGCCCGAACCCGTGGGCGCACTCACCACAACCGAATGGCCCTGCTGGAGGGCGTCGATCGCCTCCAGCTGGAACTCATCTAGGGGGAAGGGAAAGATTGCAGCCGGATCCAGCGCGTTGGGCGCCACTTCAGGCACGCTGCTGTTGGGGCTGGATCATCCACCCATCCTATGGGAACTCCTCTCCCCAAAGCACAGCCCGCCCCAGCACAGCCCACCGCAGCAGGGGCTTGAACCAGGCTCGATTTAACGTTGCCGCGACGGGACCGGGTCGTTGAGATCGAGATCATTGGGACCCAACGCCTCCCACTCCCAGCTGCCGCCAGCCACCCCCTGGCAACAGGAGCTGCGGCGCCAGCTGGCGCTCCTGCCGGAGCAGCGCCGCCGCGGCCTGCGCAGCTTCGAGCCCGGCCAGGCCGCCGCCCAACTGCAGGTCGATGGGGCTCCCCTGCTGGATCTGGCCAGCAACGACTACCTGGGCCTGAGCTGCCATCCCGCCGTGGTTGCCGCCGCCCAGGCCGCCGCGGCCCTCGAGGGGGTCGGAGCAGGCGCCTCCCGGCTGGTGAGCGGTAGCCGGCCGGGGCACCAGGCCCTGGAGCGGGCCCTGGCGACCTGGCTGGGGAGGGAGCGGGTGCTGCTCTTTCCCAGCGGCTTTCAGGCCAACCTGGCGGCCGTGCTGGCCCTGGCCGATCGCCATAGCCTGGTACTGGCCGACCGGCTGATCCACCACTCCCTGCTCACTGGGGTACGGGCCAGCGGCGCCCGGCTGCAGCGCTTTGCCCACAACGACCTCAACGACCTGGGGCGGCGCCTCCAGCTGGCACGGCAGGCGCGGCCGGGGCAGCGGCTGCTGGTGCTGAGCGAAAGTCTGTTTTCCATGCAGGGCACCAGTCCGGATGTGGGCACCCTGGCGGCCCTCTGCCAGGGTCACGGCGCCGCCCTGTTGCTGGATGAGGCCCATGCCCTTGGGGTGCTCGGCCCCAGCGGCCGCGGGCTGGGATACGGCCTCAACGGGGCCAAGGACCAGGGGGAGATCGCCCTGCTCAGCGGCACCTTCGGCAAGGCCTTCGGCAGCGGTGGCGCCTTCCTGGCCGGCGACGCCCTGGTGATGGAGTGGCTGCTGCAATTCAGCGGCCCCTTCCGCTACACCACGGCCCTGGCCCCGCCCCTGGCCGCCGCAGCCCTGGCCGCCCTCGGCCAGATCCAGGCCAACCCCCTTGGTCCGGCCCTGCTGCAGCGGGCCAGGCGCTGGCGCGGCGCCCTGGAGGCCGCCGGCTGGCCGCGCCCCCCCGGCCTGGGCCCGATCCTGCCCCTGCTGGTGGGCGATGACGGCCTGGCCCTGGAGCTGCAGCAACGCCTGGAGGCCGCCGGCCTGCTGGGGGTGGCGATCCGGCCGCCCACAGTGCCCGAAGGCAGCGCCCGGCTGCGCCTGGTGCTGCGGGCCGACCTGCCGCTCGGCAGTCTGGAGCGGTTGCTGACGGCCCTGGGATCCCCACCAGGCCAAAACTTGCCATGCAGCTAATAGCCACGCAGCTGATAGCCATGCACGGCTGGGCCGGCGATGCCCAGGGAATGGAACCATTCCAGGCCGCCTGGAGCGCCCGTGGCTGGCGGAGCCAGTGCGGCGAACGGGGCTACGCCGGCCAGCCCCCCCGGGCGGTGAACTGGCTGGCCGGCGGCGGGCTGAAGGTGTTGGTCGCCCACTCGCTCGGCCCCCACCTGCTGGCCCCGGCCGTGCTGGAGCAAGCCGATGCGGTGGTGCTGCTGGCCAGCTTCGGCCGCTTCCTGCCGGAGGGCAAGGACGGCCGCCGGCTGGCCGCAGCCGTGGCCAGCATGGCCAACCAGCTGGGAGGCAGCCAGGCCGAGTCCATGATTGAAACCTTCCTGGAGAAGGCCGCGGCCCCCCAAGCGCCCAGCCAGCTGCCGCCGGGAATCACGGCCAGAGCCCTGCTGGAGCCGGGGCGGCGGCGGCTGGCTGAGGATCTGGCCCTGCTGGCCGCCACCAGCGGCCTGCCGGCGGGCTTCCCGAGCCGGGCCCGGGTGTTGATCGTCGAGGGCAGGGAGGATCAGATCGTGGTTCCGGAAGCCCGCCGGCTGCTGCGCGAGGCCCTGCCCGCCGCCGACAGCCTCGAGCTGGCCGGGGTGGGGCACTGCCTGCTGAGTTCGGCCCTGGTGGGCATGGTGTGCGCCTGGATCGAGGCCCTGCCATGAGCGCGGCCCCCTTTAGCCAGCGGGTGAGTGCCCGCTTCGGCCGCCACGCCGGCCCCTATTCCAGCCAGGCCCGCCTGCAGCAGGGGGTGGCCTGGCGGCTGGCCCATCTCTGCGCAGCCCTGCCGATCCCCGCCGCAGGCCCCCGGGCCGACCTGGGCGCCGGCAGCGGCCTGGTCGGCCAGGCCCTTGGCGGGCAGGGCAGGCTGGAGCCCATGTTGCAGCTGGATCTCTGCCCGGAGCTGCTGGCCCAAAACCCCCTGGCCGGGCCCGACCAGCGCCTGCTCTGGGATCTCAACCAGGGGCTGCCCGAATCCCTGCAGCAGGCCGCCCTGCTCAGCTCCAGCTTTGCCCTGCAATGGCTCGACGAACCCGCCACCCAGTTGCGGCACTGGTGCAGCCGGCTGCGACCAGGCGGCTGGCTGGCCCTGGCCGTGCCCACCAGCGGCAGCTTTCCCGAATGGCACCAGGCCGCCGCCGCCGCCGGGGTGCCCTGCAGCGCCCTGGCCCTGCCGGAGGCAAAAGTGTTGGAGGCCGTGGCCGGCCAGGGTGAGCTGGAGCTGCGGCACTGCCAAAGGCTGCAGTTCAGCCGCAACTACGGCAGCGGCCTGGGCTTTCTGCAGCAACTCAAAACCCTGGGGGCCAGCGCCAGCCGCTGCGACCGCCTGGCCCCCGGCCAGCTACGCCAGCTGCTGGGCCACTGGCCGGCCCCAGGCCGGGTGAGCTGGGAGGTGCTGCTGCTGCTGGGCCAGCGCCCCGGCCCAAACTGCCAACCATGACCCGTTCCAGACGCCAGCTGGTGGTCTGCGGCACCGACACCGACGTGGGCAAGACCGTCGTCAGCGCCCTGGTGGTGCAGGGCCTGGGCGCCCACTACTGGAAACCGGTGCAGAGCGGCCTGGAGGGCGGCGGCGACACGGGCCGTTTGCAGGCCCTGTTGCAACTCCCCGCCGAACGCCTGCTGGCGGAGGCCTACCGCCTGCGGGCGCCGGTGTCGCCCCACTGGGCTGCCGAGCGCGAAGGGATCAGGATCGATCCGGCCCGGCTGGCCCTGCCGGCGGTGACCGGGCCCTTGGTGGTGGAAACCGCCGGCGGCCTGCTGGTGCCCCTGCGGCGGGACTGGCTGCAGATCGACCAGATGGCCGTGTGGGGGTTACCGGTGCTGCTGGTGGCCCGCAGTGGCCTGGGCACGCTCAACCACACCCTGCTGTCGGTGGAAGCCCTGCGCCGCCGGGGGCTGCATCTGCTGGGCCTGGTGCTCAACGGTCCGCTCCACCCGGACAACCCAGCAACCCTGGCCGCCCTGGCCCAGGCCCCGGTGCTGGCCCAGCTGCCGCCGCTGGAGCCCCTCAGCGCCGAAGCGCTGGCGGGCCAATGGCAGGCCCAGCAGCTGGGCCCTAACCTCAGCTCGGCCCTGGATCAGATCTAAGCCATGACCTCTAAGCAATGACCAAGCAGCACTGGCTGGTGAGTGGGGCCCTGGTATTGCTGTGCGGCTGGGTGCTGGTGCTGTTCACCGATGTGGAAGATTCCCTGGTGCGCTGGCTGAACTGCGGACCGAACGCCACCGCCGCCGAGCGCCGCAGCAGCGTCTGCCGCTGAGCTGGGTGCCCCAAGGGGCTAGGGGCCGGCCAGGATCACCGCCTCGGCATCAGCCCTCGACAGGCCATAGGGGAAGTGGCGCACCGACACCTGGCCGTCGTGGTGCCAGCTCACCTTGAGCTCCTCCACCTCCAACTCAATCTGGGCACTCCATTCCGGCCGGTGCAGATCCCACAGACAGGAGTTGGTCCGCTGCCGGCTGGCGCCCAGCTGGACCATCCAGTTCTCAAGCGCCGGCAGGGGATGGTGGTAGAGGGGGGTTTGGGGACTAGGCAGTTCGCTCATGGGCCCAACCCTGTCATGGAGCCGGCCCCAGCCCACCAGGAGGGCAACTGCACCAGCTCGACACCCCGCATCCAGGCCACCCCCACCCCGAGCACCAGGCTCACCAGCAGGGCAAAGCCGAGCAGCAACAGGGCCAGCCACTCGCCGCCGGAGAGGTCGCGCCGCACCGAAACCTGCCGCGGCGCTGCGGCAGCCATGGCCGCCAATGGGGGGGGGCGCTGGGGCAAAACCGGATGGAGCTCGGCGTCGTAACGCCGGCGCAACTCCGGATCGCTCAGCACCGCATAGGCCTGTTGCAGCAGCTGGAACAGGGCAGCAGCTTCAGGCGCCGGCAGCAGGGTTGTGTCGGGGTGATACAGCTTGCTCAGGCCGCGAAAAGCCATGCGCAACTCCTGGGGCGAAGCCGTCTCTGCCACCTGAAGCAGGGCGTAGTGGCTGGTTGAGGCAGGGGGAGCAGGGCTGGCCAAGGGCACCGGGCCGGCGAGAAAATCCGGTCTGGGGGATCCTAGGTAGCTGAAACCCTCCGCCAGGCTGGATGGCCCGAACCCTCACCGGCAATGCCTTTTGGCACACCCTGGGCTGGCAGCCCAGCGCTGAGCAGGAAAGGCTGCTGGGCGCCCTGCAGGAGCAGCTGCGCCATTGGAACAGCAAGCACAACCTGACCCGCCTGGTGGAGGGCGACGACTTCTGGATCGCCCAGGTGTTCGACAGCCTCTGGCCCCTGACGCCCCTGCTGGGCACGGATGCGGCCCAGGCCCCTTTGCGGCTGATCGATGTGGGCACCGGCGGCGGCTTCCCAGGCCTGGCCCTGGCGATCGCCTTCCCCCAGGCCGAGCTCACCCTGGTGGACTCGGTGGGCCGCAAGGTGGAGGCGGTGGGAGCCATGGCGGCTGCCCTGGGGCTGGCGGAGCGGGTACACCTGCGCTGTGAACGGATCGAGCGCACCGGCAGGCTCCAGGCCTGCCGTGGCCAGTTCGACTGGGCCCTGGCCCGGGCCGTGGCCCGGGCACCGGTGGTGGCCGAATACCTGGTGCCCCTACTGGCCCCCCAGGGTCGGGCCCTGCTCTACCGCGGGCAGTGGTCGGCGGCAGACCAGGGCGAGCTAGACGCGGCCCTGGGACCCCTGCGGGCCACTACCGAGCAGTGCCTGAGCCGGGAGCTGCCCGGCGGACGCGGCCTGCGCCACGCCCTGGTGGTGAAGCCCCTGGCCCCCTGCCCGCCCAGCTACCCCAGGGCGGTGGGCCTGCCCGCCAAGCAGCCCCTCGGGGCGGCGCTCAAACCGGCTGGCGGCGAGGCAGGTTGCGCTTGAGCCGGGCCGGCGAGGGCACCCCCAGCGGCAGGATCTCCTGGGCAGCCAGCTGGTGCTGGAGCTCGCCCAGCTGCTCGTAGGCCACCCAGTGAATGCAGTCCACCGGGCAGGTGTCAATTGCCTCCTGGATCAACTCGGTGGAATCGCCATCCTGGCGGAGCGCCCGGGAGCGGCCCCAGTCGGGCTCAACCACGAAGGTGTTGGTGGCCACATGGGCGCAGTAGCGGCAGCCGATACATACAGCCTCATCAACCCAGACGGCCTTCTGGCGCAGGCCCCCGCCCAGTAGGGGCTCCATGCCAGTGCGCAGGGAACCGGGGGCCGGGACTGCCGCCTGGAAGGCCAGCGCCGGATCTGCCATGGCGAAGGAGTCCACAGCTAGGCCCAACGGCTCACAACCAGCTCGATGGTGCCGTCCTGCTGCTGGGTTTGCTCGCGCAGTTCAAAGCCCGCTTCCGCGCTGGCCGCAAGGATGGTGCGCAGGGCATAGCGCTGGCTGAGCTGGGCCACAAAGCGCTCCACCGGCACCGATTGATTCCAGAGGTCGAGATCGGTCACCAGCTCGTAGCTGCCCGTATCCGGGTTGAGCCGGAAGCCGATGTCGGCGCCATTGGGCTGGAGCACCGCCAGCTGGGCCTCGAGGGTTTGGCCCCGGTAGCCGCGCACCTGCAGGGAACCCTCCGTGGGGGAATGGCCCAGGTCCCGGAGTGCCCCGAGCAAGGCCTGGCGATCGCGAAGCTCGGTCTTGATCGTGCTGAAGTGCGACATCGGTGGGAGCGGCAGCGGCGGTGATTAAGAGGGCCGGGGTTAGGGCTGGGATATGGGCTGGGATGAGGGCAGTGGATTGGCCAGGGGTTGCCCCAGGCCTTGCAGCTGGGATTGGCCCTGTTGTTGGGGCTGGAACGCTTCAGCCGTGCTCTGGCGCCGCTGAACCACGCCCAAACCGGCTTCGATCCTTTCGGTGAGCTGGGCGCAGCCCGGGCCCCGAAACCCTTCCACCAGCTCTTCCACCCGGCCATCGGGCCGGATCCGAAAATGGATGGTGTGCTCTTCCATCCCAAACCTGGTGAGGGTTAAGAGATGTTAGCTGGAATCTGAGGAGCTGGGCCCAAGGCCCGGGCTCAACTGAGCAGCCCTTCGTCCACCAGGGTCTGGAGTCGCTCCAGCACCTCCGGTTGCTCCAGTTGCTCCAGGGCCAGCCGGGCTTCATCCCGCACCCCCGACTCGCCATCGTGGAGCATGGCCGTCAACAGTGATTCCACCACCACCTGCTGGCGGGGCTCCACCAGGTCGCCATACAACCGGCCAAGGGACCAGGCACTGTTGCTGCGCACCGCCGCCTCGCTGTCGATGCGCAGGCTCAACAACAGCTGGGCCGCCGCCGGATCGGCCTTGGCGGGGCCGCTACAGCCCGCCTCCGCCAGGGAGCTGGCCGCCCAGAGGCGCACGGCCGCAATGTCCACCTGCAGGGAGCGGATCAAGGGGTTCAGCACCGGGGCATCCGGGTAATTGCCAAGGCTCCAGGCGACGGCCTTGCGCACGTAGCCGTTGTCATCCGCTGCCAGCAGGGCCAACAGGGGCTCAACCGCCAGGGGGCTGGGATTGCGGCCCAGGGCATAGACCGCGCTCATGCGCACGATCGGACAGCTCACCGCCAGCAGGGGCAGCAGCAGGGGCAGGGCCCGGGGATCACGGTGCTCGCAAAAGATCCGCAGACCCTGCATGCGCTGGTCGTGGCTGCTGCCGCCAGCTTCACCACCAGCTTGACCACGGAGGAACTGCAGCCCCAGATCGCACTCCGCCGCCACATCGCTGGCGGTTGGATCGCTGGTGTCAAAGGCATCGAGGGGATCGCCGAGCAGTTCCTCGGCCAATTCCTGGGCAAGCACCTCCGGGTCGAGGTAGAGCTCCTGGGGGCTTTCGTCGTAGGGGCCAGAGGGCTGGTCAGGCTGGGGGGAAAGGCTCACGGGAAAGACTCACGGCACAGGCTCAGCCGATCGGTGCCGGGGCAGCCATATCGCCGGGCAGCCAGATTCGGGCGCTGACTGCAAACAGGGCCAGGGCAAACAGCACCACGATGGATGCCGGCAACAGGGTGGAGCGAAAAAATTGCACAGGCTTAGGGGATAGCTGGCGCCTGCAGCCATCATCGCCCCTAGGGTTCGCCAAATTGAACCCATTGGATGGCTGCGTCTTCGAGCACATGGCGACGCATCACCGCCGTGGCCGCCCAAGGGGTGGCCAGTGGGACGCCCTACATGGTGGGAACCAAGTTGCTGCAGGGCTGGCTCACGGCCACCGGGGTACCCCTGGGGCTGATCGGTCTACTCGCCTACGCCGAACTGCCCTACACCCTCAAGATGGTCTGGGCGCCAGCCCTGGATCGCTGGCCGATTCCCTGGCCCGACAGGCGCCGCGGCTGGCTACTGGTACTTCAGGTGCTGCTAGTGGCGGTGATCGGGTCGATGACCTTTCTGCGGCCCAGCCAGAATCCGGCCAGCCTGACGGCCATCGGCCTCATGGCCGTTCTACTGGCCCTGGTGAGTGCCACCCAGGACATCCTGGTGGACGCCTACCGCACGGACCTGCTGCCCGAACAGGAGCGGGGCGCCGGTGCCGCCGCCACCACCCTCGGCTACCGCGGCGCCATGCTGGCCATCGGCGCCGGGGGCTTCATCCTGGCCGGCCGCTACGGCTGGCCCCTGGCCTTCGCCGCCTCGGCGCTGCTGATGCTGGTGGTGATCCCCTTCACCCTGACGGCACCCAAACTGCCGCCGATCCAGCACCAGATCACCAGCCTGCGCCAGGCGGTGCTGGGGCCGGCGCGAGAATTTCTACGCCGCAGCGGGCCGGGCCGGGCCGTGATGCTGCTGGCCCTGGTGCTGCTCTACCGCTGGCCCGACGGGCTGCTCAACGTGATGGCCGTACCCTTTCTGATCCAAAAGGGATTTTCACCGGAGTTGGTGGGCTCGGTGCTGGCCGGCTGGGGCATCGGCGCCACGATCGTGGGCACGATTCTGGGCGGGATTCTGTTCGGCAAGCTGGGCATGAACCGCTCCCTCTGGCTGTTCGCCCTGGTGGGCGCCGCCGGCAACCTGTCCTACTGGGCCCTGGCCAGCTTCGATGCCGGCCCCGCAGCCCTGCTGCTGGCGGTGGGCCTGGAAAACCTCGGCGGGGGACTGGTGGGTGCGGCATTTGTGGCCCTGCTGATGAGCCTCTGCAACCCCCGCTTTTCCGCCACCCAGTACGCCCTGCTGTCAGGGGTCTACGCCCTGAGCCGCTCCCTGCTCTCCGGCCAGGCCGGCTTTTTGGCCGAGGGTGTGGGCTGGAGCAGCTTCTTCCTGCTCACCGCGGCCGCCTCACTGCCCGCCTTCCTGCTGATGGTGTGGCTCACCCCCTGGAACGGTGACGGCGCCAAGGGCGCCTTCGACCCCGCCAAGGACCCCACTTAGCCACACCCTGCTAGCCATTCCCGCCCGGATCGATCAGGCGCCGCCGCAGCTGGCCGCAGGCCGCATCGGCATCTAGGCCCCTACTGGCCCGAACACTCACCGCCACATGGCGGGCCTGGAGAGCACGGCGGAAGGCCTCCACGGCCCCGGGGGCGGGGCGCTGGAACTGCTCCTCGGCAATCGGGTTGTAGGGAATCAGATTCACATGGCTCTGGAAGCCCCGCACCAGCCGCGAGAGGGCCTCGGCATGGCGGGGCTGGTCGTTGACGCCCCCCAGCAGCACGTATTCAAAACTCAGCCGCCGGCCGGTGAGTGCCACGTAGCGGCGACAGTCCTCCAGCAACGCCTCCAGGGGATAGGTGTGGGCGGTTGGGATCAGCTCCTGCCGCAGGCGCTGATCGGGGGCGTGCAGGCTCACCGCCAGGGTGAACTGGGCCCGCCCGAGCCGCTCCAGGGCCCGGGCAGCCAGGGTTGGCAGGGTTTTGGGCACGCCGACGGTGCTCACCGTGATCTGGCGCTGGGCCATGCCCAAATCGCTGCAGAGGCAGTCGATGGCGGCCAGCACTGCCTCAATATTGAGCAGGGGCTCGCCCATGCCCATGAACACCACGTGGCTGGGGCGCTGGTCCATCACCTCGCGCACGCTCAGCACCTGGTCGACGATTTCATGGACCGCAAGGGAGCGCTGCAGCCCCCCCTTGCCTGTGGCACAGAAGCTGCAGGCCATCGGGCAGCCCACCTGGCTGCTGACACACACCGTGAGCCGGCCCTCGGCAGGGATGCCTACGGTTTCAAGGCTGAGGCCGTCGTGGGTGCCGAGCAACAGCTTGGTGGTGCCATCGCGGGCCACGCTGCGGTGCAACTCCCGCGAGCGGCCGATCCAATCGAAGCCAGCTTCGGGGGGGGCGGCAGCCAGCTGCTCGCGAAAGGCCTTGGGCAGCACACTTATGGCATCCAGGCTGCGGGCACCCTTGGCATAGAGCCAGTCATGCAGCTGCCGGCCGCGAAAGGCAGCCTGGCCGTGGGCTACGGCCCACCGCTCCAGCTCCGGCAGGCCCATCCCCAGCAGGGGAGTGGCCGGCGGCAGCTCGACCATCCCACTCAAGGCCAGATCAACAGGCCATGGCCCAGCTTCGACTCCACCGCCAGCAGGGCAATGAAGCCGAGCATGGCCATGCGGCCATTGAGCAGCTCGGTGTGGGAGTGGAAGCCGAAGCGAGGCAGGCGGCGCTGGGGCACGGGGGTGCCGAGGCTGGTGCGTTCGGGCTTAGCCATGGGGGTCAAGCAGGGAATCACTCATCGGTCAAAAGGCCCTCTTCCTGCAAGCCCTCGAGGGCGGCAGGATCGGCGATTAGCTCCTCCTCCAACACATCCTCAAGGGAGGGGCGGGTGAAGGCAGCCAGGCCGCTGGCACTGGCCTCGATGCCATGGCGGCTGCGGGTGGCCTCCAGGTCGGCATCGGAGGGATCGTCGAGCACGGCCGCCGCCGGGGCCGGGGCCGGCATCTCCACGGTGTAGTCAGGGCGAAGGTTCTGAACGCGGCGATAGCCCATGGCCTCTTCCTCGAGGATGTCGGGATGGGGGCCGGCCTCGGCCCGCAACTCCTCCTCGAAGCCGCTGAAGCCCGTGCCCGCTGGGATCAGGCGGCCGATGATCACGTTCTCCTTGAGACCGCGCAGCCAGTCACTCTTGCCCTCGATGGCAGCTTCGGTGAGCACCCGGGTGGTCTCCTGGAAGGAGGCCGCCGAGATGAAGCTGTCGGTGTTGAGCGAGGCCTTGGTAATACCCAGCAGCACCGGCGTGAACTCGGCGGGGGCGCCACCGGTGATCGCCATCGCACTGTTCACCTGCTCCACCTGACGCAGCTCGATCAGCTCGCCCGGCAGCAGGGTGGTGTCGCCGGCATCCTCAATGCGCACCTTGCTGGTCATCTGGCGCACGATCACCTCGATGTGCTTGTCGCTGATCGACACGCCCTGGCTCTTGTAAACGTTCTGCACTTCTGTGACCATCCGGAACTGCAGCCTGGAAATGGCCTCCTGGGCCGCCTCCATGGTGGGCTTGCGGCTGCGCAGGTCTTCGAAGAAGCACTCCAGCAGCTCGTGGGGATTGATCGGTCCGTCGGTGAGGGACTCACCGGCACTCACCTGCTGGCCATCGCTGACCATCACGTTGGGGCCCAGCAGGATTGGGTACTCGGTGAGGGCATCGTCATGCTCAATCACCGAAACGGTGATTGAGTCGTCATCGTCGCCCTGCTTGATCTGCACCGTGCCGCTCTTGCGACAGAGGATGGTGGATTCCCGCGGCCGGCGGGCCTCCAGCAGTTCTTCGATCCGGGGCAGACCCTGGACGATGTCGCCGGTCTTCTGGCGCTCGAACACCAGCAGGGCCAGGGCATCGCCGCGCTGCACCAACTCGCCGTCCCGCACGTGCAGCACCGAATCGGGCGACACCATGTAGGGCCGGCCCAGTCGAATGGTGAGGGTGTGGGCGTCGATGGCCTCCACCTGACCGCAGCAGGGGGCTGCAACCCCTTCCGCCAGCAGGTCACCATCGACGATGCGCTGGTCAACGCTGACCAAAGGCGCAGCCGAACCCAAATCGATGCTGCGGGTATCGCCATCGCGCTCCACGATCAGGCGACGAATCGGCTCCCCATCCACCAGATCAGGCAGTTGCAGCACCCCGTCTTCCTTGCAGAGGATCTGGGTGGTCGCCACCACATCGCCTCGCTTCACCGTGGTGCCATCCTCCACCTGGAGATCGGTGTGGGTGGAGCCATGGCTGGCATCGGAGAGGGTGTCGCGACGCACCAGCAGGGTTTCCAGGATGGTGAGCTGCAGACGCTCAATCGTCTTGGCCCGCTTGTCTGCGACCGCATCCACGTCCACGGTCATCTGGGGAGTGGTGTCATAGGTTTCGAGAATCAACTGGGTGCGAAGTAGCTCGACCCCATCGACGCTCTTGATCAGCTCGCCGTCCTTGAAGGAGAGGCGCTGGGTGGCCTTAAGGCCCAGGCTGGGGCCGCCACTCTGTTTCACCGTGCCGAGTTCGGGCAGGTGGGCCTCATCGGGGATGGTGTACTCCTCCACCGGCCGCAGCAGCAGGGCCTGACCATCGGGAGTTTCAACCACCTCCACGAAGACAATCGCCTCAGCCTTGAGGCCCTTGGCGATCTCCTCGCCGGGGGTGGCCATCTTGCCGTCGGCGTATTTGGCGAGGGTCTTGCTGTCGGAAACCAGATGCAGGGTGCCGGAACGCACGATGATTTCCCGCAGGATGTCGTTCTTCTGGGTCACCGTGACGATGCCGGCGGTCTGGCTGAAGATGTCCTTGACCACCTCCGTACCGGCCTCAATCCACTGGCCGTCCTCGATCATCAACAGGGAGATGTCCTTGTTGATCTCGTGGGTTTCCTGGGGAATCCAGAGCAGGGTGCCACCCTTGCTGACCTCAAAGCCGTTCTTGGCACTGCGGGCCTTCTTGATCGATAGGCCCGGGGCAAATTTGACGGTGCCACCGGTCTTGGTGCGGAAACGATCGTCGGCCAGCTCGGCAATCACTTCCCCATTGCCGATCTTGCTGCCAGGAGCGGTGTTGAGGCGGTAGCGAATGTTGTCCTTGCCCTCCAGATGCCAGATCTCGCCGGAGTGGGTGGATTCACCCACCAATTTGCAGTCCTTGAGGGTGAGGCTGGAGGTAACGATCTGCACCTCGCGGGAGTCGCCAGCGCTCTCGCGCAGACGCACCGCTCCGCCGTATTCACTCACCAGCCGGCTCTCGGCCAGCACCTCTCCTGTGGTGACAGCCTTGTTGCCGTCCACCACGGGCAGGGCATTGGGAGGCAGGTTGTAGACGTCGCCGCTGAACACCCACATCCGGCCCAGGCGCTGGGCCTTGAGGGTGATGTTTCCCTGGCGGTCGGTTACCTCCCTGGGCTGGATGGCTTCCTCGTAGCGCACCTGGCCGGCCAGGTCGCAAATCACATCCTTGGTGGCCTTCTCCACGCTCTTTTTAACCGTCACCCCAGCGGCGATCTGGGCCAGGATCGTGTCGCCCGGCACGAAGTCGCCATCGGCGACAAACAGGATCGAGCCGTTGACGATATCCAGCTTCTGCAGCTTGCCCTTGTCGCTGGGCTTCACCGTCAAGGAGAAATCGGTTTCGGCCAGTTGGGCCTCCACCCCGTGGGGGGTGCGGAAGCCCCGCACCCGGGCCTTCGGCCCGAATTCGATCGTGCCATCCACCAGGGAGCGCACCACTCCAGTTTCGGCCGTGGAAACGCCGCCGGTGTGGAAGGTGCGCATGGTGAGCTGGGTGCCGGGCTCACCGATCGACTGGGCCGCCACGATGCCGACGGCTTCACCCAGGTCGACGAGTTGGTTGTGGGCCAGGGCCCAGCCATAACACTTGCGACACACCGAACGGGAGGCCTCACAGGTGAGCGGTGAACGCACCTTCACGGTTTTGACGCCGCCGGCTTCAATCCGCAGCGAGAGGGGCGGATCGATTTCTCCGTTGCGCTCCACCAGGGTTTCGCCGTCTTCACTGACCACGGGCTCGGCGGCCAGGCGGCCGATCAGCTTGCTGCCGAACTTGCCCTTCTCATCGGCATCAATGGGGATGCTGCGGGTGGTGCCGCAGTCGTCTTCCCGCACGATCACGTCCTGGGCCACGTCCACCAGACGGCGGGTGAGATAGCCAGAGTCAGCCGTGCGCAGGGCGGTGTCGACCAGACCCTTGCGGGCGCCGTAGGAGGAGATCACGTATTCGGTAACCGTGAGTCCCTCGCGGAAATTGGTGCGGATCGGCAGGTCGATGATCTCCCCTTGCGGGTTGGCCATCAGGCCGCGCATGCCCACCAGCTGGCGCACCTGGGACATGTTCCCCCGGGCGCCGGAGTTGGCCATCATCCAGACCGAATTGAGCGGATCGTTTTCGTTGAAGTTGCGGCGCACCGCAGCCACAAGCCGCTCGTTGGTTTCGGTCCAGGTGTCGATCACCTTGGTGTGCCGTTCCACCTCGGTGATCTCGCCGAGCCGGTAGCGCTCCTCCGTGGCGGTGATCTGCTCTTCGGCTTCGGCCAGCAGGGCTGCCTTATCACTCGGGATGCGCAGATCGTCGACGGAGATCGATACGGCAGCCTGGGTGGCGTAGTGGAAGCCCAGGTCTTTGAGCTCGTCGGCCATCGAGGCCGTGGTGGCGGTGCCGTGGTGCTTGTAGGCCCAGGCCACCAGGTTGCGCAGGGCCTTCTTGTCGATGATGCGGTTGCGGAATGGCGGCGCCTGCTTGCTCAAGGCGGCGTTGCTAATTGTGGCGGCGACTTCCAGGGCGGCAGCCTCGGCGGCTTTCTTGGCGGCCTTCTTGCTGATTTTTTTAGCGGGGGTGGCGGTCATGGCTGCGCGCGGTGTGGAGACTGGAAAAGGGTGAAAAACGTGAACCCTGCTGGCTGGGATTCCTAGACGGCCGTCAGGTCGCAACCACGGCGTCGATGATGGTGTGGTTGATTACCACCCGGCCCACGGTGGTTAGCAGGTAGCGACTGATCAGGGCTCCGTCCTCATCGAAACGGTCGCGGCGGTACAGCCACTGCTCGATACGGGTGCCGTCGCTGAGGGTTTCTTCTTTTTGGGGCTGCTTGTCCTCGTCATCACTTTCAACCTCGCCGTTGAAACGCACCCAAATCCAATCGTGGAGGTGAACGCACTTCTCCTCAAACGCATCGATCACATCGTCGAGGTTGGCGAAGGTATTGACCCGGTCGCCAAATTCAGGCTTGATAGCTCCGGGCTTTTCGGCCGTGAGGTAGTAAGCGCCAAGCACCATGTCCTGGGACGGGGTGATGATCGGCTCGCCGGTGGCAGGCGAGAGGATGTTATTGCTGGCCAGCATCAGCATGCGGGCCTCGGTCTGGGCCTCAATCGCCAGGGGCACGTGCACGGCCATCTGGTCACCGTCGAAGTCGGCGTTGAAGGCTGGGCACACCAGGGGGTGTAGCTGGATGGCGCGGCCATCCACCAACTTGGGCTCGAAGGCCTGGATCCCAAGCCGGTGCAGGGTCGGGGCCCGGTTGAGCAGGATCGGGTGACCTTCGATCACCTCCTGCAGCACCTGCATCACCTCATCGTCGGCCTTCTGGATAAGTTTCTTGGCGGCCTTGATGTTGTTGACAATGTTCTGGCGGATTAGGCGATGGATCACGAAGGGCTGGAACAGCTCGATCGCCATCTCCTTGGGCAGGCCGCACTGGTGCATCTTGAGCTTGGGGCCCACCACGATCACGGAACGACCGGAGTAGTCGACCCGTTTGCCGAGCAGGTTCTGGCGGAAACGGCCCTGCTTGCCCTCGATGATGTCGCTGAGCGACTTGAGGGCCCGGTTGTTGGCACCCACCACGGTGCGGCCCCGGCGACCGTTGTCGATCAGGGCATCGACGGCCTCCTGCAGCATCCGCTTTTCGTTGCGGACGATGATTTCGGGGGCCAAGATCTCCTGCAACCGGGCTAGCCGGTTGTTGCGGTTGATCACCCGCCGGTAGAGGTCGTTGAGATCGCTGGTGGCAAAGCGGCCGCCATCGAGCTGCACCATGGGCCGCAGATCTGGCGGGATCACCGGGATCACATCCAGCACCATCCAGGTGGGACGGGCATTGGTGGCGATGAAGTTATCAATCACCCGCAAACGTTTAATCAGCTTGGCCCGCTTCTGGCCCTTGCTGGCAGCAATCTCCTCACGCAACTGCTCAGCAGTTTCGTTGAGCTCCAGATCCTCCAGAAGTTGCTTGAGTGCCTCGGCACCGATGCCCACTATGGGCTCGTTCTCAATGTCAGAATCCTCGGCGTAGATCTGGTCTTCGATCTCAAGCCACTCATCTTCAGTGAGAAGTTGCTTGTAGGTGAGGTCTTTGTGATCGCCCGGATCGAGCACCACGTAGCAGTTGAAATAGACGATCTGCTCCACATCCCGCAGGGGCATGTCGAGCAGGATCGCTACGTAGCTGGGGATGCCCTTGAGATACCAAACATGGGATACGGGGGCAGCCAATTTGATGAAACCCATGCGGTGACGGCGCACCCGGCTCTCCGTCACCTCCACACCACAGCGCTCGCAGACAATGCCGCGGTGACGCACCCGCTTGTACTTACCGCAGTGGCACTCCCAGTCCTTGGACGGACCAAAGATCTTCTCGCAGAAGAGCCCGTCCATCTCGGGCTTCAGCGTGCGGTAGTTGATGGTTTCGGGCTTGGTTACCTCACCCACCACTTGACCGTTGGGCAGCGTGCGCTGCCCCCACTCCATGATCCGCTCAGGCGACGCCAAGGTGATCTTGACGTAGTCGAAGTGGTTTTCGGTGCGGAGGTTGCTGTTGGACATCGGCTTGCAGCTCGCGGAGATCGAAAAGGAAGGGGAGGTACGGCTTCGCCCGCAGGAGGAGCGATCCGCGATCAATCAGCGATCAGTCGTCGTCATAGTCCGCGACGCCGAGGGACTCGTAGGTGGGACGGCTGGGGGTGCTGCGGCGGGGGTTGACGTCTGGCATGAGATCAACTTCTTCGCCGGCATCGGTATAGACGGCGATGTCTAGACCAAGCGACTGAAGCTCGCGCATCAGCACCTTGAACGACTCTGGCGTGCCAGGGCGGGGGATCGGCTTGCCTTTAACGATGGCGTTGAGCGCCTCGTTGCGGCCCTGCATGTCGTCGGATTTGACGGTGAGCAGTTCCTGCAGGGTGTATGCGGCGCCGTAGGCCTCGAGGGCCCACACCTCCATCTCACCGAGGCGCTGGCCGCCCTGCTGGGCCTTGCCGCCCAGGGGCTGCTGGGTAACCAGGGAGTAGGGGCCGGTGGAGCGGGCGTGGATCTTGTCGTCCACCAGGTGAACCAGCTTGAGGATGTGGGCGTACCCAACCGTCACGGGCTGGTCAAAAGGCTCGCCGCTGCGGCCGTCGATCAACTGGATCTTGCCTGGGTTATCGGGGTTGTAGACCCATTCCTTGCCGGGCAATTTGGCGGCTTCCTCGAGGTAGGCCTGCACGGTTTGCTTGCTCTTTTCGGCGCCGTGCATCTCGTCGAAGGGCACAACCTTGACGCGGCAGTCGAGATGGGAAGAGGCCCAGCCCATCAGGCATTCGAACACCTGGCCCACATTCATCCGGCTCGGCACACCCAGGGGGTTGAGCACGATGTCGATGGGGGTGCCGTCAGGCAGGTAGGGCATGTCCTGCTGGGGCAGGATGCGGCTGATGATGCCCTTGTTGCCGTGGCGGCCGGCCATCTTGTCGCCCACTTGGATCTTGCGGCGCTGGGCCACGTAGACCCGCACCACCATGTTTGCGCCCGGCGGCAGCTCGTCGCCCTGCTCGCGGGTGTAGATGCGCACATCCACCACGCGGCCCCGCTCCGTGCTCGGTACCCGCAGGGAGTTGTCGCGCACATCGCGGGCCTTCTCCCCGAAGATCGCCCGCAGCAACTTCTCTTCGGGGGGCTGGTCGGATTCGCCCTTGGGCGTCACCTTGCCCACCAGGATGTCGCCGCTCTCGACGTAGGCGCCGATGCGGATGATGCCCATCTCGTCGAGGTGACCGAGGCTCTCCTCGGCCACGTTGGGGATTTCCCGCGTGATCTCCTCGGGGCCAAGCTTGGTTTGGCGGGCCTCGATCTCATACTTCTCGATGTGCACCGAGGTGTAGAGATCGTCGTGCACCAGCCGATCGCTGAGCAGGATGGCGTCCTCGTAGTTGTAGCCCTCCCAGGGCATGTAGGCGATCAACACGTTCTGGCCCAGGGCGATTTCGCCGCCCTCACAGGCCGAGCCATCGGCCAGCACCTGGCCGGCGATCACCGGATCGCCCTGACGCACGATCGGGCGCTGGTTCAGGCAGGTGTCCTGGTTGGAGCGCTGATATTTCTGCAGGTGGTGCACGTGGTCGGTGCCCTGGTCATCGCGGATGACGATGGCGGTGGCATCTACAAAGGTGACCGTGCCGTTGACCCGGGTGATCGGCACCATGCCGGAGTCGCGGGCCACCTGGGTTTCCAGCCCCGTGCCCACCAGGGGACGCTCAGGACGCAGCAGGGGCACGGCCTGGCGCTGCATGTTGGAGCCCATCAGGGCCCGGTTGGCGTCGTCGTGTTCGAGGAAGGGAATCAGGGAGGTGGCCACCGAGATCACCTGCACCGGTGAGAGCTGGACGTAATCCACCTGCTCCGGTGGAACCTTTTCGAAGTCCTGGCGGTAGCGCACCGGCACCAGATCGGCGGTGATGTAGCCGTCTGAGTTGGTGGGCACGTCACCGGGGGCGACGCGGCACTCGTCCTCGAGGTCGGCAGAGAGATAAATGGGATCGCCACTCTTGTGGACGATGCCGTTTTCGACCTTCCAGAACGGAGTTTCGATGAAGCCGTATTCATTCACCCGGGCGTGGGTGGCCAGGGAGCCGATCAGGCCGGCATTCGGGCCCTCCGGGGTTTCGATCGGACAGATGCGGCCGTAGTGGGATGGGTGGATGTCGCGCACGGCGAAACCGGCCCGCTCCCGGGTGAGGCCGCCTGGGCCCAGGGCGCTGATGCGGCGCTTGTGGGTGAGCTCGGCCAGGGGGTTGGTCTGGTCCATGAACTGGCTCAGCTGGCTGGAGCCGAAGAACTCCTTGATCGCTGCCACCAGGGGCTTGGGGTTCACCAGTTGGGCCGGGGTGAGCGATTCGGTTTCACCGACGGTCATGCGCTCCTTGATGATCCGCTCGAGCCGGTTGAGGCCCACGCGCACCTGGTTTTGGAGCAGCTCGCCCACCGAACGCACCCGGCGGTTGCCCAGGTGGTCGATGTCGTCGAGGCTGGCCCCGCCCACATCGAGTTCCAGGTTGATCAGGTAGTCGATCGTGCTGAGCACGTCCTCGGCGGTGAGGGTGCGCACCGCATCGGGGATGGTGAGGCGCAGTTTCTTGTTGATCTTGTAGCGGCCCACCCGGCCCAGGTCGTAGCGCTTGGGATCGAAGAAACGGCTGTGCAGCAGGCTCTGGCCGCCGCTCACCGAGGGGGGCTCACCGGGCCGCAGCTTCTTGTAGAGCTCCAGCAGGGCCTGGTCCTCCGAGGAGATGCCCTCGTCGTTGGAGGCCTCGATCGACTTCTGGTAGTACTCGGGGTGACGCAGCTTGTCGAGCACGTCGTTGTCTGACAGACCGATGGCCCGCATCAGCACGTGGGCGTTGATCTTGCGGGTCTTGTCGACCCGCACGTGCAGCAGGTCGTTCTTGTCGGTTTCAAACTTGAGCCAGGCCCCCCGGTTGGGGATCAGGCTGGCATTGAAGATCTTGCGGCCGTTCTTGTCCTGTTCGTCCTTGAAGTAGACGCCAGGGGAACGGACGATCTGGTTGACAATCACCCGCTCAGCACCATTGATGATGAAGGTGCCGCGCTCGGTCATCAGGGGGAGTTCGCCGATGAACACCTCCTGCTCCTTGATCTCACCGGTCTCCTTGTTGACCAGGCGGCAGGTGACATACATCTGGGAGGCGAAGGTGGCGTCGCGACGCTTGGCCTCCTCCACATCGTGGCGGGGGCGCTTCAGGCGGTACTCGCTACCGATGAAGTGCAGCTCCAGCTTGCCGGTGTAGTCGGTGATCGGCGAGAAGCTCTCGAGCTCCTCAATCAGCCCCTTCTCCAGGAACCATTTGAAACTCGCCCGCTGTACCTCCACCAAGTCGGGAAGGTAAGTGACGGTCTTGGCGACCTGGATCGCGCTGCTCATGCGGTGAACCTGCAGGAACGGGGGGAAAGGGACTGGTCGGTGGAGCTCCGTAGTCGGGCGCCGCTAACTTGAAGGATCACAACAGCCCGCACGAACAGCCTCCCCGCGGTTGGGAACGGTGCCCGACGGGGCATGCTCAATGGGACTTCTTCAAGACTGCAGGCGTCGACAACAAGGAGCGCTACCGCTTACAGGCCGATTTAAAATCATACAGTGTGAAGCGTGAGGCCAAAGAGCCCTGCAGCGTTGGAGCTGCTGGTAAGGGCCACTTCTGTGAGCGTTTCCCCACGCAACTCGGCCATGCGGGCGGCGACGGACGCCACAAAGGCAGGTTCGTTGCGCTTGCCCCGGCGGGGCACCGGAGCCAGAAAGGGACAATCCGTTTCAATTAGGTAGCGGTCTGCCGGCACCAGTTGGGCGCAGGCGTGGGTGGCTGCCGCCTTGGGGAAGGTGACAGTTCCGCTGAAGCTGATCAAAAAACCGAGTTCCAAAAAAGCTGCCATCTCCTCTGGGCTGCCGCCCCAACAGTGCATCACCCCGCGGGGGCAGGCGCCGCGATCGGCCCGCTGCCGCAGCAGGTTCAGCATCGGCTCGGCCGCATCCCGGCAGTGGACGATCACCGGCAGGTCCAGCTCCACCGCTAGGTCGAGCTGGGGTTCGAGCGTGGCCAGCTGCTGCTCCAGGTTTTGGTCCCGGAACAGGTCGAGGCCCAGCTCGCCGATCGCCACTACGCGGGAATCGGACCTGGCCGCCTGGCGCAGGACCGCAGCGGTGTCATGGTGCCAGTGCTGGGTGTCGAGGGGATGGACCCCAACGGAGTAGCGCAGCTCAGGGAAGCGATCGGCCAGGGCCCGGATCGCCCCTATCTCGCCAGGCTCAACGCAGGCATGGACCAGGGCTTTGACGCCGGCATCCCGCCAGCGGCGTGAGACCTCCTCCAGATCGTCGTCGAAGTTGCGAAAGACGATGTGGCAGTGGCTGTCAACCAACACTGGGGTTCAGGCCGGGGCTGCCACTGCCGGCTGAGCTGCAGACTCAGCGGCCGGCTCAGCTGCAGGCTCGGTGGCCGATTTGACCGCTGCGCTGAGGCGCGATTTTTGATTGGCGCCGGTGTTGCCATGGAGCACACCCACCTTCACCGCCTTGTCGATCTTGCTGAAGGCCGCATTCATGCTGGCCTGGACGGCGGTCTTGGCGGCCTCGCCGGGCTCCTGGCTGTAGGCGGAGCAGGCGGTGAAGCAGCGCTTCATCAGGGTGCGCAGGGCCGACTTGTAGGTGCGGTTGAGGACGCGGTTGCGCTCGGCAACCTCAATGCGCTTCTTCGAAGACTTGTTATTGGCCACAGGCTGTTGGAAGCTGGATCGGCAATCAAGAATCCTACCTTCAAGCCCAGCTGCGACCTGCGACCTAGCCTGAAAACCCCCCGCAGGTAGACCTGCCCGTGGTCGCTTCGTCTGCCGCCCTCTCGATCGCCATCCTGCGGGATTCCAGCGCTGATGGGAAAAGCCAGGCCGCCGAACGGCTGGTCGCCATCGCCGGGCGCACCAGCGGCGGCCGGATGGGGGAGGAGACCGCCCGGGTGGAAGAAATTCTGAGCCAGGTGCGGCAGCAGGGCGATCGGGCCCTGCTGGAGCTAACCGAACGCTTCGATGGGGTGCGGCCCGACCCCCTGCGCATTCCCCCCGAACGCCTGGCGGCGGCCTGGGAGACCACGGCCCCTGCCCTGCAGGAGGCCCTGGCCCTGGCCCATCAGCGAATTCTGGCCTTCCACGGCCAGCAGCGCCCCGCCGACCTGGCCATCACCGGCCCCCATGGCGAACGGCTCGGCCGCCGTTGGCGGCCGGTGGAGCGGGCGGGAATTTACGTGCCCGGCGGGCGGGCCTCTTACCCCAGCACGGTGCTGATGAATGCTGTTCCAGCCAAGGTGGCCGGCGTGGGACGGCTGGTGATGGTCACCCCGCCCGGGCCCAACGGCGAACCGAATGCCACCGTGCTGGCTGCCGCCCACCTGGCCGGCGTGGAGGAGGTGTATCGGGTCGGCGGCGCCCAAGCGATCGCAGCCCTGGCCTACGGCACCGAGACCATCCCGGCCGTCGATGTGATCAGTGGTCCGGGCAATCTCTACGTCACCCTGGCCAAGAAGGCCGTGTATGGCCGGGTGGCCATCGATTCGCTGGCCGGCCCCAGTGAGGTGCTGGTGATCGCCGACCACACCGCCCGGGCCGACCAGGTGGCCGCCGACCTGCTGGCCCAGGCCGAACACGACCCCCTGGCAGCCGCAATCCTGCTCACCACCAGCGCAGAGCTGGCGGCGGCGATGCCGGCGGCCCTGGAGGCCCAGCTGGCGGGTCATCCCAGGGCTGAGATCACCCGCACCGCCCTGGGCGACTGGGGCCTGATCGTGGTGTGCGAGAGCCTCCGGCGGGCGGCTGAGCTCAGCGACTGCTTCGCCCCCGAACACCTGGAGCTGCTGGTGGAAGACCCGGAGAGCCTGGCCGAGCAGATCCAGCATGCCGGCGCCATCTTCATGGGCCCCCACACGCCAGAAGCTGTGGGCGATTATCTGGCCGGCCCCAACCACACCCTGCCCACCTCGGGCACGGCCCGGTTCGCCGGCGCCCTGAGCGTGGAAACCTTTATGCGCCACACCAGCCTGATCCACTTCAACCGCGCGGCCCTGGAAGCCACCGGGGCAGCCGTGATCACCCTGGCCGAAAGTGAAGGCCTGCACAGCCACGCCGAGTCGGTGCGGCGCAGGCTGGCCTGAGCTGGAGGAACTTGCCTCGCCATGGTGACGTTTCACTCCACCCGGCTAGAGCGCACCACCACGGCCAGCTTCAGCTGCCACGACATCAGCGCCGACCTGCAGGCCTTCGTGGATGGCACCGGGATCCGCAACGGCCTGCTGGTGGCCGCCGGTCAGCACACCACCACCGCCTTGGTCGTGAACGAGACCGAGGAACGGTTGCTGGGCGACATCGAGCGCCACTTCCTAGCCCTGACGCCCCCCGAGGAGGCCTACGCCCACAACGACCTGCACCTGCGGCCGGGCATTCCCGCCGATGAGCCGCGCAACGCCCATGCCCACCTGATCGCCCTGAAGCTGGGCCGCTACCAGGCCGTGCTGCTGGTGGAATTGGATGGCCCCCGTCAGCGCCAGGTGCTGCTGCAGCTCTGTGGCGTCTGAGGGAGTACAGGAGCTGGGATCGCGCCTCAGCGCTTCGCCAGATCCCGCACCCGGGGCTCGCCAGCAACGATCTCACCCACGAGCACCTGGTCGGTGAGATTGACGAACAGGCCGTTCTCCAGCACGCCAGGGATGTTGTTGATCGCCGCCTCCAGGACGGCCGGATCGCCGATGCCGCCTGCGAATTTCACATCCAAAACCAGATTCCCTTGGTCTGTCACCACCGGACCGGCCTTCTTCACGGCCATCCGAAGCTGGGCCTCGCCGCCCATTGCCTTGAGCTGGCCCTGCACCTGACGCCAGGCACCCGGGAGCACCTCCACCGGCAGTAGGAAGCCGAGGTTGAGGGTGTCCACCAGCTTGGTGGAATCCACCACCACCACAAAGCGCTTGGCGCGAACCGCCACCAGCTTTTCCTGCACATGGCAGGCTCCGCCACCCTTGATCAGCTGGAAGGCCGGATCCACCTCATCGGCACCGTCAATGGCCAGATCGATCCGATCCACCGCGTTGAGGCTCTGCAGGGGAATACCGAGCTCGGCGGCGAGCACCTCGCCCTGGAAGGAGGTGGGCACACCCACGATGTCGCTGAGCTCACCGCACTTGAGCTTGGCCCCCAGGGCCTGAATCATTAGGGCCGCGGTGGAGCCGGAGCCCAGCCCCACCACCATGCCGCTGCGGATCTGCTCGGTGGCTGCCGCCGCCACCGCCTGCTTCATCTGATCTTGCAGGTCCGACATCGATCACGCCCAAACGGGCCGCGACCGTAGCAGTCCTCAGCTGGCCTTGGGCAAGGCCGCCGGTTTGATGCTGAGGTTGAGCTCCCGCTGCCCCCGAATCACCGTGAGCGGCAGCAGCTGGCCCACCGTGCTGCCCTCAACCCGCTTGAGCAGGCTGGCCGGATCGGGCACGGGCTGGTCGTCCAGCTTCACCACCAGATCGCCCCGCCGCAGGCCCGCGGTCTCGGCCGGACTGTCGGGCAGCACCCGCTGCACCAGGGCCCCATCGCGCTCCGGCAACTGCAGCAGGGCCTCGGGGTCCCGATTGTTATCCCGGGCCCTGCGGGCCGTGAGCGCCACCAGTTGCAGACCGAGATAGGGATGCACCACCTGGCCGCCCTCGCTGAGCTGGCCCGCCACTCCCCGGGCCAGGTTGATGGGGATCGCAAAGCCCAGGCCCGCCCCCGGTCCCGAACGCACCAGGGTGTTGATGCCGATCACCTCGCCGCCGGCATTGATCAGGGGGCCACCGGAATTGCCGGGGTTGATGGCGGCATCCGTCTGAATCAGATCGAGACGCTTGTCGGAGAAGCCGAGGCTGTTGATGTTGCGGTGCAGGCTGCTGACGATGCCCAGGGTCACGGTGCGCTCCAGGCCATAGGGACTGCCCATCGCAATCGCCCAGTCGCCCACCTCCAAGGCCTCCGAGTCGCCTAGGGGAGCTGCCCGCAGATCGCGGGAAGCGGGGATTTTCACCACGGCCAGATCGGTCACCGAATCGGCCCCCACCACGGCTCCATCCACCTGGCGGCCGTCAGCGAGGGTTACCTCGACACTGTCGACCTGGTCGACCACATGGGCATTGGTGAGCACCAGCCCTTTGGCCGCATCGATCACCACACCGGAGCCCTGGCCCCGCTCGCGCATGCTGCCGGAGGGGTCACCGAACAGGTCGCGCAGAAAGGGATCCAGCAGGGCCGGATCAAAGGGTTGGCGAGCCACCTCCCGTTCGGTGTCGATCCGCACCACGGCCGGTGCCACGGCCCGGGCCGCCTCGGCCACGAAGCTGTGGGGGGTGCCGCTGGGGAGGGCACTCAGCGCCCCGTCCTGGGCCAGGTCCAGCGCCAGGGCGGTGGGGCTCCAGGGGCCCAGGGCCAGCCACAGCAGGGGCACCAGTACAAGCAACAGCCGCTTCATCGCCAAGGCCGTCATGGACCGGGTCAAATTGAAGTACAGGCTAGGGAGCCCGGGGAAGCAACGGCCTGCCACCTCAGGAGGGTGTGGCTGAGGCTGCCCTGGGCATCGAGCTCCAGCCAGCGCCCGCCGGGATCCTGGGGACGGCCCAGGGGGCAGGGCTGCACCGGCCCGTAGGCACAGAGGGTGGACGGGCAGCCAAGCAGGGGCACTGCTGGCCGGCCGGGCAGGGCGCCGAGCCAATGCTGGTGGATATGGCCAAACACCACCGCCTTGAGCTGGGGCTGGCCTACCAGCAGCTGCAGCAGCGCCCCGCCGTCACCCAGGCCGATGCGGTCAAAGATCGGATCCCCGATCGCCACCGGCGGATGGTGCACCGCCACAACCAGGGGCAGGTGGTTGGAACGGCCCAACTCCCCAGCCAGCCAGGCCAGCTGCCGGGGACCCAGCCAGCCTTCGACGCAACCCGTGCGGTGGCTGTTGAGCAAGAGCAGGCGCACCCCGGCGAGCTCCAGCACCGCAGGGGCCACAACGGCATGGCGGCCCAGGGCGGCTCGCAGCAGGTGGGGAGCGTCGTGGTTGCCGGCCAGCAGGGCAACGGGCGTGGGCCAGGCGGCCAGACGGTCGCGCAGCCGGGCGTAACCCGCCCAACTCTCGTCCTGGCAAAGGTCGCCGCTGAGCAGCAGCAGATCGGCGGCAGGGGCCTGGATCCAGGCCTGCTCAAGGGCCCGCTCAAAGCAGGCCCAGGGCTGGCGACCCCGCCACAAACCATGGGCGGCGGCCAAAAGGTGGGGATCGCTGAGCTGAATGATGCGCATCGGCCTAAGTTGGCCCCTGTTCGCAGCGGCGGCCATGTCAGCAATTCCCCCAGGCAAGCGCCAGCGCTGCAGCCTCTGTCAAGTTGAGATTCAGGGCATGGCCGGCGGCAAGGACCTGGTGCACTTCAGCCAGGGAGGGCCGGGCAGCCGCGCCAAGCTCTGGGCCCGGGTATGCCAGTACCTGCGCACCGACGAGCAGAAGTGCCAGTGCCTGAACCAGGACACCAGCCAGCTGGGCACCGTCCAGCCCAGCGACTACTTCGCCGAGGCCCCGGTGATCGAGATCCCTCCCGTCGGCGGCATGGGGCCTGGAACGGGCAATCCCCTAGGGTGATTGCTTGCCCGGCGGGCAATCCCAAAGGCTCCGGTTCAGTTTCAGGCTGAATACGGGCTGCCTGAGGGCAGTTACAAAACTGCAAAAGCCGGCGGGCCCCCGCCCCCAGCTTCCCTGCACCGTTGCCCCATCCCCTGCTGCCCGAACTCGAGCGCCTGGCCCAACTGGCCACGGCTGCTGCAGGTTTCGAGCTGAAGGGCGTTCACCTGTTCACCCACCGGATTCCCATGACGGTGCAGGTGCTTGTGCAGCGGGCCGATGGCAGTGACATCAGCCTCGATGAGTGCGCCTCCCTGAGTGCACCGCTTGGGGAGGCGATCGAAGCGGCCGAATGGCTAGGCGATGCCTATGTTCTGGAGGTCAGCAGCCCTGGCGTCAGCGACAATCTTCACGACGACCGCGACTTCCGCAGTTTCCGCGGATTTCCGATTGAGGTGATCTGTCGGGACGACCAGGGCCTGGAGGTGCGGCGCGAAGGGCTCCTGCTGGAGCGCGACGCAAAGGATCTGCACCTCAACGTCCGCGGCCGCACCCAGCTCATCCCAAGGGACGCGGTGATCAGGGTTTCCCTGGTCACCCCAGCCCAGCCCACCTGAACGCTCCCTGCCCATTTCTCACCCCTGATCCATGGCCCTGGTTCTGCTCCCCGGTCTGAACAACCTGATCGAGGACATCAGCGAAGAGAAGAAGCTGCCGCCCCCCGTGGTGGAGGCCGCCCTGCGGGAAGCCCTGCTCAAGGGCTACGAGCGCTATCGCCGCACCCTTTACCTGGGGATCAGCGAAGACCCCTTCGAGGAGGACTACTTCTCCAACTTTGATGTGGGCCTGGACCTCGAGGAAGAGGGCTATCGGGTGCTGGCCTCCAAGATCATCGTGGAGGAGGTGGAGAGCGAAGACCACCAGATTTCCCTAGCTGAGGTGCAACAGGTCACCGATGACGCCCAGATCGGCGACACGGTGGTGCTCGATGTCACCCCGGAAAAGGACGACTTCGGGCGCATGGCCGCCGCCACCACCAAGCAGGTGCTGGCCCAGAAGCTGCGCGACCAACAGCGGCGCATGATTCAAGAAGAATTCGCCGACCTAGAAGACCCGGTGCTCACGGCCCGGGTGATTCGCTTCGAGCGACAGAGCGTGATCATGGCTGTCAGCAGTGGCCTGGGCCGGCCCGAGGTGGAGGCCGAGCTGCCCCGCCGCGACCAGCTACCAAACGACAACTACCGGGCCAACGCCACCTTCAAGGTTTTCCTCAAGGAGGTGAGTGAGGTTTCACGGCGCGGCCCCCAGCTGTTTGTCAGCCGCTCCAACGCCGGCCTGGTGGTGTATTTGTTCGAGAACGAGGTGCCCGAGATCCAGGAGGGCTCGGTGCGAATCGTGGCCGTAGCCCGAGAAGCCAATCCGCCCTCCCGCTCGGTCGGACCCCGCACCAAGGTGGCCGTCGATTCGGTGGAACGGGAGGTGGATCCGGTGGGCGCCTGCATCGGTGCCCGGGGCTCCCGCATCCAGCAGGTGGTCAACGAGTTGCGCGGAGAAAAGATCGACGTGATTCGCTGGTCGCCCGATCCTGGCCAGTACATCGCCAACTCCCTCAGCCCGGCCAGGGTCGAGATGGTGCGCCTGGTCGACCCGGAGGGGCAGCACGCCCACGTGCTGGTGCCCCATGACCAGCTCAGCCTGGCGATCGGCCGCGAGGGCCAGAACGTGCGCCTGGCCGCCCGACTCACCGGCTGGAAGCTCGACATCAAGAACGCCAGCGAGTACGACCAGGCCGCTGAAGACGCGGTGGTCTCCGAACTGATCGCCCAGCGCCAGGAGGAGGAGGCCCTTCAGGCTGAAGCCGAAGCCCGGCTGGAAGTGGAGCAGGCCGCCAGGGCCGAGGAAGATGCCCGCCTGCGGGAGCTCTACCCCCTGCCCGAAGAAGAGGAGGACTTCACCGAGGAGGCCGTTGCCGACCCTGACGAGGGCGGAACCCGGTGACTAGCAGTCCGGTGTTGCGGCGCTGCGTCGCCTGCCGCAAGTTGCTGGATAGGGAGCAGCTCTGGCGGGTGATCCGGCTGGCTGAGGGGGGTATCTGCTTGGATCAGGGCATGGGCCGTTCGGCCTATCTCTGCCCCAATCAGGAGTGCCTCGAAGAGGCGAAACGGCGCAAGCGTCTGCAACGGGCCCTGCGCTGCCAGGTTGCGGATTCCATCGTTGCAAGCCTCGAAAGGCGCCTGACACCCGGCGCTGATCTCGCCTTTAAGGCAAGATGACAATTGGCCGGAGCGTACCTGCGGCCTGGTGTGCCCCTCGGCCCCGCTTGGCGGCCCTTGGGCCCCGTCCCATGGAGACCTGAATGACCAGCAGCGGCAAAGTAAGAATTTATGAGCTTTCCCGGGATCTCGGCCTGGAGAACAAGGACGTGCTCGACGCCGCCGAGAAGCTGGGGGTTGCGGCCAAGAGCCACAGCAGCTCGATCAGCGACGACGAAGCTTCCCGCATCCGCTCCCTGATCAAGACCGGCAGCAACGGCAGCCCCTCGAAACCCGCTCCAGCTCCGGCTGCAGCCGCTCCCAAAGCAATCCTCTCGGTCAAGAAGGCCGAGAGTGCTGGTGCCGCCCCCATGGCAGCCAAACCCGCCCTGCCGCCCCCGGCCCGCCCCTTGGTGGGACCGCCCGTCACCAAGCAGCCCGTCACCAAGCCTCCTGCTCTGGTCAGCAAGCCGGCCCCGGCCACCAAGCCTCCTGCTCTGGTCAGCAAACCCCCTGCCCTGGTCAGCAAGCCGGCCCCGGCCAGCAAGCCTCCTGCCCTGGTCAGCAAACCGGCCCTGGTCACCAAGCCCCCTGGCCCAGCCAGCAAACCCTCGATCGCGCCGATCAAGCCGGTGGTGATTGCCTCCAAGCCGGCCCGACCCAGCAGCCCGGCCCCGGCCCCAGCCCCGGCCAGACCGGCCCAAACCACACCAGTCCTCAGCAGTCGCAAACCGGAATTACCGGTGCGCCCCGGCGGCGGCACCACCAGCAGCCGGCCCGCACCGCCGGCTGGCCGGGCTCCCCTGAGCCAGCGGCCACCTGCACCGCAGCGGTCGGGAGTTCCCGCACCCACCCGGCCTGGTCAGGCCGGCATGGCGGGACGCCCCGGCCCGACTCCCCTGGAGCTCGTCGGCAAGCCGATCCGGCGCGACAGTCGCGACAGCACCGGGCCCGCAGCACCCGATCGCCCAGCCGCTCCGGGTAGACCCGGCATGCCAGCCGGCATGCGCAAACCGATGGCGCCGGGCGAGCTGATGCAGCTCCAGAAGCCCTCCGGCCGGCCCACCGCGCCGCCGCCGCGACGGCCGGGAGATCGCAGTGAAGCTGGCGCAGCCCCTAGCCCCGGCAGTACCAATCTGGTGCGTCCCAACGCCAGCCCAGCCGCTCCAGCAGCTCCGAGGCGGCCTGGTTTCCGCCCCCCCACGGCTCCAGGCGCCGCCGGCAAACCCCGCCGCCCCGACTGGGACGACAGCGCCAAGCTGGAAGCCCTGCGCAGCCGCACGCCGCAGAAGCAGCGCACCAAAGTGCACATCATCGGCGAAAACGATGATGCGCTCACCGCCGAAACCGGCGGTTACGCCGGCGAACAGGAAGCCTTCATCCTGCAGGCCAGCCTGGCGCGCCCCGCAAAGCCCCGCACTGCCGCTGCCCCCGCCGCCAAACCGATGGCGGCGATGCGCAAGCGCAAGAAGGAGACCACCCGCCAGCGCCAGCGGCGCCGCGCCATGGAACTGCGGACCTCCCGTGAGGCCAAGGCAGTGCGGCCGGAGATGCTGATCGTGCCCGAGGGCAACCTGACGGTCCAGGAGCTGGCCGAGAAACTCGGGGTGGAGAGCTCCGAGATCATCAAGAGCCTGTTCTTCAAGGGGATCATCGCCACGGTCACCCAGAGCCTGGATCTCTCCACCATTGAGGCAGTGGCCGAGGAATTCGGCGTGCCGGTGCTCGAAGACGACGTCGAAGAGGCCGCCGCCAAGACGGTGGAGATGATCGAGGAGAGCGACCTGGCCCACCTGATCCGTCGCCCTCCCGTGGTGACGGTGATGGGCCATGTGGACCATGGCAAAACAAGCTTGCTTGATGCCATTCGCAAAACCCGCGTGGCCGCTGGCGAAGCCGGGGGCATCACCCAGCACATCGGTGCTTACCAAGTGCAGATTCCCCACGCCGGCGAACAGCGCAGGATCACCTTCCTGGATACACCTGGCCACGAGGCCTTCACCGCCATGCGGGCCCGCGGCACCAAGGTGACCGACGTGGCGGTGTTGGTGGTGGCCGCCGATGACGGCGTCCGGCCCCAAACCCTGGAGGCGATCAGCCACGCCCGCGCGGCCAAGGTGCCGATCGTGGTGGCGATCAACAAGATCGACAAGGAGGGGGCCTCCCCCGATCGGGTGAAGCAGGAGCTCTCGGGACTCGAGCTGGTGGCTGAAGACTGGGGCGGCAACACCGTGATGGTGCCTGTGAGCGCCCTCAAGGGCGAGAACGTCGACAAGTTGCTGGAGATGATCCTGCTGGTGACGGAGGTGGAAGACCTCAAGGCCAACCCGGATCGCATGGCCCGCGGCACCGTGATCGAGGCCCACCTGGACAAGGCCAAGGGTCCGGTGGCCACCCTGCTGGTGCAGAACGGCACCCTGCGGGCCGGGGATGTGCTGGCGGCGGGGCCCGTACTCGGCAAGGTGCGGGCCATGGTTGACGACAGCGGCAAACGGGTCAAGGAGGCCGGCCCCTCCTATGCAGTTGAGGCCCTGGGCTTCAGCGAAGTGCCCACCGCCGGCGACGAGTTTGAGGTCTATCCCGACGAGAAGACCGCCCGCTCGGTGGTGGGCGACCGGGCCAGCGAAGCCCGCGCCACCCGACTGGCCCAGCAGATGGCTTCCCGCCGGGTCTCCCTGGCCTCAATGTCGGGCCAGGCAAGCGAGGGCGAGCTCAAGGAGCTCAACCTGATCCTCAAGGCCGACGTACAGGGTTCGGTGGAAGCCATCCTTGGCTCCCTCGAACGACTGCCCCAGGGCGAAGTGCAGGTGCGGGTGCTGCTCTCGGCTCCGGGCGAGATCACCGAAACCGACGTCGACCTGGCGGCCGCCTCCGGTGCGGTGATCGTGGGCTTCAATACCTCGATGGCGCCAGGCGCCAAGCGGGCCGCCGATGCCACCGGCGTCGATGTGCGCGACTACGACGTGATCTACAAGCTGCTGGAAGACATCCAGATGGCCATGGAAGGCCTGCTGGAGCCGGAGCTGGTGGAGGAGTCCCTCGGCGAAGCCGAGGTGCGGGCCGTGTTCAGCATCGGCCGCAGTGCGGTGGCGGGTTGTTACGTCACCAGCGGCAAGTTGCAACGCAACTGCAAGGTGCGGGTTTGGCGCGGCAAGGAGAAGGTGTTCGAGGGCGACCTCGACTCCCTGCGTCGCAACAAGGACGACGTCAAGGAAGTGGCCACCGGCTTCGAGTGCGGCATCGGCACCGATCGCTACACGGGCTGGCAGGAAGGCGATCGGGTGGAGGCCTACAAGCTGGTCACCCAGCGCCGCACCCTCAGCACCTGAGCGCGGTGAACGCCCGCAGCGAGCCCCTGCTCTGGCTCCAGCTCGTGGCCCTCGGGGCCATTCCGCTGGAGCTGCTGGGGCTGCTGCTGCTTCTGGCCGGTGCCGATCCGGGCCCCTTGCCAGGTCTAGAGCGGCTGCTGGCCTGGGCCATCGGCGTGCTGGGGCCGGCGATCCTGCTCTGGCAGCGGCCTGCCGACGTCTGCTCCCTGCTGCTGGTGCAGGTGCCGGTGCGGGGTCGCAGCGAAGCCCAGCTCCAGCTCGCGGCCCTGCAAAGCCCCCTGCCGGCCAGGCTGGCCATGCTGCTGGCGGCCGCTGCCCTACTGCCTCTCTTCTGGTGGCTTGATCAGCACGCCGCCCTGGCCGCGCCCCTCTCACCACTGACGGCCAGCCCACGCTTTGTTGCTCTGCTGCTGGCCTGCCCGCTGCTGGCCCTGGTCCTGTGGCAGTTGCAGGAGCTTGTCCAGGCGATCGCGCTGCTGAGCCGCAAGCCGGGCCCACTGGCTAGCTACCCGCCTATGACCCGTGGGGAGTTGGACTCCCAGCGGCTCTGCCTGGGGCTGCCCCTGCTGCTGCTTGAGCCACTCCAGGTGGCAGCTGGCGCCTCAGCTGGCGGCTCAGCTGCCGGCTCGGTTGCGATCCAGCCAGAGGAGGCTGCCGAACAAGCCGAGGGCACCGATCTGGATCAGGAGATCGGCTGAGGCCACCTCGGCGCCGCTCGCCGCTCGCATGGCCATCGTTGCCAACCCAACCGCCCCCGAGGCCGCCAGGGCCAGCCACAGCCCCCTGCGCAGGCCTCGCCAGGGAGTGCGGACTTCCTGGAGGAGCCGGGCACGCAAGGCAGGATCAATCGGGTCAGAATTTGGTCCCATCTTCAGGTAGGCAACGGGGCAAGGCAGTAAGGCAAGCCGGTCAATGCTAATTTCATTGGGGCGCCGGTGTAGCTCAGGGGTAGAGCAACTGATTCGTAATCAGTAGGTCGTCGGTTCAAATCCGATCACCGGCTTTTGGATCTCAATCATCAGTCAAAGAGCTGATTTGGGGCTCGTAAAAGTATCCGTCGCCTGAAGGGGCCTGGGACACGATCACACAGCGACTTGCCACCCGCCAGATCGCGGCATGAATTGGCGTGGGGTCATGGCGCACGAGTGCCGGAAACTGCTGCTTCAACAGGGCGGCTGCCTGCCAGGCGTTGTAGTGGGGAATTCGGGAGTTGACGTGGTGGCACACATGGGTTGAACCAATCCCATGATGCAGAAAGTTCAACAGGGGCCCGTAGGGACGATCCACAGTCTGAAGAGCACCCTTCGCCCAGGTCCAGTCGCCCGAAGAAAAATGGGGAATATCGGTATCACTGTGCTGCAGCCAAGTATAGGCAACCAGCCAGGCATTGACCACCAGATACGGGAGCCCATAGACGCACAAAACCCGTAGAAAAGAATAGTGAAACGAAACCAGCGCCAACACCAAAAGCATAGCCAGCAGGCCAAGATTTGATAGCAGCATCAGTTTCCGAACGGAATCCGGAAACAGCTGCTTTTTGCCCTTGTTAAAGGGCAATGGATTCCAGAAATGGGAGGTGGGAGCTCCATAATCTGCACCCCCTGTAACTCCAAAAAGTAGATAGAGCGGCCACCCCACCAGCAGGTGGAAGATCAGGGCGTAGACGCCGTACAGTTCCGGCCCAATCCGACTGAGCACCCCTTTCAGCAGCCTGCCCTCGGGCGAATTGGAACGGGGAGGTACATGGGTTTCACCCGCTTCGAGGTGATTGCAATGGGCGTGGTGCACCGCATGGCTGCGCTGCCAGCTGAAGTAGGGCACCAGCAGCAGGCTGTGGAGCACAAAGCCCACCGCCGTCTCCACCCGGGGGTTGGGGTGAAAGGCGCGGTGCCCGCACTCATGGGCAATCACCCAGCAACCGCCCGCCACAGTGCCTGTCACCACGGCATAAAGCAGCCAGAGGGGCGCGGCGCTTAGCCGGAGGGGTATCTGGGTGCCCACGCCGTAGGCCAGCAGGGTCAGGCCTAGAGACATGGCCAGACTCCCCCAGGCCTTAACGGGGTCAATGGTCAGCAGGGAGGCGGGAAGGCAGGCCAGCAATTGCGCCTTGCTGGGATAGGTAGTGGGCGTCGAGGAACGATGGAGCTGCGATTGGGAGAGGAGGAATTCAGACGACTTCAAGGACGCTGCCACATGACAAGGGGAGACGAATCAAGCTGAAAGGATTCCTCCAAACCCTAGGAATAGGGACCCTCAAGCCGCGACTGATTGGCTGTTGCCGAGCCAACAAAAAGCCCCCTCTTGCGAGGGGGCCGGGGGGATTCCGTTTGGGGGTTGGCCTTTGCCGGGCTGTTAAGCCTCAACCAATAGCCGGTGCTGTCAGTGCCACTGGGGTGGCAGTAGCAGCAGCCAGGTCAAGTGGG